>NZ_CP064688.1:6567500-7471060 GCF_023100925.1 Bradyrhizobium sp. 40
CAGGATTTCACGTGTCCCGCCTTACTCGTGGATACATCATCGCATTACTCGTACGGGGCTATCACCCTCTAAGGCCCAGCTTTCCTGACTGGTTCCGATTGTCTTTGATGTATCACTGGCCTGGTCCGCGTTCGCTCGCCACTACTAACGGAGTCTCTGTTGATGTCCTTTCCTCCAGGTACTTAGATGTTTCAGTTCCCTGGGTTTGCTTGAAACCTCCTATGTATTCAGAAGTCTCATACCTTCTTTTGATAACCGGAAATCCAAAACCTCTTCGATCGAAATCTAAAGGCTTAGGCATCTCACATTTCTGTTCGAACCCCACACCACAGTCTTTCGACTGAGGTCTTGGAGTTCCGGCTATCGAAGGTGGGTTTCCCCATTCGGAAATCCATGGATCAAAGCTTCTTCGCAGCTCCCCACGGCTTATCGCAGCGTAGCACGTCCTTCATCGCCTCTCAGCGCCAAGGCATCCACCGAACACCCTTAAGGCACTTGATTGCTCTCATTATCAATGTCCACACACTCGGCAGAATGTTGTCTGCAGAATTACCTTGCGGCACGCGCCCTCGATGAACGCTATCTGCAGCCGGACAATGATTAGAAAGACCAGCTTGCTTCGTAAGATCGTTCCGATAGCGAGGCGGTCAAGCTTCGCTAAAAGGATCATTTACAACTCGCTTGTCTTTCAATGCAGCCTTGTGAGCTACGCTAAAAGACGCACGAGCGCCGAAATGATCCGGAGATAATGGAGTATCGCGCAACAATTACTTGTTGCCCGATCCAACTCGGATCGATCTCCTCTTTACGATGTCAGAAATCACGCAGCTTACTGTCCATCCGGACTAGTAAGTGCGAAGTGATGTTTCGCGGACGACGGTATGAGTAGTCGGTGATCAAACCATCTGGTGGAGCCAGACGGGATCGAACCGACGACCTCATGCTTGCAAAGCACGCGCTCTCCCAGCTGAGCTATGGCCCCGTAACCAGAAGACGAATGCTCACTCGATGAGTGTGGTGGGCCTGGGAAGACTTGAACTTCCGACCTCACGCTTATCAAGCGCGCGCTCTAACCAACTGAGCTACAAGCCCCTAACGCATATCCAGTCAAGGACCAGGGATTCTGCAAGGTTGCAGCCCCAGCGCGTGTTCGTCCGCGAAGAAAGAGAAACGAAGACGGCGAAATCCCGCCAATGCAGCTCAACGATCCTGACGACCGTTGGCCACTGATGTTTCTAAAACGGTTCGATAGAAGCAAGCTTCTGAAGAACCATCCTTAGAAAGGAGGTGATCCAGCCGCAGGTTCCCCTACGGCTACCTTGTTACGACTTCACCCCAGTCGCTGACCCTACCGTGGCCGGCTGCCTCCATTGCTGGTTAGCGCACCGTCTTCAGGTAAAACCAACTCCCATGGTGTGACGGGCGGTGTGTACAAGGCCCGGGAACGTATTCACCGTGGCGTGCTGATCCACGATTACTAGCGATTCCAACTTCATGGGCTCGAGTTGCAGAGCCCAATCCGAACTGAGACGGCTTTTTGAGATTTGCGAAGGGTTGCCCCTTAGCGTCCCATTGTCACCGCCATTGTAGCACGTGTGTAGCCCAGCCCGTAAGGGCCATGAGGACTTGACGTCATCCCCACCTTCCTCGCGGCTTATCACCGGCAGTCTCCTTAGAGTGCTCAACTAAATGGTAGCAACTAAGGACGGGGGTTGCGCTCGTTGCGGGACTTAACCCAACATCTCACGACACGAGCTGACGACAGCCATGCAGCACCTGTGTTCCAGGCTCCGAAGAGAAGGTCACATCTCTGCGACCGGTCCTGGACATGTCAAGGGCTGGTAAGGTTCTGCGCGTTGCGTCGAATTAAACCACATGCTCCACCGCTTGTGCGGGCCCCCGTCAATTCCTTTGAGTTTTAATCTTGCGACCGTACTCCCCAGGCGGAATGCTTAAAGCGTTAGCTGCGCCACTAGTGAGTAAACCCACTAACGGCTGGCATTCATCGTTTACGGCGTGGACTACCAGGGTATCTAATCCTGTTTGCTCCCCACGCTTTCGTGCCTCAGCGTCAGTATCGGGCCAGTGAGCCGCCTTCGCCACTGGTGTTCTTGCGAATATCTACGAATTTCACCTCTACACTCGCAGTTCCACTCACCTCTCCCGAACTCAAGATCCTCAGTATCAAAGGCAGTTCTGGAGTTGAGCTCCAGGATTTCACCCCTGACTTAAAGACCCGCCTACGCACCCTTTACGCCCAGTGATTCCGAGCAACGCTAGCCCCCTTCGTATTACCGCGGCTGCTGGCACGAAGTTAGCCGGGGCTTATTCTTGCGGTACCGTCATTATCTTCCCGCACAAAAGAGCTTTACAACCCTAGGGCCTTCATCACTCACGCGGCATGGCTGGATCAGGCTTGCGCCCATTGTCCAATATTCCCCACTGCTGCCTCCCGTAGGAGTTTGGGCCGTGTCTCAGTCCCAATGTGGCTGATCATCCTCTCAGACCAGCTACTGATCGTCGCCTTGGTGAGCCATTACCTCACCAACTAGCTAATCAGACGCGGGCCAATCTTTCGGCGATAAATCTTTCCCCGTAAGGGCTTATCCGGTATTAGCACAAGTTTCCCTGTGTTGTTCCGAACCAAAAGGTATGTTCCCACGCGTTACTCACCCGTCTGCCGCTGACGTATTGCTACGCCCGCTCGACTTGCATGTGTTAAGCCTGCCGCCAGCGTTCGCTCTGAGCCAGGATCAAACTCTCAAGTTGGACTTGAACTTTGAACCGGCTGATCACAACGTTTTGACGAGGTCCCACCATTTTTCATCAACCGAAGTCGATGAGCTGCCCGCGATTCACATCGCTGGCAACGATGGTGTAACCTTAAAACGTGTACCGCCGAAGTCTTTCGTCCCCTCTCAGAACTCAAAAGCCGAAGCTCTTCAGTATCCGAGAGGCGCAAGGACTCCGCCGTCCACGTTTCTCTTTCTTCATCTTCACTTGTCAAACAGCCCGGGACCAGGAGGCCCCAACCTTCCAGAGAGGAAGGGTTCCGACACCCTTACCGACGATGGATGAACTCCAATCGACTTACGTCGACTGTTGTGTCACTCAACAAGGTGAGGAGCATCAGTGGCGCGTTCGCTCGCCTTGGTCAGTGACCCGGCGGCGCCGCGCTCAGTGGTCGGGTTATAGGCCCCACCCATCGGGGTTGTCAACGACCATTGTCAGAAAATCGTCGCACGGTGGATTGTTAAAAAAATCTGCGCGATTACAGCGGGTTAGAAGGACGCCGAGCGGCCGGATCGGGCCGGCGCGGAGAAAAAACTCAAAAAAAGTTTGGGCCCGAGGGGGTCCGGAGGCGGCATGGAGGCGCCTTGAACGCGGCTGGGAGCCCCCGCCCCTGGAAGGCCCCTGGCGCCCAGTCGTTCGGGAAACTTTTCCATATTAGGCGCCGTACTTGAGCCACAATCCCCCGGCGTTCTGATACAGACAAAGCTTGAATCGCAGGGATGCCAGTGGGGGCTGCCGGCGGTTTGTGTGGGGTCAGAGGGAGGCGATCATCCGATGAAGCAGCCTTCTTCAGACATTCGAGACACATCGAGAGATCTTTTTCCGCTTAGCTGTTCGTAATTTCGGCCGGTCCGTCATCTGGGCCTTCTGACCGCGGACGCCTATGCGGCTTTGCCTTTTCCGGAGACGCCCCGAAGAGGGCGGCGTAAGGAGGGGCTCGAAACAGGGCTGCTCAGAACGGGGCTGCTCGAAATCGGGCTCTCGGGTCGTTGATTGGGGGACTTGGGTTGAACCACAGGACGTCACGCGGCGCTTACGGACGTGAGACCGGGATCATCGATCTCGGCCACGAGCCGCCGCTGTCCGTCGATGGTTCCGAAGCCGCCGTCATCGACCGCCGCCGCGTCTCGGTGCAATGGTTCAGCGGGACAATCTTGACCGGACTCTGCGGCGCAGCCCTGATCGGCGGCGCCGTTTTCGCTTCGCTCGACGGCGAGATGACCTTCGCCAAGGTGCCGGAGCGCGTCGAAGGCGCGCTGCGCGGCGCATTCGGCGCAGCCGACCGCGCCGCCACGCTGCACAAGAGCGACCGCCTGCCGCCCCCGAACGAATCCACAGCCTCGCGCAACATCGTGCGCGTCTCGACCGTTGCCCGCGTCGGCAACCGCGACGTGATGCGGGTGCGTCCCTTCATCAGGATTGCCGGCAATCTGTCGATGACGACGAGCGACCTGTCGGCGAAGATCCCGCCATTCAACGCCCAGCGCCTTCTCACCGATGTCGGCTCCGATCCGAAGGCGGCATCCGAGGATCCCAACAATCCGGAAGCCGTCGAACCCGACGCCGAGGTCTCGTTCGTCACCAAGGACCTCTCCCAGGTGCTGCCGAAAGCCAAGATTTCCGCAGTGGTGGCGCTCGACGACATCCTGATGCGGGTCCGTGATGCCGCGAACTGGCGCGGCAATGGCGGGGTGCGCTACGCCGCACTCTCCAATGCTGCGGCCGACGTCTCCGGCGCGACCGGCCCGTCCGACATCAGAAGCGCCTACGCCACCGAAGTGTCGCCGTCCGATCCCTATGCCGGCTTCGAGACGCGCGTGGTGCCGGAAAATGTCACGCTGCTGCCGAAGACCAAGGAACAGATCACCGGCGGCAATCCCAACGGCGAACGCGTCCACGTGGTCAAGAAGGGCGACAGCGTCGCCGGCGTGCTGCGCGATCTCGGCGCCACGGCCGAGGAGATCAAGGCGATCACCGCGACGCTCGGTCCGCGCGGCCGCGACGGCGGCCTGAAGGAAGGCGAGAAGCTGCGCATCCTGATGGCGCCCGCAAGCCCCGGCGCCCGTCTGCAGCCCTACCGCGTCGTCATCGCCAACGAGACCATGGTCGAGGCGATCGCGGCGCTGTCCGATCTCGGCAAATACGTCGCGGTCGACGTTTCCAGCATGAATACCGTCGCCGACGCGGCGGCGAACGCCAACAGCGACGACGATGACGACGATGACGGCACGGGCGTGCGGCTCTACCAGAGCATCTACGAGACCGCGATGCGCAACAAAGTGCCGATGCCCGTCATCGACGACATGATCAAGATCTACTCCTACGACGTCGATTTCCAGCGCAAGGTGGCGCCGGGCGATTCATTCGACGTGTTCTACGCCGGCGAAGACGAAGGCGTGACGGCGAGCGAAAAGAACGACGTGCTGTTCGCTTCGCTCACGCTCGGCGGCGAGACCAAGAAATACTACCGCTACCAGAGCCCCGACGACGGCGTCGTCGACTACTATGACGAGACCGGCAAGAGCGCGAAGAAGTTCCTGGTGCGCAAGCCCGTCAACAACGCCATCATGCGCTCCGGCTTCGGCGGCCGCCGTCACCCCATCCTCGGCTACGTGAAGATGCATACCGGCGTCGACTGGGCGACCTCCTATGGCACGCCGATCTTCGCCTCCGGCAACGGCGTGATCGAGAAGGCCGGCCCCGAAGGCGGCTACGGTAAATACATCCGCATCAAGCATAACAACGGCTACGAGACCGCCTATGGCCATATGTCGGCCTTCGCCAAGGGCATGGAGCCCGGCAAGAAGGTGCGGCAGGGCCAGGTGATCGGCTTCGTCGGTTCGACCGGCGCGTCGACCGGCCCGCACGTCCACTACGAAATCCTGGTCAACGGCCGCTTCGTCGATCCGCTCCGTGTGAAACTGCCGCGCGGCCGCTCGCTGGAAGGCCCGATGCTGGCCGGCTTCGAGAAGGAGCGCGACCGGCTCGACGGCATGATGAGCGGCCGCGCCGGCGCCATCGCCCGGATGTCGGACGCAACCGGCGGTCCGTTGCAGGTCACCAACAGGTAAAAGCCGGCGACCGGCCGAGATCGGCCGATCATCTTCAAACACGATCCGGTTTTGACGTTGTCGCGCGGAGCTCGCCTGGCGGCATCACAACGTCAAGTTTCGTTTGCCAAAGCGGCATGAGGAGCGAATACTTTCCAAAAAACGGGAGGTCTCGCCATGAAGAACAGGCTCGCCTGCGCAGCCTTCGTTGCTGCGATTGTCTCCGCCACCAGTGTTTCGGCCGAAAACTGGGAGGTCACCAAGCTCGTCCCCGGCTCCGCGTTCCACGGCGTGCACGGGCTTGCGATCGACAAGGCCGGCCATCTGTTTGCCGGCAGCGTCGCGGGCGCGGCGCTCTACGAGGTCGACATCGCCGGCGGTACCGCCAAGGTTGCAATCCCAGCTCCGGTCGGAATGGCCGACGACATCGCATTCGCGCCCGACGGCACCATGGCCTGGACCGGCTTCCTGGCCGGCGATCTCTACTCGCGCAAGGGCGACGGCCCGATCAAGAAGCTCGCTTCCGGCCTTCCCGGCATCAATTCGCTCGCCTTCCGCAAGGATGGCAGACTCTACGCCACCACCGTCTTCCTCGGCGACACGCTCTATGAGATCGATGTCGAGGGCGTCAAACCGCCGCGCCAGATCATGGAGAAGATGGGCGGCCTCAACGGCTTCGAGTTCGGCCCTGACGACAAGCTCTACGGTCCGCTCTGGTTCAAGGGACAGGTCGCAAAGATCGACGTCGACAAGGCCGAGCTGACCGTCGTCGCCGACGGCTTCAAGGTCCCGGCCGCGGTGAACTTCGATTCCAAGGGCAATCTCTGGGTGGTCGACACCGCGCTCGGCCAGCTCGTTCGGGTCGATCCCAAGTCGGGCACCAAGACCATGGTCGCGCAATTGAAGCCGTCGCTGGACAATCTCGCGATCGACGACAAGGACCGCATCTACGTCTCCAACATGGCCGACAACGGCATCCAGGAGGTCGATCCGGCGACCGGCCAGGCGCGGCAGGTCATCATCGGCAAGCTCGCTTTGCCCGGCGGCATCGGCGTCACGTCGGAGAACGGCAAGGATACAATCCACGTCGCCGACGTGTTCGCCTATCGCACGGTAGACGGCGCGACCGGCGAAGTCACCGAGAAGGCGCGCATGCACGCCGCCGGCGTCACGCTCGAATATCCGATGAGCGCGACGGCGAAGGGCAACGACGTGGTCCTGTCGAGCTGGTTCACCGGCACGGTGCAGGTGATCGACGGCAAGACCGGCGCCACCCGCGACATGCTGCACGGCTTCAAGGCGCCGCATGACGCGCTCGTGCTCGCGGACGGCAGCATCCTGGTGGCCGAGCTCGGCACCAAATCGCTGGTCCGCGTCAGCGGCGAGCACGGCAAGGACCGCACCACGCTGATCGGCGGACTCGAGGGTCCGGTCGGGCTGGTCGCCGGATCGCGCGGCGAGGTCTATGCCACCGAAGCCTTTTCCGGCGTCGTCTCGATGATCGAGAGCAACGGCGAGAAGACGGTCATCGCCAAGGACCTGAAAATGCCCGAAGGCATCGCACGCGCCAGCGACGGCAAGCTGATCGTGGCGGAGGTCGGCGCGAATCGGTTGATCGAGATCGCACCGGAGAGCGGCACGATCACCGAGATCGCGGCCAATCTCCCGATCGGCCTGAGCGGTGCGCCCGGAGGGCTGCCGACGCATATCCCGACGGGCGTTGGCATCGGGGAATCCGGCACGATCTATTTCTCTTCTGACATCGAGAACGCGATCTACAAGGTCACGAAGAAATAAGTCCCCGCGCGTCGAAATTGTAGATGGATTGCATATGCCGGCAGGGCCGCACCGCAAAGATTGCACGTCCTAGCCAGACCACACTCCGGCTGCAGCAACATCGTCAACAACCCGCAAAACAAACCGCCCCGGAGAGATTGACCTCTTCGGGGCGGCTTTTTGCTTCAGGCTTGAATTGCCGGCGCTCAGTTCAGCTTCCGCTTCGACACCGGCGCCTCGAACTGGGCGATCTCCGCGGTCTGCGGCGCCTTGCCGTTGAAGGTCAGCACGTTGCCTTCGGACGAGATCGCAACGGTATCGCCGTCCTTGACGTCGCCGGCCAGGATCATCTCGGCGAGCGGATCCTGAACGTGACGCTGGATCACGCGCTTGAGCGGCCGTGCGCCGTAGGCGGGATCCCAGCCCTTGGCGGCGAGCCAGTCGCGGCCCGCAGCGTCGAGCGTCAGCACGATCTTGCGATCGGTCAAGAGCTTCTGCAGCCGCGCGAACTGGATCTCGACGATCCGGCCCATCTCGCTCCTCTGCAAGCGATGGAACAGGATGATCTCGTCGACGCGGTTCAAGAACTCTGGCCTGAAGTGCGACCGCACCATTCCCATCACCTGCTCGCGCACGGCCGAGGTGTCCTCGCCCTCCGGCTGGTTCACCAGAAACTCCGAACCGAGGTTCGAGGTCATGATGATCAGCGTGTTGCGGAAGTCGACGGTGCGGCCCTGGCCGTCGGTGAGGCGGCCGTCGTCGAGCACCTGCAACAGCACGTTGAACACGTCAGGATGCGCCTTCTCGATCTCGTCGAACAGCACGACCTGGTAGGGCCGGCGCCGCACCGCTTCGGTGAGCGCACCGCCCTCGTCATAACCGACATAGCCCGGAGGCGCGCCGATCAGCCGCGAGACCGAGTGCTTCTCCATGTACTCGGACATGTCGAGCCGGACCATCGCGGTCTCGTCGTTGAACAGATACTCGGCGAGCGCTTTCGTCAGCTCGGTCTTGCCGACGCCGGTGGGCCCCAGGAACATGAACGAGCCGGTCGGCCGGTTCGGGTCCTGCAGCCCCGCGCGCGAACGGCGCACGGCGGTCGCGACCGCACGTACGGCTTCGGCCTGGCCGACGACGCGCTTGCCGAGCGAGTCCTCCATCCGCAGGAGCTTGTCTTTCTCGCCTTCCAGCATCTTGTCGACGGGCACGCCGGTCCAGCGCGAGACCACCTGCGCGATGTGGTTGGCGGTGACCGCCTCCTCCATCATCTCGCCGGAGTTCTCCTTGGCCTCGATGTCGGCAAGCTGCTTTTCGAGCTCGGGGATCCGGCCATAGGCCAGCTCACCGGCCTTCTGGAATTCACCGCGCCGCTGCGCGTTGGCGAGTTCGACCCGTAAGCCGTCGAGCTCGGCCTTCAGCTTCTGGGCGTCGGAGAGCTTGTTCTTCTCCGCGCTCCAGCGTGCGGTGAGCGCCGCGGACTTCTCCTCGAGATCGGCTAGCTCCTTCTCCAGGGTCTGCAGGCGGCTCTTCGAACCGGCATCGCTCTCTTTCTTCAATGCTTCCTGTTCGATCTTCAGCCGGATGATTTCCCGATCCATCGAATCCAGCTCTTCCGGCTTGGAGTCGACCTGCATCTTGAGCCGCGCGGCCGCCTCGTCCATGAGGTCGATGGCCTTGTCCGGCAGGAAGCGGTCGGTGATGTAGCGGTTGGACAGCGTCGTGGCGGCGACCAGCGCGGAATCGGTGATCCGCACGCCGTGGTGCTGCTCGTACTTGTCCTTCAGCCCGCGCAGAATCGAGATCGTATCCTCGACCGAGGGCTCGCTGACGAAGATCGGCTGGAAACGCCGCGCCAGCGCTGCGTCCTTTTCGACGTGCTTCTGGTACTCATCGAGCGTGGTGGCGCCGATGCAGTGCAGCTCGCCGCGGGCGAGCGCAGGCTTCAGCAGGTTGGACGCGTCCATCGCGCCATCGCCCTTGCCGGCGCCGATCAGCGTGTGCATCTCGTCGATGAACAGGACGAAATTGCCCTCGCTCCCGATCACCTCCTGGAGCACGGCCTTCAGCCGCTCCTCGAACTCGCCGCGATACTTCGCACCCGCGATCAGCGCACCGAGGTCGAGCGACAGCAGCTTCTTGTCCTTCAGGCTCTCCGGCACGTCGCCGTTGACGATGCGCAGCGCCAGGCCCTCGGCGATGGCGGTCTTGCCGACGCCGGGCTCACCGATCAGGACGGGATTGTTCTTGGTCCGGCGCGACAGCACCTGGATCGTGCGGCGGATCTCCTCGTCGCGGCCGATGACCGGATCGAGCTTGCCGTCGCGCGCTGCCTGGGTGAGGTCGCGGGCATATTTCTTCAGCGCGTCATACGCGTTCTCGGCCGTTGCGGAGTCCGCAGTCCGGCCCTTGCGCAGCGCTTCGATCGCCGCATTGAGGTTTTGCGGGGTGACGCCGCCCTTGGCCAGGATCGCGCCCGCCTCGCTGCTCTTCTCCAGCGCGAGCCCGAGCAGCAGCCGCTCGACCGTGACAAAGCTGTCGCCGGCCTTCTCGCCGGCCTTTTCGGCGACGTCGAAGGTGCGGGCGAGCTCGGGCGCCAGATAGATCTGGCCGGCGCCGCCGCCAGAGACCTTCGGCACCTTGTTCAGGGCGTCCTCGGTCGCCTTCAGAATTGCGCGGGAATTGCCGCCGGCGCGGTCGATCAGGCCGGCAGCGAGGCCTTCATTGTCATCCAGCAGCACTTTCAGGACGTGCAGGGTCGAAAACTGCTGGTGCCCTTCGCGCACCGCAAGCGACTGTGCGGACTGGACGAAGCCCCTGGAGCGTTCGGTATATTTTTCGATGTTCATATCGTGGTCTTTCCCTCGGCCTGCCCCTGGAGCCCTCAAAGGCACTCCAAACGGCATCTTCATTGGGTTTCCGATAACCGCATTGACGTTTCTCAACCGGCAACGGTCGTTATCAGCCGGCGCTGGCGCCGGCCTGACCCAGATGTGGGAAGCGAGGCCTCGGACCGGAAGAGGCGAGTTCACAATTTCGTGCGCGGATCCGCCCGCTTGGCGCCGATGGGCCGAATCCCCTAAGTAGCGGCATGACCCCTAGCGCAATGACAGCCAGCCAGACCGCCGAGATCACCGGCCTCTACCGTTATCCGATCAAGGGCCTGACGCCGGAGCCCCTGCCCCGCGTCTCCCTGCGAGCCGGCCAGACCCTGCCCGCCGACCGCCGCTACGCCATTGAGAACGGCCCAAGCGGCTTCGATCCGGAACAGCCGCAGTGGAAGCCGAAGATCCAGTTCCTGATGCTGGCGCGCAATGAGCGGCTGGCTTCGCTCGACAGCCGGTTCGAGGACGCGACCAACCGCCTGACCATCCGCAAGGACGGCCAGATCGTCGCCAGCGGCGATCTCGAGACCGCCGCCGGGCGCGCCGCCATCGAGGACTACTTCAGCCAGAACTTTCAGCCAGAGCTGAAAGGTCCGCCCAAGATCCTGTCCGGCCGCAACCACAGCTTTTCCGACGTCGCCCGCAAGGTCGTGTCCATCATCAATCTCGACAGCGTCCGCGCGCTCGAGACCATGCTCGGCGGCGCCGCCGTCCACCCGCTGCGCTTCCGCGCCAATCTCTACGTGAAGGGCTGGCCGGCCTGGTCCGAGCTCGACCTCGTCGGCCAGACGCTCGCGATCGGACAGGCCCGGCTGCAAGTGGTCAAGCGCATCAAGCGCTGCCCGGCTACCAATGTCGACCCCGAGACCGCCAGGCGCGATCTCGAAATCCCGACCACGCTCTCGAGCAATCTCGGCCACATGGACTGCGGCATCTATGCCGAGGTGATCGCCGACGGCGACATCGGCGTGGGCGACGCGGTTGCGTTGGAAGAGCCGAAGCTGGTGTGACGCGGCGCCGGCGCCACGTACTCCGTCATTGCGAGCGCAGCGAAGCAATCCAGATATCTATCTGCGGAGACAGTCTGGATTGCTTCGTCGCTTCGCTCCTCGCAATGACGGCCGTCAGTTCGGCATCACATACGCATAGATCCGGCCGCGCGAGACCGGTGCTTCGCGAACGCGGTTGCCGTTGTTGCCGGAGATCATGATCGGATTACCCTGCGCGTCGACGCCGGTGATGATGCCGACATGGCCGCCCCGGCCGCCGCGCGACATCACTGCGATGGCGCCGACCTGCGGACCGGAGACGCGCGTCCCGTAATGGGCGAACGAATTCGCCATATCGGAGCCGGTGCCACGGTGACCGGTCTTCTCAAGCACCATGTTCATGAACCGCGCGCACCACAGGCTGCCGCGGCCGGTCGGATTGCCGCCGACATAGCGGCGCGCCTCGGACACGAGGCCCGATCCGCCGCCGAAGCCGCCGCTGCCCGTGGCGCTATGGGCCACGCCGCCGTCATTCGCGTTAGTGGCCATCCCACCGCCACGCCTCGTGGCGATTCGACGGCTGGCGCGCGTGATCTTCCCACTGCTATCGCTGGTAACCATTCCTGCGTTGCCCCGCATGGCCATTCCACCGCTGCCGCTCATAGCCATTCCACCGCTGCCGCTCATGGCGATGCCACCGCTGCCGCTCATGGCGATGCCGCCGGTATTGGCGTTCGGGTCATAGCTGGCGAAGGTGTTGCCGAAGCCGCTCGCCTGCAATTGCGCCGCGCCGCGATCGAAACGCGAGCTGCGTGCATGCCGGTAATGATGATGTCTGCTGGCGTGATGCGCGTAAGCGTGGCGCTCTGCGCTATGACGATGAGGTCGTGCTGACGCCGGAGAAGTGAAGGCGGCGACCGCCGCGAAGAAAACAGCCAGCGCGACGACACAGCGCGACAGGCGAGACGCAAACAACTCGAACATTCTTCATCCTTCGTGACACCCCCACTTCCCAATCGGCCCGTGCGGTGGCCGACATCCGCGGGCTGTATCAGTATCCTGATGTGGCGAGAACAAGACGCGGCCGCGGAGATTTTCTACGATGATTAATAAGTGTTAGGGTCGTATGCGCTCACCGCAGGACGGCATTCCAATGCCGCAGCCACCTCAGGGAGAAAACCGGATGCCTCACGCCCTCACGAAGGACAATTGTCGCCTCTATTTCGAAGAAGCAGGCACCGGCACGCCGATTATTTTTCTGCACGAGTTCGCGGCCGACTACACGAATTGGGAGCCGCAGATGCGCTACTTTTCGCGCGGCCATCGCTGCATCACCTATTCGGCGCGCGGCTACACGCCATCGGACGTGCCTGATGGCGAGGTCTACGGCTACACGCATTTCTATACCGATGCGCTCGCGGTGCTCGATCATCTGAAGATCGATCGCGCGCACTTCGTCGGTCTCTCGATGGGCGCCTATTCGTCGCTCCAGATCGGGCTCAACGCGCCCCAACGTGCGCTGTCGATGACGCTCGCCGGCGTCGGCTCAGGCTCGGAGATCGAGAACCTCGACGCCTGGCGCAAGCAGTGCCGCGCCAACGCGGAGCAATTCGAGATGCTCGGCTCAGCCGAAGTCGCAAAAGTCACGCGCGAGGCGCCGAGCCGGATTCCCTTCCTGGTGAAGGACCCGCGCGGCCACGCCGATTTCTATGCCGCCCTGGCGCGGCACGACGCCAAGGGATCGGCGCGGACGATGCGCGGCTTCCAGGCCGGCCGTCCCTCGATCTTTACGATGACGGACGCGATCAGAGCGGCCACGACGCCGGCACTCATCATCTGCGGCGACGAGGACGATCCGTGCGTGGGCGCAAGCCTGTTCCTGAAGAAGCATCTGCCGGCGGCAGGGCTCGCCATGTTTCCGAAGTCCGGTCACGTCCTCAATCTCGAAGAGCCAGCGCTGTTCAACGAAACGGTGGAACGGTTCGTCACGCTGGTGGAAGCGGGAAGATGGCCGGTGCGCGACCCGAGGTCACTGGCGGCGCATTAGCGCGAAGGCGTCACCAGGTACTGCGTCGCGTAGATGGGGTAACGGGTCGGCCTACTTCCTGCCGCCGCGCGTCAGCAAGAACACGCCCTGCTCGCCGAACAGATTCCACACCCACCAGGGCATCCGCAGCCGCAGCGGACGGCCGTAGAGGTCGAGCGCCTCGGCACGTTCCATCTTGACGTCGATCGCGTCGCAGAGCTCGACGAAATCCTTGATGGTGCAGAAATGGATGTTGGCGGTGTCATACCAGCTTGCCGGCAGGTTCTCCGTGCGCGGCATGTGGCCGCCGATCAGGAGCTGGAGCCGCATCTTCCAGAAGCCGAAATTCGGGAACGACACGATGGCGCGGCGGCCGATGCGCAAGAGATTCTCGAGCACGACCTTGGGCTGCCGCGTCGCCTGCAAGGTTTGCGACAGGATCACGTAGTCAAAGGCGTCATCCGGATAATTCACGAGGTCGGTGTCGGCATCGCCCTGCACCACCGCAAGACCCTTGGCGACGCAGCGGTTGACGCCCTCGCGCGACAGCTCGATGCCGCGGCCGTCGATGCCGCGGGTTTCCAGCAGCTGGAGCAGGTCGCCTTCGCCACACCCGACGTCGAGCACCTTCGAGCCCGGCTTGACCATCTCGGCCACCAGCACATGGTCGGCGCGAAAATCACCGGGCTGCCCGGTCGCAAGGCCGCCCAGCGGCAGCGCTTCCTGTACAGACATGACTAGCCGTCCTTTAAGCTTTCTTGGCGGTGAGCCCGCGCGCCTTGCCTGCCGACTGCAGGAACGCACGGCCGATGTCGAAGAACTCGGGCACGTCGAGGAGGAACGCGTCGTGACCGCGATCGGTCTCGATCTCGGCGAACGACACCCGCGCGCTCGACGCATTCAACGCGTGCACCAGTGCGCGCGATTCCGAGGTCGGGAACAGCCAGTCGCTGGTGAAGGAGACCACGCAGAACCGGGTCTGGATTCCCGCGAACGCCTTCGCCAGCACGCCGCCATGGTCGCCGGCGATGTCGAAATAATCCATCGCGCGGGTCAGATAGAGATAGGAGTTGGCATCGAAGCGTTCGACAAAGGACGAGCCCTGGTAGCGCAGGTAGGACTCGACCTGGAAGTCGGCGTCGAACGAGAAGGTCGGCAGCTCGCGGTCCTGCATCCGCCGTCCGAATTTGCGATGCAGCGCGGCGTCGGAGAGATAGGTGATGTGCGCCGCCATCCGGGCGACAGCGAGCCCACGATGCGGATGGATACCTTGATCGGCATAGCCGCCATGGTGCCAGTCGGGATCGGCCATCACCGCCTGGCGGCCAAGCTCGTGGAACGCGATGTTCTGCGCCGAATGTCGTGTCGAGCAGGCGATCGCCAGCGCGGAGAACACCCGGCTCGGATACGCCGCCGTCCATTGCAGCACTTGCATGCCGCCCATCGAGCCGCCGACGACTGCGAACAGCGTGTCGATGCCGAGCCGGTCGATCAGCATCGCCTGCGCGCGCACCATGTCGGGGATGGTGATGACGGGGAAATCGAGGCCCCAAACCTTGCCGGTCGCCGGATTGATCGAAGCCGGACCGGTCGAGCCCATGCAGCCGCCGATCACGTTGGAGCAGATGATAAAATACTCGCTGGGATCGAGCGGTCGGCCCGAGCCGACCAAAGTCTCCCACCAGCCGGGCTTGCCGGTGACAGGGTGCACATTGGCGACGTGCTGGTCGCCGGTCAACGCATGGCAGACCAGGATTGTGTTGGAGCGATCGGCATTCAGCTCGCCATAGGTCTGGTAGGCGATCTGGAACGGGCTGAGATCGACACCGCAATCGAGCCGCAGCGGCTGTTCCAAGCCAAACTGCGCGACGTGCGAACTCGGATGATCCACCTCGTGCGACCGCTCGTCGGCGGTAATCGCGGGACTCGGAATTGACTGGACGCCAACCATCTGACCATCGACCTCGTTTGCGGTCGTCGTGGTGACCGCATTGACATCAGGCCATGAAAAACCCGGCCTGAACGATAGGTTCGGCCGGGATCGAAAGCGTCCCCGGCCTGTTTAGCGAGTTTTTTAACGTGGCTGCAAGCCGGCCGGCTCAAATGACCACGGAACGGGTAAAAACTACCGTCTTGGACGGTTTTCGTCAAGTCACGGCCCGGATCAGCCAAATTCACCTGTCGCGCCACGGGCGGAAAGGGCCCGATTTCCCTTTGCATTTCTCTTTGCTTTCGCAGCCCCGACTGCCTAATCAGGATATCCATCACAGCGGTGACGGCTCGACTGATCCGCATTGGAACGCCTCTCAACAGCACCTGTCAGACATGTCCCAACGTCCGCCCGCGCCACCATCACTCCAGGAATTGCGCAAGGAGATCGACGCGATCGACGAGGGCATGCATCGCCTGCTGATGCAACGCGGCGACATCATCGACCGCCTGATCCAGGTGAAGCAGACCCAGGAGGTCGGCTCGGCGTTCCGCCCAGCACGTGAGGCCTCCATGATGCGCGACCTCGTGCAGCGTCATCGCGGCATCCTGCCGCTCGATACGGTCGAGAGCATCTGGCGCGTCATCATCGCGACCTTCACCTATGTCCAGGCCCCGTTCTCGGTGCACGCCGACATCTCGGCGAGCGAGCCGGCCATGCGCGATTCCGCGCGATTCCATTTCGGCTTCACGGTGCCTTACGTCGCGCATTTCAGCGCGCAGGCGGCGGTCGAGGCCGTCGCGAAGTCCAAGGGCGATCTGGCGCTGGTCTCGGCGACTTCGAGCCGCACGCCGTGGTGGCTGTCGCTGGAAGAAGCCGGCGCACCAAAAATCATCGCGCGGCTGCCCTTTGTCGAGCGCGCCGACCATCCGGCGGCGTTGCCCGTGTTCGCGGTCTCGCGCGTCGCCGATAGCGCCCTGGTGACGGAGGTCGAGACCTTCAGCGTCCGCGTCTCTGGGTGGAATGCGGAGGTCGCGCGCGCCCTGTCGCCGCTCGCCGAGATCGTGGCGGTGCCCGACACCGCCTTCGACGGTGCCGCGCTGCTGGTCTCGGTCACCGCGACAAGCAACATCGACAAGATCAAGGCTGCCCTGATCGAAGCGGGGGCCTCGGTGCGCTCCACGGCCCTCGTCGGCAGCCACGCAACGCGCTATACGGTGCCCCCGACCGGGTCGAAATCGTAAGTCGCGAACCGCTTAAGCCAGTCCGGAGTTGAAGATGTCCCGCCCCGTGCCGAATCCCGGCATTCTCGATATTGCGCCCTACACGCCCGGCAAGACTCCAGTGGCAGAGCCCGGCCGCAAGGTGTTCAAGCTTTCGGCCAACGAGACGCCGTTCGGGCCCTCGCCGAAGGCGATCGAGGCGTTCAAGAACGTGGCAGATCATCTGGAAGACTATCCGGAAGGGACCTCGCGCGTGC
This sequence comes from Bradyrhizobium sp. 40, assembly GCF_023100925.1. NCBI lineage: Bacteria > Pseudomonadati > Pseudomonadota > Alphaproteobacteria > Hyphomicrobiales > Nitrobacteraceae > Bradyrhizobium > Bradyrhizobium sp. 40. The sequence continues at coordinate 6,584,427 of NZ_CP064688.1, forward strand.
TGCGCGAAGCGATCGGGCGCACCTTCGGGCTCGATCCCAACCGCATCATCTGCGGCGCCGGCTCGGACGAGATCCTCAACCTGCTCGCCCACACCTATCTCAGCCACGGTGACGAGGCGATTTCGACCACGCATGGCTTCCTGGTCTACCCGATCGCGACCATGGCGGTCGGCGCGAAGAATGTCATCGCGGCCGAGAAGAACCTCACCTGCGATGTCGACGCTATCCTAAAGGCGGTGACGCCGAAGACAAAGCTGGTCTGGCTCGCCAACCCCAACAACCCGACCGGCACCTATGTGCCGTTCGACGAGGTCAAGCGCCTGCGCGCCGGCCTGCCCTCGCACGTGCTGCTGGTGCTGGACGCAGCCTATTGCGACTACGTCTCGCGCAACGATTACGAGATGGGGATCGAGCTGGTCGCGACCACCGAAAACACGGTGGTGACCCACACCTTCTCCAAGATCCATGGTCTTGCGGCACTGCGCATCGGCTGGATGTTCGGCCCCGAGCACATCATCGATGCGGTCAACCGCATCCGCGGTCCCTTCAACGTATCGACGCCGGCCATGTACGCCGCCGTTGCCGCGATCGAGGACACCGCGCACCAGGCCATGTCGAAGCAGTTCACCGAGACCTGGCGCAACTGGCTGACCGAGGAGATCGGCAAGCTCGGGCTGAAGGTGACGCCGAGCGTCGCCAATTTCGTGCTGATCCACTTCCCGACCGAGGGCAAGACCTCGGACGCAGCCGACGCCTTCCTCACCAGGCGCGGGCTGGTGCTGCGCGGCTTGAAGAACTACGGCCTGCCGCATTCGCTGCGCATGACCATTAGCACCGAGGAGGCCAACCGCCTCGTCCTCGAAGGCCTGCGCGACTTCATGGCTGGACGATGAGCGCGACCCCGCACTTCCAGCGCGTCGCGCTGATCGGCTTCGGCCTGATCGGCGGCTCGATCGCGCGCGCCGCGAAGCTCCAGGGCCTGGCTTCCGAGATCGTCACCACCGCGCGCTCGGAGAAGACGCGCGCACGCGTGATGGAGCTCGGCATCGTCGATCAGGTCGTGGCGACCAATGCAGAAGCCGTGAAGGACGCCGATCTCGTCATCCTCTGCATTCCCGTCGGCGCCTGCGGCCCGGTGGCGCAGGAGATCGCCCCGCATCTCAAGCCCGGCGCGATCATCTCCGACGTCGGCTCGGTCAAGGGCGCCATCGTCAGGGATATGGCGCCGCATCTGCCGAAAGGCATCCATTTCGTGCCGGCGCATCCCGTCGCAGGCACCGAGCATTCGGGCCCCGATTCCGGCTTCGCCGAGCTCTTCATCAACCGCTGGTGCATCCTCACCCCGCCGGAGGGCGTTGATGCGGCGGCCACCGATCGCCTGCGTGCGTTCTGGGCGGCGATGGGCGCCAAGGTCGAAATCATGACGCCGGATCATCATGATCTCGTGCTCGCGATCACCAGCCATCTGCCGCATCTGATCGCCTACACCATCGTCGGCACCGCCGACGAGCTGGCGCAGGTGACGGAATCCGAGGTCATCAAGTTCTCCGCCGGCGGCTTTCGCGACTTCACGCGCATCGCGGCATCCGATCCGACGATGTGGCGCGACGTCTTCCTCGCCAACAAGGAAGCCGTGCTGGAGATGCTCGGCACCTTCACCGAGGATCTGGCAAAGCTCACCCGCGCGATCCGCCGCGGCGACGGCGAGGCACTGTTCGACCACTTCACCCGCACCCGCGCCATCCGCCGCGGCATCGTCGAAATCGGCCAGGACTCGGCCGCGCCCGACTTCGGCCGGCCGCACGCGCAGCTCGGCAACAAGCCGTAGCACTGAAGTAGCCCGGATGGAGCGCAAGCGTAATCCGGGACCTCCGTCGCTTGAGACAGGATTCCCGGATTGCGCTTCGCTCCATCCAGGCTACGAGCCCGCGTGGCTCCGTGATTAGAACGGATAGTACCGGATCTGCGTCATGACGACGTTGTCGTCCGTCCTCGGAGCGCCGCCGACGCCCGCGAACGCGAACCGTTGCGTGTGGGAATACTGCAGGCCGGCTCTCAGCGTACCGAAACTGCCTTGGTAGATGGTGTCGTAGATCCCGGTCGTGATCTGCCGGACCTCCCTGGTGTTGCCGTTGCAGGTCGCGGCCGGCGAGTTTTCGGTGAAGCAGCCGGTGTTGTTGTAGAGCGGATTGCCGTAGCCGAACGGCACCGTTCCAACATTGGCGAAATTCGCCTTGGCCTTTTCGAGGCCTGCATAGGAGTAGACATCGAGGCTGGGCGTCGCGTGCCAGATCAGGCCGACGGCGGCCGCCGTGATCGTCAGCGGGAGGATGGTGCCGTCCTGCGCCACCGCCGCGTCGGGGAACGGCGTTGCCGTGAAACGGCCGAGCACGCCGTGCGAGCCATAGAGCTGAAGATCGAGGGTTTTCGGAATCAGCTCGGCGAAGATGTGTCCACCGAAGCTTCCGGTGTCGTAGGTGTGGTTGGCGTTGTTGAAGCGATCGAACAGCTGGCGGTAGAGCGCCCACGCCTCGACATGCAGCTTGGTGGGCCCGAGCCGTGGGTCCCACGCTGCCTTGACGGTGATGTCGGGCACCTGATTCAGACTGACATTGTTGAGGTTGTTGAAGAAGCTGCCGCCGGGACCGGTCAGGTTGACCTGAAGGTTCGGGTTCAGCACGCCCTGTGGTCCGATGGCGGGTGTGCCGACGGCCGGGACATTCCCGCCGAAGAACGCGGTCTGGGCATTCTCGACCGAGGCAGCCAGCTTGAACTCCGGTCCGATGTCCTGCCAGACGCGCAGTCCGGGCTGCCGTGCCGCAAGAAATCCCGGAACGGATTCGAAGTCGATCACGCCGGGCGCGTCGACGCCACGAGGATCGATGCCCGACTTGGTCGGCGCGTTCAGCGACCAGGATTGCCCGGCGAGGAAATGTAGACCGAGATCGCTGCGGTCGACCTCGAGGCTGAGCTGCCGCATGCGCGGATTGAACGAGTTGGTCGCAACCGAACTCGCCGTCTGAGCCGCACCTTCGAAATCGATCTCGCCATAGCCCGCGAGGTGCGTGTCGGCATCGGCATTGCCCTCGGCCAGCACCGAGAACCTGCTCTGCCGCGCGGAGAAGCGTGTTTCCGGAATGTTGAAGTTGCGGCTCTGCTGATAGGGGATGAAGTTGTAGACCGAGCCGGTATCGGAGGCGAGATTGCGTGAGCGGTAGATGCCGGTGAGATCGACCCAGCCACCGAAGGTCAACGTCACGCCCTTGTAGCAGACCTTGCCGGCCGCACATGGATCGGCGGCGAGCGCCTTGTAACTTGCCGGCAACTGAACGGCCTTCGCTTGCGCTTCAACCTGCCGCGTCTTGCGCGCCTCCGAGTCCACGCGTTGCTGGAGCTCCTTCAGCTTGGCCTTCAGCGACTGGATTTCGGTTGTGACATTGTCGTCGGCACGCGCCTGCCCGGAACAGGCAGCGAGAATACCCAGCATCAGTCCGCAATTGATGATCCGCACTTGAAGCTCCCTCCATTTGGGAAGCGGATTGGATTGCGCGCGCCGGCTCCGGCGCATGCATGCTTCCCTGGTGTGGAGTGATTTGAATGCGGCTGCGGTTATTCGCGGCGCCGTGCATCTTCTGCATCACGTTTTCCTGACGATCCTGTTCGGAATATTTTCGTTGGCTGCCGATCCGCACGCGCGACTGTTCAAGGCACAGTTCAAGGCAATGCGCATTGGGCCCGGCCGGGACAAGACCGGGCCCACTTCGCGACGGGCAAGGGGTGGGACGGCGGCTATTTGCCCTTGGTCGCGCGCATCACCGTGGGGCGCGGTGATTTCGGCGTGGGGACGAATGCCATCGTCTCCCGCGTCGCGGCATTCGAGATGTTGCGATCACCGTTCGGATACATCGAGGCGTATGCGGCCGGCTCCTGCGACTGCCATTGCCACTGCGCGAAGGCGGGCGTCGCGATCGCGGCCGAGATGGCGACGATGGCAACGAACAGTTTGGACTTGGTCATGGTATCTCTCCTGCCTGGGCGACCGCATCATCTTGCGGCCGACATGGAGAGAGAGCGGAGTTTGCGGCTCCGCATTCCCGGCGGGTCATCACGATCCGGCGAAGCGGCCGTGAGTTCAGCTCGTAACGCGGATGGAGGGAGTTACGACAGCTGAGGGCGGCGAATGGAGAGAGGCGACTCTGAATTCATCCTACTGCTTCGCGCTGCGAACAAACTTTCCCGGCTTGAACAGATCGAGGTCGATGGCCTGTCCCATCGCCAGATATCCGGTGCGGTTGGGATGAAGCTTGTCGCCGGCGCCGCCTGTCGTGCTTTCGGGAACGAACTCCGGCTTGAGGCCACCCGAGGCCGTGTCGAGCGTCGCGCGATCAAAATCTATCACAGCGTCGAATGTCCCCGAGCTACGGATGAATGCGTTGAGCGCCTTACGCTTGTCATCCTGCTCGGGAAAACCATGGGCCGCGCTGGTGCTGCCCAGTGCCGAAACAACGGTGGCGCCGATGATCCGGGCTTGCGGCCATTTCGCACGTAGTTTCGCGACGCCGTCCTTCATCGCGGCGATGACCTCGTCGGCGGCAAAATTGCCGTTCTTGCTGAAATCGTTGATGCCTTCCAGCCAGATCAGGCTCGATATGCCGGACAGCGACAGCACGTCGCGATCGAGCCGCTGACCCGAAGCGGGGCCGCCCGCGTACGGTTTGTCGGGACCGTATTCGGCCGGGCCTGCGATTTGGTTGCCACCGATGCCGCCATTCACGACGGCGACCTTGTTGCCGTAGACTGCCTTCAGGCGACGCGACAGCACGTTGGGCCAGCGATCGTCGCCATTCATGGTTGAGGCGGTCCCGTCGGTAATCGAATCCCCAAACGCCATGATGGCGAAGGCGTCCGCAGGCGCAGTCATCTCGATCGCATCGAGGAAGAACCACGACGCGGTCGCATAGGGGAAGGAAGCCTCGTCTTCGAGGGCGCCCTTCGCGCCGCCGCCGGGCGCACTGACATAGGAGGTCGTCAGCGCTTTGGCGTGCCAGGTCATCGGACCGCTCTGGCCGGCGACATGAAAACTGACCGCAAGCCGGCGGCCGGCGAGGTCATCGGGCCGCTTTGCAAACGGCAGCGCGATCGCATCGCTCCAGACCGAATTCCCCGGCGACACCGTAACGGAAGGCGTGCCGGCGAACGTAATGGGAGTGTTGGAGCCGCGGATCAACGCGGCACTACCCGACTGCAGGCCGACGTAAACGCCGTCAAACGTGACGGGTTTGGTGCCGAAGGCGTTGCTGAGCCGGATGCGGGCCTGACGGCCCCAGATATCCGGCCGCACGATCAGGCGAAAAGTCTGGTCCCGCGCACCGGCCGCAGGCTCGGGAAACGCGAATTTCTGTTCGGGCTGGGCAGACGGATTGCCGACGGGATATGGGCCCTGAACCGCGCCCGTCCAGGACACCACCCAATGTTCGCTATCCCTGGCGGTTGCGGCCTGAAGCGAAGCGACGAGCAGCGATGCTGCCACGAGACAATTCAACGCGCGCATTGTTTCCCCCGAACCCCAGATAATCTGGGCGCGACTTTAGAGCCGGCAGTTGGTCTTCAATAGGGCGGCAGAACGCTACCTGTCGAGCCGCAACTGATACACTCCTCGCCCGACGCCGGAGAGGACCTCGCGGGTTGCAACACCGGCGCTAACAAGACGCTCCTCGGACCATCTGTTCACAGCTTCAAACGCGTCAGGCGGACCAAGCTGTCCGCCCGGTGACTTATGAATTCACGACCTAATACAGCGGCGGGATCTGGCCGACCTTGACCGGGCCGAGCAGCACGGCGCCGTCGACGAACTTCAGCGGGAAGCTGCGGGCCTTCCTACCTTCCAGCGTGCTCTCGGTGCCGATCGAATTGATGCCGGCGGCCACGCCGGCATTGGCGTTCTGCTTGATGACCTTGCCGAGGCCGGGAACGGCGCGGTCGAGCGCACCGAACAGATTGTTCAGGTCCTGCGACTTCACGCCGGGCGCGACGCGATCGAGGGTTGCCTGCGGCACCCCCTCCTCCAGCATCTTCTCGATGCCGAGCGCGGGGATCACGCGCTCGAGACCCGTCACCGTCATCTGCAATTCGCCGTCGAGACGGCCGTTGGCCGAGAGCCCGAGCGTGCCGGCCGCAACCGCGATCATCTCGCCCTGCTGGATCCGGGACTGCACGATCTCGATATGGCCGCCGGCGGCCTGGATCTCGCGGAAGCGCTGCGGCCACGGCTTTGGCGTGAGGTCGGACAGTCCGGTGATCTTCGCCCGCGTGTCGGCCTCGAACGGCTCGGCGAGCAGCGGATGAACGCCCTGGATACTGCCCTGCGCGATCTGGAGCACGGTCTCGATCACGGGATGATCGGACGGCGATCCATCCGCGAGGCGTCCATGCAGCTCGACCTGTTTCGCACGCGCGAGCGGCACCTGCACGCTGCCGTCGACACGATTGACGGTCGGCTCCTCGAACACGATGGAGGCGCGCTCCGGCACGGCGGGCAGGCCGACCACGCTGCTGCGACCCTTGCTCCAGTTCACCACGAAGGTGCTCTGCGTGACGCCGTCAGTGAGCGTCGCGGGTGCGGTGAATTCGGCGATGACGCGCTTGGGATCGTAGACCTGGGCGACGACCAGGATGTTGTCGAGCTTCGCCGTGAACGGCGTCTTGCTGGCGTTCTGCGACACCAGGGCGACGCTGGCGCCCGAACACTGGACCTCGAAGCGGAAGGGGAAGCCCGCGATCGAGCGCTTGGCGCAATCATAGACGCGGCCGGATTTGGCCTCCTGCGCGCGCCAGGCATCGGCGGCGATTTCGGCCTGCGACGCCGCATAGAACCAGAAGCCGCTCCACGCCACCGCGAGGATCAGGAGGATGACAGGGGCGATGAAAAGGCCCCAGCGGGAGCGCCGGCGTGCGGCAACGGTCATATCGGACATGCGGCGATCCTTTGACCCCTGATTTTGTCAAATGTAAGCGAGGTTGGCTTGCTCCGAAAGGCGGAGAATTCGCTTCGCTTGGGGGCGCGGTTCTGGTAGCCGTGCCCGAAATGTCGGAAATCACCCTCCCCTCCGTCACCACTGCCAAAGGCGACCTCTGGGTGTTCGGCTACGGCTCGCTGATGTGGCGGCCGGGCTTCGAATTCGAGGAGCGCGTCCCCGCGCGGCTGGTCGGCGAGCACCGCGCGCTCTGCGTCTATTCCTTCGTCCACCGTGGCACGCCGGAGAAGCCGGGTCTGGTGCTCGGCCTCGACCGCGGCGGCGCCTGCCGCGGCATCGCCTTCCGCGTCGCCGAAAAGAACCGCGCCGACGTCGTCGCCTATTTGCGCGCGCGCGAGCAGGTGACGTCGGTCTATCGCGAAGTCATGCGCTCGGTGTGGCTGGAGAACGATGCGCGGCAGCGCGTCTCCGCGCTCGCCTATGTCGTCGATCGCGGCCATGTGCAATATGCCGGCCGGCTGTCGCTCACCGACCAGCATCGCCACGTGCTCCAGGGCCACGGCCAGTCCGGCGCCAACCGCGACTACGTGACCGCGACGGTGAAGGCGATCGAGGCCGAAGGCTTTCGCGACGCGCAGCTGCATCAGCTTGCCATGATGCTACATGGGGATGCGCATTCTCCGCACGCCCCGACTCCGGTGGACAATCGGGAAAACCGCTAGTTCTCCAACGGCGCATAGCTCGGCGCCGAGCCGATCAGCTGCTCCTGCTCCTTGCGACCCGTTTCGACGAGGCGGCCGGTCGCGTCTTCGATCGCCGTTTGCACGCGGGAGAGAAACTCGTCCTTGGGCAAGCCCGGCGGCAGCGGATCGAGGAACTCCACCACCAGCGTGCCGGGATAGCGCATGAAGGTGCGGCGCGGCCAGAACAGGCCGGAATTGAGCGCGATCGGCAGGCACGGCGCGCCGCAGGACGAATAGATCTGCGCGAAGCCGCTTTTGTAGTCCGGTGGCGCGCCCGGGGCGCGGCGCGTGCCTTCGGGAAAGATCACGAGCTGCCCGCCGCTGCGCACCGCCTCCCGCGCCCGCCGCGTCATGTCCAAAAGCGCTTTGACGCCGGCATTGCGGTCGATCGCGATCATCCCGGTCTTGACCAGGAACTGACCGAACACCGGGATCTGCATGAGTTGACGCTTGAGGATGAAAATCGGACGGTCGAAGAAGCCCGGCAAGACGAACGTCTCCCAGAATGACTGGTGCTTCGCCACGACGACCAATGGTCCCGTCGGAATCTTGTCGAGGCCGCGGAATTCCACCTTGATGTTGCAGACCGCCCGCATCAGGAACAGCGTCGCCTTCGCCCACCATTGCGCGACCGTGAGCATGGCGCGCGGCGGCAACGCGAAGGTCGGCAGCGCCACGATCGCGAGGCACACCAGCACGGTGTAGAACAGCACGTTGAAGACGAGCGATCGCAGGAAAATCAAGAACATCGAGGATCCGATCAATGCCGATCAGTTGCCGATCAATTGGCCTGTGCGGTGGCGGGCCGCTTCGGCTGCAGCCCGGAAGGCTGCTCCGACATCTCGGGCGAAAGGTCAATCCCGAAATCCTCCAGCCGCACCCTGAGCTCGGCCGCGATGTACTTGACATATTCCGACAGCAGCAGCCGCAAGGTGGACGACGAGGTCCACCACGGCTCCTCGCGCCATTTGTCGCCGACCACCACGAACGGGATCAGTGTCGTCTCCGGCATCGCATGCGAGAATTCCACCAGCGCGCGCGGCATGTGATAGTTCGAGGTGACCACGATCAGCGATTTGAAGCCGCGTCCCGCGGCCCAGCGCCGCGCCTCCGCGGCATTGCCGCGGGTCGAGACCGCGGTGCGGTCGAGATCGACGCAGCAACGCATGAAGGACTGGTTCTCCGGCAACGTCCGGGAGATGTCGCTCGCCGTCGAGGTCGGGTGCACGCCGGAGATCAGGAGCCTCCTGCCGTAGCCGGCAGCGAGCAGCTCCATCGCATCCGACACCCGCGAGGAGCCGCCGGTCAGCACCACGATGCCGTCCGCCTTGCGGTCCGGCGCGATCTCGGCGCCGCGCAATTGCGACAGAAACGCGATGAAGCCCACCGCCACGCCGACGAAGGCGAGCGCAATCGCCGACATCACGGTCGCGCGCAGCCAGCCGCGCGGCAGTTTCGGCGATCGATCGTCGGTCGGCGCGGTCATGTGATGTCGGTGATCCCTTCCCAGAGATGATTTTAGGACGTTTTGAGGCGAAGTGGAGTCCGGTTTGTCGGCCTCAATCGACATCATTCAGCGTCGCGAACAGCGTCTGGCGCGAGGCGACCGCGGTGATGGCGCCGATCAGCACGGCCTGCACCGCGAGCACGATGTAGCCGGACGGCCGCAGCGAGAAGGTGCCGAGCAGCGCGGCGAACTGGTCGCCGACGGGGGTGCCGGAAAACCAGCCTGCAATCGACTCGGAGAAGCCGAACACCAGCATGGCGGCGCCGCCGCCGATCACGCCGCCCTCCAACCCCAGCCTGAGGAAATGACGCAGGAAGCGGTTGGCGATATAGCGGTCGCCGGCGCCGACGAAATGCAGCACCTCGACGATCGGACGGTTCGCCGCCATGGCGCCCCGGGTCGCGAACGACACCGAGATGATGGTGGCGACGATGACAAGCGCGAGAATACCGAGCCCGGCGAGCACGGTGGCGTTGGTCATCGAGCGCATGCGCTCGATCCAGGCGCGGTGATCGTCGACGCTGGCGCTTGGCGCCACCTGGGTCACGCGGGCGCGCAGAGCGCCGAGATCAAGCGCCGTGCCGGGCTGCACGCGCGCGATGATCATGCGCGGCACCGGCAGATCGTCCATCGACAGCCCGGTGCCGAGCCAGGGCTCGAGCAGCTTGCCGCTCTCGTCCTTCGTGAACGGCTTGACCTCGACGATGCCGGCTTGCGCGCGCATGGCCTCGGTCACTGCCGCGGTGTCGCGTTCGAGATCGCGGCCCGTCTGCGGGCGGACCTGGATGGTGATCTCGCTCGCGACATCCGACTGCCATTCGGCGGCGGAGGCGCTCACCAGCAGCACCGTGCCGGTCGTCATCGACGCCAGGAAGGTCATGATGGCGACGACGGCGACGAGCGCGCGGCCGTGGATCGAGGCGCGCGGCACGATCGGCGACATGTTGCGCGCCCGGGCCGGAAGCGGCGGCCCCTCCTGCCCGAGATCGACCAGCACGCCGCGCTCGTCGGGCCTACTCATAGACGTGCAGCCGTCCCTGGTGCAGCACGAAGCGTCGCGCCTCGTACTGGTCCATCAGGGCGATATCGTGGGTGGCGATGATGACGGCGGTGCCTGACTTGTTGAGCTCGATGAACAGCCGCAGCAGGCGGCGGCCAAGCGTCGGATCGACGCTGCCGGTCGGCTCGTCGGCCAGTAGCAGCTGCGGCCGCGAGATCACGGCGCGCGCGATTGCCGCGCGCTGCTTCTCGCCGCCGGACAGGATCGGCGGCAGCGCGTCCATGCGTTCGCCGAGCCCGACCCATTTCAGCAGATCGATGACCTCCTTGCGGTAGCTCGATTCGCTGCGGCCCATGACGCGGAACGGCAGCGCGACGTTCTCATAGGTGGTCATGTGGTCAAGCAGGCGGAAATCCTGGAGCACGATGCCGATGCGCTTGCGCAAGTCTGCGATCTCGTCCTTGCCCAGTTGCGAGATGTCGTGACCGAACAAATTGACGAGGCCGCGCGTCGGGCGATGCGACAGGAACAACAGGCGCAGCAATGAGGTCTTACCGGCGCCGGACGGGCCGGTGAGAAATTGGAAGGAATGCGCCGGAATCTGGAAGTTGAGGTCGCGCAGGACCTCGGGCCCCAGGCCGTAACGCAATCCGACATTTTCGAACCGAACCAAGCTCAGCTCCGTTCGAGAGAGGCCGCGGGCCGCACGGCTGTGCTCCGCTACACGCGATCAGCGGGTTTTGCGGCCGTTATGGTTTCCGGTTCGTTAACGGTCGTCCTGTAGCATAATTGGTAGCATCTTTCCCGCTCGGTTCTCCGCGACCGTGTCACCGTCACGACTTGGCCATGCATCAAGGCTCGTCCATGCATATCGTCTGCCCTCATTGTACGACATCCTACGCCATCAAGCCCGCGAGCCTTGGGGCGAACGGCCGGGCCGTGCGCTGTTCCCGTTGCAAGGAAACCTGGGTCGCCCATGCCGAGGATGCCATCGAGGAGGCATCTGTACCGGCCATGGCCGCGGCCAGCCGGGGCGACGACCAGTCCGATCTCGCCGAGCAGTGGAACTCCTATGCCCAGGACGACGGCGCCGCTGAGGCGCCTGTCGTTGACAGCCCCTCGATCGCCAGCGACTGGCCGGACCAGGAAACCAGCGACGCCGAGGACGAATGGTCCGCGGCCGCCCGGTCCGTCGAGGAGGAAGTCGTCGGCGAGCAGCACCAGTCCTGGTTCCGTGGCCTGTTCGGCAGTCGCCGCGGCGCGGGAGTGCGCCGCCCGGTGGCCACGGCGGCCCCGCGAAAATCCCATTTCGGCCTGCCGACCGCCTGCGCCGCCATGGGCGCGCTGGTGCTGGCGTTGGTGATCTGGCGCGGCGATATGGTGCGGCTGCTGCCGCAGACGTCCGCCTTCTACAGGATGGTCGGCCTTGAAGTTAATCTGCGCGCACTGGCCTTCAAGGACGTCAAGCTCTCCAGCGAGACCGTGGACGGTAAGCAGGTGCTGGTGATCGAGGGCGTGATCGTGGGCCAGGGCAAGAAGCCGCTCGACATTCCCCGGTTGCGCTTCGCGGTGCGCGACGCGCAGGGCGCGGAAATCTATGCCTGGAACGCGGTTCTGGAACAGACCGTGCTACAGCCCGGCGAGCGCGCCTTTTTCCGCTCGCGCCTGGCCTCGCCGCCGCCGGAGGGCCGAAATATCGACGTTCGCTTCTTCAACCGGCGCGACATCGCCGGCGGCAGCGTATAATCGATTTCGCAAGTCTCGCAGGCAAAGTTGGTCGCGAGATTGATCCCAAGGTTGGTCTGATGTCCAAGATCCTGATCGCCGACGACGAGGATTCGATGCGCCAGCTGGTGGCGCGCGCCATCGCCATGGACGGCCACGAGACCGTCACCGCGCAAGACGGCGCCGAGGCGCTGGAGATTCTGACTCGCGCGAACGGCGCATTCGACCTGCTGCTCACCGACATCCAGATGCCGGTGATGGACGGCATCGCGCTGGCGCTTTCAGTCGCACGCGATTTCCCCGAACTGACCATTCTGCTGATGACCGGCTTTGCCGACCAGCGCGAGCGCGCCTCGAACCTCAATGCGCTGGTGCATGACGTCGTGACCAAGCCGTTCTCGGTCGCCGACATCCGCACGGCAGTGGCGGATGCGCTGGCGGCGAAGAAGGGGTAGCTGCGTCGGGGCGCCACGTATTCCGCTGTCATGCCCCGGCTTGACCGGGGCATCCAGTACGCCGCGACCTCTCGATTGAATCACAACCGTCTCGGAGAACTGGATCGCCCGGTCAAGCCGGGCGATGACAGAGAACTCAAAAATCCTTCAGCAGCCGCTCGATGTAGTCGAGCTCGATCTGCGGGCGCGAGCTGTCCCCCAAGCGGCGGCGGAGCTCCTCGAGGATGCGGCGGACGCGCTGGGCGTCGATCTCGCCAGGGATCTTGACCGTGTAGTCGTCGCTCAGATCGCGGCCGTGAAGGGGGCGACCGAGCGGATCGGTCTGATTGCCGCCGCTCTGCTGACGGCCGGGCCGGTTGCCGGGACCATCGCCCTGCCCGTCGCCATCGCCCTGCTGCATCGCCTCGGCCATCTTCTGCGCGCCCTTGCGCAAGGCCTCGAGCGCTTTACCTTGCGCGTCCACGGCACCGTCCGAATTGCCTTCGCCGAGCTGCGAGCCGGCATCGCCCATGGCCCCGTCGGCGGCGTCAAGACTGCCGTCGTCATCGCCCTGGTCACCGTCCTGATCGCCGTCCTGGCCCGGTTGTCCCTGCTCGCCCTGCTGACCCTTTTGCCCTTTCTGGCCCTGGCTCTTCTGGCCCTTTTGCCCCTTCTGCGCGAGGCCGCGCTTGGCAAGCTCGTCCTGCAGCTTCTTCAGCCGGTCGCGCAGCGACTGCTGATCCTGCTGGAGGTCCGACATCGACTGGTCGCCCTGCTGCTTGCCGCGCGAGCGCTCACGCCGGGAATCCTGCCCCTGCTTGAAAGTCTTGTCGCGCAATTGCTGCTGCTTGCGGATCATGTCGCTGAGCTCGTTGAGCGCCTGCTCCATGTCGCTGTCGCCGGATTGCCCGGGCTGCGCCATCTGGAGATTTTCCATGATCTGCGCGAGCTGCTCGAGCATGCGCTGGGCCGCTTCTTTGTTGCCTTCGCGCGCGGCCTTCTCGATTTGCTTCAGCAATTCGTCCAGGTCGCGCTGCGTGATGACGGAACGATCGCGATTGGAGGATTGGCTCTTTTCCGTCGCGCGCTTGTAGTCCTCGAGCTTCTGAATCGCATCGGATTGATTGTTCAGGCTCTTGCCGGATTCCTTCTGCCTGAGACTGTCGCCGGAATCCTGCATCGCCTTTTCAGCGCCATCGAGCAGAGCATCAACATCCTGATCCTGCTGGGCAGCCACGGGCGAGACGCCTCCCAACAGGAAGGCGAGACAAGCGATCGAGATCGCCTTCAAGACTGGCACGCGTGCTAACTTCCGCATTTACGGTCTCGCGTCGACTGGTTGGCCCCGTCGTTGCCCGCCTTCGCCCGGTTGTTCGCCGACTTGCGATAGGCCTGAAGCTGCTCGCGTAGCGCGTCCTGCTGCTTCGCCAGCTCTTGGAGCTGCTCGGGCGTGGCGTTCTGGGTCTTTTGTTTCAGCTCGATGGACTTGTCGAGGATGAGCTGAACCTCTGCCGGGAAAGGCTGCCGGGGTCCAAGCGGATTCTGCTCGGCGCGCCGGGCGAGATCGCGCACCTTGCCGGCCATCGCCTCGCGAAGCTTTTGCGTCAGCGCCTTGATCTCGTCCTCGCTGGCGCCGCGTTCCAGCGCCCGCTTGAGCGCGTCCTGGGCCGAACGCAGCGCGGCGTTGACGCTGCCGGCGACACCGTCGTCCTCGATGGTGACCGCGAACGCCCACATGCTTTTCACCACATCGCGCATCGCGTCGTCGGTGCGGGCGGCTTCCAGCTGCAGCGCCAGGCTGCGCAGGCCGAGATAGCAGCCCGCATCCGGCGTGAACAATTCGGGTGCGATCATCAGCGCGTCGAGCGCGGCGTAGACATCCGAGTTCTTGTTGGCGTCGAGCGCGAGGATGCGGCGCTGCTCGACCAGCGCGCGCGCGAGCGAGTTGGTGAACAGTCGCTCGGGCAGGCGCATGTTGAAGGGCTCGCTCCTGGCCTCGTTGCCCGCCTCGTCCTTGGCGGTGAGGGTCAGCGTGACGTCGGCGCCGGCATAGGGATCCTCGCTGAGGTCCTTCACCGTCTGGCCGACGCCGTTTCGGGTGCGCGCATTCGGCAGCACGAGCGGGAATTGCGGAGGCTGGAATAGCGGCCGCGCGGCGGCCTCCTTGACGCCATCCTTGGCATCGACGGTACGCAGGCCGATTTGCGCGTCGGCTCCAGTGACGCCGTAATCGTCCTCGACCTTGTAAGTGAGCTGGAGTCCGCCACGGGCCTGGCGCTCGGGATCCTTGGCCAGCGCGATCGTCGGCGCGCGGTCCGGCGTTGCCGCAAACACCCATTGCGGCTGGCCGGAGGGAGCGCGGACATGCGCAGTGCCGTCGCCGCTGATGGCAAAATGCTTCTCATTGGTACCCTTGGGCGCGGCTTCTGTGGGCGCGACTTCCTTGAGGCCGCCGGAGACGACAACATCAAGGCTGCCGCCGGAGGAGCGAACGATCAGGGTCGAGCCTGCGGGAACGGCAAGCGGCCCGCTGGCCGGCAGCGCCGCGGCCTCCTTGTTCGCCGCCGACAGGATGATTGGCGGCTTGCCGGTGTAGAGCGGTGGCGTGACCCAGGCATCAACGCGAACATTCGTCGGCGCCAGTACGCCGTTCCAGTGGAAGGCGGCCCCGAGCCGCATCGCACGCTCGTCGCCGGCGGCGAAGAAGGTCGCAACCAGCATCACCATGACCAGCGCGCGCAGCGCCCAGGGGTCATGCAGAGCGAGCCGGGGCTGCGGCAGACCGGCGCGGATGCGCTTGATCGAAGCCAGCGTGCGCTCGCGCTGCGCCCGCCACAAGGCCTGCGCAACCGGGTCCTGTGAGCTCAGCGTGTCCGTCAGCGTGGTGGCCGGCCGATGACGGATGCCAGAGCCGCGGTCGAGCCGGGCCAGAGCCTCCTCGCGGCTCGGCCAGCGGAAGCGACTCAATGGGAACAGGACGGCAATCGCAACGCCGGCGAAAACGACAAGACCGATGGCGCGGGCAATGGACGGCAGCGCCAGCCAGAGGCCGGCCCAGGACACCACCAGGAACAGACCGACGACGGTAAGAAGCCGCGCCAAATTTGGCCAGGCACGCTCCCACGCGATGGCATAAGTGGCCCGTTGCAGGGCTTGCGCCAGCTTCAGCCGCGACAGAGCGTCGCCATCGCGGATCGGGTCTGACGGGTCGGGGGTGACGCCGTTCAATCAACTCTCCAGGTTGCCCGGTAGAGAAGCGTACCACAACGGCAGCACTGAGGCATCCGTTCCTGTACGGGAGACACCCCTTTTCCCGCATAACACGAGGACGTGACTGGCCCGCCGCAACCCCGTAATTTCCGCGCCGCCATCCAAGGAAAAAGAAGGAAACGCCATGGACAAGAAGATGCACGACAAGGGCCTGGAAGTCCGCAAAGCGGTGCTCGGCGAGGCCTATGTCAACAACGCTCTGAAGAGCGTCGACGATTTCAACCGTCCGTTTCAGGAGATGCTCAACGAATATTGCTGGGGCACGGTGTGGGGCCGCGAGGAGCTGCCGCGCAAGACCCGCAGCATGCTCAATATCGCGATGATCGCGATCCTCAATCGTCAGCACGAATTCCGCGCGCATCTGAAGGGCGCACTCACCAACGGCGTCAGCCGCGACGAGATCCGCGAGATCCTGATGCAGGTCGCAATCTATGGTGGCATGCCGGCCGCGGTCGACAGTTTTCGGATCGCGCGCGAGGTGTTCGCCGAGATCGACGGCAAGGCGTGAGCTAGACTAACGCTCTTAACTCTATCGCTTCGTCATTGCGAGCGGAGCGAAGCAATCCAGAACCCCTCCGCGGCGACAGTCTGGATTGCTTCGTCGCTTCGCTCCTCGCAATGACAACGGGAAGGAAACACCATGGACATCGGATTCATCGGCCTCGGAAACATGGGTTTCCCGATGGCGCGGCGGCTGATCGAGGCCGGCAACCGGCTCGTCGTGTTCGACACGCGCCGGGAGGTCGTCGACAAGCTGGTGGCGCGCGGCGCCACTGCAGCGACGTCGCCGAAGGACGTCGCCGACCAGGTCGAGACGGTCATGGCGAGCCTGCCCTCGCTGCAGGCTTCGCTCGCGGTTGCGACGGGGCCGAACGGCGTGATCGAGGGGAGCCGCGTCAAGCGCTTCATCGACCTCTCCACGGTCGGCTCCGCGATGGCGGTTAAGATTCACAGCCTGCTCGCCAAGCATGACATCGTGCAGATCGACTGCCCCGTCTCCGGCGGCGTCGGCGGCGCGGAGAAGGGTACGCTGGCGGTGATGGTCTCGGGGCCGAAGACCGAGTTCGAGCTGCTCAAGCCCGCGCTCGACATCATCGGGAAAGTGTTCTTCATCGGCGAGAAGCCCGGCGCGGCGCAGACCATGAAGCTCGCAAACAACTTCTTGTCGGCCACCGCGATCGTGGCGACCTCGGAAGCGGTGGTGATGGGCGTCAAGGCGGGGCTCGATCCCGCCGTGATGATCGACGTCATCAATGCGGGCTCCGGCATGAACACCGCGAGCCGCGACAAGTTTCCGCGCTCGGTGCTGCCGCGCAGCTTCGACTTCGGCTTCGCCACGGGACTGATGGTGAAGGACGTGCGGCTGGCGCTGGAGGAGATGAAGCAGCTCGGCCTGTCGATGGAAGTCGCGGATGCGGTCGGGCGGTTGTGGGAGACGGTCATCAGCGCGGAAGGCGCCGAGTCCGATTTCACCGCGGCGATCAAGCCGATCGAGAAGAAGGCGGGCGTTGTGGTTGGCGGCAGGCCACCCAGCTAGCGCCAACACGAAAACGCAGCGCCGGCGACCGGCGCTGCGCAGTCCTCCTTGGATCGATCTGCTACGAGCGGCGCCTGCCCAAGTTCCAGAAGGTCGATCGGCCGCTCCGGTTGCAGGGAGGCCGAGGCCCCGCTGCATTTGATATACTTCTCGTCGCACCTGCGCATGCACCGTCTCTCGCTCGAGCATTTCGCAGAGGTGTTGTTGCAGCTGACCCACGTAATGTCGCACCGTGTGACCCGGGCCGACGCGACGCCGGAAAGTGCGAGCAGCAAGGCCACGCTGCAAGCTACGAAAAGCATGCGAAGCAGGCCGGCGCCCGCGAGTGAATCGTTCATTCCAATCTCCTGTGTTGGCCGGGCAGGTCTGCGCCTGCGCGCCGAGTTTTTGACGAACGCAGTTCAAGCCTTGGCGAGATAGGGGATCGTGCCGGCCAAGTCGGTATCGTCGATCAACTGGAAGCGGCTCTCGCTGCCGCCCCTGCGCGCTGCCGCGAAGCGGCTGTAGGCGGGATCAGTGACGAAGGACTCTGCTGCCTTCACCGTCGGAAACGACATGATCGCGATCAGCGAGGTGTCGAGAGGGGCACCTTCCAGCGTCTTCACATTGCCGCTGCGCGAGAGGTACTTGCCGCCGTGCTTGTGCACGAGGTCGTGAACGGAGGCCGCATAGTCCGGCACCCATTTTCCGTCGGTCACTTTGATGTCTGCGATCAGATAGGCTGTCATGCCGCGTCTCCTGGCTCGAGTTCAGCTCCGCTTTGATAGGGGCGGGCATCACTTGGGTGCCAGAACACGGCCGGGGCTCGCCAGTACGGGAACTGTAGCGGGGCGATACAAATACTGAATTGCGCCGCCCTGGATCAGCTCGCCAGCTTGCGTTCCTTGGCGAACGGGCTGAGGCCCAGCCAGCTTTGCATGGCCGCGGCAAGCTGCCGGTCGCCGGTGAGCAGCATCCGCCGGCTTGCGACGGCCGCGCGCACAGTATCGAGTCCCATCCAGATCGCCGTCATGGTGCGCAGATCAACCGACACGTAAAGGTCAACATCGAAACCGGGATCAATCGAGCAGAGGTCGACACTGTCGTCGGGATCGACGATCAGCCACCACAATCGCTGCGTCGAAGGCAATTCCGGATACGCGAACTGCAGCACACTGCGGCGGGTCGGCATCGGCGTCGTGTTCAAATTCCGCCGCATGTCCCACATCAACAGCTGGACATCGAGATGCTGAAGCGACAGATCCGACTCGATACGGCGCTGGCCCCAGATGCCGAACGCCTCCACGATTGGGCCGAGTTCGCGTCCGGCTGTGGTCAGCAGATATTCGGTGATACCGCGCTCGGAAGCCGATGCCCGCCGCGTAACGATGCCGGCGGCTTCGAGCTCCTTGAGACGTTGCGAGAGCAAGGCAGGCGACATCCGCGGAACGCCGCGGCGCAGCTCGTTGAAGCGCGTCGATCCGGCAATGAGTTCGCGAAGGAGCACGACGGTCCAGCGCGTGCATAATATCTCGGCCGCCATCGCGACCGGACAGAACTGCCTGTAGCTGCCAATGGTCATGCGGGTCTCCGTGACAAGCGAAGGCGCAACCTTAGGGCCGCCGCGCACGGCTTCCTAGTTCAGTTTCTGTATCAGCAGCGATTCATTCTCTGAACTGGCCGCGGACGGTGGTGAGCGTCTATTCGACCGGCATTGGCAAGCCGGCCGCCGCCATCACGGCCCGCCGGACACAGGAGATTACCATGAAGAAATACGATTCAGCGGCTTCCAGATTGCTCGTTTCGGTTCGCAGCGCCGCGATTTGCACCCTCGGCCTGGGCGTCGGCGTCATGCCGGCGTCCGCAGCCAATCTGACGAGGAGCATCGAGGTCAGCAGTGCTGCGGCCGAGGTGTGGTCCGTGATCGGGCCGTTCTGCGCGATCAAGGATTGGCTGCCGCCGGTGGGGCAGTGCATTGTGGACGGCAAGTCGCCGCCAACCCGCACGCTCGTCACCAGGGACGGCAAGGCTTCGTTCGTGGAGACGCAGACTGCGCGGAACGACAAAGACTACAGCTATTCCTACGCGTTCCTGTCAAGCCCACTGCCGGTGAGCCAGTATAAGTCGACCATCAAGGTCACGGCAAAGGGTGAAGGCGCGTCGGTGGTGACATGGACCGGCATCTACACGCCCGACCCGGGGCGAGAGAAGGAAGCGGTCGATGCCCTCGGCGGCGTCTATGATTCCGGCCTCGCCGCAATCAAGGACCGGTTCAAGAAGTAGGGGTCAATGCAGCGATGGGCGCAGCGGTAGCTGCGCTCATCGTGAACAATCACAGCCTCACAGCCACGGCGCCGGCGTATCCATCGCGATCAATTGCTCGACCTCGATGCGCGGACGCACGACGGCGTACTGGTCGCCCTTCACCAGCACTTCGGGCACCAGCGGCCTCGTATTGTAGGTGCCGGCCTGCACTGCGCCATAGGCGCCGGCGGTCATGATGGCGATGAGGTCGCCGGGCTTTGGCGTCGGCAGCGTGCGATCCAGCGCGAGGTAGTCGCCGGTCTCGCAGACCGGGCCGACGACGTCGGCCATCATGGTCGCGGCCCCCTTCGCAGGCTGTGTCACCGGCAGAATGTCGTGATGGGCCTCGTACAGCGTCGGACGGATCAGATCGTTCATGGCGGCGTCGATGATGACGAAATTCTTGCCGTCACCGTGCTTCACATAGATCACCTTGGCGACCAGGATGCCGGCATTGCCGACGATCATGCGCCCCGGCTCGAACATCAGCGTGCAGCCGAGATTGTGGCTGACGCGCTTGACCATCGCGGCATAGGCGTCGGGCGCAGGCGGCGCCTCGCGGTCCATGTAATAGGGAATGCCGAGGCCGCCGCCGAAATCGACATGCGAGATGTTGTGGCCGTCGGCACGCAGCGTCTGCACGAATTCGGAGAGGATGCGGAACGCGATCTCCATCTTGGACAGGTCGGTGATCTGGCTGCCGATATGCACGTCGGTGCCTGTGACCTCGATGCCCGGCAGCTTCGCGGCGCGGGCATAGACCTCGCGGGCATGCGCGATCGGGATGCCGAACTTGTTCTCGGACTTGCCGGTCGAGATCTTTGCGTGGGTGCCGGCATCGACGTCGGGATTGACACGGATCGAGATCCGCGCGGTCTTGCCCGTCTCGGTCGCAAGGCGCGACAGCAACTCGAGCTCGGGCTCGGATTCGACGTTGAGGCAGAGAATGTCGGCGGCCAGCGCCGCTCGCAGCTCGTCTTCCGTCTTGCCGACGCCGGAGAACAGGATCTTGTTTGCCGGAATGCCGGCGGCCAGCGCGCGCTTCAATTCGCCGCCGGAGACCACGTCCGCGCCGGCCCCGAGCCTGGCCAGCGTGCGCAGCACCGACTGGTTGGAATTCGCCTTCATGGCGTAGCAGACCAGCACCTTCTCGCCGGCGAAAGCGTCGGTGAAAACGCGATAGTGCCGCTCGAGCGTTGCGGTCGAATAGCAATAGAACGGCGTGCCGACGGTTGCAGCCAGCTCGGACAGGTTCACTGCCTCGGCGTGCAGCACGCCGTTGCGATAGTCAAAATGGTTCATGGCGTTGGCTCAGTTGCCCCAGCCTATCGGCTGGGTCTTTCGTCCAGCAGCGGGTCGAGGATAAACGGTTTCTTCCTGCCCTTGGTCGCCGCCGGTGCGGCGTCCGCGCCATAGGTGGGATTGAACACGCTCGGCGTCCTCTGGGCTTCGGCCTCGGTGTCGGTCGGCGGTGCGACGTTGGCTGTGGACGCGCTCGAAGCGGTCGGCGGCAGATCCAGCGGGCCCTTGCGGCCACAGCCGGCAAGCGCGAGCGCCGTCAGGCTCAAGACAATGATGGCCCACCCCGAGCCGGCCGGGCGAAACTTTGACGTCACGACGAAATCCCCACTACGCGCGGCGCACCATACAGAGATTGGCGCGCTCTGGCGAGACCCGGATGATCATGAAACATAAGCGAAATTTTGCCCTCAGCCCAATTTTCGCTCTTTTTCCAGCCGCCTCAGCCAGGCCTTGGCCTGCGCCGCCACGTTCTTCGGCGCGGTGCCACCGAAGCTGGTCCGGCTCTTGACCGACGATTCGACCGAGAGCACGCCAAGCACGTCTTTCGTAACCTTCGGCTCGATCGCCTGCATCTCCTTGAGCGGGAGCTCGTGCAGCGCCACGCCGCCCTCGGCGGCCTTCGCGACGATGCGGCCGGTGACGTGATGGGCCTCGCGGAACGGCATCTTTAACGTCCGCACCAGCCAGTCGGCAAGATCGGTCGCGGTGGCGTAGCCCTCGCCTGCAGCAAGCTTCATCTTCGCTTCATCAGGCACGAGATCCCGGACCATGCCGGTCATGGCGCGGATCGCGAGCGACAGCGCGGCGAAGCCTTCCATCGCGCCCTGCTTGTCTTCCTGCATGTCCTTTTGATAGGCGAGCGGCAGGCCCTTCATCACGATCAGCAACCCATTGAGCGCGCCGATCACGCGGCCGGTCTTGGCGCGCACCAGCTCGGCGGCGTCAGGATTGCGCTTCTGCGGCATGATCGAGGATCCCGTGGTGAACTTGTCGCTGAGGCGGATCATGCCGACCAGCGGGGAGGTCCAGATCACGATCTCCTCGGCGAAGCGCGACATGTGCACGGCGCAGATCGAGGCCGCCGACAGCGTCTCCAGCACGAAGTCGCGATCGGAGACCGCATCGAGCGAGTTGGCCATCGGACGATCAAAACCGAGCGCCTTCGCCGTGGCGTGACGATCGATCGGGAACGAGGTACCGGCGAGCGCTGCAGCTCCGAGCGGGGATTCGTTCAGCCGCTTGCGCGCGTCCTGGAAACGGCCGCGATCGCGCGCGGCCATCTCGACATAGGCGAGCAGATGGTGGCCGAAGGTCACCGGCTGCGCGGTCTGCAGGTGCGTGAAGCCGGGCATGACCGTCCCGGCATGCTCCAGCGCGCGCTCCACCAGCGCCCGCTGGAATGCGGCGAGCGCGGCGTCGGTCTCATCGAGGACATCGCGGACATAGAGACGGAAATCGGTCGCGACCTGGTCGTTGCGCGAGCGCGCCGTATGCAGGCGGCCGGCGGCAGGGCCGATCAGCTCGGACAGGCGGCTCTCGACATTCATGTGAATGTCCTCGAGCGCGCGCTTGAATTCGAAGCCGCCCTTGCCGATCTCTGACAAAATCGTGTCTAGACCCTTGCCGATATTTTTCGCATCAGAGGCCGTGATGATGCCCTGTGCGGCCAGCATCGCGGCGTGGGCCTTGGACGCGGCAATGTCCTGGGCAAAGAGGTGACGATCGACGTCGATGGAGACGTTGATCTCTTCCATGATCTCGTCGGGGCGTTCCGAGAACCGGCCGCCCCACATCTTGTTGCTCATGATCCCCTGCTCACGCCTTGCCTGTCGCCGCCGCACGTTTGCTGACGGCTGCCAGCCGTATTAAGAGGCCTCTGATAGCCATATCTGCGACCGGATGACAAACGATATGCTCGACCCCAACGACAGGCTCGACCAAACGAAAGCACGGTCGGCCACGCGCCGCATCCCCGTCGTCATCGCTACCGTGGTGGTCGGGGGCCTGGCTGGCTTTGCCGCGCTGTACGGGCTCGGCCTGGGCCGGTCCCCATCCGGCGATCCCGCCTGCCGGGCGGCGGTGAACACGGCACAGAAGATCGCCCCGCTCGTCCATGGCGAGGTGGCGGCGCTGACCATGGCGACCGCACCGCTGAAGCTGCCGGACCTGGCCTTCGAGGACGCCGACGGCAGGCCGAAGAAGCTGTCGGATTTCCGCGGCAAGACGCTGCTGGTGAATCTCTGGGCCACTTGGTGCGTGCCCTGCCGCAAGGAAATGCCGGCGCTGGACGAGCTCCAGGGCAAGCTTTCGGGCCCGAATTTCGAGGTGGTGGCGATCAATATCGACACCCGCGACCCCGAGAAGCCCAAGACGTTCCTGAAAGAGGCCAATCTTATCAGGCTCGGCTATTTCAACGATCAGAAAGCCAAGGTTTTTCAAGATCTTAAGGCGATAGGCCGGGCTTTGGGCATGCCCACCTCGGTGCTGGTCGATCCCCAAGGCTGCGAGATCGCGACGATCGCGGGGCCGGCGGAATGGGCGAGCGAAGATGCGCTCAAGCTGATCCGGGCTGCGACGGGCAAAGCCGCCGCGTCGTTCTAGGCGACGATGTTTTAGGCGGTGACGTTGAGGTTGCTGCCGAGGCCGGCGCCGACATTGGCAAGCGAGGGCTGTCCGGCGCCGAGCAGCGTCAGGACGGTGGATTTCTCCGCGTCCGCGTTCTGCTTCATCAGCGTCGCCGAGATATTCGACTGCAGCGCGCCTTGCTGAGAGGCCAGCATGCTGCTGACCATCGCCATCATGTCCATTACGCAAACCCTCGTACCGGCCGTAACCTAGACGCGAGCGGTTAACGGGACATGAATTGCCACGAAACGCCCTAGGTGGGGCTTTGTCCGTGTTCCGGACGCGGCGCGCCATGCAATGACGCGACGCAGAGCCGGGGCGCGAGACCGGCTTATCTCGTCGGAACCGGCTTGGCGCCGCGGTAGTCGTAAAAACCGCGCTGGGTCTTGCGACCGAGCCAGCCCGCCTCGACGTATTTCACCAGCAGCGGGCACGGGCGGTACTTGGAGTCGGCGAGGCCCTCATGCAGCACTTGCATGATCGACAGGCAGGTATCGAGGCCGATGAAATCGGCGAGCTCCAGCGGGCCCATCGGATGGTGCGCCCCGAGCTTCATCGCCGCGTCGATCGCCTCGACATTGCCCACGCCTTCGTACAGCGTGTAAATCGCCTCGTTGATCATCGGCAGCAGGATGCGGTTGACGATGAAGGCCGGGAAATCCTCGGAGACCGCGACCTGTTTGCCGAGCTTGCCGACGAATTCCTTTGACGCCTCGAAGGTCTGGTCGTCGGTGGCGATGCCGCGGATCAGCTCCACCAGCTCCATCAACGGCACCGGATTCATGAAGTGAATGCCGATGAAGCGTTCGGGCCGGTCGGTGGCGGCGGCGAGCCGCGTGATCGAGATCGAGGAGGTATCGGAGGCAACGATCGCCTCCGGCTTCAACACCGCGCAGAGATCGTGGAAAATCTTGCGCTTGACCTCTTCCTTCTCGACCGCGGTCTCGATCACGAGATCGCAGTCCGCGAGGTCGTCCAGCTTCTCGCCGGCCACGATACGCGCCATCGCCTTGGCTTTGTCGTCCTCGCTAACGGCCTTCTTGGAGACCTGGCGCGTCAGGTTGCCGTTGATCGTAGCCATGCCTGACTTGAGGCGGTCGGTCGAAATGTCGTTGAGCACCACGTCGAAGCCGGCCAGCGCAGCGACATGTGCGATGCCATTGCCCATCTGCCCCGCGCCGATCACGCCGACCTTCTTGATTACTGCCGCCATAATGTCATCCACCGGAACGACGCGCTATCAACCGCGCCTGCCTATCCCCCTGAGCCGGGAGGTCTGATTTAATCAGAACCCGGCCTCGAAACCTAGATTGGATCGCTTCGAAGGCGTGTCCCGCGCCAAAGAAAACGCCTCAAAAAGCAACACCGGCCGGAGTTTATAGCTCCGGCCGGTGTTTTAGCGCGTTTTACTTGCCGAGCTTGCCGAGTTCGGCCGTCAGCTCCGGAACCGCCTGGTAGAGGTCGGCGACCAGGCCGTAATCAGCAACCTGGAAGATCGGCGCGTCCTCGTCCTTGTTGATCGCGACGATCACCTTGGAGTCCTTCATGCCGGCCAGATGCTGGATCGCGCCGGAAATGCCGACTGCGACATAGAGCTCGGGGGCCACGACCTTGCCGGTCTGGCCGACCTGCCAGTCGTTCGGCGCATAGCCCGCATCCACCGCCGCGCGCGAAGCGCCGACGCCGGCGCCAAGCTTGTCGGCGAGCGGCTCGATGTACTTTGCGAAATTCTCGCGGCTCTGCATGGCGCGGCCACCAGACACGATGATCTTGGCCGAGGTCAGTTCGGGACGGTCGCTCTTTGCGACTTCCTCGCCGACAAAGGACGACAGGCCCGGATCGGCCGCCGCCGCGACGCTCTCGACCGACGCGCTGCCGCCTTCACCTGCTGCGGCGAAGGTGGAGGTGCGCACCGTGATGACCTTCTTGGCGTCCTTCGACTTCACCGTCTGGATGGCGTTGCCGGCGTAGATCGGACGCTCATAGGTGTCGGGGGCGACCACCTTGGTGATTTCCGAGACCTGCATGACGTCGAGCAGGGCCGCGACGCGCGGCATCACGTTCTTGAAGCGCGAGGTCGCGGGCGCGACGATGGCGTCATAGGACGGCGCCAGCGAGACGATCAGCGCGGCCAGCGGCTCGGCCAGATCGTGCGCGTAGAGCGAGCCGTCGGCGAGCAGCACCTTCTTCACACCGGCAAGCTTTGCGGCCGCGTCCGCTGCAGCCTTGGCATTCTCGCCAGCCACCAGAACCTCGACGTCCGCGCCGAGCGCGGCCGCCGCGGTCAGGGCCTTGTTGGTCGCATCCTTGAGCGACGCATTGTCGTGTTCGGCAATCAGAAGCGTCGTCATCAGAGCACCCCGGCTTCGTTCTTGAGTTTCGACACCAGCTCGGCGACGTCCTTGACCTTGACGCCCGCCTTGCGGCCCGCCGGCTCGGTCGTCTTGAGAACTTCGAGGCGCGCGGTGAGATCGACGCCGTAATCGGCGGCGGTCTTGTCTGCAATCGGCTTCTTTTTGGCCTTCATGATGTTCGGCAGCGAGGCATAGCGCGGCTCGTTGAGACGGAGATCGGTGGTGACGATCGCCGGTCCCTTCAGCTTCACGGTCTGCAAGCCGCCGTCGACTTCGCGGGTGACCTTGAAGTCGCTGCCTTCGACCTCGAGCTTCGAGGCGAAGGTCGCCTGCGACCACCCGAGCAGCGCGGCCAGCATCTGGCCGGTCTGATTGCTGTCGTCGTCGATCGCCTGCTTGCCGAGAATGATCAGGCCCGGCTGCTCTTCGTCGGCAATCTTCTTCAGGATCTTGGCGACGGCGAGCGGCTCGACCGCGCCCTCGGCCTTCACCAGGATGCCGCGATCGGCGCCCATGGCGAGACCGGTGCGGATCGTTTCCGACGCCTGCGCCGGTCCGATGGAGACCACCACGACTTCGGTCGCCTTGCCGGCTTCCTTCAGGCGCAGCGCTTCTTCGACCGCAATTTCGTCGAACGGGTTCATCGACATTTTGACGTTGGCGAGTTCAACACCCGATCCATCGCTCTTGACGCGGACCTTGACGTTGTAATCGACCACCCGCTTTACCGGCACCAAGACCTTCATCGATCCTCTTTCACTCAATCTGGGAGGGGGTTATCAACTGGCGCGGAACCTAAAGGCCTGATCCGGCCCGGTCAACGCGCGAAGGGGTCTAATTTTGGCGCCCAGAAATGCGCCGCCTAATGGGTCAGCGATTCTGGCCCGGAACCCAGAGCACGTCGCCGGCGCCGTCGTCGTTACTGGCGCGGCTCGCGACGAACAGGAAGTCCGACAGGCGATTCATATACTGGATGCCAGCGGGACCAACGGGCTCTTCCGGCCGGGCCGCTAGTTCCACCATCACGCGTTCCGCCCGGCGGCAAATCGTACGGGCGACATGGAGGTAGGCGGCGGCCGGCGTGCCGCCCGGCAGCACGAAGGAGGTCAGGGGTGCCAGCTTGTCGTTGAGCGCGTCGATGTCGCGCTCGAGCCGCTCGACCTGGCTCGCCACCACCCGTAGCCGCTCCGCCTTGCCCTCACGTTCGGGCACCGCGAGGTCCGCGCCGAGGTCGAACAGATCGTTCTGGATGCGGCCAAGCATCGCGTCGAGCTCGGGCGCATCCCTGGTGTGAAGCCGGACCACGCCGATCGCGGCATTGGTCTCGTCGACCGTGCCGTAGGCCTCGATGCGCAGATCATATTTCGGCCGGCGTTCGCCCGAGCCGAGCGCTGTCGTGCCGTCGTCACCGGTTTTCGTATAGATGCGGTTGAGCACGACCATGTTAACGCCCCATCGCCCACACGGCGACCATCGCGATGACGATCGCCACGAACTGAAGCAGCACGCGCCAGCGCATCAGCTTCTGCGAGGTGCTGGGCGAGCCGCCGCGCATCATGTTGATGAGACCTAGCAGCAGCACCAACGCCACGGCGCCGACCGCGATCGGCAGGATGAAAGTACTCAGAAGAGATGCCATTCGAGGGTAAATAACACCCTCCGCGCCGGTCCGCCATGGCGTTCCCGATCTGGCTTTTAAGCCAATAATATCAGAAGCTAGCTGGATGAATCTGGATTTGCGCGAATTACCCGTCCTCTTCGCCTCTCCCCGCCTGCGGCGAGAGGTCGGAATGCGTTTCCCCCGCGCGGGAAGAGGAAACGACAACAGCAGTGCAGGTGGTGCGTGAAGGCAATCCGTGCCATCTACGTCGTCGCGATGGACGCGTTCTACACGTTCCTGGCCGACGATGGCTGGGCGATCGCGAGCCACATTGCACTGTCGACACTGATGGCGCTGTTCCCGTTCCTGATCGTGCTGACCTCGCTCGCCGGCTTCTTCGGCTCCAAGGAACTCGCGGACCAGGCCGCAAGCCTGATGCTCCAGGTCTGGCCCAAGCAGGTCGCGGATTCGATCTCGGGGGAAGTCCACGACGTGCTGACCACGACCCGCACCGGCCTATTCACCATCGGCGCGGTGCTGTCGGTCTACTTCGCCTCCAACGGCGTCGAGGCGCTGCGGGTCGCACTGAACCGCGCCTATGCGGTCGTGGAGATGCGGCCCTGGTACTGGCTACGGCTGGAATCGATTGCCTACACGCTGATTGCGGCCATCACCGCGCTCGCCATGGCATTCCTGATCGTGCTCGGGCCGCTCCTCATCGAGGCCGCGCGCGCCCACATTCCGCTGTTCGTCGAGTCCAACGAGAGGATCCTCACCTGGCTGCGCTACGGCATCACCGTCGGCGCGCTGGTCGTGGCGCTGATCATCCTGCATACTTGGTTGCCGGCGGGACGGCGCCGGTTCCTGCAGATCCTGCCCGGCATCGTCTTCACCATCGTGGCGTCGCTGATCTCGGGCATCGTGTTCGGGCAGTATCTGGCGCGCTTCGCCAACAATTACGTGACGATGTATGCGGGGCTCGCCTCGGTGATCATCGCGCTGGTGTTCCTGTACTTCATCGCGGCGATCTTCGTTTTCGGCGGCGAGCTCAACGCCGCGATCATCAAGTCGCGGCTTCCTCACGGCGTGTCGCTGCAAGCAGCGCAGTCGCTAGCGCCCGCGGAGACACAGGCTTGACCAAAAAGGCGTCGGCGCCGGCTTCGCGTGAGGCGACTTCGTCTTCGCCGCGGCCGGACACCCCGATGATGGGGATCTGAGCCAGCGGCGTCGCCATAGTGCGGATCCGCCTGATCGCCTCGACGCCATTGATGCCCGGCAGCACCATATCCATCAGCACCGCGTCGAAGGCGCCCTGCGCGAGCCGGTTCACCGCGTCCTCGCCGCGCCCGATGAACTCGGCATGATGACCGAGCTCGGTCAGGATGGTGTTGAGCACGACGCGGCCGAACGGATTGTCCTCGACGCTGAGCAAGCGCAGCGCCGGGACCGCATCCATCTCGGCTTCACCCTTCGACTTGCGGGACTTGCCCGATCCCGTGGCATCCACCGACACCGTCAACGTGAAGGTGGCGCCGCCGCCGGGCCGAGGGGCGA
Source organism: Bradyrhizobium sp. 40 (assembly GCF_023100925.1). Classification (NCBI taxonomy): domain Bacteria; kingdom Pseudomonadati; phylum Pseudomonadota; class Alphaproteobacteria; order Hyphomicrobiales; family Nitrobacteraceae; genus Bradyrhizobium; species Bradyrhizobium sp. 40. Next base: position 6,613,335 of record NZ_CP064688.1, read on the forward strand.
CCGTGATGTCGCCACCCATCGCGCGCGCCAGTTGCTTCACCGAGGACAGGCCCAGGCCGGCGCCGCCGAAGCGCGAGGCAATGGTCACATTGGCCTGGGTAAACGGCCGGAACAGCCGCTTGATCTCGGCCATGGTGAGGCCGATGCCGCTGTCGGACACGGCAAAGGCGACACCGACGCTGCCTTTGTTCTTTGCTTTGCCTTTGCTCTTGGTGCTGCCCTTGCTGTTGCTCTTGCTCTTGGCGGAACGCCAAGGCGCGACCGTGAGCGCCACGCCGCCGTGCTCGGTGAACTTCACGGCATTGTCGATCAGGTTCTCGAGCGCGGCGCGGAGGCGAACGGGATCACCGACCACCAGCCCCGGCAGCTTCTCCGAGATATCGACCTCGGCCTGGAGACCCTTGGCCGCGGCGCGACCGGCCAGCGAATCGCCGGCGTTGCGTGCGAGCGTCCGCAGGTCGAACAAATCCTGCCGCAGCGAGCTTCCACCTCCGACCGCCTTCCCCGTCCCCTTGCCACTTCGGGCGGCGTCGACGAACAGGGTGGCAAGGTTCGCCAGATGCTCGGCCCCAGCCTTGATCGTGTCGGCCCAGCGTCTTTCCCGTTCCCCGAGATCCGACGTCGCGAGCAGGTCGCTGATCGCGAGAATGCCGGTCAGGGGGGTGCGGACCTCATGGGCAAAGGCGGCAAGCGCGGCCTGGACGACGTCCGGCTCGACCCGCTTGGTGCTGCGCTTGCGCAACCGGGCAGTCGGCCCGGAGCGCTTCCGAGCCACTCGCTTGGACGTCCCCGTAGTGCGCGCTGCGCGCGTTTTCGCCGCCATAACTCCCCTTCGAAGTATCCCCTTCGAACCCCGGGCCGTCAGGTGAGCATGGCACGGCGGAACACCCGGAGTCACGGCGGCGTTTGGCTAACCCCCAGAGAAACTTAATCTAATCCCACCAGCTGGCGGATACCGGCCGGCGTGGCGCCGGCAGCGCGCAGTTCACGAAGGCCGGTCGAGCTGGTTGATTTCGACAGTTTCCGGCCACCCTGGTCGCGAACTAGCCCATGGTGGCGGTAGGCGGGTTCCGGCAGGCGGAGCAGAACCTGGAGCAAACGGTGGACCGAAGTGGCGTGGAACAGGTCTTGGCCCCGCACGATCTCGCTGATGTCCTGGAGCGCATCATCGACAACGACAGACAGATGGTAACTGGTCGGCGTCTCCTTGCGGGCCACAATGACATCGCCCCAGGCTTCTGGCCGCGCCGGAACGACACCACGCTCACCATCGGGCCCCTCGCCCAGTTCGTTCCAGCTCAGGCCGGCGGCGCGGCGGCAGGCAGCCGCCATATCGAGCCGAAGCGCATAAGGCGCACCGGTGTCGATGAGGCGGTCGCGCTCGTCGGCGGGCAGCGATCTGGCGTCGCCGGGATAGAGCGGCGCGCCGTCAGGATCGCGCGGCCAAGGCCCATCCGCTTCACGCGCCGCAACCAGCCTTGCGATCTCGGCGCGGCTTTCGAAGGCGGGATAGACCAGGCCCAGCGCCGAGAGCCTGTCCAGCGCCGCGCGATAAGCGTCGAGATGCTCCGACTGCCGCCGCACCGGCGTCTCCCAGGCGATGCCGAGCCAGGCGAGGTCTTCGTAGATCGCTGTCTCATATTCCGGCCGGCAACGCGTCGCGTCGATGTCCTCGATCCGCAGCAAGAGCCGCCCACCGGTCTCGCGCGCGCGGTCGGAATTCAACAGCGCTGAATAGGCGTGGCCGAGGTGCAGAAAACCGTTCGGACTCGGGGCAAATCGGAAAACGGGTGGCGACATATGCACAAATCTCGTCATGGCCGGGCTTACCCGATCATCCATCTTCCAACACTCTGTTACGATAGGAGATGGATGCGCGGGTCAAGTCCGCGCACAACGAGTTCAGCAAGCGATGACCATCCACCTCGAAACCCAATCCGATCTCGAAGAGGCCGTCTATGCGCTGGTCAAGCACGACCCGCGCCTGAAGCCCGTGCTGGCGACTGCCGGCATGCCGGCATTGCGCCGGCGCGAGCCTGGCTTTGCGGGGCTTGCCCACATCGTCTGCGGACAGCAGCTCTCGACCGCGAGCGCCGCGGCGATCTGGGGACGGCTGTCCGCCGCGTTCGATCCGTTCGATCACGAGGCGGTCCGCCGCGCCCGCACCGACCGGCTGGGGCGGCTCGGCCTGTCCGCCGCCAAGATCAAGACGCTGAAACATCTCGCGCGCGAGATCACCGCACAACGGCTGAACCTCGACGTGCTCGCCGAAGAAGACGCCGATGCCGCGCATCACTCGCTGATCGCACTGCCCGGCATCGGACCGTGGACGGCGGACGTCTATCTGCTGTTCTGCCTCGGCCATGGCGACGCTTGGCCCGCCGGCGACCTCGCCGTGCAGGAAGGCATCCGCATCGGGCTCGGCTTGCAGGCGCGGCCGACGGAGAAGCAGATGGCGCCGCTCGCCGAACCCTGGCGTCCCCTGCGCGGTGCGGCGGCGCATCTGTGGTGGAGCTATTATCGCGCAGTGAAGAAGCGGGAAGGCGTGATCGCGGGATCAGCTTAGCCCCGCAACCTACCGCGATCGGACCGGGCGCATTCGGCGACGAAATCGACCACGGCCCGCACCGCCGGCAGCTCGACGAGGTCGGGATGGGCGAGCAGCCACAGGTCCGCCACGCTGGCGAGCTTCTGCGGCGCGACACGCACGAGATCGGGATAGCTTTCGGCGACGAAGCACGACAGGGCGGAGATTCCGAGTCCGGCGCGGACCGCCGCCAGCATGTCGCCCTGGGACGAGCAGCGCATCACCACCCTAGCCTGACGCGTGACGACGTCGCTCCAGCGCGCAAGCTGGGCATTGGAGGCCTGATCGGCGAAACCGATGACGCTGTGCCCCTTCCACTCGCCGCGCCGTTCCGGCAGGGACCGCCCGCCGGCGTACTCGCGCGAGGCGTAGAATCCGGTGCCGAGACGGCCGACCTTGCGGCCGACCAGATTTTCCTCGCCGCTGTCGAAAGGCCGCAGCACCACGTCCGCCTCGCGCCGGCGTACGCTGGCCGGAAACGGATGGGTGATGATCTCGAACTGGATGTGATCATGCGCGCGCAGGAAAGCAGGCAGGCGCGGCATCAGCCAATGCGATGCCAGCGTCGCGCCGATCGACAGCTTGACGGTACCACGCGCCTTGTGCCCTCCGGCCGAGACTGCCGTCTCTGCCCGCAGCGCGGCCGCCGCCATCACCTCGGCGTGCTCGCGCAGCGTCCGTCCCTCCGCCGTCAGCGCCAGGCCGTCGGCGGCGCGCGCCACCAGCCTGGTACCGAGCTGGGCTTCCAGCGCCGCGATCTTGCGGCTGACGGTGGGATGGCTGCTGTGCAGCCGGCGTGCCGCGCCGGTGAAGCTGCCGGTATCAGCGACCGCGACGAAGGTCTTGCAAAGGTCCCAATCCATGAGCGGCCTCTGTTCAAATCTGAATAGCCATCCGTTCAATATTGAACGATGGGAGGCCGCACTCCAACCCCTATAATGGCGTGAAATGAAACATGGGCGGCAACTCGCCCACGACGATCAACAGGGAAACGCCTCGTCATCCGCCTGCCAGCGGACTGCGTTTCCGGGAGGACATCATGGCGCTGCCCGCTCTCTTGAAGGATTCGCTCGAGCTGCCCGTGGTCGGCTCGCCGCTCTTCCTCGTCTCGGGCCCTGAGCTGGTGATCGCCCAGTGCAAGGCCGGCATCGTCGGCTCGTTTCCGGCGCTCAATGCCCGTCCGGTGGAAAAGCTCGACGAGTGGCTGAGCCGCATCGAGGACGAACTCGGCGAATACAAATCGCTCAATCCCGGCAAGAAGGTCGCACCCTACGCCGTCAACCAGATCTGCCACGCCTCCAACGACCGGCTGATGAAGGACATGGAGACCTGTGTGAAGCACAGGGCGCCCATCATCATCACCTCGCTGCGACCGCCCGCCGAGCTCGTCGAGGCCGCGCATTCCTACGGCGGCCTCGTGTTCCACGACGTCATCAACGTCAAGCACGCGCGCAAGGCGGCCGAGCAAGGCGTCGACGGGCTGATCCTGGTCTGCGCCGGCGCTGGAGGACATGCAGGAACGCTCTCGCCTTTCGCGCTGGTACGTGAGGTCAAGCAATGGTTCGACGGCGCGATCCTGCTGTCGGGCGCCATCAGCGACGGCTTCGCAATCGCCTCCGCGCTGACGCTGGGCGCCGACCTCGCCTATATGGGCACGCGCTTCATCGCGACGAAGGAAGCCAACGCTGACGAAGCCTACAAATCCGCCCTGACACAGCACGCCGCGCACGACATCGTCTACACCAACCTCTTCACCGGCGTGCACGGCAACTATCTCGGCCCTTCGATCGCCGCGGCCGGGCTCGATCCGGACAATCTGCCGGCGGCCGACAAGACGAAGATGAACTTCGGCTCCGGCGGGAACATGAAATCCAAGGCGTGGCGCGACATCTGGGGCTCGGGCCAGGGTATCGGCCAGATCGCAGACGCGCCGCCGGTCGCCGAGCTCGTCGACCGGATGAAACGGGAATTCGACCAGGCCCGACAGGATTTCCTGATGCGCGCCAGCGCCTGACGACTCGGAACGACAATAAAACGGGAGGACACCATGAAGCTGGCAGCCGCACTGATCGGCATGTCGTTGCTGACGCTCGCCGGCGGCAGTGCCCATGCCGAAGGCAGCGACGAGATTCGCATCGGGCAGACCCTGCCCTACAGCGGTCCGGCCTCTGGCTTCGGCGCGATCGGACGAACGCAGGAAGCGTTCTTCGAGAAGGTCAATGCCGAAGGCGGCATCAACGGCCGCAAGGTCAAGTTCATCACGCTGGACGACGCCTATTCGCCACCAAAGACCGTTGAGCAGACCCGCAAGCTGGTGGAGCAAGAGGAGGTGCTGATGATGTTCGGTTCGCTCGGCACCGCCACCAACAGCGCCGTGCAGCGCTATCTCAACGCCAAGAAAGTGCCGCAGCTGTTCGTGCTCTCCGGCGCCACCAAATGGGCCGATCCGCAGAAGAACCCGTGGACCATGCCGGGCATGGCGGCCTACGAATCCGAGGGCGTGGTCTATGCCAAATACATTTTGCAGGCCAAGCCCGACGCCAGGATCGCGATCCTCTCGCAGAACGACGATTTCGGCCGCGACTATGTCGCGGGGTTCAAGCGCGCGCTCGGGACCAAGGCGGCCGGCATGATCGTCGCGGAAGCAAGCTACGAGACCAGCGCGCCGACGATCAGCTCGCAGCTCTCGACCTTGAAGGTCTCCGGCGCCAACGTGCTGTTCGGCGTCGTGCTCGGCAAGTTCACCTCGCAGATGGTCAAGGGCGTGGCCGAGATCGGCTGGAAGCCGGAGCTGTTCTTCGTGCCGACCTCGGCGTTGTCGATCTCTTTCCTGGAACCGGCAGGGCTCGACAACGCGGTCGGCCTGATCTCGTCCAGCAACCAAAAGGACACGATGGACCCGCAATGGGCCGACGATCCCGGGGTGAAAGAATACTTCGCCTTCATGAAGCGCTACATGCCGACCGCGGACCTCTCCAACTCCAACTACGCCGCGGGCTATCACTATGCCACGCTGCTGATGACCGTGCTGAAGGCGTGCAAGGACGATGTCAGCCGCGACAACATCATGCGCCAGGCGGCCTCGCTGAAGGATGTGAAGCTGCCGCTGCTGCTGCCGGGAATGGCTGTTGCGACCGGCCCCGACGACTATCTGCCGTTCCAGCAGCTTCAGCTCCGGCGTTTCAACGGCAAGAGCTGGGTCGGCTTCGGCGACGTGCTGGATGATCGCTAGACGAGCGGAATGAGGAGACGCCATGATCATCAGCGGCGAACGCCAGATCAGCTATGACGACATCCGGGCCCGGATCAAGCGGGCGATGAGCGGCTTCCGTGCCCTGGGGCTTGCGGAGGCAGCGCCGGTCGCGATGATGCTGCGCAACGATTTCGCCCTGTTCGAGGTGGTTGCCGCTTCCGCCGCGCTGGGCAGTCCGGTGGTGCCGATCAACTGGCATCTGAAAGCCGAGGAGGTCCGTTACATCCTGGCCGACAGCGGGGCGAAGATCCTCGTCTGTCATGCCGATTTGCTGCCGCAGATCCGCGACGGCATACCGGCGGATGTCCTTCTCCTGGTCGTCGCGACGCCGCCCGAACTCGCGGCGACCTTCTCGATCCCTCGGGAGCTGACCGAGATCCCTGTGGGACTGACCGATTGGGACCGCTGGCGCGACGACCATCCGCAAGCGCAGGAGCCACCGCGCCGGGCGGCAGCGATGATCTACACGTCGGGGACTACGGGCATGCCGAAGGGTGTACGGCGCATGCCGATGCAGCCCGAACAGGCGGCCGCCTCGGAACGCGTGGGCGGGATCGCCTATGGCATCAAGCCGCGGGAAGACCAAATCGTGCTGATCAACGGGCCGATGTATCACTCGGCGCCGCATTCCTACGGCATGCTGGCGTTCCGCAGCGCTTGCACCATCATCCTCCAGGCGCGGTTCGATGCCGAGGAGCTGCTGGCGCTGATCGAGCGCCACCGCGTCACGCACATTCACATGGTACCGACCATGTTCGTCCGGCTGCTGCGGTTGCCCGAAGCGGTCAGGCAGCGTTACGACCTGTCGTCGCTGCGTTTCGTCGTGCACGGCGCCGCGCCCTGCCCGCCAGACGTCAAGCGCGCCATGATCAACTGGTGGGGACCCGTCATCAACGAATATTTCGGTTCCACGGAGACCGGGATCCCGGTCTGGCACTCGGCCGAGGAAGCCTTGAAAAAGCCCGGCACGGTCGGCCGCGCCATCGAAGGCGGCATCGTCAGGATCTTCCGCGATGACGGCAGCCCGTGCGGTGCCAACGAAGTCGGCGAAATCTACATGCGCCAGACGGCAGTGCCCGATTTCGACTATCACGGCAGGACGCAGGCAAGGGCCGAGGCCGGCCGCGACGGCCTCGTCAGCGTCGGCGACGTCGGTTACCTCGACGAGGACGGCTATCTGTTCCTGTGCGACCGCAAGCGCGACATGGTGATCTCCGGCGGCGTCAACATCTATCCCGCCGAGATCGAGAACGCGCTGATCGGAATGCCCGGCGTGCGCGACTGTGCCGTGTTCGGCATACCCGACGCGGAATTCGGCGAACAGCTGTGCGCCTTTGTCGAGCCTGAATCGGATGCCGGGCTCTCGGCCGACGCTGTCCGATCGTTCCTGCGCGAGCGGCTTGCCAATTTCAAGGTGCCGAAGGACGTCGAATTCCGCGACGCGCTGCCGCGCGAGGCAACGGGAAAGATTTTCAAGCGCAAGCTGCGGGAGCCCTATTGGGCGACGTGAAAACAGGCGACGCGTCCGAGAGTGCGAGACCGTATTAACGGGAACGAGTGGCAATCGTTCCTGGGCCTCTTCAATATCGAGCAATTTGAAGACGCGCGCTTCCGTCGCAAAATGGAAGAGCAACCAATTCGAATCTCGTCTGTTATCGACCGGCACAATCACTGCCGGAGGATAAACTATGTCACGTCTAATTTCGCTCGCTGCGGCTCTCCTGCTGCTCGGATCGGTACCCGTAAGCGCGCAGTCGCAAAAGGCACAAAGCGGCCCGGGCAACAATGCGGTCAACAGCTCTGATCACAACAACTCCAACGCACCGGTCGCAGGCCGCAACAGCTTCACCGAGGGCCAAGCGAAGTCGAAGATCGAGGGCGCGGGCTATTCCAATGTTTCCGGCCTGCAAAAGGACGACAACGGCGTCTGGCGCGGCAAGGCCGACAAGGCCGGGACCAAGGCGGACGTGAGCGTCGACTTCCAGGGCAACGTGAACCCCGCCAAGTAAGGAGGATAAAACATGACCACCACCATTTCTCGACTCTATGACACCTATCCGGATGCGGAACGTGCGGTCAGCCGCCTGGAGGCCGCGGGCGTGCAGCACTCCGACATCAGCATCGTCGCGAACAATTCCGATAATTGGTACGGCTCATCCACCGGCAAGGTCGACCGCGATCGCGACGGCGTCGACGATCGCGCCGAAGGCGCCGGCACGGGTGCCGGCATCGGCGCGGGCCTCGGAAGCGCGGCGGGCCTGCTTGCAGGACTCGGCTTGCTGGCCATTCCGGGACTCGGACCGGTGGTTGCCGCCGGATGGCTGGCTTCGACCGCAGTTGGTGCCGCGGCCGGCGCCGCGACGGGCGGCATCGTCGGCGCGCTGACCGAAGCCGGCGTCTCCAAGGACGATGCGTCGCGCTACGCGGAGGGCGTCCGTCGTGGCGGAACGCTGGTATCGGCGCGGGTCCCCGACCAGGACCGCTCACGGCTCGATGCTCTTCTGCACGAAAAGGCCGTGAACCTGCAGGAACGGAGCACCGCCTGGCAAAAATCCGGCTGGAACGGCTTCGATGCCGCAAGCCCGCCGCTGTCGCCTGACGATGTCGGCCGTGAGCGCGAGTTGTACGGCAATGGGATGCGGGGCAGATAAGGATCCGCGAACCAAAACGACAGCACGAGGAGGCTCCACTCAGGTGGAGCCTTTTTCGTCATACACCTCTCTCGTTCCGCGAGCGTGCGGCGGGCATCTCGCAGCGCTCACCGGCGTATTCCGCCTGAGCAGGGCCACATGCTTTCGCTGCTCGGGTAAAGCGCTTTCGATACCCCTCCTTCCAGTATAGCCTTCGACCCTAGAGGAAACGCCGCGAAGACGGCACGAGGTCGCGCATGCTGGACAGGACGATGGATATTGCCGCATCCGCACAAGCCTGGCTCGACGAATTTGAGCGCACGCTTGGCGCACCCGATGGCGCTGGGCTGGATCGTCTTTTCCTCGCCGACAGCTATTGGCGCGACGCGCTGGCACTCAGCTGGAACCTGCAAACAATCGCCGGCGGCGACTCCATCAAGCGGGAGCTGACAACGCTGGCGGCAAAGGTCGCGCCGGGCAGCTTCAAGATCGCGCCCAACCGAGCGCCACCGCGCTGGGTCACGCGTGCCGGGACCAACACTATCGAAGCCATCTTCAATTTCGAGACCGCAATCGGCCGTGGTAGCGGCATCGTCCGGCTCGTACCCGACGCCGCCGACGGCGACCGCCTGAAAGCGTGGACGCTCCTCACCGCGCTCGACGAGCTCAAAGGCTTCGAGGAACAGCTCGGCACCTCGCGGCCGCGCGGCCAGGCCTATTCGCGCGACTTCCGTGGACCGAACTGGCTCGACCTGCGCAACGCCTCGCGCGACTACGCCGCTCGCGATCCTACCGTGCTGGTGGTCGGCGGCGGCCAGGCCGGACTCGCGATTGCGGCGCGGCTGAAGCAGTTGAAGATCGACAGCCTGATCGTCGATCGCGAGGCACGGATCGGGGACAATTGGCGCAAGCGCTACCACGCGCTGACCCTGCACAACCAGGTGCAGGTCAATCATTTGCCCTACATGCCGTTTCCTCCGAGCTGGCCGACCTATATTCCCAAGGACAAGCTCGCCAACTGGTTCGAAGCTTATGTCGAGGCGATGGAGCTCAACTTCTGGACCGACACCGAATTCGAAGGGGGCGCCTATGACGATGCCAAGGGCAATTGGACCGTCACGTTGCGACGTGCTGACGGTGGCAAACGGACCATGCACCCGCGCCATGTGGTGATGGCAACCGGTGTCAGCGGCATCGCCAATGTGCCTTTCATCCCGACACTCGACAACTTCAAGGGCACGCTGCTGCATTCGAGCCGCTACGAGGACGGCGAACACTGGACCGGCAAGCGCGCCATCGTCATCGGCACCGGCAACAGCGGTCACGACATCGCGCAGGATCTTCACTCCAGCGGCGCCGAAGTGACGCTGGTGCAGCGTTCACCTACGCTCGTCACCAATATCGAGCCGTCGGCCCAACTCGCTTATGCGACCTACAATGAGGGCACGCTCGAGGACAACGATCTGATCGCGACCTCGATGCCGGCACCGATTGCGAAGAAGACCCATGTGATGCTGACGGAGCAGTCGAAGCAGCTCGACAAGGAGCTGCTCGACGGCTTGCGGCGCGTCGGCTTCAAGCTCGATTTCGGCGAGGCCGGCACCGGCTGGCAGTTCAAATATCTCACCCGTGGGGGCGGCTATTATTTCAACGTCGGCTGCTCCAACCTCATCGTCGAGGGCGCGATCAAGCTCAGGCAGTTTTCCGAGATGGAGGGCTTCGTCACCGAGGGCGCCCGGATGAAGGACGGCGCGACTATTGCCGCCGATCTGATCGTGCTCTCGACCGGTTACAAGACGCAGGAATATCTGGTGCGGAAACTGTTCGGCGACGGCGTCGTCGACCGGGTCGGCCCTATCTGGGGCTTTGGCGACGGCCTCGAGCTGCGCAACATGTATGCACGCACCAGGCAGCCCGGCCTCTGGTTCATCGCCGGCAGCCTCGCGCAATGCCGGATCAACTCGAAATATCTAGCGCTCCAGATCAAGGCGATCGAGGAAGGGATTTTGGGGCGTGAGGCGGGCGCGATTTGAGCCTCCTCGTCATTGCGAGCGCAGCGAAGCAATCCAGTGTCTTTCCGCGGACACAGTCTGGATTGCTTCGCTGCGCTCGCAATGACAGTGTGGAAACGATCGCGCATCGCCGACACCAATAAGAGGAGAACACCCATGCCAGCCATTCTCGGCACCGGCGAGCACCGCTACCGCGTCGTTGAAAATTTCACAAAGCTGCCGGACGGATGGCAGCTCACCGACGTCGCTTCGGTCGCCGTCGACAGCAAGGACCGCGTCTACGTCTTCAACCGCGGGGCCCATCCGATGGTGGTGCTGGACCGCGAGGGCAATTTCTTGCGCAGTTGGGGCGAAGGCCTGTTCTCGCGCGCCCATGGCCTGCACATCGATGCCGACGACAATCTCTATTGCACCGATGACGGCGACCACACCGTGCGCAAGTGCAGCACAGACGGCAAGGTGCTGCTGACGATCGGCATTCCCGAGAAACCGTCGCCGTTCATGAGCGGCGATCCCTTTCACCGCTGTACCCACACCGCGCTGTCGCCGAAGGGCGAAATCTACGTCTCCGACGGCTATGGCAATGCGCGCGTGCACAAGTTCACGCCCGGCGGCAAGCTGATGACCAGCTGGGGCGAGCCCGGCACCGACCCCGGCCAGTTCAACATCGTGCACAACATCGCCACCGATGCCGACGGCTTTGTCTATGTCGCCGACCGCGAGAACCATCGCGTTCAGGTGTTCGACGGCAACGGCAAGTACGAGACGCAGTGGAACAATCTGCACCGCCCTTGTGCGCTATGCTGTTGCGGTGGGGCTAAGAGCCCGACCTTCGTTATCGGGGAACTCGGCCCTGGCCTGGCGGTCAACCGCAAGGTACCCAATCTCGGCCCGCGGTTGTCGATCGTGGACGCCAAGGGCAACCGCATCGCGCGGCTCGGCGGCGAGGCAGGCCCGGGCGTTGCGAGCGGAAAATTCCTGGCACCGCACGGCATTGCACTGGATTCCAGGGGCGACATCTATGTCGGCGAGGTCGGCGTCACCGACTGGAAGACCAGCTTTCCGGATGAGGAGATGCCGGCCGCGGTGCGCGCGACGCGATGTTTGCAGAAGCTGGAGCGGGTGCGGGAGTAGCTGCCTCGGCACATCCACATCGCGCTGTCAGGACGACGCTGCCTCCGCGGCCTCGGCCCTGGAAATCACGGCGTTTTTCGCGTTTTGCCACCCCCCGGCCGCAATGCTTGCGCCGGAATAAGTCGCTCAACGGGCTTCACAATCCCGTCACGCTGCATGTAGTATGTCAGTTACGTGCTGCTTCGCAGCGTACATTGGAGGCCAGGAGCGTTACTTGAACGCACATGTCTCGCAAGGCCATTGGCCGGTGTTGGTGCTGAATGCGGACTTCCGGCCGCTGAGTTACTACCCACTGTCTTTGTGGTCGTGGCAGGACGCGATCAAGGCGGTATTCCTCGACCGCGTCAACATCGTCGCGCATTACGATCAGGCGGTCCATAGCCCCACGCTGCAAATGCAGCTACCGAGCGTGGTCTCGCTCAAATCCTTCGTCAAGCCGACCACCCACCCTGCCTTCACCCGATTCAACGTCTTCCTGCGCGATCGTTTCGCCTGCCAATATTGCGGCTCGCCCGAAGACCTCACCTTCGACCACATCATCCCGCGCAGCAAAGGCGGCCAGACCACCTGGGAGAATGTGGTTGCGGCGTGCTCGCCCTGCAATCTGCGCAAGGGCAATCTGACGCCGGTGCAGGCCAAGATGTTTCCACGCCAGCACGCGTTCGCGCCGACCGTGCACCAGCTCCACCGCAACGGCCGGCTGTTCCCACCGAACTATCTGCACGACAGCTGGCTGGACTATCTCTACTGGGATACGGAGCTGGATCCGTAGCGTCGGCGTGCAGGCCCTCAGCGGTCCATCGTTGACTCGCGGCGCTCAACACCGGGAGAGATCAGCGAACTTCGCTATCTGCGCGCCTGCTCCAGATCGATCTGATAGACGGAAATCCGGTCGATCTCGAATGCGACGGTAGGCGGCGACTCCGCGTCGACCGGACCGACGCCGAGGAAGAATTTCGATCCGATCGCGAGATTGACGATCATGTACATGGGATCGTCGAAACCGATCGGCACCTTGATGTCGGACACCGGCCTGCGGTCGATGAAATAGACCAGGCGATCCTCCTCCCACAGCACGCCGTAAGTGTGGAATGCGCTCGACGCGTCGCCCACCGCGAAGTCGAAGCCGCAGGACTGGATCTTCTGGGTCGAGGGAATCCGCCAATGCGTCGTCATCACGAGATCACCCGGCTTTTCGCCGCGGCCTTCCAGCACGTCGACCTCCGGCGGCCAGCCGCCGTCATCCGCCAGCATCCAGAACGCCGGCCACACCGCGTGCCCGACCGGCACCTTGGCGCGGATCTCGAAATACCCGTGCTTCTGCGCGAACGTGCCCTGGGTCGTCAGTATCCCGGAGATGTACTCGTTGTCGAACAGCACCGGTTTCAATTCCAGCGGCGTGTGGCTGGCGACGATCGACAGCACGCCGTCCTTGACCTTGAAGGGATCGAGCCCGAGCGGCGCCGCCGCACGCCCGGCGTAGCGCGGATCGACATAGATCTGTTGCTCGCCATTGGCGCTGGTCTTGCGCTTGAAGTCGGAGCCGTCGCCACCCCAGTAGCGCGCCTCCGGCCAGGCCGCACCGCCGGCGTAATGCGGCACCCAGCGTCCGTTCGCCAGCGGATGCTCGTCAAAATCCTCGTTGAAGGTCCGGCGTAGCGGCAAGAAGACCAGCGAGGCCGGATTGACCTCCTCCAGCCGGCGGCACTCGATGGTGGAGGGATCGGTCGTGACCTGCAGCGACATGCTCACCGGGGCAGCATTGAGATCGTCCTGCGCGATGGCCGGCGCAGGCACTACGCAGAGACCGATCGCAGCCAGAGCGCCCCTCGTCCAACGCGCGATCATCACCGCTCTTCGAAGATGCCAGAGGAAGGGCGGAAGTTAGCTCGCCCATATCGGGACGCGCAAGAGCGGGCCCGCGACCGCGCGCCAATTCGGGGGCGCCACCCGCCCACGCCATCCGGATTTTCGTGCACTTATAAAAATGGAGCACCGCGCGCGGCAGGCGACCGGCGGGTCTCCCTCGGGGACGGAACTCGAAGCGCCGGCATCCGTTCAGAGTCGAGGCCGGATGTCGCGCGGACGCCAGTTGTCCGCGACAGACATATCCGGCCCCGCCACAGCACAAGGGGAGAATAGTGATGGCCACAAGCGAGACGGATCACGTCTACAAGATCCTGGAACTGGTCGGATCGTCCGAGACCTCGATCGAGGATGCGATCAAGAACGCGGTCAGCCGGGCCGCAAAGACCGTTCGCGAGATGAAATGGTTCGAGGTTGTGCAAACGCGCGGCCATATCGAGAATGGTGCCGTGCGCCACTACCAGGTGACGCTGCGGGTCGGCTTCACGCTGGATGAGTAAGGCAGAAAACGCCGGGCGAAGCCGACGCCCGACGCCAGCCTGGTTAGCTCGACAATAGCTCCGTCCATTGCCGAGGATTGTTCCAACCGGAAGCGCACAATCCGCGCGGATGTTGCAACAGGCCGTTAAGGCCAAAGTGAGAGGTTTGCGCCGAAATGGAGCAAGCCTGATGACCACGGGTCGCGAACTCGGAAAGACTCGCCTTCCGCTCTGGGCAGCGGGTTTCGTCATCCTGACCTGCTTCGCCATCCTCGGCTTGAGCGCCTGGCGTGAATGGGAAACACGCGATGCAGATCTCAAGAACGCCGAGATCGACGTCGCCAATCTGGCGCATTCGCTGATCCAGCACGCGGACGACACCTTCGAACTCGTTGATACGATCCTCGTCGGGCTGGTCCATCGGCTCGAAATCGACGGCACGGGTCTGGACACGATTACCAAGCTTCAGGCCTATCTGCCGACACGGAAATCGTCGGACCGCATCCGCGGCATCTTCGTTTATGACGCGACCGGGCAGTGGCTTGCCACGACCGAGCGGCTCGACTTCTCCAAGCTCAACAACAGCGACCGCGGATACTTCCAGCGTCATCGCGACTCGCCCGAGATGGGCACGTTGATCGGAGCGCCCGTGAAGAGTCGAGCCGGCGGCCAATGGGTCGTCACCGCGTCCCGCCGGATCAACGATGTCGACGGCGGCTTCGCCGGCGTTGCCCTGCTCACGATCGACGTCAGCTATTTCGTCAAGTTCTACGAGCGGTTTGACATCGGTCCGAACGGCTCGACGTCGCTGCTCAACGATAGCGGCATCATGCTGGCGCGCAGCCGCGACGACAGCGGCGCCTTTGTCGGACGCGACCTGTCCAACGCGCCCTTGTTCAAGGGATGGGAAAGTCGTCCCGCCGCAGCAGTCTACTATTTCAAGTCGCCGCTCGATGGCGTCCAGCGGCTTAGCTATTACCAACGCAGCAGCCGCTATCCCCTGATGGTGCTGGCGAGCAAGTCGCGGGACGACGTGCTGGCACCCTGGCGGCAAGCCGCGGCAGCGCGCACCACCTTCGTCCTCGGCCTCGTGCTGCTGATCGCGGTGATCGGCTTCTACCTGGTCCGTCAGCTCGTACAGCGGCAGCGCATGGCCCAGGCCCTCGTCGTCAACGAAGCAAACTTCCGCCTGTTAGCCGAGCAATCCAGCGACATGGTGACCCGGATCGGGCTGGACAACCGGCTGCTCTACGTTTCCCCCTCGTGCGTACGCATCACGGGCTGGTCGTCCGACGAACTGCTGTCCACTTCGGCCCTGGCCGGCATTCACGCCGACGACATGGAGCGGGTCGAGCAGGCTATCGCCGCGCTGAGGAATGGCGAGGCCGAGGAGGCGCGGTTCGTCTATCGCCAGCGTCACCGCGACAAGGGCGAGATCTGGGCGGAGGCGGCGTTGCACGTGACCCTGGCGTCGGACAGCGGCGAGATCGACGGCGTCGTCGCGGTGGTGCGCGACATGACGGAGCAGAAGGATCTTCAGGACAAGCTCGCCTCACTCGCAACGACCGACGGCCTTACCGGCCTCGCCAACCGGCGCACATTCGACGAGCGTCTCGCGGACGAATGGGCGCGCGCCAGGCGCGACGGCACGCAGCTCTCGCTCCTGCTGATCGATGTCGATTATTTCAAGAAGTTCAACGACCATTACGGCCATCTGGCGGGCGACGGATGCCTGCGCGCGCTGGGCCGGATTCTGTCAGCGCTCACCAAGCGCCCGGCCGACCTCGCGGCGCGCTACGGTGGCGAAGAATTCGCCGTGCTGTTGCCGAACACCGGTCCCGAGGGCTGCGCCGAGGTCGGCGATGGGATTCGCAAGGCGCTGCACGATCTCGCCATGCTGCATGCGCAAAGTCCCCCCTCGCGCCTGGTGACCGCAAGCGTCGGCGGCGCGACGAGTCTGCCATCCCAAACCACGGCGGACTGCAGCACGCTGGTCGCCGCCGCCGACCGCGCGCTCTACGCCGCCAAGGACAACGGCCGTGACCGGCTGGTGATGTCGGGACAGGTCGTTCCCTGGCCCGCCAAGAGCGCGTGACGGATCGACCGTTGCGCCGGATTTGTCGCCTGCGCCCCAGCGCGTTATGACTTGGATCACGGCCGGATGTTCGACCAATCCGAGAGTGCCGCTGTGACTGGTAGAATCAAACTCGTCCTCTTCGACATGGACAATGTCCTCTGCGACTACGACAGGGCAAAGCGTGTCGCATGGCTGGCGAAGCTTGCGGGGACCACGAACGAATCCGTCCACAAGGCGATCTGGGACAGCGGCTTCGAGCTGCTCGGCGATTCCGGCACTCTCGACGCCGCGGACTATTTGCGGTGTTTCGGCGAGCGCATCGGCTATCCGCTGTCACTGGACGAGTGGATCGAGGCGCGACGCCGTTCAATGCAGGCCGATCGTGCGATGCTGGAGATTGCCGGCAGCTTGCGTCAAACCGTCGACATTGCCGTCCTGACCAACAACACCACGCTGGTCGCCGACCATATCGCTGCGCTGCTGCCGGAATTGCCGCCGCTGTTCGGCAAGCGAATCTACGCCTCGGCCCGGTTCAAGACGGCGAAGCCGGACCCGCGCTGCTACCGCCTCTGTCTGTCGGAGCTCGACGTCACACCGGAGAGCGTCCTGTTCGTCGACGATCTCATGGTCAATGTCGCCGGCGCGCGAGAGGCGGGCCTGTTCGTGCATCACCACACCTCGGTTGAGGCTTTCAGCCGAGCCCTTTCGGAGTACGGCCTGCTTTACGCATGAATGCGCGCTTCGCTTTTCCCGGCGTCATGCGAGATGGCACGCCACAAAGTGCCCGCCCGCTCCCTCCTTCAGCTCCGGTGCGCTTTCCGCGCAACGCGGCTGGGCGATAGGACAGCGGGTGTGGAAATGGCAGCCCGACGGTGGCTTCATCGGGCTCGGAACGTCGCCCTTGAGGCGGATGCGCTCGCGCTTGAGCTTGGGATCGGGCACCGGCACCGCTGATAACAGCGCCCTCGTGTATGGATGCTGCGGATTGCGATAGAGGTCGCTGGCCTTGGCGAGCTCGACGATACGGCCAAGATACATCACCGCGACCCGGTCGGAGATGTGCTCGACCACCGACAAATCGTGCGCGACGAAGAGATAGGTGAGGTTCAGCTCGGCCTGGAGATCTTCCAGCAAGTTGATGACCTGCGCCTGGATCGAGACGTCGAGCGCGGACACCGGTTCGTCGCAGACGATCAGTTTCGGCTCGACCGCGAGCGCGCGCGCGATCACGATGCGCTGGCGCTGGCCGCCGGAAAACTCATGCGGATAGCGGCGCATGTGCTCGGCCTTGAGACCGACCTTCACCAGCAGGCTCGCAACGCGATCCTCGCGCTCCTTGGCCGATGAGCCGAGCTTGTGGATGACGAGCGCCTCGCCGAGGATGGCGCCGACCGTCATGCGCGGATTGAGGGAGGCGAACGGATCCTGGAACACGAGCTGCATGTTCCGCCGCATCGCGCGCAAATCGGTGCCGCCGAGCTGGCCGACATCCTGGCCGTCGAACACGACCTCGCCGTCGGTCGGCTCGATCAGGCGCAGCACGCAGCGTCCCGTCGTCGACTTCCCGCAGCCGGATTCGCCGACGAGGCCGAGCGTCTCGCCGCGATTGACCGAGAACGAGACCCCGTCGACCGCATAAACGCTGCCGACCTGACGCGACAACAGGCCGCCATGCACGGGAAAATATTTCTTCAGGCCGCTGACGCGGAGCAAGGGCTCGGTCATGCTGCGCCTCCCAACTGCGTATCTCCCAGATGACAGGCCATGCGGTGGCCGGGCGCGATCTCGCGCAGCAACGGCTCCCTCTCGGTGCAGACGCTCATGGCGTGGCGGCAGCGCGGCGCGAAGCGGCAGCCGACCGGCGGATTGATCAGGATCGGCACCGAGCCGCCGATCGCCTCCAGCCGCACCTTGTGCTCGCTGGCGAGATCGATGCGCGGGATCGAGCGGATCAGTCCCTGGGTATAGGGATGGCCGGGATTGCCGAAGAGCTCGTCGACAGACGCCTCCTCCACCACCTTGCCGGCATACATCACGACGACGCGCTGCGCGGTCTCGGCGACGACGCCCATGGCATGGGTGATCAGCATCACCGCCATGCCGAAACGTTCCTTCATGTCCTGGAGCAGGTCGAGGATCTGCGCCTGAATGGTGACGTCGAGGGCCGTGGTGGGCTCGTCGGCGATGATCAGCTTCGGCTTGCAGGCGAGCGCCATCGCGATCATCACGCGCTGGCGCATGCCGCCGGAGAACTGATGCGGATAGTTGTGCACCCGGCCTTCGGCATTGGGAATCTGCACCAGCTTGAGCATCTCGATGGTGCGCTCGAGCGCCTGTTTCCTGGTGACGTTCTCATGGCGGCGCAGGCTTTCGGCGATCTGCTCGCCGATGGTCAGCACCGGATTGAGCGAGGTCATCGGCTCCTGGAAGATGAAGCCGATCTCCTTGGCGCGGATCTCGTCGAGCTGACTGCTCGTCAGCGGCACGAGATCGCGGCCTTCGAAGATGATCTCGCCCGCCGCGATGCGGCCCGGCGGCATCGCGATCAGCTTGAGGATCGACATCGCGGTGACGGTCTTGCCGCAGCCGGATTCGCCGACGACGCAGAGCGTCTCGCCGCGATTGATGGAGATGTCGACACCGTCGACGGCCTGGAGGATGCCGTCGTCGGTGGAGAAGTGGGTTTTCAGTCCCTTGATCTCGAGCAGCGGCGCCATCAGATCACCCGCCGCGCATCGAGCGCGTCACGCAGGCCGTCGCCGATGAAGTTGATGGCGACCACCGCGATGAAGATCGCGCCGCCCGGAAACAGCGCCCAGTGCGGGCCGATGTCGAGAAAGTCCTTGGCATCATAGAGCAGCCGGCCCCAGGTCGGGGTATCCGGAGGGAAGCCGAGACCGAGGAAGGACAGCGTCGATTCCGCGATGATGGCGGCGGCCACGTCGATGGTGCCGGCGATGATCACCGGACCCAGCGCATTAGGCAGGATATGGCGCACTACCTGCCGCACCGGGCTTGCCCCGAGCGCGCGCGCGGCTTCGACGAATTCCTTCTCGCGGATCGACAGGAACTGCGCCCGAACGAGCCGGGCGACGGGCATCCAGCGCAAGCCACCGATCACGAGCACGATCAGGATGAAAATGCCGCCCTCGGGGCCGAAAGCGGCCTTCAGCCCGTCGCGGAAGAGATAGATCAGCAGCAGCAGCAGGGGCAATTGCGGCAGCGACAGAAAGAGATCGGTGAGCCACATCAGCCCATGACCGAGCGCGCCGCGCGACATGCCAGCGAGCGCGCCGATCAACACGCCGACAAAGACCGAGACCAGCATCGCGGCGAGACCGACCGCGAGCGAGATGCGCCCGCCATAGATCATGCGGGCGAGGATATCCTGCCCGAGATCGTCGGTGCCAAAGGGATGGGCCAGCGACGGCCCCTGCATGCCCGCCACGATGTCGATGTCGTCGATCTTGACCCGCCAGACGAAGGGGCCGACCACCACCGCCAGGATCAGAACGAGGAGCAGGAACGCGC
The DNA here is from genome assembly GCF_023100925.1 of Bradyrhizobium sp. 40. NCBI lineage: Bacteria > Pseudomonadati > Pseudomonadota > Alphaproteobacteria > Hyphomicrobiales > Nitrobacteraceae > Bradyrhizobium > Bradyrhizobium sp. 40. Next base: position 6,632,904 of record NZ_CP064688.1, read on the forward strand.
TGACCACGGCAAGCTTGTGCCGGCTATAGCGCCGCCACGTGTCGCGCCAGGGCGAGTAGACGCGCCGCTCAGCGGAGGGAGATGCGAGGGTCAAGCCAGCCATAAAGAACGTCCGCGATGAGATTGAACAGCACGACCAGGCACGCAAAGACGAAGGTGACGGCCATCACCACCGGCGTGTCGTTGGAAAGGATGGAGGAGATCAGCAGCGAGCCGATGCCGGGGATGCGGAAAATCTGCTCGGTGACGATCGCGCCGCCGAACACCGCCGGGATTTGCAACGCAATCAGCGTGACGACCGGGATCATCGCGTTACGCATCACATGCTTGATGATCACCCGCCGCTGACCGATGCCCTTGGCGCGCGCGGTGGTGACATAGTCGAGCCGGATGACGTCGAGCATCGCCGAGCGCACGAAACGTGTCATCGACGCAGCCTGGAACAGGCCGAGCACCGCCACCGGCATGATCGCCTGACGGATCATCTCCAGCACCCAGTGAATCCCAGTGCCCTTGATGTCGGTCGTGTAGACGAAAGGCAGCCAGTCCAGCGTGACCGAGAAGATCAGGATGAACAGGATGCCGGTGAAGAAGGTCGGCAGCGAGAAGCCGACAAAGGCGAGCGTGTTGGCGACCTGGTCGAACAGCGAATAAGGTTTCGTCGCGGCATAGACCCCGACCGGGATCGCGATCAGGAGCGCCAGAATCTGCGCCGAGCCGATCACGTAGAGCGTCGTGGGCAGTCGCTGGAGAATGAGCGTGTCGACGTTCATCCGGCTGACGAAGGAGAAACCCCAGTCGCCGTGCAGCATGGCGTTGAGCCAATGCAGGTAACGAAGGTAGATCGGATCGTCGAGGCCGAACTTCGCCCGAAGCGCGAGAGCGACTTCGGGCGGCACGTTCGGATTGGTCGCCAGCTCCGAGAAAGGATCGCCCGGGGCGAGTGCGAGCACGACAAACAGCACCAGCGAGATTCCGAGCAGGCTCGGAATCGCGATCAGGAGGCGACGCAGGACATACTGGCTCATGAAGAAGGACCGCTCTAGGCGTGCGTGATCATTCTTCGCGGTACCAGTCGAACAAATTGTCGGTCTCGTTGGCCCAGCCGGAAACGACCGGGCGCAGATTGTTGGCGGCCGCCTCGACCTTCAGGCGGTGCTGTACCGGGATGAAAACGATGTCCTGGTACATCAGATCATTGGCCTTGATGTAGAGCGCCGCGCGCTTGACCGGATCCATCTCGCCGTCCGCGGCCAGGATGGTCGCGTCGTACTCCTTGTTGACCCAGCGCGGGAAGTTGGTGCCCTGCCACTTGTTCTCCTTGGTGGCGACGAGGTTCGAAAGGTAGCGACGCATATGCTGCGACGGATCGGGCTGGCTCAGCGGGATCTGGAACATCTCCATGTCGGCGTAGAACTTGGAATAGGTGTCGGGATTGCCGACGTCGGAGGAGAAGAACACGGAGGCGACGACCGATTTCAGCTCGACGTCGATGCCCGCCTTCTGGCACGCCTGCTTGACGATCGCCTGCGTCTTCTGGCGCGGCCCGTTGATCGCGGTCTGGTAGAGGAGCTTCAGCTTCTTGCCGTCCTTCTCGCGGATGCCGTCGGCGCCCGGCTTCCAGCCGGCGTCGTCGAGGATCTTCGAGGCCTTCTCGACGCTGAACTCCCACGAGGTGTTCTTGGACACGAATTTTTCGGGCCCGTTGAGGAAGTTGGCGGTGGTGCGGCCGGCGCGGCCGTAGATCGCCTTCTTCACCGACTCGCGATCAATCAGCAGCGAGAGCGCCTTGCGCACCGCCGGATCGGAAAACAGCGGGTGCTTGGTCTTTATCGAGGAGCGTTCGCCATCGACCTCGGTGTTGGGATCGGTGAAGTTCAGTGCGATGAATTCGGTGTCGCCGCCGACAGCGTAGACGGTCTTGCCCTTGCCGCCCTTCTCCAGGCGCAGCAGCACATCGTCCTCGACCTGAATGTTCCAGCCGAAATCATATTCGCCGGTCTGGATCACCGCGCGCGCGGCAGAGACGGCGTCGCCGCCGCCCTTCATCTCGATCGAATCGAAATAGGGCCGGTTCGCCATGTGATAATCGGGATTGATCACGCCGCGGACAAGATCGCCCGGCTTGAACTCGACGAACTTGTAGGGGCCGGTGCCGACCGGCGAGAGGTTGGTCGGCGCCTCCCGCGACTTGGACCCCATATAGTCCTTGAACAGATGTTTCGGGATGATGGTATTGGGAGCCCCGACAAAAGCGTCGGCCCAGAACGGCGTGGGCTTGTTGAAGAGGATGCGGACCGTGAGGTCGTCCACCTTCTCGACGGTGATGTCGCGGAGCGTCGCGATCGTCAGCGCGGAGGTCGCCGGATCCTTGGCATATTCCCAGTTGAAGACGACGTCGTCGGCCGTGAACGGCGTGCCGTCGTGCCATTTGACGCCGGGCTTGAGCTTCCAGGTCACCGACTTGCCGTCGGCGGCGAGGCCACCGTTCTGGATCGAGGGAGTTTCGGCGGCCAGAACCAGCTTCATGTTGCCGTCGGGATCCCAACAGGCGAGCGGCTCGTAGAACAGGCGCGCGCCGTCCTGGTCCTTGGTGCCGGTGGCAAAATGCGGATTGAGCAGGGTGGGCCCCTGCCACCACAGCAGCTTGAGCGCACCACCGCCGCCGCGCTTGGTCGGCTTGTAGGTCGAGGCGCCCTCAGCCATCGCGACGCCGCCAAGCGCGAGGATCTGGTTGGCCAAAGGCGCGGTGAGACCCACGGCAGCCAGGCGCTGAATGAAGCCGCGGCGATCCATCCGCCCGTCCTTCACGTCACCGATCATCGAACGCAGTTCTTTATCCAGCATGGTTGTCCCCGTCTGGTTCCCGTATGGATGCAGGCGGTCGCGCGGGGCGACCACAAAGTTGGCTGGCGGTAGATGGCACACCGAATGGGCCGCGCGTCAACCGGGACCGTGTGTATGCAAACGGTCTTCTGACTGTCTGTTGGGCAAAATCATATTCCGCAGCCCATCCGTTCGGCAATCCAGCATCAAAACGCGCTGAATTCCGCGCTGCACTGCAGAAAATTTGATCGCCGGATCAGACGAAGTATCGAGGCGAAATTCTACGCCACGGACATGTCGAGCGGCGGCGCGACATGGTCTGGCAGCGGACAGACGTAAGGCGTCTTGGCCGTCCGCTTCTTAAGGTCAGCCTTGGCAGCCTTGATCAGCTCCGGGTCCGTCAGCGCCTTGATGCCGATGCCGGCCATCGCCTTGGCGGCCTGCACCATGGCCTTGTGGGCATGCGCGCTCTTGCCCTGCGCGACCACCTGCCAAGTGTGGAAGGGCGTACCGATTGCAACCGTGGGTGCGTGAACCTGCACGGTCGGCACCACCCAGCTCACGTCGCCGACGTCGGTCGAACCGACCAGCGGATTGCGCTTGGCATCGAGTGGCACCAGGAAGTCAGCCAGCGGCCGGTCGGTCGGCTCCATGCCGATCGCGTAATAGACCGACTCGATGTCCTTGTCGCTCAGCGTCGCGCGGATCTCCGTGGCAAAGCCCTTGTCTGCGTCGTCGAAATGCGGCGGTCCGAGCTCTTCCATGACCCGGTGCAGCGCGTGCTCCAGCGGCGTGTTCGGCAGGATGTTGGAGACCGCGGAGATGATCTTCATCTCGACCTTGGTCTCGGTCATCAGCGCCGCGCCGTCCGCGATCTTGCTCACTCGTCCGACCAGCTCGTTCATGCCGGGCAGATCACGGGCGCGGATCGAATAACGCACGCGCGCATGCGCCTGCACCACGTTCGGGGCGATGCCACCGGTGTCGAGCAGCGCGTAGTGCACGCGCGCGTCGCTCGGCATGTGCTCGCGCATATAGTTCACGCCGACATTCATCAGCTCCACGGCGTCGAGCGCGGAGCGGCCGAGATGCGGCGAGGCCGCCGCATGCGAGGTGCGGCCGGTGAAGATGAAGTCGGCGCGGGTGTTGGCGAGTGACGGCGTCACCGCGACTTCCCAGAAGCTGTGCGGATGCCAGGTGATGGCGATGTCGGCGTCTTCAAATGCGCCGGAGCGCACCATGAAGGCTTTTGCCGCGCCGCCCTCCTCCGCGGGGCAGCCGTAATAGCGCACGCGACCCGGCACCTTGTTCTCGGCAAGCCAGTCCTTCACCGCCGTCGCGGCGAGGAGAGCTGCGGAACCGAGCAGATTGTGACCGCAGCCATGGCCGTGGCCACCGGTCTCGACCGGACGATGCTCCGCGACGCCCGCCTCCTGGCTGAGGCCCGGCAGCGCGTCATATTCCCCCATGAAGGCAATGACCGGTCCGCCCTCGCCCCATTCGCCCATCACCGCGGTCGGAATGCCCGCGACCTGCTCGGTGATGCGAAAGCCCTGATGACGCAACTCGGCAAGATGCTCGGCGGCGGACCGCGCCTCGGTGTAGCAGACTTCGGGCATGCCCCAGACCTTGTCGCTGAGGTCGATGAAACGTGCCTTGATCGTGTCGATGCCACGCCAGATGTCGCTGCGGTTGTCCATGCTTCGGTCCGTGATCCCTAGGTCAAACGAAGCGGCAATGGTTAGCAGCTTCATTGTACGGCGCCTAGCACCTCGCCGGACAGCAGCCATGCGGTCAATGCCGGAGAGCCGCCCGACCGACCGTGCATAACCGGTCCTGTGCCTTTCAAAGATTTCACACGGCGTTCTCTGGAATAGTTAGGAACGAGGCTTTCAAGACGGCCTCCTCCGGCCTAAATTATGCGTGCTTCGTGTGTCGTTCCGCTAGCCACGGCGGAGCGATGCTCTCAGCCAGGAGAACTCGATGCCCGCCCTGACCGAATGGAGAGTGCCGCCGGCCAATCAACCGCGTGCGAGCGATTACGGTTTCGATCTCGACCGCGCGCTCGCCTCTGTCGTCGGCCTGCATGCCATCATCCCGCCGGACGCCTTCAGCGCCGAGACACTGGGGACCGAACGCGCCGGCAACGGCGTCGTGATCGACGATGGGCTGGTGCTCACCATCGGTTATCTCATCACCGAAGCAGAGTCCGTGTGGCTGCATGTCGGAGACGGGCGCGTGGTGGAAGGACATGTGCTCGGCTTCGACGCCGTCACCGGCTTTGGCCTGGTGCAGGCGCTCGGCCAGCTCGACGTCGCCCCCTTGCCGCTCGGTGTCTCGGCCGAGACCCGGCTCGGCGACCGCGTCGTGGTCGGCGGCGCCGGGGGACGCACGCGTTCGGTCGCGAGCCAGATCGTGGCCAAGCAGGAATTCGCCGGCTACTGGGAATATCTGCTGGACGAGGCCATCTTCACCCATCCCGCGCACCCGAACTGGGGCGGCACGGCGCTCCTCAACGAGCGCGGCGAGCTGATCGGCATCGGCTCGCTCCAGCTCGAACGCGAGCGCGACGGCAAGGCCGAGCACGTCAACATGATCGTGCCGATCGACCTGTTGAAGCCGATCCTCGACGATCTGCGCAAGTTCGGTCGCGTCAACAAGCCGGCACGGCCATGGCTCGGACTCTTTTCGACCGAGATCGACAACCGCGTGGTGGTGATCGGAATCTCCGCCAATGGTCCCGCCGCCCGCGCCGAGCTCAAGACCGGCGACGTCATCCTCGCGGTCGACGGCGAGAAGGTCACGAGCCAGACCGGCTTCTACAAGAAGCTGTGGGGCCTCGGCGCCGCCGGCGTCGACGTGCCGCTGACGGTACATCATGAAGGCGTCACCTTCGACGTCACGGTGACCTCGACCGATCGCTTCAAGCTCTTGAAGGCGCCGAAGCTGCACTGACAAGGCGAACTGACGCAGGGAAACGACGATGAGCGAGGCCGTCGTTGACGACATCGTGGCCGTGCTGCCGCCGCTACTCAATGCGCTGGAAGCGCTCGCATTCTTTCAGCGAAACCTGCACCCGCCGGCCTTCGGCTCCGTGATGAACGCGATCGGCGCTCCCGACGAGGCGCTGCAAACGGCGCGCGCGGCAATCGGAGAATGGCCGGGGCAGTTCACCGGACTGCGCGAGCGGCTCGATCGTGCCTGCGACGAAACGCTCGCCGCCTTTGCCAGCCTGCGCGAGGTTGAGCGTGGCAATGGCGACCTCGTCGCGGTGTTCCGCGCGCTGCGCCATGTGCCGCGCGCGCAGGAGGCACTCTATCCGCTGGCCGTGCAGTTTCCGCCGGTCAGCAGCTTCTTTCTCAACGCCGCCATGCGCGAGAATGCCGACCTGTTGTCGCGGCTCGAAGCCGGCGCGGACGCGCACACCGGCATCATCCACGATCACAACGAGCCCGGCAGCCGCGGCGGCTTTTCGGTCTACGTGCCCGAATATTATACGCCCGATCGCGCGATGCCGCTGGTGGTGGCGCTGCATGGCGGCAGCGGCAACGGCCGCGGGTTTCTGTGGAGCTGGCTGCGCGACGCCCGCAGTCTCGGTGCAATCCTGGTGGCGCCGACCGCGACCGGCCCGACCTGGGCCCTGATGGGTGACGATTCCGACACGCCCAACCTCACGCGCATTCTCGAAACGGTGCGCAGCCGCTGGACCATCGACGCCTCGCGCATGCTGCTGACCGGCATGAGCGACGGCGGCACCTTCTGCTACGTCACCGGGCTCGACGGCGCCTCGCCCTTCACGCATCTCGCGCCAGTCTCGGCGACCTTCCATCCGCTGATGGCGGAGATGGCCGACGCCACGCGCCTGCAGGGCCTGCCGATCTTCATCACGCACGGCAAGCTCGACTGGATGTTTCCGGTGCAGACCGCGCGGCAGACGCAGGCAGCCCTCGCCGCCGCTGGCGCGAATGTCACCTATCGCGAGATCGACGACCTCAGCCACACCTACCCACGCGAGATCAACGCGGAGCTGGTGCAGTGGCTGAATGGAGAATGAACAACCTCTCCTTACCTGCGCCGCACTGTCGCGGAACAATCGATCCGGGTCGACGTTATCGCCCGTCATTGGAGGTTTCGCGATGCGGATGTTTCTTGGAATGATTTTGGGCGCGCTGCTGCTCGGCTGCGGCGTGTATGTCTATGACTCCATGCAGACGTCGTCGGTTGCTAATGGCGAGGTCGCGACGACCAATCGCACCATCGTGAACTGGGATGTCGCAAAAGCCGACTGGGACGCGCTGCGCGATCGCGCGCACAAGGACTGGGTCCGCATCTCCTCGAAGTAACGACGTGGTATCATGAATGAAATGAGGCGCCGTCGCGGGTCCGCGGCGGCGCCTTCGTCTTGCGCGGTGAATATCGCTCGGCTCAGTTCATCTTGGCCTTGCGGGCGTCGGCGATGACCTGCTCGAACTCGTTCATGCTGAGCACGCCCGGCACGCGGTACTTGCCGACGATGAAGGACGGGGTGCCGCGGAAACCGAAGGCTTCGGCCTGCTCGTTGTTGCGCTTGAGCAGAGCGTCGATGTCCTTGGCGTGGTCGGCGAGATCGCGCTTCAACCGATCCATGTCGACGCCGGCGGCCGCGAGCAACTCGTTGATGCGTGGCTCGGTCAGGCGCGAACTGACGCCCATCATGGCGTCATGGGCCTGGTGGTATTTGTCCTGGAATTTCGCCGCGAGCGCCGCCCGCGCGGCGGTGACCGAGACCGGCCCGAGGATCGGCCAGTCCTTCATCACCAGCCTGACCTTGCCGTCGTCCTGGATGACCTGACGCAACTCGGGCTCGAGCTTGCGGCAATAGGGGCAGTTATAGTCGGACCATTCGATAATACTGATATTCCCGTCGGGATTACCGGCGACGGGAACATCCGGGTCGCGCAGCACCTTGGCTTCGGTCAGCACCTCGTCTTCGTCGGTCGCCGCGCGCGCCGAGGTGATTCCACCCGCGACAAGGGCGCCCGCCCCAATCAGCGTCAGCGCCGCGCGCCGCGTCGGCACAAGGGCTTTATTCCTGAATCCAGCCATATCTCGTTCCATTTCGGTCCCATCTCCGTCGATACGGTTCGAGACTGGGAATTGTTACAGCTCATATAGAGTGTCGCGGTGCCGATGTCATCGCACCAGCAGCGTGACCGCCAAAGGTACCAGGAAGGAGGTCACCAAGGCGTTCAGGCTCATGGCGATCCCGGAGAAGACGCCGGCGATCTCGTCGACCTGGAACGCTCGCGCGGTACCGATCCCGTGCGCGGCAAGGCCGGCGCCAAAGCCGCGGGCGCGGAAATCGCTGATGCCGGTGCGGTTCATCAGCGGCGTCACGATGATCGCGCCCATAATGCCCGTAAGGATAACCGCAACCGCAGCCAGCGAGGGATCGGCGTGCAGGGATTCGGCGATGCCCATGGCAACACCGGCCGTGACGGATTTCGGCGCGAGCGACAAAACCACTTCGTGCGGCAGACCGGCAAGTTGGGCCAGTAACACCACGGACACCACGGCCGTGACCGATCCCGCGACCAGCGCCACCAGCATCGGCACGATCGAGGCGACGACGCGCTTGCGGTTCTCGTAGAGGGGAACAGCCAGCGCGACCGTCGCGGGCCCCAAAAGGAAATGCACGAACTGCGCGCCGGCGAAATAGGTCGTGTAGGAGGTGCCGGTTAGCAGCAGGAACGCGCCGACGATCCACATCGCATGCAGCACGGGATTGGCGAGCGGATGGCGCCGCGTCGCCAGCGACGCCGCGTCCGTACCGGCATAGACCAGCAGCGTCACTGTCAACCAAAGCAGCGGCGACTGCGAGAGATAGACCCAGAGCGAGAACGGATTGTCCTTCATCGCGTGTCCTGTTGCCTCAACAGGCGGCTGACCAGGCGGAAAGTGAGTACGGTTGCGAGCAGGGTGACGACCACCGACAGCGCGAGCACGAGGATGATGGCGATGCCGTGGGACGCGAGCAGATCGAGCTTCTGCACGACGCCGACCCCGGCCGGCACGAACAGCAGCGACAGATGCGCGAGCAGACCCTTGCTCGCCGTCTCGACGCCATCATCACGCAGCGGCCCGCGCGCGAGAAGCGCAAAGCGGTCGCGCGCGAGCAGCAGGATGAGGAGCAGCAAGAGGCCAAGCACCGGGCCCGGCATCGGCAGGCCGAGGCCGCGCACGACGGCTTCGCCGATCAACTGGCAGAGCAGAATGAGACCAAGGCTTGCAAGCATGACTTGGGCATCAAGGGATGCCCCGGCAGTCTTGTCAATCACCGCTATGCAGCGGTCGTGCGCGGCGCTTGCGCAGCCGCAACGCGCGGCAGCATTGCCATCAGCGTCCCGGTCATCATGGCGATCAACGTGACCTTGCCCTCGTGCTCGGCAAACGCCCTGGCCTCGCAAAAGGTCAGCGTGCGGCCGGGCTTGACCACTTCGGCCTTGAAGACGAAACGCTCGCCCCGTGCCGGCGCGAGCAACGTGGTCTTGAACTCGACGGTGAGGATATCGGCCTCGCACGGCATCAGGGTGAAGGCAGCGACACCACAGGCATTGTCTAGTCCTGCGGTAATGATGCCGGCGTGGACAAAGCCGTTCTGCTGTGTGAGGGCCGGCGAATGCAGCATGGCGAGTTCAGCCTCGCCCGGCGCAAGGCGGACGATCGCGATGCCGAGCGTGTGCATTGCCGGCTGGCGATCGAACATGGCGATGGCAGCCGCGCGGTAGCCCGGGTTCTTCGGCTCGTATGCGGCCATGGCTCAGGCCTCCGCCGGCTCGGCGAGATGTCTCAAGGCGATCTCGCGAATGTCGTCCGTGAACAGCACCGATTTGCGCAGGCTGCGGTCCGTGTGCACGCCCGTGATCTCGCAGAACGCGGCGATCTCGCCGGTATCGGCATTGATCATGTCGTGCCGGAAGCGGATCGATTTGTCGCGGATCTCGAGCAGGTGACTGCGTATCTCGACGATGTCGCCGGCGAGCAACTCGCGCTTGTAGGTGATGTTCTGCTGCACGGCGGCCATGCCGCGCCCGGAGCCGCGCAGATAGCTCGGCGTCAGCCCGAGCCGGGCGAACAGATTCCAGTTGGCTTGGTCGAACTTGCCGACATACCACATGATGTTCATGTGGCCGACGTGATCGCACTGCCACGGATAGACCGTGCCGCGATAGGTCGCCTCCTGCTCCATCGCAATTCTCCCTGACCTTTTCTGGCTTTGATTGTTGATACGGTAGCGTATCAACCTCCTCCCGCGTTAGCAATACGGTACCGTATCAAGAATCGGCGAGGCTGCCTGCATGAGTGACGGCAAAGGCGATGTCTGGGTGGAGGCAGGGTTCACCGAACTCGCCCGATCGGGGGTCGAGGGGGTGCGGGTCGAGGTGCTCGCCAAGAATCTGGGCGTCACCAAGGGCGGCTTCTACCGCCGCTTCGCCGACCGTGCCGCGCTGCTCGGTGCCATGCTGGAGCGCTGGCGCGAGGGGCGCTCAACGGCGATCGCGCAGCAGACGAGTCTCGATGGCCAAGAGCCCCGTGAGCGGCTGAGGGCGGTGATCCAGCTCTATTCCGAGCGGCTCAATCCGGACGGGATGGCGATCGAGCTTGCGATCCGGCAATGGGCCCGCTCGGACGAGGGCGCCGCGGCAGCGGTGGCGAATGTGGACGCAGCGCGGCTGAAGCACGTCGCCGAACTCTATCGCGCGACCGGCCTCGAGACCGAGGCAGCCGAAGCGCAGGCCTTCCTGTTCTACTGCTTCATCTTCGGCCAGAGCCTGCTGTTCGTCGAGCGCGGCCCGCGCAAGCGATCGCAGCTCGTGGCGAAATCGGCCGAGAAGCTACTGGATTAAAGCAAGAGGCCGGAGCTTGGCTCCGGCCTCTGCGTCGTCTTGAAGCGTCAGGCGGCGCCCTTCAGCTTCTTGTTGCATTCGCTGTAATAGCCGCCGCCCTTCTCGATCCACTTCATGCCGCCATTGCCGTTGGTGGTCTTGTTGGCGTTGTACTGGTCGACGCAGGTGTGCAGGCGCCCCTTGCCGGGGGTCTCCTTGGCGTATTTCGGATCAACGGCGTTCGGATAGATCGCGGGGCCGGCCGGCAGGGTCGGCGCGGCAGCCGGGGCGGCCTCCTTCTTCGCCTGCTTCGGCTCGGCGGGAGCGGCGGGCGCAGCAGGAGCGGCCGCGGTCGGCGCAGCCGCTGGCGTCGCATCCGCGCCGCACTGGGCCTTGCGGAAGTCATTCCACTTCGTGGTGCCGAGCGAGCCGTCCTTCTTGGCGGCCTGGTATTTCGCGCTGCACTCCTGCGAGGTCAGCGCCTGCGCCGGCGCACTCACCACCAGCGCGGCAAAGCCCGACAGCGCAACTGCACACAGCAACTTTGATTGAATGGTCATCCTTGGTCTCCTCCTTGATCTTCCCCCGAGGGAAGTGAACCGAGGATTGCTATCCTAGCGTGCCGCCGGCTCGCGACAAGGAAGCGATGGCTGCTGCCGCCAAAATATAGTGATCCTCCACGTTCGAATTATTCATGTCGCGTTCAGCAAGGCCAGCCGACTTTCGCGCCCTCCGCAATTCCCGCAAGAAGAGTGCAGCACCATGACCTTCACATCTCGCCTCGCCGTCGTCGCTCTCACCTCCCTGCTCGCCACCGGCACTGCCTTCGCGCAGACCGCCGCGCCGGCAGCAAAGACCGACACCAAGACCACAACCGCCGCCCCCATGGACAAGAAGGCACCGAAGGAGCACTCGGCCGAATCGCTCGAATGCTCCAAGCAGGCCGACGCCAAGGGCCTGCACGGCAAGGAGCGCAAGAAATTCCGCTCCGAATGCATCAAGACCGCCAAAGCCGGTATGGCCGCGCCGGCTGCGGACAAGAAGTAAATCCTTCCCCCTGCTCGCGGCTTCGGGAGAGGCGCGCGCATTGCGGCATGACGTGGCCGCAATTGTGCGCCTCTCGCTGATTTGCGATAAGGCGGTGTGAAGCAAATCACCGCCTCCCTGCCGTTCGAATGGCCGAGCCGTGCCAAGATCTTGAGCACGGTGGAAACGCTTGTCATCGGCACCGCCGGCGGCCTCGTGTTTCTGCTCGCGGGCCTTCCGGGGGGATTGATCTCGGGCTCCATGATCGCGGTCGGGATCGCCGCGATCGCCGGTCGCCAGCTGACGCTGCCGCCGATCCTGACCCAGACCGTGCTGGTGCTGCTCGGCATTTCGTTAGGATCAGTCGTCTCGCGCCACCTGCTTCAACAGGTCAGTGCCTATCCGCTCACCATCGGGCTGCTCGCGCTCGCGACCTTCTGCTCGACCTTCGGCTCGAGCTATTATCTCCAGCGCATCCACGGCTGGGACCGCACCTCGGCCTTCCTCGCCGGCAGCCCCGGCGCGCTGTCGCAGATCACGATTTTGGCGGTCGAGCGCGGCGCCGACCTGCCGGGCATCGCTGTGGTGCAGACCATGCGCGTAATCATCCTCACCGCAGCGCTGCCGATGGTGCTGGCGTTCGCCGGCGTCGCACCCTCCGTCGCGCCGTCGCTGACGACGACGATTGCCTCGCCGCTTGACCTCGTCGAACTGGTCGCGGCCTCGCTGGCCGCGGCGCTCGTCCTGCGGCTGATCAGGTTTCCGGCGAGCTGGATGTTCGGCGCGATGATCGGCTCGAGCGTGTTGCATGGCGCAGGCTGGGTCGAGGGCGGCCTGCCGGACTGGGTACGCGGCGTGGCGCTGATCGGCATCGGTGCCCTGATCGGCAGCCGCTTCGCGCGGATGCAGATCAAGACGCTCGCCGGCCACATCAACGCGGCGCTGGGCTCGTTTGCCGTCGCCATCGCCGTCTCCGCGATCTTCGTCGGCATCGTGGCGCTCACCACGCAGGTGAAATTCTCCGACGTCGTGGTCGCCTACGCACCGGGCGCGATGGACGCCATGCTGGCGCTGGCCCTGACGCTGCACATCGACCCGATCTTCGTCGGCGCCCATCACCTCTCGCGTTTCGTCTTCGTGACGATCGCGACGCCGGGCATCGTGCACCTATTCGGCCGGACACAGGACGATGTGGATGATTGAGCCTTAGCGCTTCGCCGTCGCAACGAATCCCCACGCGGCGATCGCAGCCATCAAGAGCGAGATCAGCAAATTGTAGCCGGCAAGCGAGAGGCCGAGGAAGCGCCACTGCACCTCGTCGCAGCGGACCACCTTCACGGTGTCGAGTCGCGACAGCAGGTCGGCGGCGCTGCCGAGATTGACGACGGGACCGGAGCAGTCGGTCGGTCCCTTCCAAAAGCCCCATTCGACGCCGGCGTGATAGGTGCCGAGCCCGGCATTGGCGAGGCTCGCCAGCACAAGGATCGCGAGGCCCGCGAACAGCAGCGGCCTCGGCGCACCGCCCCGCGCCGCGAGTGCGATGAGCAGGCCCAGCGGGATCGCGAGGTAATAGGCGTAGCGCTGCTCCAGGCAGAGCGGACAGGGCACGATCCCGAGCACCAGCTGGAAGAACCAGGCGCCTGCGATCGTCGCGGCTGCAATCAGCGTGACCGCGAGCGAAGCGACCAGCGCGGGGCTCGTGGCCGCCGGTTTGAATGCAGGTATTGCGGCACTCTGGGTCGTCACGGCAGCCTCTTTTCGATGGGTCGCTTTCCAAGGCTGTAACCCCGGCTCATGCGGCTGTCGAGAACGGCCGGGATCACTTTGGCGCGGGTTGACCCCGCTTGGTCCATGGCTATAGTCCGCCGGCTTCGCGACGCCCTGTTAGGGGCTGACCGAGGGCCCCTGTGGCGGAACTGGTAGACGCGCTCGACTCAAAATCGAGTTCCGCAAGGAGTGCTGGTTCGATTCCGGCCAGGGGCACCACTCGCAATTTCATACTTTGAATCCTTTCGGTTTTTTCTCGCTATTGTCCCGGTGGGGCCGCACCTCTCCTGACAGCGGGACAATTCCGTTCATCTTTAGTGCTGCGGCAATGCGGGTGCCGGCCTCGTGCGCCAGCTTCTTTTGGTTGGCGCCGCGCGTGTACGTCGAGACCTGCCGGCGGCTTCGCCAACCGAATAGCGCCATCAGCTGTTCGTCGCTGGCTCCCAAGTCGGCCGCGATCGTTGCGCCTGCCTTGCGCAGACCATGCGCGCTACAATGAGTGAGCCCAGCTTCGTCACAGCGCTCGCGAAACCAGTTACCTATGCCGGCATCACTGAACGGCTTACCGAATGCAGTAACGAGGTAAGTAAGATGGCCGATCTCGCTCGCATTGATCACCGCCTGGAGCGGCGGCAGGATGGGAATAGATCCGCTCTCGCCGTTCTTGCCGCGCCGAAGCCGCATTGATCCATCCTTGACGTGCTGAGGTCCCATCTTGATCACATCGCCCCGCCGCTGTCCGGTGAAGAGCAGCAGCGCCAACGCTAGATTGGCCTTCGAGCCCAAGCGGTGATGCTCCACGAACCGCGCGACTTCATCGATGGTCCAAATATGAAAGCCATCGGTTTTTATCGCATTGTACTTCACAAGTTTTGCAGGGTTAGCATCGAGCTCGTCGACGCGAACTAGGTAATCGAGCACCACGCGCATGCTCTTGAGAAATTCGTTCGCAGCCGCGGGTGTGGTTGCACGCCGATCCATACCCTTTTGAATAACTGACTTGGTGATCAGCTTGACCGGTTCGTGGCCGTGCGCATCGACGATCTTGTTGAGGATCAGGCGGCGAGAGCGCCTGCGGCTTTCTCCAAGATGTTGGAATGAGGTCGACGTGTAGTAGTCGAGGACAGCCCGTCCCAATGTTCGCGCCGGAAACATGGTCGGCGCTGGACGGGCGAGCGGAGCGGGCCGGTCCTCCGCGATTGCATTCCGATAAGCCTGCATGAACTCTTCGGAGCCAGGTTCGCCGCCAATGCGTATCTTGGGCTTCCCCGGCAGTCTGACGTAATACCGAACGATGTTCTCGCTCCGGTCGATGGTTAGTCGACGCAATCTAATCCCGGTCACAGCAAGATCTCTCTGTCAGCCTTAACAACAACGTCGATCAACGCCTCGCTCTTGCCCTCGAGGATCGGCTCGAAAGCCGTCGAACCATCAGGTAGCAAGATCGTACGAACCCTCTGCCCTTGCCTGCGATATGCTCGCAGTACCCGGTTTATATCCGCTTGGCTGACTGAGGCTTCCCGGCGTGACATTGGCTTCTTCAATAGCTTTGCAGAAGACGGAAAACTCGGGACACAAAAGTGCGATAGCGGCGATCTGCTTGTGAACGTTTTTAGCGCTTTTTCTTTCTGCTCATGTTCTTGAACAGTTCTTCCGGCGCGGTTGGTTTTGGAGGCGGCTGCGGTTTCAACAGCTCAGGCGGCAACGCTGCTCGGCCGAAGTCACTTTCTGTATAGATAAGATCGAGCAAGGTTTCCGCGAACAAGAGACCCAAATAAACCATCGTTGCCACTACGGGCATGCCACGCCCCTCCGAACCAGAGAAGTGCTGTAAGATTGGCATCTCCTTCGGCTTAATAAGCTGCGCCGATACTGGAGCACGATCGTCGGACTTAGTAATCTGCAGCACAGGAAAGTCTCGCATCGAGGTCATTTCTAAAAGGCGCATAACGACCGCTCCCAGACTGGAATGCTCGTCGCCCTTCGGGGTACCGTAAATGATCGTGATCTCCGGAGCCGCGGCCATAGCGGCGTCGACAGCAAGCTGCGCGCCTATCCCCGCCTTTGTGAGCTCAAATACAACTCCCGCGAGAAGGACATCGAGGATTGAATACTTATTCCACTGGCCCGAATCTTTGGTTTCCGGGAAAAGCCGATTGCGGTTTCGCCAAGCGCGAAACGTCGCTGGCGAACAACCAGTGGTGTAGAGGAGCGTGGATGCGAAGAATACTTTGTCCGTGACGAACATGCGCAGAACCCATTCTGCTACATATGCATCGATTCTATAAACGATGCAAGTGTAGCATTTTTAGGGGGCAAAAAGCCCGCAACACAACAGACTGTGTAGAGCGCGTTCTAAGCAGCTCGGAACAACTGGCCAAAGCGCCCTATCCCGGAAAAGGGGAAAGCATGGGCTATGGAACAAAGGGCAGGTATCGGGCAGTTCAATCCTGTCTGTCAGCTCCAGCTTTTTCCCTGATAGATCAGTAGCCTATTGAAGGCCTTGAGGTTTTCGGGCCGCTCCCTGATACACGGGAGTGATGCATCTGTGATTCTGAGAATGGCCTGCCCAACCAAAAGACAAAGTACCGACAACTGGTACTATCGCCGCACCATCCCGAAAGATGTTCAAATGCTCCTGCAGAAGCTCCCGAAGGAGCGTCGCCCTCGCGGTTGGTACAAGACACACATCAGCATCTCCCTAGGCACTGCTGACCGCACGGCGGCCAAGGCGAAATGCGGTGAAGTCTCCGCCCTCGTAGAGCGGCATCTCAAGGCGCTCCGCGAAGGCCCCAGGACTCTTAGCGTTAGGCAGATCACTGCACTGTCTGGAATTGCTTATCGAGCTTTCACCGAAGCGTTAGAGGACAATCCCGGTCTCACAGTGGAGGGATGGCTCAACGTCGCTGAGGCAAACGAGGCGGCAAAGCGAGGCAACCCTCTGCTGATCGCCAAGAGCAGCAAAGAACGGCGGGAAATCTCTATGGAGCAGCGCTTCGGTGGCTTGGCCGACGCTACTCTGCTGCGAGAAGGCATCATCACAGATGACGACAGCCGCTGGAAACTCATCGAAGCATTGTCGCGTGATCTCAGGGAAGGCGCCAAAAAGCTCGCTCGAAACGCGGATGGGGACTTCACACCGGATACCTATGTCAGCCGCTTCCCCTTGATGAACGAGAGTAAGCCAGCTATTCGAAGCGGCAAGACGCTAACAGGGCTCGTGAACGCCTGGCACAAAGATGCGTTGGCGAGAGGGGTGAGGCCACGAGACGCGAAGCGCTGGATGGCTGTCGTGCTCAGATTTAAAGAGTGGCTCCGCCAAGATGATCTAAGTCGGGTGGCATCAGAGACAGTTCAGAGATGGGGTGACGAGCGGAGCGCTGGGGGCATAGCAGCGAAAACCATCAACGACACTGACTTCGCAGCCCTGAGGGCTGTGTTTGGGTGGGGCAGAAAGAGAGGATGGCTGATCTCCAATCCTGCCGCCGAGGCACGCATCGAAGGGCGAGCCAAGAAAGTCACCCGCGAGAAGTTCTTCTTAGCCGATGAATACGGAGCAATTCTCAGAGCGGCGCTGGCCGTCAAGGCCACGAACCGAGAGCACCCAAAGACCACCGCCGCCAAACGCTGGGTACCGTGGCTGTGTGCCTATTCGGGAGCCCGTGTCATGGAGATGATCCAGCTGCGTAAGGAGGACTTGAGGAAGGAGAGCGGGAATTGGTTATTCGCCTCACGCCAGAGGCTGGAGATATGAAGATCAACGAGTATCGAGATGTTCCGCTACATCAGCATCTGGTTTCGTTAGGCTTCATAGATTTCGTACAAAGCGCGAAGAAGGGCCACCTGTTCTGTGATCTTGGAACGGATGGCACAACGACAGGTCCCGCGGACGGCGTTTACAAGCGTATCCGAGACCTCGTGCGCAGCGTCGTTCCAGATCCGCGCGTTCAGCCCAATCATGCGTGGCGATACACATTCAAGACCTACGGGCACGAGGCGGGGTTGAGCGAACTAACGCTCGATGCGATTTGCGGACACGCGGCCAAAACAAAAGGACAGGACTACACGAAAGTCACCCTGAGGACGCGCATCGAAGCAATGAGTAACTTCCCCCGGTACAAATTAGGCAGCACTGAGACCACTTCCTGAACGGACCCTGCACTGATCATCGTGTAGCATCTCCTCCAACCCACTACTGACATGGCAAAGAAGTATTCGACTGACGAGTTCATTGTCCTCGCGAGAGCCGTTCACGGCCATCGCTACGACTATACTGCGACACAATACAGAAACCGAAACCAGCCCGTTAAGTTTCTATGCGTCGAGCACGGGGAAATCTCTCAGAAGGCCCAAAATCACTTGCGCGGAAGCGGCTGCACTGCGTGTGGCTATGCGAGCAAGCGGAGCAAGAACCAAGTTTCGACAGAAGAATTCGTGTTACGAGCGAAGAAGGTTCACGGAGAAAAATATGACTACTCCGAGACCGCTTACGTGATCAAACGCCAGCCTGTTACGATCATTTGCCGCCAGCACGGACCGTTCACGCAGATGCCGGGCAATCACTTGTCTGGTCACGGCTGCCCCGCGTGTCACCGGGGCACTGCTAACAACCACAAATTAAGCAAAGCTCAGTATATCGCCAGAGCCAAGAGCGTTCATGGGGACACATACGACTACTCCAAGACCGAATACGAGCACAGCCAGACGTCTCTAGCGATCATTTGCCGGACCCACGGCATCTTCCAACTGAACGCCGCCTATCATCTGCAAGGAAGGGGTTGCAAAGCGTGCGCCCAGCTCCGCCGACGGCCTCCAATGAAGGTCGACATTGAAGAATTTATCAGACGCTCCAATGAGCGACATAACCGCAGATACGACTACACCCGGGTAAAGTTCATAGCGGTGAAGGACCTCGTTACGATTGGCTGCCCAGATCACGGCGACTTCGTTCAATCTGCACGGTCCCACTACCAAGGGAATGGATGCCCACAGTGCGGCCGGATGCGAAGGAACTTGATCAGCATCTATCACGAAGAATTCGTCCAAGAGGCGCGTGCGATTCATGGCGAGCAATTTGACTACTCCCGCGTGATATTCAAATCGAAGAGGAACCACGAAAAGGTCGAAATAGTCTGCCGCCACCACGGCGTTTTTCTACAGAACCCAATGAACCATCTTCGAGGTAGCGGGTGCCCTCAATGCGCAGGTAACGCTCCAGGAACGACGAATTCATTCATCAAATCGGCCCGACAAGTTCACGGCGAGAAATATGACTATGGAAACGTCATCTACGTTACCAGCAACTTTCCTATACGCATCACTTGCCGCAACCATGGGGATTTTGTCATGGGGCCCGCGATGCATCTTACGGGCAGGGGATGTCGACAATGTAGTGACGAACGACGCACCGAACTGAGCCGCACGACAACCGAAGAATTCGTCGCCGCAGCAAGGGGAGTGCACGGAGATACATTTGAATACTCCGACGTCAAGTACATTAACAACAACGAAAGAGTGGTCATTCGGTGCCGCTCTCACGGAGCGTTTGACCAACTGCCTCGGAGTCACCTTTTTGGGATTGGTTGTGCCCGCTGCTCGTCGTCAAAGGGCGAAAGAAAAATTCGCACCATCCTTCAACGGCTAAAGATTGACTTTCGAGAGCAGGTAAATTTTCCCGATCTGATCTTCCCTGAGACCGGAGGACGACTTCGGTTTGACTTTTACGTAGATTCGACGCGAACGGCCATCGAGTTCGATGGGGCCCAGCATTTCGAACCAATTAACTTCACCGGCCTTGATGAGTCAGACTTGCAGGTGTCATTCGAACAACTGCAGAAGCGCGACGCATTCAAGACCCGCTACTGTGAGACGAATGGTATCAGGCTAATCAGAATTCCTTACACGGAGATTGAGGCGATTGACGAACTCGTAGAGGAGCTATTTGGACCGAACCTTGTGGTCGCCGATTAGCGCTTATCCTCTCGTTGCCACGCAGCAGCAAGCTCGGCGGCCTGTCGGCGAATTGAACGACTTCGCCCCTCCCTTGCCAGAGCCGACAGCCGAGCAAACGTCTCCTTGGCATCAAGAAACCGCCCAACGACTTCGTCGCGCAGCGGATGCGTCACACCCGTATCGGAACTATTCTGCCACCCACGCATCGCCTCAAGGGCTTGCAGAAGCCCCCTGTCATCCTCGACAGCTGCAGCAACGTGCTGCCTCACAATTTCCTCATCGCCAAGCTGGCCCCAGCAATAGAGTGCATCAAGAGGGCTGGGTAGATTGAATATCCTTTTCACTCCAAAACTCTCGTACAGAGTCGTCACCTGACAGATTGATTCATCAAGGTCGTCCCGACTGAGCCACTGGCTATCGGGATAACTGCGGTTTCCCTCCGGGAGCCCGTGCGCGAAGACATGATGTCCATATTCATGAGCGACGGCAAATTCCTCCATCGCCTTTAGAATAAGAAATTGCGTGAGCTGCCCAGCGCGTTCGGGCGCTGGAGTGGTGCGACCTGGAGCACCAAACGAGGCGAAGTGGATTAGGATGCTCGCCCATTCGGCTTGCAGCTCGGGAGACGCCTGGAGACGAGCCCGTATTTGCATCGGATCGAAACAAACCTTGACCTGAGGCTCTGGGCTGACATGGCCGGGTTCATGGATGAGGGTTCGGGCAAGTACCTTGCTGATCAAGTTGCAGAAGGTCACGAAATGAAGACTGAAGCTTAAGATGCTTACATCCGTCATCATCACGGAAGTTTGGGTTGCGACTACTCCCATTTCCGGAGCGATCCCGAAAACAACACCACTGCGAATTTGAACTTTGAGGGCTTTACAAACCTCTTCGACCCGATCGATGATCCCCTTAAGGATTGTTCGGGCATGCAGGTCATCTAATGGCGATCCTACTGGCGTCCGCTTAATTGTCGTCTTGTAAAGTTCTATGAGGGCGGGCGCTTTCCCCCCCATGCGGAGAGCGCCGAGATATTCAAGCTCCTGAGCTGGTTTCCGATGTCCGGACCCGAACACTGGCAGAGGCTTGATCATCTGGGGGAACTCAGGCGCGTGCTTCGGTGCGGTCAGCACTCTCGATATGAATAGTGAGGAGAATTCTGACCCGCCCTATGACGGGAAACGAGTGCTCTAACACAATTCGTGCACTCGCTGGCCCGGCGATCACGCTGCCAGCCTGCAGAGCATTCAATCCGGTCATCGCCCGCACCCCTAGTGTTAGTATTAGGCGGCACAACTAGAGCGGAGGCAACCCCACCCTTCGTTGGCGGCTGAGCGCAAGGCTGAAAACCCAACAAAAATGCGAGGCGGTGGAGCGAGGATTGCTACCGTCAGTTTCCTCCATATGGGTGTCCGCAGATTCCGGTGCGGAAAACGGCGTTCTAAACCGGGTCCGAATCGTCTTCGCGTGGGGGCTTTGCACGCTTCACGTTGCTCCGGCCCTTCCGTCTTCGTCGTCCCAGATGATCACAACGGTAAGCCTTAGTGAGCGCCGTACCTGCCGCGATCCAAGCCATCGGTTGAGCGAGACCGATTCAAACCGCCGCGCAGCCAAGCCGTTGATTCTGTGAGAAATGGCGTACTAGACTGGTTTTGCGGGTTCAAAGATTCGGAGCTAATTCCGTTCTCCGGCTTCATTCAGGCTGTCGTTTGGAGGACCGCTCTCCGCCCGCTAAAAAGCAGGAAAACGACCCAACTTTCGGCCTCCTCTGCAGATCCAAGTACGAGATCGGTTTTTGCCGGGTGGCGGAGGGAGAGAATCCAGAAAGAAACTTGCTCGCCGCACTGCTTCCTAGGTGCTCTCGGTAAGCGAGAGCACCTAGGCCTCTCCAAGCCGGTTTGAAGCCTTTCTCGCGCGTCCCTGCGGCTGCGCAGCATCCTCCGTGAGTAGAGCCGCGCCTGCTATCACCAACGAGCCCATGGCAGGCAGGCGACCTTTGCTTTGGCTATGCTGCCTTCAGGACATTACAATTTGAGATTGGCTTGCTACCACTCGTGGACAATCGGCCGTTCCAGCGCATGTTAGGCCAAAGGGTCTACCTCTCGCGGAATGCACGGTTCATCTGATCACTGAAAGGTTTTAGGAGATAGGACGCCGCGGTTCGTTCCTGCGTGGATACGAACACTTCAGCGGGCATGCCGGGGACGAGCTTCAGTCCCTTCCCTTGGACAATCGCATCTTCGCTTGGAAGCAGCTGGATCTGGGCCAGATAATACTCCTGACCGTTCGCTGGATCGCGCGCCGATGCCGGCGACACCATCACCACCTTGCCCTTCAATTCCGGTGTTGTAGTTCGATTGAAAGCGGTAAGCCTGATGCGAGCCGGCTGCCCCAGTCTTACCTGGTCGATATCGGCCGGCGAAACCTTGATCTCGAACTTCAGCTCGGCGTTTTCCGGAACTACTGTTGCGATCTTGGCCGCCGGCGTGATCACGCCTCCCACCGTATAGGCGAACAGCTCGTTGATGTAGCCGGATGCAGGTGAGCGAATTTCAGTACGCGAAAGTCGATCCTCGATGGCAAGCCTCCGCTCCTGAAGTTCCGCGATGCGCGCATCAACCGTACGCAGATCCTTCTGAGCTTCTGTGGTCGCATTCTGATCGACAGCAATGATCTGAACCCGGATCTCGCTTGTGCGCACCTTGGCGCGGGCTATACTGGCTTGGATTTCGCCCCGTTCGCCGAGCAGGCGCGCCGCGTCGCGCTGAGCTCCATAGACACGCTGGTGCTCGACGATCTTGCGCTCGAACAGATCCTGTAGTTTGTCTCGTTCACTCAATACGAGCTTCATCTCCTCTTCCTTCGCGGCCAGACGCGCTTCCATGCCCCGGATCTCCTCGCCGGTCTGGCCGATGCTCAGTTCAAGCTGTTCCTTCTGGCTGTCCCTGGCCACCTTATTGCCGGTGAAGAGGCGGGTCTCTCCGTGGATAACGTCGGCGGCGGTCCTTGCGAACATCGCGTGAAGGTCCGGTGGGAATTCAACGGTTGTGAGATTATCGCGTTCGGCGAGCAATCGCGCTCGGCGTCCAAGTGACTCGACAAGCTGAGAGCGCACGATCAAAAGCTCCGCTCTGATTTGAACGTCATCGAGGGTCGCCAGGATTTGCCCTTCACGGACGAAATCCCCCTGACGCACCGCAAGCGACTTGACGATCCCGCCATCCCGATGCTGCACCTCCTTTAGATTCTGGTCGACTTTGACGGAACCGGGAGCGACGATTGCGCCCTCAAGCATCGCCATCGCAGCCCATCCGCCGCAGCCAGCCACCAGCATTCCGCTTAACAGGGTGCCGGCGAGAATACGCGGCCAGAGGCGGAAAGGCTTCGCGGACGCGTCCGGTCTCTCGACCCCGGCGGGTGCCGGCGCTGGTACGAATTCCGATGCATCGACGTGCTTCATGGCTTGGCGTCCCTCACGGGTGAATGGCCGCGAACTGCAGCTGGTGGTGACCGGAAATCTCGATGGTTATGACATCCTCCGGGTCGGGGCGGCCGGCCACCTCGATGGCCGTATATTGGCCATCTGCAAGGTCTTCGAAACGGAAGCGCACCGCTCTGCCATGGCCGCTATTGTCTTCGTCATTGTAGACTTGCTCGAACAAGTCTTCGATCTGATGTTCCACGCTATCGTCGTCGCTCAGAATGATCTGGTAGTTGGCAGCGACGATTCGGTCTCCGATCGTGAAGTCGGTGATCTTCCGCACCAGGTCGTGACCGGGCCCCTCGTTGGAGCCGCGATGGAATTCGAAGATGTCGTTCCCGACGCCGCCCGTCATCGTCACGGAAGTGTCGCCGGCCACGATCCGATCGTCGCCTGAGCCAGCGATGATCTCCTCGAAGCCCGAAATCAGATCCTCGCCGACCTCAATGCCCTGCGCCGTTCCATGGCGTAGATCGATGGTAACGGTCAGGGTAGAGGCCGAGTAATCCAACGTATCCCAGCCTGCGTTGCCGACATAATGGTCCGAAGTTGCATCGGCGGACGCAACGACACGATCGTTGCCGTCGCCTCCGTTCACGACATCCGAGCCCGCACCGTCTGCGATGAGGTCGTGGCCGTCGTTTCCGTTGAGAAAGTCATCGCCGTCGCTTCCGGTCAGCCCGTCGTTACCCGCACCGCCATCGATCGACGATCCGGTCGCGGCCGCCTTGAGAGTATCATCGCCGGAACCGCCGACGATATTCTCGAACTCGGCGACAGTATCGTGCCCGATGTCCTCGCCGACAGCCTGGCCGCTACCGAGGTCGACGGCGATGCCGTGCACTGCTGACGAGTAGTTCAGCGTATCGATCCCGATGCCGCCTTCAAACCTATCGTCGGTAGCATCTGCCGCAGCCAGGACGTGATCGTCGCCCTCCCCGCCTTGGATGATATCGGAGCCCATTCCATCGGCCATGGTGTCATTGCCGGCGTTGCCGGTCATGACGTCGTCGCCCGCGCCTCCAACCATCACGTCATTGCCGGTGCCACCGGACATCTGGTCATCGCCTGCGCCACCGTCGAGCGTGTCGTCGCCTTCGTCTCCCTGGAGAAAATCGTCGCCAGAGCCTGCCAACAGGATGTCGCGCCCAGCGCCACCTTCGAGGTGGTCGTTACCATCTTCCCCGTACAGTGTGTCGTTGCCCGCTTCGCCGAACAGCCGGTCATTTCCGGCGCCGCCGAACACGATGTCGTTTCCTGCGCCCGCAAATACGATGTCGTCACCTGCGCCCGCGTAGACGACGTCGTCGCCCGCTCCGGCCAGGATGTGATCATCGCCATCCCCTCCGAATATCTTATCATTCCCCTCGCGGGCATCGATGTTGTCGTTACCGCCGAGCGCGATGATGGTGTCCGCGCACTTGGTGCCCAGCAAATTGTCGTCGCCTTCGGTCCCGATAATCGGAGGCGCCTCGACCACGTTGAAGGACGCAGTCTGAACCACGAAATGGCTGCCGTCGCTGATCGCATATCTCAGGGTGACCTCGCCCAGCATGCCGCGTTCGTGCTCGAATTCCCAGCCGCCGTCCTCAGTCCGCGTCAAAGTTCCGGACGAGGAGGAGAGACCGACAACGGTGAGATGGTCGCCATCCGGATCGGTGGCACCCGCCAGCAGCGCCATGATGGTGATGGTGAGCGCCTGACATCCGGCCACATCGGGCAGGTGGATCGGGCCGGAAAGCCGCGGCGCGCGATTGCGGAGATCCGGCGTCGGACCTGGAGAATCGCGCGGGTCTCTCGGATTGTGGGGCTTGTCGCCACCTCCACCTCCACCTCCACCTCCACCTCCGCCTCCGCCTCCGCCTCCGCCACTCGCGGCGTCGGGGCGGTCCGGACTGCGCTTATCGCTGGCGCCCCTCGGCGTCTCACCGCCGAAGCCAGTGTCGATTTTCGATTGCGGGGTGCGCGCCTGGCCGATGATGTCGCCGGAACCCAACGCAACGCCCTCCCCGTCCGGGCGAGCCGAAATCCTCACGGCTTCAGTCCTGCCCGACGATTTTGCGGCGAGCTCAACGTCACCGGGCTCGGCATCGGAATCGACGACGGCGTCCTCCTTGATGGCCTGCTCCTCGGTATCCGAGCTGTGCGGCGGCCGGTGATCATCGTGCTCCGCCAACGTCGCCGGCAGGAAGCTCTTCAGGTAGGCAGTGCAGGATCCGACGATCAGCAGAAAGATGAGCGGCACGAAACGACGGGGGCGATCCTCCTTCTCATAGTCCTCGCGGCCGGGCGCGGTTTCGCTGGTTTGCCGCTTGGTGGCCTGAATGTTGATCATGCGGGCCTCCTCATCTGGGATTCGCTCTCACGGGTTTCGGTAGCCGCCGCCGGCTGCAGGACCGGGGTCATGATGTCTTGCTTCTTGCCGAATGCGACCATGCGGCCAGCCTGAACGATGGCAACGAGGTCGACTGCGACCAGTGCGCTCGGCCGATGTGCGATCACGATGGCGATGCCGCCGCGGGCGCGTATGCTCTCGATCGCGGCCGTCAGCGCGGCCTCTCCCTCTCCGTCGAGGTTCGAATTCGGCTCGTCCATCACGACGATGAAGGGGTTGCCGTATAACGCTCGTGCCAGCGCTACCCGCTGCCTCTGGCCCGCCGATAGTGCGCAGCCCTGAGGTCCAAGCTTCGTGCGATAGCCGTCCGGCATCCTGACGATCATGTCGTGGACGCCCGCCGCTTTTGCAGCCTCGATAACCTTACGGTAGTCCGGATCCGGCTCGAGGCGGCAGATGTTGTCCTGGATGGTGGCATCCATCAAGGCGATCTCCTGCGGCAGGTAGCCGACATGTTTGCCGAGCTCCTCCTCCCGCCATTGCGAAAGGTCTGCGCCGTCGAGCCGGACGCTGCCGCGCAGCACCGGCCAAATCCCGGTCAACGCCCGCACCAGCGTGGTCTTGCCGCCGGCGCTGGGGCCGATGATGCCGAGCGCCTGGCCAGCCTCGAGCTCGAAGCCGACCTCGCTCAGTACGACCTGTCCGGATCCCGGCACCGCGACCGTGATCTTGTCGACCGAGAGACGCTCGGTCGGCTCGGGAAGCTGCATGGGTTCCTCGGCGGCGGCGAGCGCCACAACCGTCTCACGAAGCCGATGATAGGCCATGCGCGCGGCGATGAAGGATTTCCAATTGCCGATCGCGAGATCGACGGGAGCAAGCGCCCGGGCAGAGGCCACCGATACTGCGATAATCGTGCCGGCGGACAGTTCGCCTTTGATGGTGAGATAGGCGCCAAGACCAAGCAGCGCAGACTGGAGCACCATGCGCAGCACGCGCGACACCGCCGCGAAAGAGCCGGTTATGTCGTTGGCGCGGGTCTGGAGCTCGAGATGCTCCCCGTTGGCCTCGTTGAAGCGACCCACGGCACGACCCGCGAAGCCCATCGCCTTGAGGACTTCGGCATTGCGCGCGTTGCAGTCCGCAATGCCGTTACGCGCGATCGCAGCTTTTCGCAAGTTAACAGCGAGCCGCTTGGTCATGATCTCGCTCACGACCGTCAGCACGACGAGAACGAGAGCGCCGGCTACAGTTAGTGCGCCCAGCATCGGATGCAGGACGTAGATGAAGGCGAGGTAGATCGGCATCCACGGCAGATCGAACAGCGCCGAAGGGCCCTGGCTGCCGAGGAAGCCGCGGACCGTATCGACGTCACGCCCGCGCTCGAGCGCCTCAGACGTCGAGAAGCCGAAGCGCGGCATGTCGATGGCGACCCGATGCGCCAGTGGCGCGATCTTGCGGTCGATCCTTGCTCCGACCCGCACCAGCACCTGGGAGCGAACCACGTCGAAGCAGCCTTGGAACAGATAAAGCCCGATCGCAAGCGCAGAGAGTACCAGCAGCGTCGGCACGCTGCCGCTGGTCAGGGCCCGGTCGTATATCTGCATCATGTAAACGGAGCCGGTCAACGCCAGCAGGTTGATCATGCCGGAGACCATGAAGAGATAGAGACCAATGCCTCGCAGGCCCTGCGTCAATTCTTTGAGCCGGCGGCGTTTCGCAGCGGTAAGTTCTTTCGATTTCGCCATTGGATGTGATGCCGTCTGGTCGGAGGGATCGGAGGGGAGCGAGAGAGACGGGACGGGGCCAATCCCGTCTCTCTGCGGCCGCGACTACAGTGTCGTGTTCGCGGCCGTAATGTTCTGGTGTCCGGCGATCTCGATCTTGAAATCGGCGGCCGTATTGCCGTCTACGTTGCCTTGGACGACAGTGAAGTCGCCGTCGGCCCGGGTTTCGTAGTTTACCGCGAGCTGTCCGGCCGCCGTGAAGGCGGCGCCCGTGACCAGCGTGAAGCCCTGGTCTCCGGCGGCCGAGTAGTCGGCATCGATGCCGCTGAGGTCGAGCCGGTCGCCCGGCTCGAAGCCGACAATGGTGTCACCGTTGGCCGCTGCGACCGAGTTGAACTTGAAGATGTCGTTGCCGAGACCTCCGTTCATCACGTTCACCGTATTGCTAGCGACGATGGTGTCGTTTCCAGACCCGGTGTTGACGTTCTCGATTCCCCAGAGCGTGTCGTTGCCGGTCTGGGAACTCATCGCCGTTCCGTTCGACATCGGTCCGGAGCCCAGGTTGACGTAGGCGTTTGCGGTGATCGCCGACATGTCGAGAGTATCAACGCCGCTGCCACCGTCGCTGTCGTCGCCAAAATAGGCGTCGTTGCCGTCGCCGATCTCGGCCACAATCAGGTCGTTGCCTGCGCCACCGAACACCGTATCGTCGCCCGCGCCGGCATTGATCAGGTCATTGCCGCCATCGGCAAAGATACGATCCACTCCCGCGTCGCTGTAGACGATATCGGCACCGTCGCCGGCGAATACCTGATCATCGCCGGCCCCTGAGAGGATCACGTCGCGCCCGGCGCCGCCGTTCACGAAGTCGGCGCCATCGCCGGCCGAGATCGAGTCGGCACCAGCATTGCCGACCAGGACGTCATCGCCGGCGAAGCCCACGATATTGTCGTCCCCGCCAGCGCCGGTGAGAACGTCGGTCTGCGGCGTACCCGCCAGGACCATCGCGGCGATCGGCGGCGCAGTGTCGGTACCATCGCCCGTCCCTGTACCGGTGCCTGTTCCGGTGCCGGTGCCGGTGCCGGTGCCGGTGCCGGTTCCTGTGCCAGTCCCAGTCCCAGTCCCTGATCCGGCATCGTCGCCATCGTCGTCACCGTCGTCGTCGTCGCCGCCGGAGCCGGTGCCGGTGTCATCTCCATCGTCGTCGTCATCATCGTTGCCCGCATCGTCACCGTTGCCGGTGCCTGTTCCCGTTCCGGTGCCAGTGCCGGTGCCGGTGCCGGTGCCGGTCTGGACGGTCGCGAACACGTCTTCCGAAAGATTCGCAAGCCCGGTGTTGCGCTCAATGATTGCACCGAAGCCTTGCTCCTCGACGGTCTGATAGAAGTCGAGGTTCTCGACGCGATCGAGATAGTACAGGCGATCGCCTTCCTGGAGGCGGTCGAGTTGTTCGTGAAGCACGACCCACATGGTCTGGCCGACCACGCCGCCATTTATGTGCTTCTCCGCGAGCCCGCCGACGAACAGGTCGACGCGATCGATGCCTTTCACCGTATTGTGGTTCGGACCGGTGAGTTCGATGCCGGGATTGATCGCCTGGAATGCGGCAATGTCCCCGGCCGCCAGCACGAGATCCGGATAGGCCTGCTTGAACTGCGCGATCAAGGCATCGCTCAGGTTGTTGCGGGCCTGGAAGTCTTCCCAGGAGGTATAGGGCGTGAGGTTGCCGCCTGCGAAACCCACAGCTTCCTGAACGTACGGGTCGGCAGAGGCCATCAGGTCGGCGCGTATCTGGTTCATCGAGCCGATGCCGACGTCCCATTCTCGCGCCACGTCGAAGGCGAACACGTCTGCGCTGATCCGCACGAGATCGTTGCGCACGGCATCCACGATGTTGACGTCGACCGCCTCGGCCGCCTGCAGGACGCTGCCGCCGAGGATTGCACCGACACCAAGCTGCTCGTAGCCAGGCTTCGGCACGTAGTCCGGAGGCAACATGTTCACGAAGGCACTGGAATCGTTGGTCGGGTTGAGGAAGGCATCGAACAGGTTGACCTGAGTCGGTTGACCCTGGGCATTCAGAACCGTCATCGTCTGGCCGATCAACGAATGGCCGAACCGATAGGCTGCCGTAGCGAACTCATGGCTGACCCGGGCATCGACCTCTGGGTGATAGCCGTCGAAGCCGTGGTCGCCGTCGCCGCGCATTCCGCCGAGAAGATGATCGGCGAACTCGGTATAGACCACGCGCTGATATTCAGCCTCGTTGACGATCTTGGCCGCCTGGAACAGCTCCTCAGCTGTGCCGGTAAATCCGGCGGCCAGAAGCCCGTCCACATGGAAGTTGTGGTTGCGAGCCCAGATGGTGTGGATCGAGGTCAGCGCGATGTTCTCGTTGGCCCGTCCGTCACCGGCCACATAGTGGTCGAGCAGGTTCATGAAGGGATTGGTGTCGAGCAGCAACGGGAAGCCGCTACCCATGAAGTCGTTGACCATCGCGGGCACCATCGCGTCGTTGATGACGCCGCCGTTAACAAGGCCCACGAAGTAGTCGCGGAATGCGACGTGGTGGTCGCCGGGCAGCGAGTCCGCCGTGAACACCGTGTTGTTGGCCCAATGATGCTGGATGATGTCCCGAAGCGTGGGAAGCAGGTTGAAGGCCGGGTTCGACGGATCCGGTCCGCCGGCGAGCAGCCGGCCGGAGAAGCCGCCATGCCCATCGCCTTCCCGTAGCAGCTGCCCGACCAGTTCGTCGGAGCCGTAAGCCTGGTTTTGGTCGACAAAGGGCGAGGTCTTGTTGAGGTGCTGCGGCACGCCATCGGCGTCCATCCCGGCAACCGTGCCGCGGGTCAGATCGGCGGGATTATCCGTGCCCGGCGCGTGTCCGGTCCCGGGGGCACCAATCTGGAGCGTGCCATTGCCGCCCTTGCCGAGGAAGTCGAGGCCGTGGTCGAAATACTGACCGAACGCCGTGAACAGGCTGTTGACGCCGGACGCCTCTTTCGGAAGCCCAGCCTCCTGGGTGCCGAGCACGTTGCTGATTGCGCGGGGATCGAGGCCGTTGAATAGCGGGTTGATGGCGCGATTGCCGGTCGCCGGATCGTAGTCGCCGTAATGGGCATCGGTGATGCGGATGAACGGCTGGTCTGCCGAACCATAGTTCGGATGCGCCCGGTTGTTGCCGGTACCTTCCAGATCGCGGATGCCGACCGCGTCATTGTCCTCGCCGCCTTGGAGGCCATTGACGAGGTTCTTCAGCGCCAGCACGTCGGAGGCGTTGAAGGTGATGCTGCCGTTGCCGGCCGGGTTGTCGTTGCCGCCGCCACCGCCGTTGCCGCCCGGAGCGGGGATGCCATCGGGGATGACCTCGTCCTGGGGACGAGCACCGATCATGGTGTCGTCGTTACCGGTGGTGTGGAAGGCGACGTGATGTGCCGATCGCAGATTGGTCAGATCGACAGTGGTCGCGCCTCCCTGGTCGTTCACCGTGATGGTGTTGAACGACAAGCTGGTCGGATTGAAGTTTCCGATCGGAAGGACCGTGTCGGTGCCGAGCCCCGTATTGATGACGATTTCTTCAATTTCGGTTAGCTCCGCAATGATGTTAGCGTTGGTCACTGCGCCGACCACGCCATTGGTGTTGCGGGTAACAACGATTTCCGTTCCCGCGCCGAGACCGCTGAGCCCCGCATGCACGGCGCTGCTCTGGATGCCGTCCGCGGCATTGTTATTCCAGTCGTCCGTATTGGAGTAGATTCTGTAGACTTCGCTGCCGAGGCTGCCGTTGACGACGAACGTATCGCCCAGCGCTCCCTCCGTGCCGCCGTTGACGACATCGCGGCCGTCGGGGGTAAGACCCAGCAGACTGGCGCTCCAGGTGATGGTGTCGTCGTCGGCGCCACCGTTTAGGATGTCGTTTCCGGTGCCGCCATTGAGGGTGTCGCTGCCATCTCCGCCGTTGAGCGTGTCGTTGCCCGCGTTGCCGTTGAGCGTGTCCGCTCCGCCGAGGCCGCTCAGCGTGTCGGCGAAGTTTCCGGCGGCCGCAGTGATGACGTTGTCGCTTGCGTTGCCGATACCCGCAAACGCCGCGTTGGCGACGTTGGTCAGGTTCTCGACGCCGGTCAACAGCGTGTAGGTGGCAAGCGTCGTTTCCACCGTATCGACCCCGACCTCGAGAGCCGATTCGATTACCTGATCGCCGACATTGTCGACGACGTAGGTGTCGCTGTTGAGGCCACCGGTCATGATGTCGGCACCCGTGCCGCCATCGAGCCGGTCGTTGCCCACGCCGCCACTGAGAACGTCGGCGCCACCGCCACCCGAGAGCGTGTTCGCCGCTGCGTTGCCGGTTATCGTGTCGGCATTGTTGGTACCAACTACATTCTCGATATTGGCGATCGAGCTGAAGCCACTTGCCGTTCCGGCGAGCAGATTCACATTCACTCCGGGACTGGCTGCAGCATAGGCCAGCGTATCCACACCCGCGCCGAGATCGGCAGTGACCGATTCCACGCTGGTCAGCGTGCTGCCCGAGACGAGGGTGAGCGCAGCCCCCACCAGGGTAACATTCAGGGTATTGTTGCCTGCGGTGCCACCGACGGCCAACGTGTCGCTGTTTGCACCACCGTCGATGGTGTCGGCGCCGCTGGCGCCGGCGACAATGTTGAAGGTGTCGTTTCCGGCGAGGCCGGACATCACGTTGGCGGCGGCATTGCCGGTAATCACGTTGGCGAGCGCATTGCCTGTGCCATTGATGGCGGCGGTGCCGGTCAGGATCAAATTCTCGACGTTGGCGCCGAGCGTGAAGGTAACCGAGGACTGCACGGTATCGGTGCCCTCGTTGGGCTGCTCCGTCGCCGTGTCGGCGCCATTGTCGACGACATAGGTGTCGTCACCGGCCCCGCCCGCCATCGCATCCACGCCCGCCCCGCCGTCGAGCCGGTCGTTGCCCAGTCCGCCATTGAGCGCATCGGTCCCGGCACCGCCGTTGATGACGTCGTCTCCGTCTGAGCCGTTCAGCGTATCGTTGCCGCCCCGCCCGTTGAGAAGGTTGGCCAGGACGTTGCCGTTCAGGAGGTCGTTGGTCGCATTGCCGCCGACCTTGGCCGAATTCGCTGAGACGAAACTCTCTGCGAGGCCATCCTGGTCAACGTAGCTGACGGTGACCCGGAAGAAATTAAGATTTCCGGCCGGCACCGTGTAGTTCTGCTGGGTCGCCGTCCCTGGAGCGAGTGTCCAGCCGTTCAGGCCATCGGTCGACTGCTCCCAACGATAGGAGAAGCCGCCTGCCCCGGGCAGACCGTTGACGTCGACGATGCCGGAGCGGTCGGCCGTGAGAACGTTCTCGGCGCCCGTGATCGTCACCGAGCCGGTGGCGCGGCCGATGAAGACATCGACCGTGCCGTTCGGCAACCCCGCCGCATCGCGGGTCGTGAAGCGAGCGATTTCGATGTTGGCGAGGGTGTCGATGCCCTCGTCATCGAGCAACGGAATCCGCAGGCCGTCTGCGCCGAGCAGCGGAGCCACGACGTTGTCGGTGACCGTCACGGTCCCGTTTGCGTTGCGGGTGATCGTGAAGTCCGCACGGGCGCCGGCAAAGGTCGCCACGTCGACATCTGTTGCGCTGGCGCCATCCGATATGATCTCGCGGACAGCTTCGAGCTGGCCCGGATTGATCTTGCCGGTGCGCATCAGGTCGGCGAGCGATTTGCCGTCCCAGTCGGAACGGCCGGACCCCGTCACGATGCTTGTCAGACCGTCGACTGAGAACAGCACGGCGCCCGTGGGTCCCGTGGCATCTTTGGTCTGATGAACGGCAATGCGAACGTTGAGCCAGCGGTCGCCGTCGATCAGGTCGTTACCGGCGTTGCCCGTGATGACGTCGCTGCCGGCGCCGCCGAGCAGGATGTCGCCGCCGTTGGCCGGATTGAAGACGGTCGTGTCAGGGGCGAGGTCGCGGAAGTGCGCGCCGCCCGTGATCGCCGCGACTGTCGCTGCCGATTGGCCGAACAGGCCTCCCGGCGCGAGCTTGATGAAATCCTCCATGCCGCGGATCAGGTCCACGTTCTGGGATAGCAACTGGCTGTCGGTCACGGGGCCGCCGACCGGTCCCGTTGCAGCGCCGACCGCGCCGACAGGCGCGCTTGTCCCGATCAAGGTGTCGTCGTGCTTCCAGCCCGAGGCGCCTTCGACGGAATCGTTGCGGTCGCGGAGCGTCAGCGCGGTTTGAGTGAGGAACCGCGAGATCCCGAGGTCGATGATGCCATTCGTCTCGTCACCCTTCTGGATCGACCAGTCGAAGCCCAGCATGCCGTTGTTGCGCTGGATGCCCGCGCCCTGGACCATGATGTCATCGCCGGACTCGCCGTCGTAGTCGGTATCGTTGCCCTGGCCGTTGAGAATGTCGTGGCCGATGATGGGTGAATCAAAGAACAGGTCAGAGTTCTCACCGGAGAGACCGTCGAATCCCTCGCCGCCCTCGATCCAGTCGTCGCCTTCGTTGCCCATCAGGCCGTCGGCCGCGCTGCCACCGAGCACAAAGTCGTTGCCGGGGCCAGCAAACACTTCCTTCGGGTCCGTCACGCCCATGATGAAGTCGCTGCCCTCGCCGCCGAACAGCAGATCGATGCCCTGGTCGGCCACAATCACGTCGTCTCCCGCCTCGCCGCGGAGGAAGTCGTCACCGAACGGATCCTCGATGATGTCGTCACCGTCGCCGCCAAACACCTGATCGGATTCCATACCGGCATTGAGGTAGTCGTTGCCACCGTCGCCCCATAGTGTGTCGATCCCCTTGTCGCCGATCAATCGATCGTTGCCCTCGGTGCCGCCAAGCACCACATGCTCGCCGCCGGAGAATTTAAGCACGCCGCCGTCAAGGATCGGCTTGCCGTCGGTATCGAATACCGGATTGCCGTTCACCATGCGGGCGGTGCCCTCGATGCGCACCACCTTGGGATCAATTGCCTGCAGGAAGGGGTCATCGTGGGTTGGATCGAGGTCGCCGCGGTTGGCCGGATCGGTGTGATCGCGCGAGGGGTCGCCGCTGTAATTCTCTTGGCCCGCGAACCGGTCGAGCTCCAGGATCATGTCGGCGGAGGACATCAGGACGCCCGGCAGATGGGTCGAATGAAGATCGCCAAGGTCGGTATTGCGCATCACCAGATCGGTGAAGGAGTTGGGTTCCAGCAAATTGAGCAGGTTCATGCCCTGCGTGCGGCTCAGATAGTAGAAGCGGTCGCCGTTCTGCAGATGCTCGAGCTGGTATTCGAAGATGAAATTGAAGGTCGAACCAAGTTGACCGCCGAACTCGTTGAGTTCCTCGGCGAGGCCGCCGATCCAGAGATCGACGTGGTTGAGGCCGCCGAGGCTATCATCATGAGGTCCCAGGCCGTCAGCTGCGTAAACGCCAGTGGCATTGAGGAAGTCCAGCCGATCAGCCGCCAGCGGATCCGACGCGTGGATCGTGTGCGCCAGAACCGGCGGATTCATAGCGGCATTGGCCGGTACGTCCTGATCGGTACCGAGCACGAGCACCATCGCGGCAGCGCGCTTGCCTTCCGAGGTGGTTTCCGCCTCGATCAACGGATGGGTGCCGTAGGCGGCGATGAAGTTGACTACCGACAGCGGGTGCTTGATGTGCTGGGCAAAATCGGTCCAGCTGACGTAAGGCTTGACGTCAACCGCACCGGTCATCGCGTAGATCTGGGCACGTGCCTCGTTGAGCGGCGGGATACCGGCCTCTCGACCTCGGGCGATATTGATGGCCGGGAGGTCAAGGGGCAGCCCGAGCAGGTTGTTGCGCACGGCCTCGACGACGAATTCGTCGATTTCGTTGCCGACCTGGCGGGACATGCCGCGGATAAGCGCACCAGTGGCGGCTTCGTCGCTCAAGCCGTCCGGCGTGATGCCGCCCGTGGTAAATTCGATCGGATTGAGGAAGGCTTTGATCAGGGTGACCTGGACTTGATCGTCCTGGTTCGGATCGTTGCTGTTGACCAACGAAAGGTCGTTGTCGAGACGGTCGACCGTGTCAGTCAGCATCGAGTGGCCGAAGCGATACACGGTATGGGCGAATTCGGCGATGATGGCCGGGTTGAGATCCGCCGAATTGGTGAACACGAAAGGATCGACGTTTGGCTGTATGCGCCGGGCAAACTCCTCGAATACCAAGTGCTGGTACTGCATCTCGGTGACGAAGCGCGCCGCCTGGAACAGGCGCTCGCCGTCCCAATTCAACGCGTCGATCGCAGCGTCCTTGAGCGCGGCATTCGGCTCGGCCAGGATGGCGTCGAGCGCGGCCTGGCTGATGCCATTACGGAGGCCATTGGCATCCGGCGCCATCCATTCGTTGACCACGGTCGCGCTGCCCGAGGCGATAATGGTGTCCTTGTTCACCTCGACCAGGCGATTGTGCTCGGAATGGAAGATGGTGTGGACGGCGGTGAGGCCGATATTCTCGTTGCCACGGCCATCGCCGGTGATGAAATGAAGGTCGAGCAACTCGTTATCGTAGACGAGATTGTGGCCCTGATTGTCCATTGCAACGGCGTTGCCGACGACATGCGCGTCGACGCCGGTAACGGGATCGATGTCGTCCGGCCGCAACTGGCCATTGACGATGACCGGCGCCGCCGTATTGGCAATGTCGTTGAGGAAAGCGTGTCCGGTGCCGACGGTGTGAACGGAGAACGAGGTCGCGCCGACGTGCGGTGTAAAGCTGGCGGGCAGGTCTGCCAAGGTAATGTTATGGAGATCGAGGCCCCCTGCCTTACCCTCGACGGTCATCAGGGTCGTGAATGTCTGGGCGCCGACCACCTCTGTCACGGTCACCATGACCTGGGCATAGCCGTGTGCGCCAGGCGTGAAGCGGCCGTAGGCATCGACCACCAACTGGGGCACGTCGAGCACGTCGGCATCGTTGAGCATCAGGCCGAGCTTCGCCGCTGCCTGGGCCTTCACCTCCGCCCAGTTGGCGATTCCGCCATGAGCGCCGTTGAGCAAACGACCGCTATTTTCCGCAAATGAGTCGGCGACGGTGTCGCCATTCGAATCGACGGTGAACTTGTACTCGCGCAGGAAGACCTGATGCGAGGCGCTGGAAGTATAGGTTTGGTTCTGGTCGACGAACGGGGTCGTCGTATTCTGCGATTCGGTGCCGTTCGGGCTCGGATTGCCATTCGCGTCGAACGGCGAGGTGCGCGACAGCGTCATGAAGCGCAGCTCGGGCGGAAGGTCGTCCGCGGTGCCTAATACGTGATCAGCGCCAGCGATCAGCGGATCGTCCGCCTGTAGCGGCATGTAGATGGTGCCGTTGCCGCCCTTGGTCACGAGGTCCAGGCCGTGGTCGAAGAACTGGCCGAAGAAGGACATCCAGGCGCTGTTTGGCGGCGACAGACCGATGTCCGGGGAACGGTTTTCGATCAGAAGCGAGCCATCCGGCGAAATTTCGAGTCCGTTCTCCTGCAGCGCAGCGACGAGGGCTGCGGAAGCGCCGGCCGCGGTGGTGCCGTGCTCGGCTGCCACCAGAGCGGCGAGGTTCGACGTCGCCGTGGCGGAATACCCAGCCACGTCGACCTGGGCCTGGAGGATCTGGGCGAATTCGGAAAACGACAGCCCGTCGCCGAGCGCGGCGGAATAGCCGCTCAGCGCGGTGTCCATCGCAGTCAGTGCTGTCTGCAGGGTCGCTGCCTTGTCAATGTCCGCTTGCGCGACACCGGTTGCGGATTGCAGCGCGACGACGACGGCATCTTGCGCCAGCTTGGCCGTATGAGCTGCCGAGGCCGCGTCGCCGACCGCGGTCTGGTCGGCCGGATCGAACGAATTGTCGTTCATACCGTTGCGAAACTCGACGAGCTTGGCGAGCACGTCGGTCATGCCGTTTTTCACCGCCGTGGCCGAGGCGTCAGCGGCCACGTAGGCGCCGTGGGTGGCGCTGTTGCCCGCAGCTGCGATCGCCGCGGCGCGTGCCGCCAGGATCGAGTCGGCAGCGGCATTCGGGTCGGCGGCACCTACTACCTGGAGAGCAGCGACTAGCGCGGAGCGATTGGATAGCGTCTGATCCACGATTAAGTTGGAGATGATGCGGGGATCGGCATCGGCCACGCTGTGCGGGTTGACGAACGCACCAGGAGCGACCGGGACGGCGGGATCATAATTGGTATTCGTGACGAACAGGCCGTTTGGAAAGCCTGGAGTTCCTGGAGGAACCAGCATCATGGTGTCGCCGTCGGCCTCGTTCGTATAGACCGGAGTCAGCAACCGCGGGAATATCTCGTCGGCTGCGCCGACCTGACTCTGTCCCGGCAAAAGGTGATTGAAGCTGCCGTCCACGGTTCGCAGGCCGATCGGTAGCAGGGCCGCGTCTTGACCGATGATGTCGATGAGGCTCTCGCCGGCGACGTTCCGTTCAGCGACTTTGATCTGGTCGAGGATCTTGGTGAGGTCGGCGAGGTTGACGACGAAGCTGGTGCTCATGATTGGATCCCCTGCTGTTCAGGAACATTTGCGATGCGCCCAGTTAGGGCCGCAAACGATCTGAGAGGTAGGGGACAAGGTCTCAGCGTCGTCGGGACTGAAGCCGCAGCGATTCCTCGGACCTTGGTCTCATAGTGCGGCGACATAGGTCGATCGCGAACCACATTGGCGGCGTCAGAAAATTGCGAGGCTTTCTTACGGAAAGACCTACGAACTCCATTCCAACGGTGTGGAAGGAAGCGCCCGAGGGAAATAGCGGCTTGTCTGGTATCGGCGTTCTGCGCATGGACGCCTTCAAGAGGCACCGTATTTTGACGGTGCGGCATAAGGACGCGAAGGAGCAGTGCCCGGAATATCCCGGATCGTTTTTTGTTCATCTCCCGGGGATTGTGTGACGAGCTAGTGCCTTTGAGTTCAAAAGTTATTGGAAATGTCTCAGCCCGGTTGGCAAATTAGATTGGGCATCGCCGGAATTTCACGGCGCCCCACCCCGCTGCTTCCGACCTTTTTGCTTGCAGCCGCGATAACCATCGTCTGCTCGATGACGCTGCTTGCTTATGCGGTCTCCAACGCCTTGCAATCGAGTTTGACGCTCACCGCGGCCGAAGAAGGCGCATCACTTCTCGATCTTTTTCTCGGTCCGTTGGTGCAGGAGCTCGCAGCTACCAACAAATTGTCGGACGACAGCGTCAAGAAGCTGGACGGGATACTCGAAACAAAGCTTGGCACACGTTCGAAGTCAATCGAGGTCTGGCGGCGTGACGGCACCTTGGTTTACTCCACCAGTAACAAGCATCGTGTCGGAACGAAGTCCGCCCCAGCCGAGATGAACGCCGCTTTCCTCGGACAGGCGACGGCAGCCATCAAAACAAGCGCCGATCAGAAATCGCAGCACCCCATGATCGAGGTCTACGCTCCGCTGTACCGATCGGGAACGAAGGAGATCATCGCGGCAGGCAAGGTCCTCAACGATGGCGAAAGACTAGCCGGCGAGTTGCGCGACATCCGGATTAAGTCGGGCGCTATTGTCGCCACTATCGCGGCACCGATGATGTTCTTGCTGTTCCTGCTGGTCAAGCGCACAGCCAGCACAGTTCGAAAACACCGCATCGCCTTGAGGGAAAAGGTGGCGCAAACGGCTGCGCTTGCGACCCTAAACGACAAGCTGCGCCAAGAGGCAGATAACGCGCGATTGGAGTCGATTCAATCCAACGAGCGCTTCCTGAATCAACTTGGGCAAGACCTTCACGATGGGCCAATTCAGGTCCTGACCGTACTCGGCCTGAAGCTCGGCGAACTGCTGGAGACAAACGATTTAGAAGCCGCCGACGATGGTCGGCCCTCTTTCGCAGATGTTGACGAACTGCTGAACGACACTTTGACCGAGTTGCGAGACATCGCGACGGGCTTGGTATTGCCCGAGCTCACTGACCTCTCAACGACCGAAACCTTGCAGCTCGCCGTTCGGCAACATGAACGCAGGACCGGCACAACTGTCAAATGCGAGATCGAGAATCTCCCTTTCTGTCCCGCTCCCCTGCGCGTCTGTTTGTACCGGATCGTCCAGGAGGCGCTGAACAATGCGTATCAGCACGCCCGCGGATATGGACAACGTGTGGCTGCTTCACAGACAGGCAACTCGCTGAACGTGCTCGTAAGCGACAGTGGACCAGCAACAACTGCGCCACTGCAGGCGCCCAAGCGGGGTCACCATTCAGGGCTGGGATTGAATGGGGTCCGCAGACGCGTCGAAGCCTTCAACGGGTCGCTGGATGTGATCTCGTTGACAGATGGAACTGGTGTTTCGGCTAAGATACCGCTCGTCAACTCGACACACTGAGGTCACGCCATTGTCCCTTGGCGAACCACTTTGCTTCAGGATCGACATACGTTAACATCATCTTTCGATGCGCATTTACATTTGAAATTTCTAACACTAAGAATACCAGATAAAAAATTGCCTGTTTTAAACTGACTGCGACGGCTGGCTTTTTAGCCGAACTCACTCGTGTTCCGGTCAACGGTTGCGCCGACTGAGTTGCGCTGTGTATTTTGTACGGGAGTTTCCCATGAGTACGGTCACAATTGCCGTCATTGATGATCATCCCTTGATGATCGAAGCCATTCACTCTTTGCTAGGCCGCACTTCGGGGTTCGAAGTCATCGGATTGGGAACAACGGCCTACGACATCGTGGAACTTTGCGACCGAAACCGGCCGCAGGTCGCGATAGTCGATCTTAGCCTGCCCGGCGACGTCTATAGCGCGATCGAAAACGCGATCAAGATTTCACCGATGACGAAGGTCGTGGCGTTCACCGCAGCTACCGGCGTCGATTCGGCCATTCGCGCACTGGACGCGGGGGCCAGCGGTTATGTCCTGAAGGGAAGCAATACCGCGGAATTGATACAGGCCATCTGGGCGGTTCAAACTGGTGAGACCTACATCACACAGAGCTTCGCAAGCAGGGTTATAGCCGGCCTTCGCGACGCTTCGCTGAGGCGCAAGGCCGCGCAGGCTGTGATCTTGAGTATTCGCGAACGGCAAATCGTTCGCCTGCTCATGAATGGCAAAACCAACAAGGAGATCGCAATTGCCATCAACATCAGCGAGAAAACCGTCAAGCACTACATGACGGCGCTGATGCAGAAGCTGCAAGTTCGCAACCGTCTGGAAGTCGTGATTGCTGCGCAGAAATTCAACGAATCTCGCGCCCCGGTCAGTTTGCACGCGTAGGAATTAAGGCATCCACGAACGTGGCTTTTGTGCAGAACGGATGGTGCTGTGGTTTTGTATCGCCGCGTCACGCTCCAACCACTAGCCAGGATGCTGGAAAGCGTCTCCACATCGTGGCCATGCCGCCATCACCAAGGTCGGAAATGACTTGACAACGCTATCGTGAAGCCAGCCTAAGCTGGAGGACGGACGGTATGGTGCGTTCTGCGACAGACGTCTGGTTGCTTTCAAGCCTTCTGCTCTCTGCCGTGCTTTTTCCGGCCCGCGCGGGCGCACCCGACGAGTTCAAGCTGAATTTCCCTGTCCGATGCGAGCTGGGCTCAACCTGCTTCATCCAGAATTACGTCGACCATGATAGCACCGACCAGGTTCGCGACTATGAATGCGGTGGTCGAAGTTACGACGCCCACGACGGTACCGATATCAGAATTCCCGATATGGCTGTCCAGCGCCAGGGCGTCGAGGTCCTCGCGGCGGCTGCCGGCATAATCACCGCGATCCGGGACGAAGTCGATGACGTTTCGGTGCGCACGATCGGCAGGGCCGCGATCAAGGGCAAGGAATGCGGCAATGGCGTGGTTATCGATCACGTTAATGGATGGAAGACCCAATACTGCCATTTGGCCAAGGGCAGCGTGCGCGTGAGTCGGAACGAACGCGTCTTGCCAGGGCATCCGATCGGTCTGATCGGTCTCTCTGGCGATACGGAGTTTCCCCACCTTCATCTGACGGTGAGACATCTGAACAAGATTGTGGACCCCTTCGCTTACGGATCGGAGCCGACGGTCTGTGGGAGCGGCCGTCCGATCTGGACCGGGTTGACGGGCGACCAGTTGAAATACCGGCCGCGAGAAATCCTCAACGTCGGATTCACCGATCGCCCTCCGACCATGGACCTGGTTGAGTCCGGCGAAGCCACGAAATACCCTACCAACCTGGAATCCGAAGCGCTGGTGGCTTACGTTCGCGTCATCGGCTTGCGGCAAGGCGACCAGCAAATCGTCACGATCCGGGGTCCCGACGGCGTTATCCATTCCGAATACAAGGCACCTGTTCTCGACCGCGACAAAGCCCAGTACTTCGTTGCTTCCGGACGAAAACGGAAGGCCGCGGCGTGGATGCCGGGCGGCTACACGGCAGAGTATACGGTTGCACGAAGCGACGGAATCGTACTGCGCAAAACCTTCGAAATTCAACTTGGCGCAAAATAGCGCCGCATTGCGCCAGCCGACTTCAATCAATGATGGTGATGATGGGCGTGCGGCGCAGATTCGTCGGCGCGCTTGGCATACGTCATCGCCTCGATATACGCGATGACGTCGCTCGAATCGAATTCCGACAGCCCCAGATTTGGCATCCGCACGGCAGGATATTTCTGGGCTAACGAGAGCGCGGCGGGATCCTTGTTGGCTCTCAGCTTCTCCGGCTCCATAATATATGCAGTGAGCCAATCGCGGCTTCTTCGAGTACTGACGCCCTGGAGATCCGGCCCCACCCTGCTGCCCCGGCCGATGGTATGGCATCCCCCGCAAGTTTTTAGGAACAGAGCCTGTCCCGGCAGGTTCAGCGGGTCGTCCACGAACGAGCCGGCATTGGCCTGCACTGCGGGTCGTACTGCCGCGCGCTGAACGGGATCCATGGCGCGAACGGCCGATGCCAGCACGTTGATGTCGCCAAATGCCGAATTCCTCTCCCATTCGCCCGTCAGGTCGTTGAACAATAGGACTTCGTTGCGATGCTCGGTGAGGGCCCTGCTGCGTTCGCCAAGCCGATGGCGAATGAGCTCGATGTCTTGTGCCTTGCCGGTAAGGAAGAGCCAGCCCGACCCTATGCCGAAAGCCTTGCTGTATTCCTTCAGCTTCTCGGGTGTATCAGTGACCGGGTCGATGCTGATTGACACAAAGAAGTAGTCCCGCCCCGCACTCTCGCCGAGCTTGTCCTCGAGCTGGGACAGCCGCGCGGTCACGACGGGGCAGATGTCGCGACAGCTGGTGTAGATGAAGCTGATGACGCTGATCTTGCCTTTCATCACGTCATCATAGAACAGCAACGTCCGCCCATCCTGCGTGACCACCGGGACGTTGGGAATGTAGCCCTCCTTCCAGCGCATCTCTGCGCCTTGTGTCACGCCGGTGAGGACAAGGATGGCGAGCGCGGCAAGCCAGCTGCTTGCCGCCGCTCCCCTCCAGACATGCACGAGTGACGCCACGGTGAAGCGCATGTTCGCCTCTTAAGTCTTCGATAAGGCACCAGTGAAGAAGCGGCTATTAACCGGATCTGCCTCCGGCAGAACTTCGGGTTGCTTCCAAGTCACGCCGTTGGCGGATGGAAGCGGCGTCATTGTCGGCTGGTAATGAGGCCTGGATCCCGTCTTGGCAAAATCAGGATCGCCGGGCGACGGCGATAGCAATTGATATCGCAGCAGCATGGCGAAGTCCTCGTGAACCGTGTTGTGGCAATGATTGACATAGGCACCGCCGAATTCGCCAAATCGAACTTGGAACTTGACACGGCCATCCGGCCGGAGGCGCCAGACGTCCTTCCTCACCAGCAGTTCTGTTGCCGGAATCGTACCCGCCCCCCGATTGATGGTAACGCCCTCTTCGAAGTGGAGATGGATGGGGTGATCCCAACCGCCTCCACCGTTGATTAGAGTCCAATGTTCAACTTCACCGGGCTTGGGAATGAGCGCCGAAATCCGGTTTGCATTCAGCGTATGCGCTGCCTGCCCGTTCACACGGATCGACCATGGGAATATCTGCGTGTCGCCGCAGTCGGGGATGCATTGCTTTTCCGGGTTGTTGCGCGAATCCCCGTCGCTGAACCGTCCGAATTCGATCACCCTTTCCCGAACCGGCGCCACCACAGGAATTTGCGTGGTCAGGGTCCGTCGACCCGTCCGCCAATCAGAATCGCTCAAGTCGACGCTGGGGTCCGGAGTTTCCGCCGTATATGTCGTGCTTGGATCATCGACGCTCGTCAGCGAGTAAACGACGCGGAACTCCATGATCGGGCCGACGCACGGATCTTCCTCGCCCTTGAAAGCCTTCTTGAGCGAGACGGCCCCATCCGGCTTGCGTCCATCCGACTGCTTCAGGAGATTGAGGAAGTAGAGACTGTCGCCGGGCCGGAACGCGGAAAAATCAATGACGATATCGTAGCGCTCGGCAACTCCCTGCTCATCAAGCTGGGTGAGCTGGATCGGGCTGACGACGAAATTGCCGTCATTGGCTATGAAGTAGAACGGCACCGGCGTTTCCGGCGCAAACCGCAGGCTCTTGTTGACCGCCAGCGCCAGCTTGATGAAACGCGACATCGATGCGTTTAGGATGCGGAAGCGATAGCGGCGGGGGAGAACTTCGAAATATGGATAGTAGGATCCGTTGACCAGGAGCATGTCGCCGACGAATCCGTCGGTGTCGAAAATGTCGAAAAACAGCTGGCCGTCCTTGTCCATCGCCGGGTTGGTGATCGCCAGATTGACATCGAAATCAATATTGCCCCAGGGGAGACGATTTCCGCTCGGCAGTCTGAGGTTCACGTTGTTTCGGTCGGCTCGGTCGCTGCCTCGGTCCGGACCGCTGTAGTAGTTGCACATCGCGAACATCCCCTTGTGGACGTTCTCGGCCGTGAAAAAGAACCGGTGATCGTGTAGCCAGAGCGTCCCTTGCAGCTCACGGAAATCTCCGGCAACCGGAACGATGCCATCGCCGTCGTCGGGGCCCGACGCCTTACGCAGGTAATCCGGATCACTCGTCAGCCAAACGCTCGGCATGTCGCGTCGCGCCAGCGCCGTGCTCCAATGGTAATCATAGAAGGTTCCGGGAAAATGGTAGGCGTTACAGGCGCCGTCGCTCTCGGCGCCATTATGCGCATTGTGGAAGTGAATCGAGATTTCGTTGCGGCCAAAGCCACCGTTGAGGGCGCGATCGACCGGCAGATCGTTGTAGATTCGCGTCAGGACAGGCTCGCCGTAGCGAGCCTTGATCAGGCAAGGCGCTCCGTAGCCTGTCCTTCGCCCCTCCCGCGCGCCTTGCATTCCGG
The DNA here is from genome assembly GCF_023100925.1 of Bradyrhizobium sp. 40. Classification (NCBI taxonomy): domain Bacteria; kingdom Pseudomonadati; phylum Pseudomonadota; class Alphaproteobacteria; order Hyphomicrobiales; family Nitrobacteraceae; genus Bradyrhizobium; species Bradyrhizobium sp. 40. The sequence goes on from NZ_CP064688.1 coordinate 6,677,138, forward strand.
GCGGCCGGCGACCGAAAGACCACATGGCGTTCGGGTGCTGGTCGGGCATCTCGTCGCAGAACTTCGTCGCCGAGCGGCATTGGCCCATCGACATGAGATAGCCGACTTTCGGGTAGAACTCCTCCCATCGCTGGTGCGCAAATAGCGGCCCGGGCGGACGTCCTTCCATAGGCCCGACGTAGGTGACCGGATTGCGATAACCGGCGCGTCCTGAATTGTCGTAGTCGGTGTGGTACGAGAAATTCTTGGCAGCGGGCTCGTTCACCCCCGGAGCGACTTGCCACGCCGCGTCGCCGTTGGTCTGACGTAACAGTGGAATAGGCTTCTGCAATTCCTGCCGTGGCATCCGGTGGGTGAATTTTTTCGCGCCGAACAGCGGGCTTGGCGGGGTGCCTGTCGGCACCTGCGCATATGCACTTGTTGCGAAAGGACTTAATCCGTTCTTCGCCAGGATTGCGCCTGTTGCCGTCAGCAATCCCCATCGAAACAAATCTCGCTTCGAGATACTGCCTTGCGAAAGAGCGCTGACAATTTCAAGCCGGTTCGCACGAGCGTCCTCGGCCTCTTTCAGGCGACGCTTTGACTCGCTTTTGGAGAGATACATGTCTAGCCCCGCCGCAATCATGATTTATAAAATCTCAACCTGAGCTACGGAATGGCGAAGAACAAGGTACCTAGGTCCCAAACGCAACGCCTTAGGTCCCGTCATATTTCGGACCAAAGTCTTAGCGCCGGAACGACTCGGAGGAGCAGTCGGTTTCGAGCTGTGACTTGACGAACGAACGCTCGCGGCGATAGCAAGATCGAAAGGACTCGGTGAACGTTTCCGCCATGTTGTGTTTGCTATTTCGACAGATTAAATCTCGGTGTGCAGCAGTGCTGCTCCCAGCCTCTCCGCGAATATTTCCATAGCTCGAGAATCTGCTGCGAGACTCCCTCGCTTTTCATAACGTGATCTCACTCCTGTCGACTCCAGCTCGGCCTGTGCTTCACCTAGATGTTCGCCAAGCGCGAGGCTTCTCAGGATCCGGAAACAGGGCTCGGCGATGCTGGCGCGAAGACCGGGGGCCAGGACGCATGTACATCATTACGGACGGCGCAAGATGTCAGCATTCGAAACGGGTTTTCCGAGCAATGCGACCGCCTTTACTAAAGCCATCGGCGTTTTGATGCGCTCGCCACACTATCGCGAATACACCATTGGCGACCTCGAGTGGCTGCTAATTCCTGCCATAGCAAATGGGCAGTATCGGTTTGCCTCTGCGCAAACTGAGGCGGACGACAGTCGGGTACTTCCGGCCGCGATCGTACTTTGGGCGCTTGTTTCGCCGCAGATCGACCAGGGTCTGACAGCAGCGGCGAATTTCCGCCCGAAGCTTGACCCGGCCGATTGGATGTCAGGCGACATTCCCTGGCTGGTGCATGCCGCGGGCGAAGAACGCTTCGTTTACCTGGTGGTGAAGGACTTGCTGCAGACGACATTCAAGAATCGCAAGGTCAAGATCCTTGGGCGCAATGGTGACAATGGCGCCAAGATTTACGTCCTTGAAACGGGAGAGAACGGTATACGCCACTTTAAAACGCTTCATTAAACACCTCGTCGATCAGCGGCGCGAGGTGAACTAGGTTCTAGCTTGAGTGCGAGCATATTAATTTGACCGGTGATATTGCCGATCATCGACGATCCCGCTCATTGCCTGAGCTGCCGCGTTGAGCCGCTCCGCCTGCTGGTCGGCTGCCTCAGCCCCGGACGTCGCCATGCCTGCCGTTTGGCGCGACTTCAGAAATCTCCCGGATTTGAGGCGTTCATCTCTTCGCTGCCGGCGGCCACTGCGTCTATTAGACCGCGTGCTGCTTCAGCCTCCTTCCGTCCGACCGCCCGGGCGGTGATGTCAATGGCGTATTTAACAACCTCAAATGGCTTGCCGTTGAGATCGATTGTAGCTTCAAACGCTTAGACGCAGTGGTTGCAGTCACGCGTTGCGAAACGGACGCGTGAAACTACGGGGCCGCTGCTCCCGGAGCCACGGTACCGCGCGTAAAGGCGAATGACTGCCCCGAACTGGATCGCACCGAATCTAACCTGCAGGCCTTACTAGCGTCACGCTAGGTGTTTCGGCTGCAGCGCAGACACGGTTGCGTCCGTGTTCCTTGGCCACATACAGCGCGCCGTCCGCAGCAGCCAGCATCGAAGCCGGCGATGTTCTGGCATCGCACTTGCCGCCCGGAACCCCTACGCTGATCGTGACGCACCCGAAAAAGCTTTCTTGATGCCCAATCGAAAGGTCGACAACCGATTCCCGGATTTTCTCGGCAACAATCTCCGCGCTGCCGGAGGACGTTTCAGGAAGCAGGACAGCGAATTCCTCACCGCCGTAACGCGCGACCAGATCGGCCGGCCTTTTCAGGCAGGATGCGATGGCCTCTGCAACTTGGCGGATGCAGTCGCCGCCCGCGGAATGACCGTAGGTGTGGTTGAAAGACTTGAATTTGTCTATGTCGATGAACAGCACAGAAATGCGCGAAGTGGAACGTTGGCACCGCTTGAACTCGAGATCTAATATTCGATCGAAACGTCGCCGGTTCGCGATTCCGGTGAGCGGGTCCGTTTCGGAGAGCGCCTTGAGCTGCTCGTTTGCTGCAACGAGTTGCTCCTCGGCAGCCTTGCGTTTAGAGATATTGCGGATCACGCCGACAATCTCGGGGCCGGGCTCTTCCGGATCGTGGACATAGTTCATCTGGGTTTCGACCCAGACGTACTTGCCGTCGCTGCAGCGCGTTAGATACTCGGCGGTCCCCGTGGGTCTCTCGGGCCCTAGCTCCTCTATCAGCCCCTTCACGAGATCCCGATGGGCCGGGTGGATATTGGAAAAGGCTGGCTGCTCCAGAAGCTCTGAGGGCCTCCAGCCAAAAAGCTTCTCGACGGAAGGCGAGATATACAAGCGGTGACCGGTCCTGTCGAAGCGGGTGACGACATCCTCTACGTTTTCGGCCAGCAAACGGTAGCCGCGCTCCCGTTCACGCAGCATTCTGGCCATGGCCGAGCGCTTGCGGATCTGCACGGCCAGTACAATTCCCAGCCCAATCAGGATCGTGGACAATGTACCACCGAGTAGCAGATCGAAGTTCCTATCCCTGCGCCAGCCCTCCAGGATGGCGTCTTCCGGGACTGCGACCGTGACGACGATTGGAAAATCCAATGCCGCCTCGTAGGCAAATTGCTTCGTGCGGCCATCGAACGGCGACACGATAGAATACAAGCCCTTCCCGGAATCCCTCAGGTGACCGAGGAACGAGCTGCGCGCTACGTCCTTGCCAACCTGGTCGTCTCGGCGATGGACCAGAACTTTGCCGCTCGTCGTCATGAGAGTAACGGTACGGTCCTGCTCGGCTTCAAAGCCTTGGTAAAATGACCTGAAGTAGGCAAGATCGATGGCCGCGAACACGACGCCTCCGAATGAGCCGTCTGGATTCGGCAGCCGCTGCGTCATCAGGAGAGTGGGTCTTCCAGTGACGCGAGAAATGAGCGGCTCGCTGATGCGGGTCGTCGCGTCTTCGGGGTGTGATTGATGGTAGCGGAAATACTCTCGATCGCCGTTGTTGACTGCCGGCACGGTTTCGAACGACGAAAACGTCCAATCGCCGGTCTGCCCGAGCACGCCCAGTTCGCGAGCCTGAGGGATGTTCTTTGCATACTGGGCGAGCAGATCGTTGATCTCCGCCGACGCCCGCGCGGACCTATCAGAGTGGCGGATGTACTGGCCCGTTCCAAACAACGCGAGCGACACCGCGTTGAAGCTTTTGGACGCGTGTTGCGCGAGGGAGTGGGTGAGCCCCTGAGTCTCGGATCCCGCCTTGGCGAACGCGAGCGCTCGTTCTTGCGTGGCCTTCCAGCCGATCAGGGCCCAAAAGCTCGCAAGCGTGAAGCCGAGCAGCACGACGATGATAGTCAAAGGAGACTTTACCAACTTCGGCACGGTGCAACGTCCTGTTCGCGAAACAGGATAGAACCGTCTGCTGAAATCGAAGTTTCAGTCCGACACGTCGCCGCTGATTCCCATCCACATCGTTAGCGCGAAGGGAATGACCTCGATATGGAGCACGGCCATCGGCAGTGCCTAGTTCGCAGGTGACCTGCAAGAAAAGCTTGGACACGCGACTGGTTTGGAAGAGCATGTTTATGCCCCCAAGCTCGCTTTGGGCGACCGGACTGACGCCGTCCCCAAGGCGCTGGCACGTCCGCTTTCTGACCGAGAACTGATGTCCTTCGGATATGAGTTGTTCTGGAAGAAGTCGGCCAATGAACCATGCCATACCGACCCTTAACAAGCCGGATTGAATGGGGAAGCTCTCCCCTCGCCATTTGGGAGGTCCTCTGGCCTTGAACGCACGCCACGGGATCGCACCTCCATCTGCAGTTACAACCCGGCATTAATGCCATCATCCTAAGATTTGGAGGTTTCGGACCAGGGCCAATTCCATGTCACTCCTGAAGAACAGCGAAAGTTCCGCCATCCCCTTTTTCGGAGCGCGCAAGTACGCTCAAAGGCTCGTCAAGGAGTACGAACACGTAGAGCAAGAGCGCGATGAGGCCCTGCAGCGCTGCCACGAGTTAAGCGGCTTCGTTACCCAGATTACAGATCGATACGAAGTAGCCGTGAAGCAGCTAGAGCGAATTGGCGGGGCTTCCCTTTTGGAAATTGAAGCTCGCCGAAAGCACCTTGAAGCCGAAGTCGCGATCCTGACTGCACAGATAAGCGAGGAGCGCGCGCAAGCCGAGGCAGGAAAGCGCGCGATTGCAGCCGAACTTGCTGAAACGCGCCGCGCCATTGTCGAGACACGAGAGATCGCACTCCTTCAAGAAGTTGGCGTGTACGAATATAACCATCCGCTTACCGATGCTGTAGCGTACCAGGCTGCGCTCGATCGACTGCAAGACGCCATCAAGTCCGCAGTTAAGAAGGATGGTGGCGCGATCCTGGCAATCACCAGTTGGCAGGTAAACGGATCCGCCTCCGAGGGTGAAAAGATGGTCCGTGAAGCCTCTAAGCTTATGCTGAGAGCATTCAATGCTGAGGCCGACAATCTGGTTCGCACACTTAAGCCCTACAAGCTCGACAGCGCAATTGACCGCTTAAGCAAGGTTGAGGAAACGATACGCAAACTTGGGAAGACCATGCAGCTCCAGGTCTCTCCGGCCTACTTCCAATTGCGTGTTGACGAGCTCCGCCTAACTGCCGATTTCCTTCAGAAGCAGTCAGAGGAAAAGGAGGAGGAGAGGCAGCAACGCGAGCGCATGCGCGAAGAGCGGAAAGCTCAACAAGAAATCGAGCGGGAGCGGGCGAAACTGGAAAAAGAGAAGCTTCATTATGAAAATGCTTTTCAGGCGCTAGAAGCCAAGGGCGATCAAGATGCAATGCAGCGGCTGCGCTTGCAGATAGCAGAGGTGAGCAACGCGATCGAGAGCGTTGACGCACGGGCGGCCAACACGAAGGCCGGATATGTGTACGTGATCTCCAACATTGGCTCCTTCGGCGAAGAGATGGTCAAAGTCGGAATGACGCGGAGGCTCGATCCTATGGAGCGCATACGCGAACTGAGTGACGCATCGGTGCCGTTCAACTTCGATGTCCACGCACTCTTCTTCTCAAATGACGCTGTCGGTATCGAGACTGCCATGCATGAGCGCCTTGGGGAGTCGAGAGTGAATGCGGTAAATCGCCGAAGGGAGTTTTTCCGCGCCCGCCCATCGGTCGTCAAAGCACTCCTGTGCGAATTGGCGGGAGACCTTTTGGAATTCCGCGAGGCTGCCGAAGCAATCGAATATCGGCAAACGCTTAACATGCGAGTAGCAGGATAGGAGCTAGCTCGCGGGTTTCACGCCGGATTCACTGATGCGACCTGCGTAGCAGGCGGGCAGGAAATCAAATCCCTGCAAAGCCGGAGTGCAATCGCTTAGCTCGCGCCAAGTATCTGATTTCGATGACAGATTTACCCGCAGGAGGCTCATCGCGGCCAACAAGAGCTGAAAATCGTAGCCGGGCTGAAAAAAAATCTCTGAGTGGAAGTGGGGCCGGTCCGCGGGGCGGGAGGCCCTGAGGAATTGACTACCCCCCACCCCTCCCGACATCAGCGGCTCGACCAGTGGCTTTTAGTATTTAATTGCTGGATTTTGCGCATGAACCAGTAAGACCGTCCGCTTTGCGAGCTTCCAGACTTTTGACCACCCCCCGGGAGGCGGATAACTGCGCGGCAAAAAAATAATTCACCGAATTTTGCGGCAAAAAATCCCTGATTAGAGGGCCGGTCCGTCAGGGCGGATCTTAGACTTTGATGTGCCCCCCTACCTTTCTCTTGGACTGTCCTTACGAACATCCGGCCATGTACGGTGCACCCTGAGTAGCGGGCCTATGAACCTGTACGGGCATGCTCGAACTAGGTCACCATTCGGCCGACGTGATGCGGCGCAGTCGAGGTGTCTTTCCGGGCCTTGTCGCGGCCGCTCATCGATGTTGCCGATCCTTCGCTGCGACCATGTTATCGCGCCCAAGCGACACCGTAGCACAGTGCACCCGATCCATAGCCAGACGGCGGCCGTCAATCTCCTGGGAGGACGGAGACTCTTCAGAATGGATCGAGGTCTCTGTTCGGCAGGGATTGCTGCCGCTGGTGTTGCGCAGTCTCTCGGCGTTGGGCCCGCATAGCCCTGACGTGCCAGCCCGCCCGCACCGGTGCCGCGTTGTTGGCACCGTCTCCTTCTATTTTTATATCTGTGTTCTTTAAGGTACTCACTTTTGTGAACGATTTGGACCCTATACCGCATGCGACTGACGGAGCCCGCTTGATCCAAGAAACCCACGCTGGGGATATGACCCGGACGACATTGGTGAGGTGCTTCGCACCTCGCTGTGGTCGCTCCCTGACTTGAAGGAGTTCCAGGCGCCGAGCTTCGTGCATTGCATTCTGCACCGTGGTTCTGCCCACGCCGGCGCGGTCCGCGATCTCGTCAATTGAGAGGTCGCAAACACCATGCCGCTTTACCTCTCCGGCGATGATGCATAGCGCCGCGCGTTCGCCTTCGGTGAAGTGGTGGCGCAAGGTATCGGGCATCGTGCTGGACCCGCCGAGCATCCGTTTGCGGTGACGCCGTTTGAGCCGTTCCTCGTCTGTGAGCCGACGCCGACACGGCCGCGGCGCGAAGTGCGACAACTTGCGGGCGGCGGTGACGCTTACTGCGACGCCATCAACTCGGTGCGGCCTTCGGCCCGGCCTCCGCTTTTCAATTGCCTGGCTTAGGAACGTGGCATCTTCATCGCTGAGTTCACCGTTGCTCACCCGATGCCACACAGCGCGACCAACGTTGTCAAGCTGATCAGGAGAGAGGGCGGAGTTGACAGCGTCATATAACACCGCAGCGGTTGGCGAAAGGACCCGCAAGAGGGTGGTCATTCGCGGCTCCCGCCGGAAATGCTGGCAACCGCCGCATACGCTGCGCGCCGCCCCAGGAATTCGCCGAGCGGCCGATCATCGACATCGAAGGCCGCGTAGAGCGTCGGGGAGATTCGTAAATATCGCCCTAGGCGCTCGCGACCTTCATAGACGGAGTGTTCGACCGGCTCGAACGGGACATCCTTGGAAAATTCCTTAAGCACCTCAATCGAAGCACCACGGGACAAACGGCTCGCTAAACCTTTGACTGGTTTGGCTTTGGCAGACCCGGCCAGGGGCACCACGCTTCGCCCTTTCGGGCTTCGCGTGGCGCAGCCCGCGCCAAGCCCGAAAGGGTGAAGCGTGTCCGGCGAAGCCTCTTGGCGAAGACGGACTGTCTCGGCCTCCCCCTCCCTAGCAATCGTCACATGCCACCTGTATAAACCGGTAGCTTCTTCCGCAATTCGAAGGAGCTCATATGAACGACCTGCACACGTGGCTTTCGCAACAGCACCACGGCCTGCGCACCTTCCGGATCTTTCAGCAAAAGCTCGAGACGCTCGGCCGCGACGACCCCGAACAGCGCGGCCTGTGCCGTCTGTTGAGCGGTCTGGTCGGCAGCTATGTCGAGACGTTCGATGAGGCCCCGCTGCCCGTCGAGGTCGCTGACGGAGCCTATCATCGCCTGCTGGCGCTGGTCGCAAGCCTCGACCTCGCGGGCGACACCAGTCGGCGGCTCGCGGACATCAACCGGGTTGCGACCTGCGAACTCTGGCAGTGACGAGAGCGGGCCGCCGTCCGGCTCGCATCCGCATCCCTGGGACACTTCGCCAGGAGAGGGCCGCGTGCTTCCCTGCACGAGCCTCCCTCGACGGGTTCGACTTCAGAGCCAGTCCCTATATCGTGGGGCAACCTATGTTGATGCAGCGAGCAGCTTCGATGGCCAGGAGACGCGCGACCGAAACGGACGCCGACGACCTCCCCCGCTTCTTCGTCTGGGTGCGCGGTCTCGAGGGCCCCGAACCGCAGAAATGGATGGCGATGGATTTCGGCGTCGGTGACTGGAAGCGGCCGCTCGTGCTCGCCTATCTGGAGCTGCCGGAAGGCGAGCGACACTTGCCGTTGTCGGCGCTGGCCCGGCGATACCCACCGCCGCGGGGAGAGGCTTCGTAGAGGGGCCATCCTGGGCGGAAGCGAGGATCTCACCAGCCCCTCAACCCGGGGCGAGCAACGCCGCACCGCGTGGATCACGGTGCAGCGTCTGCCCGCGCCGCCGACGCCATCGGCCGCAGCAAAGCGGTAGGCGGCGTCCGCGACGGCGGAAGAGTGACAATGCGCCCCCATGATTATGGGTGTCGTGGCGCCCGCACCGCGGCTAAACTTGGCCCTGCGCCGCGGGGGACACGCGGTGCAGGACGATGATCATGACCGAACAGGGCGAGACGGGTGAAGCCATCACCATCCTCCTCGTCGAGGACGACGCGCCGACCTGCTGGCGGCTCCACGACGCGCTGGTCAAGGCCGGCTACGAGGTGCGCAGCGCCGGTACGCTGGGAGAGGCTCGTTCGGCGCTGAGCGTGGCGGTGCCGCGCGTGCTGCTCACCGATCTGCGGCTGCCCGACGGCCACGGCATCCAGCTGATCCGCGAGACAAGGCAACGCTTTCCCGACACCGAGATCATGGTGATCTCGGCGCTTGGCGACGAAGAGAGTGTGATCTCCGCGATCACCGTCGGCGCCACCGGCTATCTCCTGAAAGATGCGTTCCCCACCGACATCGCCACCACCGTGCGCGATCTGGTCGCCGGCCATTCGCCAATCTCGGCCTCGATCGCCCGTTTCATCGTGCGCAGAACGCAGGGTACCGCGCAGAATGCGGCCGAGCCTCCGCCGGGTCCCGCCCTCAACACCGCAAGGCTCACCCCACGCGAGATCGACATCCTCTGGGGCATCGCCAAGGGCTTCAGCTACGCCGAGATCGCGAGCCATCTCGGCCTGTCCAAGCAGACCGTGCCCGGCCACATCAAGAACATCTATCGCAAGCTCGAGGTGCACACCCGCAGCGAAGCGGTGTTCGAAGCGGTACAGCAGGGCCTGATCAAGCTGTGAGCCAGATCGCGGCGAAGGCACCGGTCAAACCCGCGCGACGCCGGCTGCTGGTCTCGCGACTCGTGCCCTATCTGCTGCTCCAGGCGCTGATATTGGTCGCGACCGTCCTCGGGCTGCGGCTGCTCCAGCCCAGCGACCCCGACGACTTTGCCCTGACCGAATTCTCGCTGCGCGAGGACGGCGTGGCGCGTCCCGTGACGTTGCCGCATTTCACGTCATCACGCTATTCCCTGGCCGACCCGCCGCTCTACACCGGCGCCTTCACGTTCCGCCGCGGCGATGTGGCGTCGGGATGGTCGGTATTCCTGCCGCGCTTCAGCAACGCGGTGGAGGTCTCAATCAACGGCGTCGTCATCCTGGATTCCCGACGCGATGCCAACGCCAACCGGCCCGACCGCAACACTCCGCAGATCGGGTCGATCCCGTCCTCGCTGCTGCGCGAGGGCGCGAACGAGATCACGGTGCGGCTGTTGGTTTGGGGACCGCTCAAGGGCTTTCTCGACACCGTCTATGTCGGGCCGGATGCGGCCTTGCGGCCGGCCTACGAGACACGCACGCTGATGTTCGTCACGTTGCCCGTGGTGTTCTCCGCCTGGCAATCGATCCTCGCCGTCATCCTGGCGATCATGTGGCTGATGCGCCGCCGCGAGCCGGTTTACGGCGTGCTGGCGGTGGCGATGGTACTCGGCGTGGTGCAGGCCTTTGCGCCGCCACCGGTGCCCCCCGTCAACACCTCCCGGCTCGCCGCGGTGTTGCTCGCGTCCGCACCGATCGAGAGCGCCCTGGTCGTCGTCTTCGGCGTGCTGTTCTTCGGCTGGCGCTGGCCGCGTTACGGCATGCTGCTGTTCGCGCCGGGGCTCGTCGTGTTCAGTGTCGGGCTGATCGCCGGCCCGCCGTTGCCGCGCATTCTGTTTCTCCTGTTGGGGATTCCGACCGTCGGGCTCTGCCTGTTGCTGATGGCCTGCGTCACAGCTGCCGCAGTGGTGCGGCGGCAGGACGCGGCAAGCTTCACGCTCGGCTGCGCGGTGACCATAGTGCTGATATGCTGGGTCCACGACATGCTGTCGGTGTTCGAGATCGTGACCGACGAGCGCATCTTCCTCTCGCGCCTCTCCTATTCGGCGATGCTGGTCGCGATCGGCGCCGGCTTGACCTGGCGGTTCGCGCGCGCGCTGAACCAGGTCGACAGCTTTGCCGGCCAGCTCGTAACGCGCGTACGCGAGGCCGAGGAGCGGCTGAAGGCGAGCTTTGCCCGCGAGGAGGAGCGTGCACGGGCCGCCGCGCTCGCCAATGAGCGCACGCGGCTGATGCGCGACCTGCATGACGGCCTCGGCGGCCAGCTCATCAGCATCGTGGCACTGTCCGAGCGCGGGCACGAGGGCGCGACCATCACCGACGCCGCCCGTGCGGCGCTGAAAGACCTCCGTCTCGTCATCGACTCCATGGACGACATCGGCGGCGACCTGATGCTCGCACTCGGCTCCTGGCGCGAGCGCGCGACCGCACAATTGCGACCGCACGACATCGCACTCGACTGGCACGTGGCGACGCCGCAAGGGCTGCCGCTGCATCCCGAGCTCAGGCCATGGCATGTCATCCAGATCGTGCGCATCCTCGACGAGGCCGTGACCAATGCGGTCAAGCACGCAGAGGCCCGCCGCATCGCGGTCACCATCGAGACGGTCGACGGAGGTCAGGGACCGTACGGTGTGATCAGGGTCGCGGATGACGGCAAGGGCTTTGCGAACGGTTGTGCGCCGGTCGGCAGCGGCGGGGCCACCGACGCGAGCCAGACCGCGCGGGGCCTTCGCAACATGAGGAGCCGTGCCGCGCGCTGCGGGGCGATGCTCGATCTCGGTTCGGATTCCTCAGGCACGCGCGTGCGGCTGCAATTGCCGCAGATTTTCCCCGACAGCGATGCCGCCGTCGGCTGAAAAGCCCCCTCTCCGAACGTGTGGGACGCGCGGAGAGAGGGACGGGCCGGATGATTTGCCTGCGGAGGAAGGGGGGTTCGTCCGCACGGCTCCTTCGCCCGAACTCTTTCGTTGTTCTCAGCGCACGCCCACGCGATTGACCGGACCACCGCGATTCATCGGCGTGCCCGCGCGCACGCCGACACCGGGCGCACCGACCCCGGGTGTCGCCACGGCGACCGCGGCGGCCGGCGCTACCCTCACCACTGCCGCCGGTCGTACCACGCAGCCTTTGGGTATGCCGACCGTCTTGCAATAGACCACCGCTTGCGCCGGGCTCGTGCCCAGCGACACCATCGCCGAACCTGCCAGCGCCAAAATCGTCAACCCGGCGCTCAGCGCTCCCGCTCTTTTCGACATCTTGCTCTCCTGCTTGCCGTTCGGCGTCCCGATGCAATCACCGGGTCTCGCAGCCGACGTGCAGCCTGAATGACAAAAGACGGCGCGCTGATACATGCCATGAAAATGGGGGTACGGCGGCGGGACGGGCTGGCCGATGCCATGAACATGGCATGGACCTGCGCCCGGCGGTCGCGAGATGGTCCGGCCCGCTTGATCCCAGGCGGGACCAACGACATTCCCAAGGAGGTGTTTTATGAAGATTTCGGTTCTTGCCGTGCTGCTGCTCGCCGCGACCGCCCAGACCGCCGCTGCGCAATCCGGTCCGACCCCGCAGGAGCAGATGACCTGCCGAAGCGACGCGAGCAAATTCTGCGCCGAACACATCGGCAAGCCGCCGCAGATGAATGCCTGCCTGCGAGAGAACAAGTCGAAGCTTTCGGACGGCTGCCGCAAGGTCGTGGAGTCGCACGGCGGGTGAGTGGTCACCGTCCGCGGCACAAATCTCGCGGGTGTTGCGTCAGACCATAGCCGACGATGCGCCCGTCATAGATCGCGCGTGACGGCGAGGACGGACCTAATCGTCGTCGCCGAATAGCCTGATCTGGGGAAAGCCGCCGCGCGGCCGGCTCGGGACCTCGCGCGCATCGGCATCTTCGCGGATGTTGCGCGCGACGTCGTCCCAATCGGTGCGGTCGCGCACCCCACGCGGCTCGCGGGAATCGTAATGACGGCGCTCGGCCCAGCGCTCACGGCGCTCCGTCCGGCGCCGTTCAGACGTGGCCCGCTTGACGTCAGAATCCCTGGCCTTGGCAAAGGCGTTGTCGGGTGGGGATGACGGCTCTGTCGACGCCTGCTGTGCAGCAGGCTTCGCGAGTTGCGGAGGCGATGCCGGCGCTGGCTTGGGCGGCTCTACCGCAGCCGCTTGCGAAGGCTGTTGCGCTGGCTGTTCAGCGTTGGCCTGAGTGGTCTGCGTGCCGGGCTTCGCGGCTTCGGATTTTGCTTCAGGCGTGGATTCGGGTTTAGCGTCGGATTTGGCTTCGGCCTGCGCTGGCGCGGCGACCATGGCGCCGAAGGCTTGCGAGCCGGTGAGATACTGCAGGCGCTCGGATGCCGCGTCCGTCGTAGCGGGCTTGGCGTCAGCGCGTTGCGCCATCTTGCTGGTATCAGGTCCCTGCTTGGGCGAGACCGGATTCATGATATTGCCGGCGACAATGCCGCCGCCGAGACCAATGGCGATGGCTGCGACGATGGTTCCTGCACCGACGAAATAGGCTGTCGAGGCGCGCATTGGTCCACTCCCTCTTTGAAGCGGGCAACGCTTGTCGATTGCCGGATGTTCCCGATACAGGCGCAGTTCCGGGAGGAACTTGATTTCCGGAAGAAACTTGCGCGTTAGATCTGCTGCGCCACCTTCTCGAGCCCGATGATGCGGGCGAGCTTGCGCACTTCCTCTTTCTGGTCGTCACGCAGCTGGAACAGCAGCGGCATCGCCGCCGACTTCAACTGCTGGACCTCGTCGCAATTGGGATCGATCGGAACACCCTGCACGTTCGGATTGGACAGCTTGTTTGCCGAGATCTTGCGGACAACATTGCGCAGCGCGGTTTCGACCGAGGGCCAGTAATATTCTTGCGACGACGACAACTTCAGACGGTCCCTGATGCCCGCGATCTGCACGTCGGAGAGCAGCGAATAGGATTTCTGCGGCTGCGGCTTGGCGACGACCTTCGGCTTGGCCGGGACTTCGACGGCAGGAATGTCTGCAGCGGCCGGAGCCTCGTTCACGCTCGCCTTGGGCATCGGGAAATCGGATGGCGTGGCGGCGGCAAACGCCTGGCGCAGCGGCTCGGTCAGCACGGGCATTTGCGATAGCTTGTCGGCAGGAACCTGGACCGGGTCGAACGCGGCCGAGGCCAGTGCCAGCGTCGGAACCAGACGATCGGCCTTGGCGGCCCGATTTGTTGCAAGCGGCTTGGGTGCCGGCGCCTGCGTAATCATTTCGGCGCTGACGCTGGGCACGCTGTCGCGGCCGAGAATGGCGGTGGTGGCGGCGCCGAGGACGAGGAAGCAGGTCAGCACGACGATGGTGATGGCTTTCGACAAACGTCTCTCCGCAACCGGCTTCAAGTCCACGTGATCACTGCCCGGAAACTGGGCGAAAATTAAGGCTTAACCGTGCCATTGCGACGGCAATCGCGCGGACTACGGCGACATCGCCTAGAAAACTCAACAAAATCAGGCAGCTATCGCCAGATCGTAGGCGTCCTGGATGTCGGCTACGATCTCCGAGGCCTCCCAGACTCCGCGCGGCTCGACCGATTGCAGCGCCACCGTCCAATTGCCGCCCCGGCGGGTGCGGGGGACGCTGACGATGTCGAAGCGCACATTGCGGCACAGCGGGTGGCGGGCCAGCGCATGGGCTACGCGAACACGAATCTCGTCCAGCGAAGCCGCCGTCCTGGCGTTGAGAAAGTCGAAGTCCATCGCCTGTCCCTCTCGGTCCTGATTGGCGCCGTGAGAGGGATTCTTGCCGGGCGTTGGTTAATCTGCCGTTAAGTGGGGGCCTCTAAGGAGCGCTCGATTAACCGTGAGGGGGCGACGGGCCCTGTCGGTCTCCGCATTTTCACGGGGAGACGCGGCCACCCGCCCCTCGATACTCGGCGACCGTCCCTGCGACGAGATCGTCAACCGCGAGCACGTCGGTCACGCCGGATGTCGAGTGCCCACCGCTCCAGATATCGCGCCAGCGCTTTGGCCGGTTCTCCCGTGCGGCGACGTCGATGTCCTTGGCGATGTCGATGGCCCCGCGCGCCGGCAGGTCGTCGGGATCGAGACCCGCGGCGACGATCGACGGCTTTAGCATGCTGGTTTGAAGTCCCGTGAACGCGGTGGTCAGCAGGATATCGTCGGCGCTGCTCTCGACCAGAAGCCGCTTGTAACGATCATCCGCCATGCTCTCGTGGGTCGCGATGAACTTCGTGCCCATGTAGCCGAGATCGCAGCCGAGCACTTCGGCCGCGCGCAATGCGTGGCCGTCGCTGATACCCCCCGCGAGCACGATGATGCCATCGTAGAACGCCCGCACCGCACGGACGAAGGCGAACGGGTTGAGCCAGCCGGTCTGCCCGCCCGCGCCCGCAGTAAGCAGCACGAGCCCGTCGGCACCTGCTTCCGCCGCGCGTTCGGCGTGGCGGATCGAGGCAACATCCGCAAGCACCAAGGCGCCGGCGTCGTGCAGCGGCTTGAGCACCGGTGTGGGGGAGCCGACCGAGGTGATGACGATCTCCGGCCTGTGGCGCAGCAACACGGCGAGATCCTGCTCCAGCCGCGCGTTGGAGCGGTGCACGATCAGGTTTGGGCACAGCGGCGCGGCCTTGCGGCCGGTTTGATCTTCATGCCGCAGCAGCCGCGCTTCGATGTCGGTGAGCCATTCATCGAGTTGCTCGGTGCTACGGCAATTCGCGCTGGGGAAGCTACCGATCACACCGTTGCGGCAGGCGGCGACCATGAGCTCGACGCCCGACACCAGAAACATCGGCGCGGCGATCAGCGGCAGGGCGAGACGACCGTGGAAACGTTGCAGCCGATCTGACGTCACGCATGCCTCCCTCGCGCGGGCTTAGTCGTTCCCTCCCGCATTCCCTGTGCTAGCGTCGCGGTAAACATTGGCACGCCGGAAGCCGATGACAAAGCAGCGAGGAAACATATGTCCGATCCGCTCCATGCATCGTCTCCGACTTGCGCGCAGGCGCTGCGGGCGCTGTCGCGCTACCCGGGCCGAACCGCGTTCGCGTGGCCCGGCGGATCGCTGAGCTATCAGGGCACCATCGACCTGATCGGGCGCATCCAGGGCCTGTTCATGCGGCTTGGATTGCGGCCCGGCGCGCGGGTCGCCTTCCTCACCGCGAACCGCGCCGACACATGGTGCGCCGGCGTCGCCGCGCAATTGTCGCGGCTCTGCGTCACCTGGCTACATCCTTTGGGATCGCGGGGAGACCAGCTGTTTCAGCTCGAGGATTCCGGGGCCGAAATGCTGGTGGTCGATGCGGGCTCCTTCCGCGAGCGCGGCGGCGAGCTCGCCGCACAGGCGGCCTGGCTCAAGGCGGTGTTCACCACGGGACCGGCTGACTACGGCATCGACCTCTTGCAGGCGATCGAGATCGAAGGCCATGCCAGCGCGCATTGCCTCGCCGGCCCCGACGATCTCTCCACCCTGAATTACACCGGTGGCACGACCGGCAAATCCAAGGGCGCGTTGCGCTACCACCGCGAAAATGCCGGAGCCGCGGCCGCGATCCTTGCCGACTTCGAGATCCCCGATGGCGCGCGCTACCTCGCGGTGGCACCGATCAGCCATGTCGCCGGCACGAAAGTGCTGCCGACCTTGATGCGGGGCGGCACCGTGCACATGCTGAAGGGTTTTGATCCCGAGGCGGTACTGGCGACGATCGCACGCGAGCGCATCAACTTCACGCTGTTCGTGCCGACCATGATCTACGTGCTGCTCGATCATCCCGCGCTCGACAAAACCGACTTCTCCTCGCTTGAGCTCGTGCTCTATGGCGCCTCCGCGATGTCACCGAGCCGGCTGATCGAGGGCATCGAGCGGATCGGGCCGGTGTTCTCGCAGCTCTACGGCCAGACCGAATGCTATCCAATCTCGGTGCTGCGCAAGGCGGATCACGATCCCAACAGGCCGGAGCTGTTCCTGTCATGCGGTTTCCCGATCGCGGCGTGCGAGGTCAAGATCCTCGACGACAACGACCAGGAAGTGAAGACGGGCGAAGCCGGCGAAATCTGCGTGCGCGCTCCACACGTCATGGCGGAGTACTGGAAGCGGCCGGACATCACCGCCGAGACGCTGAAGAACGGCTGGGTGCACACCGGCGACATCGCTCGCAAGGACGATCGCGGCTACATGTTCATCCTCGACCGCAAGAAGGACATGATCGTCTCCGGCGGCTTCAACATCTTTCCGCGCGAGGTCGAGGACGTGCTGTCGCAGCATGCGGACGTGGCCATGGTGGCGGTCGTAGGCATCCCCGACGAGAAATGGGGCGAAGCCGTCACGGCTGTCGTCGTCCTGCGCGAAGGCGCAAAACCTGACGCCGATGAACTGATCAATCTGGTGAAGACGCGAAAAGGCTCGGCCCATGCGCCGAAGCAGATCCAGTTCGTCAAGCAACTCCCGATGACGGGTGTCGGCAAGGTCGACAAGAAGGTGCTGCGCGCGAGCTTTTGGAGCGGGCGGGGCCGGATGGTGGGATAGAAAAGGTGCCTTACCGCTTCTCGATCACAAGGCTTTGCACGGCGCGGCCGAAATAGCCCTGCCGGTCGGCGAGCCGCGACATCGCAAGCCCAGCACCATCGGGACCGATCCAGGAATCGCCGTCGAGCAGGATCCATTCGCCGATCGGCTGGCGCGAAAAGCTCACGGTGAGGTCGGCGTTGATATAGGTCCAGGCGCGGAAATCGAGCGACGAGGCGGTGCCGTTGGAAAAATCGGCCGCGACCACGGCGCGCATCGCCTGCGAGAGCGGTTCGCCTGCGATCAGGGGATGGTCGACGCGAAACCAGATCGCACCGGCGCCGGCCTGGCCGAAGCGGCCGCGCGCGGCACGCATCGACACCGATCGCACGAACGGACTGGTGGCGGCATGACCGTCATCGAGCAGCGAGTCCTCCGGGGACGGCAGCGTAACCGGCAGCGCCGTGACGTCCTCGGGCAGCGTCAGCGGCTGGCGCTTGATCTTGAGCACGGTGGCGGCGACCACCTGTACGCCGTCGGCGAACAGCTTGACCCCGCAGAGCTGGATCTTGCGGCCCTCGCGCAAGATCTCGGTCGCGATCGTGAGCGGCGCCACCGGCACCGGGCGCATCAGGTCGATGGTGACCCGCGCGATGTCCATCGCGACAGGCGTTGGAATGCGCTCCGCCGCCCACGTCACCAGCGCGGCCGGCGCCGAACCGTGCTGCATACGCCGGTCCCACGGGCCCGCAGCATCCGGGCTGGTGACGACGCTGTCGCCGTCGACGCGGTAGATGGGGGTCATCGGTTCTCCGTGATGCATGTGCGGAGTTCAGCAAAAAATGTCGTCCCGGCCCCTAGTGCGCAATTGCGTACTAGCCGGACGACTAAGATCACAACGGCGGATCAACCGCCTCGTCGTATTCCCTCTTGAAGCGCGCGATCATTTCGGCGGCGGGCACGATGCCGTCGATGCTGCCGACGCCTTGGCCTGAACCCCAGATTTCCTTCCAGGCTTTTGGCTTGGCACGCTCGCCGGAGGCATCAGTGCCGAAGTTCATCTTGGAGGGATCGGACGTCGGCAGGTTCTCCGGATCCATACCGGCGGCAAGAATCGACGGCTTCAGATAGTTACCGTGCACGCCGGTGAAGAGGTTGGAATAGACGATGTCATCGGCCGTCGCGCCCGCGATCATCTCCTTGTACTTCTCGACCGCATTGGCTTCCTTGGTGGCGATGAAGGCCGAGCCGATATAGGCAAAGTCGGCGCCGAGAATGCGCGCGGCGCGGATCGCCTTGCCGTTGCCGATCGCGCCCGACAGCGCGATCGGGCCGTCGAACCATTTTCGAGTTTCAGCGACGAACGCCAACGGCGAGATCGTGCCGGCGTGGCCGCCCGCGCCCGCCGCGACCAGGATCAGGCCGTCGGCACCCTTCTCGATCGCCTTGTGCGCAAATTTCTGGTTGATCACGTCGTGGAAAACGATGCCGCCCCAGCCGTGCACGGCCTGATTGAGCTCCTCGCGCGCGCCCAGCGACGAGATGATCATCGGCACCTTGTACTTGGCGCAGAGCTGCATGTCATGGTCGAGCCGGTTGTTCGACTTGTGCACGATCTGGTTGACCGCAAACGGCGCCGACGGCTTGTCGGGATGCGCGCGGTCATACGCCGCGAGCTCTTCGGTGATGCGCGCCAGCCACTCGTCAAGCAGCTCCGGCGGCCGTGCGTTCAGCGACGGAAACGAGCCGACCACGCCCGCCTTGCACTGCGCGATCACGAGATCGGGCACCGAGATGATGAAGAGCGGCGAACCGATCACCGGGATCGACAGGCGTCCCTTGAACAAGGCAGGCATGGACATTGCGAGACGATCCTCTGTTGGCGTCAAATCGAAGCTGGGAGCCATACCAACAAGGCAATCTTTCCACTGTCAAGTAGTGCGTTTTGGTGCCGTGGAGGACGGCGTTACCGCAATTCCAAGCCGCGGAATTCAGCGCGGGACGACGCCATCACGCAATCAGGTCCGGATTGATCAGCCGCTCGAACGAGAACATCTCGTCCCATTTCTCCTGCGTCAGCAGCTTACGCTCGACCACGACGATCTGGTGCAGTGACTTGCCGCTCTTGTAGCCCTCGCGCGCGATCTCGGCGCATTGCTTGTAGCCGAGCAGCGGCTTCAGCACCGTGACGATACCCAGCGAGTTCAGCACCATGTTGCGGGTATGCTCCTCGTTGGCAGTGATGCCCACGACGCAATTCTCGCGCAGGCTGTTGACCGCGCGCTCCATGGTGCGGATGGAGAAGAACAGCGCGAACGAGATCACCGGCTCCATCACATTGAGCTGGAGCTGACCCGCGGACGCCGCGAGCGTCACGGTGGTGTCGAGCCCGATTACGAGGAAGCTGGTCTGGTTGACGACCTCGGGGATGACAGGATTGACCTTGCCCGGCATGATCGAGGAGCCCGGCTGAAGCTGCGGCAGGTTGATCTCGTTGAAGCCGGCGCGCGGGCCCGAGGCGAGCAGGCGGATGTCGTTGCAGATCTTGGTCAGCTTGCTCGCGGTGCGCTTGAGGACGCCGGAGAGCTGCACATAGGCGCCGGTATCCGACGTCGCCTCGACGAGGTCGCCTGCAAGGATGAAGTCGACGCCGGTGAGCGCGCTCAGATGCCGGACCGCGAGCTTGGGATAGCCCTGCGCAGCGGTGACGGAGGTGCCGATCGCGGTCGCGCCGAGATTGATCTCGCGCAGCAGCGCGCGGGCCTCGGAGATTCGATCGACCTCCTCGCCCATGGTGGTGCCCCAACCGCGGAATTCGGCGCCGAGTGACATCGGCACCGCGTCCTGTAGATGGGTGCGGCCCATCTTCAGCACGCGATCGAACTCCCTGCCCTTGGCGAAGAACGCCTCCTGGAGTTGACGCAGCGCCGTCATGTAGCTCTCGAGCCGCAGGATCAGCGCCAGCCGAAAGGCCGTCGGATAGGTGTCGTTGGTCGACTGGCCGTAATTGACGTGATCGTTGGGGCTGACGTGCTGGTAATCGCCCTTCGCAAAGCCGAGCGATTCCAGCGCGAGATTGGCGATCACCTCGTTGGCGTTCATGTTGGTGGAGGTGCCGGCCCCGCCCTGAATGAAGTCGGTGACGAACTGGTCCATCATATCGCCGGCGATGACGCGATCGCAGCCCACGATAATGGCTTCCGCGACTTTGGTGTCCACCGCCCCGAGATCGCGGTTGGCCATGGCGGCGGCCTTCTTGACGTAACCAAGCGCCTTTACGAAGTAAGGCTCCTGGTTCATCGGAATGCCGGTGATGTGGAAGTTCTCCTTCCCGCGGATGGTCTGGACGCCGTAATAGATGTCGTCGGCGATCTCACGCTGTCCGAGGAAGTCCTGCTCCGTGCGACTCATGGGCGCTCCTTGCTTGCTCGCGCGACGTCCTCAGTTCTGGCACAGCGCGCTGGTGACGAAGGTATCGGTGCGGCAGTCATCCGGTTTGCGTTGCCTGCCCGGAATCAGAACCTTGGCCGAGCACTTTTCCGCGGAGTCGGCATTCAGGCTCTTGCCTTCCGTGTAGCCCTTGCTCTGGCAGAGTTTGTCGGCGGCGAGCTTGCAGTCGGGCGCGCCGTTCGACGAGGCCGGACAGGCCACGCGCCCCGACACCACGGTCGACGGCTTCGCCAGGCGCGACAAATCGTTCATGGTCTCGCTCGGGCTTTTGATCGGCGGCAGGATCGAGGGCAGCTTGTCGAACAGCTTGCCCATTTCGTTGATCAGCCCGGGATTTTCCTCATGCACCGGCGGCGACGGAGGGGCTGTCGAGGGCGCCGGTGCGGCCTGCGGTCCTTGCTCCTGCAAGCCGAGCGCCGGCGGTGCGGATTGCGGCCATCCGGTACCGCCGGCAACGAGCAGGACCGAAAGCGCCGAAAATATCAGCCTGCCCAGTCGCAGGACCGGATTGCCGGATCGAAGCATCATGACGGCAACCGTAGCCGAACGAGACGCAGCGGCAAAGCGCCTTCGGGGTTAGATCAATTTGACTGCGACGACAAAGCCGAGCACGAGCACCGCGGCGCCGATTGCCACCACCAATCCGAGATGCTTCTCGATCTTGACCCGGATCCAATCGCCGTAGCGGTTGAGCAGAATCGCCACGATAAAGAAGCGCCCGCCACGCGCCACGATCGAGCACAGGATGAAGAGCCCGATATTGTAGCCGGCAAAGCCGGACGTGATGGTCACGAGCTTATAGGGGATCGGTGTCAGGCCCTTGAGCAGGATGATCACGGCGCCCCATTCGGCATAGGAGGCGCGGAAAGCGTCGACCTTGCCGCCGAGGCCATAGACCTCGATCAGCCAATGGCCGACCGAGTCGAAGAGCAGCGCACCGATGGCGTAGCCCAACAGGCCACCCAGCACCGACGTCGCAGTGCAGATCGCCGCATAGACCCAGGCGCGTTGCGGGCGCGCCAGTGACATGGGGATCAGCATCACGTCCGGCGGGACGGGAAAGAAGGAGCTTTCAGCGAAAGCCACGGCGCCCATGATCCAGAGCGCGTAAGGCTTGTGAGCGGCGTCGATGCACCAGTCGTAGATACGTTTCAGCATGGCGCCGCGATGAAGCACCATGGGACGGATTTGTCCATGCCGAGATGGGACCGATTTGTGCCAATACTAGTGGCGCTTGCGCGCGGTACGGCCTTCGAGCGCGACGATTGGCCGC
This sequence comes from Bradyrhizobium sp. 40, assembly GCF_023100925.1. Taxonomy (NCBI): domain Bacteria; kingdom Pseudomonadati; phylum Pseudomonadota; class Alphaproteobacteria; order Hyphomicrobiales; family Nitrobacteraceae; genus Bradyrhizobium; species Bradyrhizobium sp. 40. Next base: position 6,698,960 of record NZ_CP064688.1, read on the forward strand.
CTGGCGGCGACACGCGGTGATGCACCTTTGGGCAGTTTCATCGCCGATTTCGGCAGCTTCTCGGCGATGCCGAGCATGTCTTCACGCCGCGTCATCTCGCGCCAGACGTCCTCAGGGCGCACGCCGGCCGAGGCCCAGAGCACGGTCAGATTGTAGAGCAGGTCGGCGCTTTCCCGGATCACGGCTTCGCTATCGCCGTTGACCGCGTCGATGACGACCTCGATAGCCTCTTCAGCCAGCTTCTTCGCCATTTTTGACGGGCCGCGCTGAAACAGCCGCGCGGTGCGCGATGTTGCCGGATCAAGGTCCCTGGCCGCGAGCACAGCCAGATATAGCCGCTCAAGCGAATCACTCATGTACGCGAAGCTACTCTAAACCCGTGGCGGGGACGTTAACGCACGGCAGCAAAAGTAAAAAAGCCGGCCGTCGCAGCGAGCGCGACGGCCGGCCAACATTTGCTAGCCAAAGCTAGTAGCAAGTCGAAAGGTTGCCTTGGCCGCCCTGCGCGGACTGGTACGGGCCGCCGCAACGGTGATACGGGCGCGGACCGATATACGAGTCGCCGCCGTAATAGACCGGACCGTCGTCGTAGTAGACCGGGCCGCCGCCGTAATAGGCAGGAGCATCATAGGCGTAGGCGTCACGGGTCGCGGCGATTGCGAGGCCGGTGCCGATAGCACCGGCAATGGCCGCGCCGGCAAAGGCCGCACCGCCGCCGCCACCATGCCAATGACGGCCGCCCGCGTACGAAGCGGTCGGGGTCATTGCGGTCAGCGCCAGCACCGCGGCGGTAGCGAGAACGGCCTTACGGCCGGCAAATCCTGAAAATCTGTCAAACATGTCCTGGACCCTCCTTGGGACCTCGAATGGTGCCTGATGACAGGCTCGTGTCTCTCAAACACCCGCATCCCATGTTGGGTTCCCCAACCCCAACACAAGCTGAACGGGGTTGCGTGATCGTGACGCAACCGCCGCTCATCCGCCGTTCATATTGACGCGGACAAGCTTGTCGCCAGCCGGCGCTCCGAGCGTCACCAAATCATAACACCGGACCGGCGCCACTGATGTTCGAATTCGCGACAATCGCTCTTCGCGGCCTGCTGGCCGCTGCAATGTCTCTTGCGGCGCTGACTGCGCGCGATGCTACCGCGGCCGAAACCGCCGCGCCCTTCATTGCAATCCACTTCACCTTCGACCGCCCGATCGATGCGAGCATGGCGCCGTTCTTTCTTGCCGCAAAGGACGGCAGCTTCGGAGCCGAGCGTCTCAACGTCTCCTTTAGCAGCGCGGCCGGATCGCCGGAGGCGCTTGCGCGCGTCGCCAAGGGCGACAGCGAGCTCGCGCTCGTCGACATCAACGAGCTGATCCGCTTCCGCGACAAGGATGCGACACCGGTCAAGGCGGTGTTCGTGCTGTTCAACCGCGCGCCCTACGCGATCGTCGCCCGCAGGAGCCGTGGCATCCACCTCCTGCCCGACCTGGACGGCAAGACCGTCGGCGTTGCCGATAGCGATCTGTCGATGCGGCTGTGGCCGGCGCTGGCGCAGCAGAACGGCATCAACACGGCTCACGTGAAATTCCACAAGATCAGCGCCGCGGTGCGCGAGCCGATCCTCTCCGCGGGACAGGTCGATGCCGTCGCCGGCTTCAGCTATCTCTCGGCAGTGAACCTGCGCGACCGCGGCGTACCAGGCGGCGATCTCGTCGCGCTTCGCTATGCCGACTATGGTTGCGAGGCCTATGGCTTTGCCGTCGTGGTCAACCCGGTTTTCGCCGCGGCCAAGCCGGACACCGTGAAGGGATTCATTCGCGCATTGATCGCCGGCATCAACGCGACCGTCAAGGAGCCGGCGCGTGCGGCGGACGAGGCCGCGAGCCGCATTGAGGACGGCGACCGCGATCTTGAGCTGGAGCGCCTGCGCACCGTCCTCGTCGACAACATCCTGACCGACGAGGTCCGTCGCAACGGCCTCGGCGACATCGACCCGGCGCGCATGGATCGCGCGATCGACCAGATCGGGCAGGATTTCAAATTCCGCAAACGGCCGGCGGCGGGCGACATCTTCGACGGCGGGTTCTTGCCGCCCGTTGCAGGGCGGTTGATCAACTGAGCAAAACCGACAGCTTCCGCTATATCTCGCAGCCGATCCCTGATTAGAGTATGGGCTCACTCCGTTCGATCCGCCCGAGCTCCCCGCCCATGCCCATTCTCCGCCTTTACACCCGCGTTCTCGAGCTGCTCGGCAAGGAGGCACGACTGGGCTGGCTGCTCGCGGTCGTCAATCTCCTGCTTGCGGGCTCGCAATTCGCCGAACCGGTGCTGTTCGGCCGGATCGTCGATGTGCTCTCGGGCAAGACGGTCGCAGGCTCCAACTCGGCCTGGCCGTTCCTGGTTGCATGGGTCGCGTTCGGGCTGTTCACCATCGCCTGCAGCGCGGTCGTAGCGTTGCAGGCCGACCGGCTCTCCCACCGCCAGCGGCAGGCGGTCCTGACGGACTATTTCGAGCACATCATGCAGCTGCCGCTGACCTTCCATTCGGGCACCCATTCGGGCCGGTTGATGAAGGTGATGCTGAACGGCACAGATGCGCTGTGGCGATTATGGGTCGGCTTCTTTCGAGAGCATTTTGCCGCGATCCTCTCGGTCGTGGTGCTGCTGCCGCTGTCGCTCTACCTGAACTGGCGGCTTGCAATCCTGCTGTTCCTGCTCTGCATCGTCTTCACCGCGCTGACCACCTTCGTGGTGCGCAGAACTTTCGGCATGCAGATGGAGGTGGAGGAGCACTACAGCGAGCTCTCCGCGCGCGCTTCCGACGCCCTTGGCAATGTTGCGCTGGTGCAGAGTTTCGTGCGCATCGATTCCGAGGTGAAGGGCCTGCGCTCCGTTGCCGACGAGTTGCTAGCGGCGCAAATGCCGGTGCTGTCGTGGTGGGCCCTCGTCACCGTCATCACGCGCGCCTCCACCACGATCACTGTGCTCGCGATCTTCACTTTCGGCATCGCGCTGCACGACCAGGGGCTGACCTCGGTCGGCGAGATCGTGATGTTCGTGAGCTTCGCGACGCTTCTGATCCAGAAGCTGGAGCAGGTCGTGAGCTTCATCAACAACGTGTTCATGGAAGCCCCGCGCCTGCGCGAGTTCTTCAACGTGCTCGATGCGGTGCCTGCGGTGCACGACCGGCACGACGCGATCGATGCGGGCCGGCTCTCCGGCCTCGTCGAATTCAACGACGTCACCTTCTCCTATGACGGCAAGCGGCCGGCGGTCGAGGACCTCTCCTTCACCGCGCTTCCCGGCCAGACCATCGCGCTGGTCGGCGCAACCGGCGCCGGCAAGTCGACGGCGATTGCGCTGCTGCATCGCGCCTTCGATCCGCAGTCCGGCTTCATCAGGATCGACGGCATGGACGTGCGCGGGGTGACGCTGACATCGCTGCGGCGGAACATCGGCGTGGTTTTTCAGGAGGCGCTGCTGTTCAACCGCTCGATCGCGGAGAATTTGCGCGTCGGCAAGCCGGACGCCACCGAGGCCGAGATGCGCAAGGCGGCGGAGCGCGCGCAGGCGCTCGAATTCATCGAGCGCAGCGGCGGCTTCGAGACCAATGCCGGCGAGCGCGGCCGCATGCTGTCCGGCGGCGAGCGCCAGCGGCTGTCGATCGCACGTGCACTGCTGAAGGATCCGCCGATCCTGATCCTGGACGAGGCGACCAGCGCACTCGACGCCGTCACCGAGGCGAAGGTGAATACCGCTCTCGACGAAGTGATGAAGGGCCGCACCACCTTCGTGATCGCCCATCGCCTCTCCACCATCCGCAATGCCACGCGCATCCTGGTGTTCGAGAACGGGCGTGTGATCGAAAGTGGAACTTTCGATGAACTCGTGGCCAAAGGCGGCCATTTCGCCGACCTCGCCAGGGCTCAGTTCATGGTTCAGGAGAACGCACGGGCCAGCGTGACAGCGGCTGAGGCTGCCGCGACGGCCGCCAAGTCATCTTAGCAAGTCGCCTTGGCAAGTCCCCATCATATCGTCGAAATTCGGCCCATTTCATTGCGGAATACCCCGCTGATGCCCCTATTCCCGACGCACCAGCCGGTATAGGTTTGCGGCGCCGCAAGCGGCGGCGCTGGATTTCAGAACCGAACATCAGATCACGAGAGCCGACCGGAACCGGCGGGTCTCCAAGGACCGGAATCGGATAGTGCACGCTCTTCGCCCGCTGCTTCGTCAATCCCTGTTCAACCTGTTCGCCGCGACACTCGCCTGCGGCGCATTGCTCGCGCCGCGCGCGGCGGGCGCCGAAGCGCTGCTTCTGATCGAGGCCGATAGCGGCAAGGTGTTGCAGGCGGAAAACGCGACCATTCCCTGGTATCCGGCTTCCGTCACCAAGATCATGACCGCCTATGTGACGCTGAAGGCGGTCAAGGACGGCAAGCTCACGCTCGACACAATCCTCACGGTGTCGCCGACCGCAGCCTCGCAGTCGCCCTCGAAGATGGGGTTCCGCCCAGGAACGCAGCTTACCGTCGACAACGCACTCAAGATGATGATGGTGAAATCGGCGAACGACATGGCCGTCGTGCTCGCCGAAGGCGTCGGCGGTTCGATCGACGGCTTCTCGGCGCTGATGAACGACACTGCGCAGAAGCTCGGCATGACGCAGACGAGCTACGTCAATCCGAACGGCCTGCCCGCCGACGGACAGATCACCTCCGCGCGGGATCTCGGCATTCTCGCGCGCTCGTTCCTGCGCGACCTGCCCGAGTACGAGTATTTCGTGCATATTCCGGCAATCCGCTTCGGCAAGCGCGTCACTGGCAATTTCAACAAGCTGATCGGCCGCTATCCCGGCGCCGACGGTTTCAAGACCGGCTTCATCTGCGCCTCCGGTTACAACCTCGTCGCATCGGCCACCCGCAACGGCCGCCGGCTGATCGCCGTCGTGCTGGGCGCCAACTCCGGGACCGCGCGCGCGGTGAAGGCGGCGCAGCTGCTGGAGCGCGGCTTCTCGCAAGACAATCTCACCTGGCTCCGGCCCTCGCTCGGCACCGTGGACAAGCTGGTGCCGGTCGACGCCTCGCCGCCGAACCTGCGTGACGACATGTGCGGCGGCCATCGCAAGCGGCCGGCCAGCGACGATGACGACGCACTGATCGCGACCAATGGCGGCACGTCCGGGTCCGCCTCGGCCACAGGCGGCGAAGCTCAGGTCACCTTCTTCACGGCCGGGCTTCAGCCGCCGCTGATGAAGGCCTCCGAGCTGATGGCCTCGGCCCCGGCGGCGGCCGAGCCCGTGCTGGTCTATACCGGCCCGACCCGAACCGGGACCGCCCTGATCGCGGCGGTCGCGGCCGATGCCGACCAGCAGGCCACGCCAAAGCCGCGTGGCAAGAAGTCGCGCGTCGCCAAAAAGCCCGACGCGTCAGACAAGCCGAAGGATGCCAAGACGGCGGCGGCAAAGCCCGACAGCAAGCCGGTGGCGACCGCCAAGCCGGCCGACGGCAAATCCGCAGCCAAGCCGGCCGGTACCAAGCATGCCGCAGCCAAGCCCGATGTGGCGGCAAAGCCTGCAGCAAGCGGCGAGCAGGCGGCCAAGCCCGCTAAACCCAAGGCCGCGACCAAGCCCGCCAAGCCGGCCAACAACAGTTAACGGCCGACGCGAGGCGAGACCGCGCCGCACTTCGCAGTTGCGGCAGCGCCATTGCGAGGATTCCGGTAGCCACTCCCTGACGTTTGTCCTAAGGCTCGACCGCTTGCCACCCGTTCCGGCAGGCTCGATACTGACGGCAATGAGGCAAGCTCGAGACACAACGGGCTCTGGTCAATGAGGGGAGTTTCCATGGAGCGCATCTGGCTTAAGCAATATCCGCCCGGCGTCCCCGCCGATATCGAGCCGACGCAATATTCATCGCTGGTCGACCTTCTGGAGGAGAGCTTCGCCAAGTTCGCCGACCGCAAGGCGTTCATCTGCATGGACAAGTCGATCAGCTATCGCGATCTCGACCAGATGTCCCTGGCGATGGCGTCCTACCTGCAAGGACGAGGCCTGCAACGCGGCGCCCGCGTCGCGATCATGATGCCGAACGTGCTGCAATATCCGGTCGCGACCGCGGCCGTGCTGCGCGCCGGTTTCGCCGTGGTCAATGTCAATCCGCTCTACACGCCACGCGAGCTCGAGCACCAGCTCAAGGATTCCGGCGCCGAAGCCATCATCGTGCTGGAGAATTTCGCCCACACCGTCGAGCAGGTGATCGCGAAGACACAAGTCAAGCACGTCATCGTCGGCAGCATGGGCGACCTGCTCGGCTTCAAGGGCGTGATCGTCAATCTGGTCGTCCGCCGCGTCAAGAAGATGGTGCCGGCCTGGTCGCTGCCGGGCGCGGTGTCCTTCAACGACGCGATCTCCGCCGGCCGCTCTCTGGCCTTCAACAAGCCGAAGCTGTCGCCCGGCGACGTCGCCTTCCTGCAATATACCGGCGGCACCACCGGCGTGTCCAAGGGTGCCACCCTGCTTCATCGCAACATCGTCGCCAACGTCCTGCAGAACGACGCCTGGCTGCAGCCAGCGATGGCCGCGCCGCCACATGTCGATCAACTGATGGTCGTCTGCGCGCTGCCGCTCTATCACATCTTCGCGCTGACGGCCTGCTACCTGCTCGCGGTGCGCGCCGGCGGCTGCAATCTCCTGATCCCCAATCCGCGCGACATCCCGGGCTTCATCAAGGAATTGGCGAAATACCAGGTCAACAACTTCCCGGCCGTGAACACGCTCTACAACGGCCTGATGCACCATCCCGACTTCAAGAAGCTCGACTTCTCCAAGCTGAAGATCTCGAACGGTGGCGGCATGGCGGTGCAGCGTCCGGTCGCCGAGCAGTGGAAGGCGATCACGGGCTGCTCCATCGCCGAAGGCTACGGCCTGTCGGAGACATCTCCGACGCTGACCTGCAACACCACGACCGATCCCGAGTTCAACGGCACCATCGGCATCCCCGTGCCCTCGACCTGGATCTCGATCCGCGACGACGACGGCAACGAGATGCCGCTCGGCCAGCCCGGCGAGATCTGCGCCAAGGGCCCGCAGGTGATGTCGGGCTACTGGAACAGGCCGGAGGAGACCGCCAAGGTGATGACGGCGGACGGCTATTTCCGCACCGGCGACATCGGAATCATGGACGAGAGGGGCTACACCAAGATCGTCGACCGCAAGAAGGACATGATCCTGGTCTCCGGCTTCAACGTCTATCCGAACGAGATCGAGGAAGTGATCGCGAGCAACCCCGGGGTGCTCGAATGCGCCGTCATCGGCATTCCCGATTCCAAGTCGGGAGAGGCGGTGAAGGCGTTCGTGGTCAAGAAGGACCCGAACCTCACGGCGGAGGCCCTGGTCAAGTTCTGCCAGGAGCAGCTGACCGGCTACAAGGTGCCCAAGCACATCGAATTCCGTACCGACCTGCCGAAGACTAACGTCGGCAAGATCCTGCGCCGGCAGCTGCGCGACGAGAAGAAGGCGGAGGCGGCGTAAGCGCCTCTTTCGTTCATGACCGACGACAGCAACATCAGTCCGGCCGGCATCCTCGCCTTCTGGCGCGAGGCCGGCCGCGATGCCTGGTACGAGCGCAATGACGCATTCGACGTTGAGATCAGGCGCCGCTTTCTCGCGCTGTGGCAGAAGGCGGTCGCCGGCGAGCTCTTGTCATGGGAGGCGACCGACGAGGGCGCACTCGCGCTCGTCATCGTGCTCGACCAGTTTCCGCGCAACATGTTTCGCGGCACGTCGCAGGCCTTTGCCAGCGACGCGTTGGCGCGCGACGTCGCCCGCCGCGCCATTGCGCGGGGTGCAGATCAAAGGATCGACCCGGTCCTGCTCGAATTCCTCTATTTGCCCTTCATGCATTCCGAGCACCTGCCCGACCAATTGCACTGCGTCGCGCTGTTTCAAAACACCGACAATGCTGAAAACCTGAAATACTCGCGGGAGCACGCCGACATCATCCGGCGGTTTGGCCGCTTCCCCCACCGCAACCGTCTGCTCGGCCGCGACACCACGCCGGACGAGCAGGCCTTCCTCGACGGCGGCGGGTTCGCCGGCTGATGACATAAAGGTGAAGGTCCCGCCCTCACCGCCTCCGGGTCACTATCCGTGCCGGCAATATTGTGCAGGCCCGCCGCACGGTCTAAAAAGCGGGACCGATTTTCAGGGAGACTGACGATGGCGATCCAGACTGGCGACAAGCTGCCCGAGGCGAAATTCCGCGTGATGACGGCGGAAGGCCCGCAGGTGAAGACCACCGACGATATCTTCAAGGGCAAGAAAGTGGCGCTGTTCGCGGTGCCCGGCGCCTATACCGGCACCTGCCACAAGATGCATCTGCCGAGCATCTTCCTCAACGCCTACGCCCTGAAGGACAAGGGCGTCGACACCATCGCCATCGTCTCCGTCAACGACGCTTTCGTCATGAACGCGTGGAAGCGCGACACCGACCAGCGCGACGAGGCCATCTTCCTCGCCGACGGCAATGCCGACTTCGCCAAGGCGATTGGCATGGAGCTCGACGCCTCCGGCAACGGTCTCGGCATCCGCTCCAAGCGCTATTCGATGCTGGTCGAGGACGGCGTGGTCAAGAAGCTGAACCTCGAGGCGATGCCGGGCAAGGTCGAAGTGTCCGGCGGCGATACTTTGCTCGGGCAGCTGTAAGCGGCCATCGCTTTCAGCCACAAACGACGCTGTCATGCCCCGCGAAAGCGGGGCATGACGGTATTCCAGAAACAGTTGTTGCTAAATCGAGAGGCCGCGGCGTACTGGATCGCCCGCCTTCGCGGGCGATGACAGTTGAGACTGGAGCGCCGACCGCGCGCTACTCCGCCACCCGCGCCTGCAACCGCGCCTTCACGATCCCGTCGCGCGCGAGCTGATCGGCGCGTTCGTTCTCGGGATGCCCTGCGTGGCCCTTGACCCAGTGCCAGCGCACGTCATGAGCCTTCAGCGCGGCATCGAGGCGCTGCCATAGCTCGACATTCTTCACCGGCTTCTTGTCGGCGGTGCGCCAGCCGTTACGCTTCCAGCCGTGGATCCAGCCAGTGATGCCCTGACGGACATATTGGCTGTCGGTATAGAGATCGACGGTGCAAGGCTTCTTCAGCGCTTCCAATGCGGAGATCGCCGCCATCAATTCCATCTGGTTGTTGGTGGTGTGGCGCTCACCACCGTTCAGTTCCTTTTCCTTGTCGCCGAACTTCAGGATCGCGCCCCAGCCGCCCGGCCCCGGATTTCCCGAGCAGGCGCCGTCGGTGTAGATCGTGACGTTGGGAAGCTCGCTCACGCCACCAGCCCCGACGGCATCAGCCCGTAGTCGCGCACGCTGGAAACGCTCTGGTGGAAGCGCAGCTTGCGGACATATTCCAACGGATCCTTCGGCTTGACCAGCGCGCCGGGCGGTACGTTGAGCCAGTCGACCAGCCGCGTCAGCAGGAAGCGCATCGCAGCTCCGCGCGCGAGCAGCGGCAGCGCTGCCTCTTCCGCCTCGGACAGCTTTCGCACGCGGCCATAGGCATTGAGGAAGGCCCGCGCCTTGGTGACGTTGAAGGAATGATCCGGCTCGAAGCACCAGGCGTTGAGGCAGATCGCGACGTCATAGGCAAGCCAATCATTGCAGGCGAAGGTGAAGTCGATGATCCCCGAGAGCTTGTCGCCGAGGAAGAAGACGTTGTCGTTGAAGAGGTCGGCGTGGATCACGCCTTCAGGCAGCTGCGTCGGCCAGACGCCACTCTCGAGGTAGTCGAGCTCGTGGCCCAGGAACGCGCGCAGGCCGGGCTGCACCTCGTCGGCCCGCTGTGACGCGGCATCGAACAGCGGCCGCCAGCCCGGGACCGACAGCGCGTTCGCACGCCTGATCGCGAAATTCGCACCTGCCAGATGCATCCTGGCGAGCCCCTCGCCGACGCCGGCGCAATGGGCCGCGCTCGGCTTGCGCGGCCAGACGCCTTCGAGAAAGGTGATGATGGCGGCGGGCCGGCCCGACAGCTCGCGCAACGCCTCGCCGTCCGTTCCCTTCACCGGCAGCGGGCAGTTGACGCCGTGCTCGGCCAGATGCGTCATCAGCGCGAGGAAGAACGGCAGATCGTTCTTCGCCACGCGCTTCTCATAGAGCGTGAGGATGAACGACCCCTTGGTCGTATGCAGCAGGAAGTTGGAATTTTCGACGCCCTCGGCGATGCCCTTGTAGGAGAGCAACTCGCCGAGATCGTACTGGTTGAGGAAGTCCGCAAGCTCGTCGGCGGCAACGTCGGTGTAGACCGCCATGAAGATCTACTCGGCGGCGGCTTCGGGGCGCACCTGACGCGGCAGCGGGAAGAATTCGTTTTCTTCCGCGGCCGAGACCGTCTCCACATGCAGCGTGAAGCGCTCGGCGAACGCGTCCATGATCTCCTCGACGATCACTTCCGGGGCCGAGGCGCCCGCGGTGATGCCGAGGCTGGTGATGTTCTCGAACCGCTTCCAGTCGATTTCGGTCGCGCGCTGCGCCAGCACGGCGATCGGGCAGCCCTCGCGCTCGGCGACCTCACGCAGGCGCTGCGAGTTCGACGAGTTCGGCGCGCCGACCACGATCAGGGCATCCACCACCGGCGCCACCTTCTTCACCGCGAGCTGGCGGTTGGTGGTGGCGTAGCAGATGTCTTCCTTGTGCGGCCCGTTGATGTTCGGGAAGCGCTCCTTCAGCAGCGCCACGATCTCCGCGGTGTCGTCGATCGACAGCGTGGTCTGGGTCACGAAGGCGAGGTTGTTCGGGTCCTTCGGGGCGATGGTCTTCGCGTCCTCGGCGGTCTCGATCAGGGTCACGGCGCCGGTCGGGAGCTGGCCGAGCGTGCCCACCACCTCCGGATGATGGGAATGGCCGATCAGGAAGATCTCGCGGCCGCGCTTGAAATGGATCGCGGCCTCGCGGTGCACCTTGGTGACCAGCGGGCAGGTCGCATCCAGCGAGAACAAATTGCGGGACGTGGCGTCGGCCGGAACCGATTTCGGCACGCCATGGGCCGAGAACACCACCGGCGCGGTGGTGTTTTCCGGGATCTCGGCGAGTTCCTCGACGAAGATCGCGCCCTTCTTCTTCAACCCATCGACGACGTATTTATTGTGCACAATCTCATGGCGAACATAGACGGGGGCACCGTATTTATCGAGCGCCCGTTCCACGGTGTCGATCGCCCGGACCACCCCGGCGCAGAAGCCACGGGGAGAACAAAGCACGATCTTGAGGTCTGGTTTTGCTGACATTGAGCGATCTCGGGACCGAATCACCTCGCCAAATAGGCGGGAAGCGGTCGATGAATGAATAGGGGCTTGGGTACGGTCTTACAGCGACTTCAGAGGGAATTGGGCCCCCTTTCGGGCGCTGTCAAGGCACTATCTATAGCAGAACCATTGCGTGGCTACCCCCTCCGGGCTTATATAGCGCGAATTCCCAGTCATCGCTGATGACCACCGGTTTCGCCTCCAAAGGGGTGGGCGAAGCACAAAGGAGATTTGCCATGAGCAACGCACCTCTGATGCCCAAGGCGACCGCCGTCTGGCTGCTCGACAACACCGCGCTGACCTTCGATCAGGTCGCCGATTTCACCAAAATGCACCCCCTCGAGGTGCGCGCGATCGCCGATGGCGACGCCGCCCAGGGCATCAAGGGCATGGATCCCCTCTCCAACGGCCAGCTGACCCGCGAGGAGATCGAGAAGGGCGAGAACAACCCGGACTACCGGCTCCGCCTCCAGGAGAGCAAGGTGGTGCTGCCGCCGCAGCCCAAGCGCAAGGGCCCGCGCTACACCCCGGTCTCGCGCCGCCACGAACGCCCAAGCGCCATCCTCTGGCTGCTGCGCAACCATGCCGAGCTCAAGGACGCCCAGATCATGCGCCTGGTCGGCACGACCAAGAGCACGATCGCCAGCGTCCGTGATCGCACCCACTGGAACACCTCCCAGCTGACGCCGATTGATCCCGTCACCCTCGGCCTCTGCTCGCAGATCGAACTCGATTTCGAGGTCGCGCGCGCGGCCAAGGAAAAGCCGATCGACGCGGCCTATGGCGGTGCCACCCTGCTGCCGGCCTCAGAAACCACCAAGAAGGACGAGTACGAACCCGCGGAGAGGTCCAGCGACGATCTCAACGTCGATGCCGTGTTCGCCAAGCTGAAGACGCTCGGCGGCAAGAAGCAGGACCAGGAGGAGGAGTAATCCTTCGTCTTTAGTCGTCATCGAATGCAAGCGCGGCGGGGAAACCCGCCGCTTTCTTTGCGTGACGCAAGAAGCTTCAGCAACCGCGTCATTGCGAGCGCAGCGAAAAGCAATCCAGATTGTCTCGACGGAGAGATCCTGGATTGCTTCGCTGCGCTCGCAATGACGGATAAGTGGAAAGCAGCCTTTACGGCCGGTCCGGATGGTTCAGCATGTATTCGCCGAGGTCGCGCTGGCGTCGGTCGGCGCGGGTGGTCGCGGCGCTGCGCTGGACGTCGCGGTCCTTGCGGCAGGCCACGTATTCGGGCGAGCCGGCCGCATAGCCGCGGCTCTGGCAGACCGCATCGTCATCGTCGCCGCCCATGGCCACCGGCGTCTGGTAGCGCGCGGAGCAGGCGGAGAGAATGAGGCCCGCAAATGCAATCGCTAGAAACGGCTTCGAATTCATGGCAGGCCCTTCATCCTCAGGGTGAGGAGCCCGCGCAGCGGGCGTCTCGAACCATGCAGGCCAAGCTGCAGCAGCGGGGCCTTTCATCCTTCGAGACGCGCGCGAGGCGCGCTCCTCAGGATGAGGATTGAGCGGAAAAATGCGGCCTATTCAAGCCCCATTACAAACCTCACACCCGCCCCTTCAGCGCATCGCCGATCTCGTCCAGCACCTTGGGGTCCTCGATCGTCGCCGGCATGGTCCAGGCTTCACCATCTGCGATCTTCTTGATGGTGCCGCGCAAGATCTTTCCGGATCGCGTCTTGGGCAGGCGGCCGACGGTGATGGCGAGCTTGAACGCGGCAACGGGACCGAGCTTGTCGCGCACCAGCGCGACGATCTCCTTCTCGATCTCGGCCGGGGCCCGTTTCACACCCGCCTTGAGCACCAGGAAGCCGCAGGGCACCTCGCCCTTGATCGCGTCCTTGACGCCGAGCACGGCGCATTCGGCAACATCGGGATGCGAAGCCAGGATCTCCTCCATGCCGCCGGTGGAGAGCCGATGGCCGGCGACGTTGATGATGTCGTCGGTGCGTCCCATGACGAAGACATAGCCGTCTTCGTCCTTGTAGCCGGCATCCGACGTTTTGTAGTAGCCGGGGAATTCGGTGAGATAGGCTTCCTTGAAACGTTCGTCCTGATTCCAAAGCGTCGGCAGGCAGCCCGGCGGCATCGGCAGCTTGATGACGATCGAGCCCATGGTGTTCGGGCCGACCGGCTTTGCCGCTTCGTCGACCACGTCGACCTGATAACCCGGCATCGGCACCGTCGGCGAGCCGTGCTTCACCGGCAGCTGGCCTAAGCCGACCGGATTGCCGGCGATGCACCAGCCGGTTTCGGTCTGCCACCAATGGTCGATCACAGGCACTTTCAACTGCTGCTCCGCGCATTCCACCGTTGGCGGATCGGCGCGCTCGCCAGCCAGGAACAGCGTACGGAAGGTCGAGAGGTCGTATTGCCGAATGAATTTTCCTTCCGGATCTTCTTTCCGGATCGCGCGGAATGCGGTCGGCGCAGTGAAGAAGGCGACAGCTTTGTGCTCGCTGATCACGCGCCAGAATGCGCCGGCATCGGGCGTGCCGACCGGCTTGCCCTCATACATGATCGAGGTCGCGCCGTGCAGCAGCGGTCCGTAGACGATGTAGCTGTGGCCGACCACCCAGCCGATGTCGGAGCCGCACCACCAGACCTCGCCCGGCTTGACGCCATAAAGGTTGAACATGGACCATTTCACCGCGACGAGATGGCCGCCATTGTCGCGCACGACGCCCTTGGGAATGCCGGTCGTGCCTGACGTATAGAGGATATAGAGCGGATCGGTGGCGGCGACGGGCACGCAAGGCGCCTTCTTGCCGTCGTTCATCGCCTTGCGGCGCAGGCCCGCCCAATCATAGTCGCGGCCGGGCGTCAGGGCGCAGACGAGCTGCGAACGTTGCAGCACGATGCAGGCCTTCGGCTTTGCGCCCGCAAGCCTGATCGCCTCGTCGAGCAGCGGCTTGTACTGCACGATCCGGCCGGGCTCGATGCCGCAGCTCGCCGACAGAATCAACTTTGGCTGCGCATCGTCGATGCGGGTGGCGAGCTCTTTCGCGGCAAAGCCGCCGAACACCACGGAGTGCACCGCGCCAATGCGCGCGCAGGCGAGCATCGCGACGACGGCCTCCGGGACCATCGGCATATAGAGGATGACGCGATCGCCCTTGGCGACACCAAAATCCTGCATGATGGCGGCGAGCGCCTGCACTTCGGCCAGCAGTTCGGCGTAGGTGAATTTGGTGACGCTATTTGCCAGCGGCGAATCATGGATCAGCGCGATCTGGTCGGCGCGGCCGCGTTCGACATGGCGGTCGAGCGCGTTGTAGCAGGTGTTGACGACACCACCGCTGAACCAGCGGCCGTAGACGCCCTGCGAGGGATCGAAGAGCTTTTTCGGCGGCTCGATCCAGTCGATTTCCTTAGCCGCCTCGGCCCAAAAGCCCTCAGGGTCGGCCAGCGAGCGCGCATAAACCTCGTGATAGAGGCTCTTTCCGTCGACGTTCCCTCGGACGTTCATTCCCGCGCTCCCGTTCCCTTTATTCGCCTAGGCTTGACCTTGTGGCAGGACAAACGTCCCGCCATGACAGGGATCAAGTACCAGCCATGTTTGAGGGGTATTTTCCCGGGAACGGGCCGCGGTTCAAGCTGAAAAGAACAGTGCTCAGCTATCCATCGCATTGAGCCGCTGCAGCCGGTCCTGCATGACCTTCCTGAGATCATAGCCCGGGCGCCCGAAGCTCGTATTGCGGGTGGCGAGGAAGTCGCGTTGGGTGCGACGGAGCTCGCCGGCCGAGCGGGACCCGGCCGATTTCAGCACGCGCTCGTAGGTCTCGGCGATCTGGCGGTCGAGCACACCCAGTTGCGGATCGGCACAGATCACCTTCTCGACCTCGCGCTTCGCAGTGGCACAATCGAACGACGGGCCATTGCCGGAATTCGCAGCGAGCGGCCGCAGCGGCTCGCCGCCGAATTTCGCGATCTCCGCGATCATGGCGCGGCGGCCGGCGGCGGCGTTGTCATTGCCGGGATCGAGCCGCAGCGCGGTCTCGTAGTCGGCCAGCGCCTTCCTGCGTTCGCCCATCTTCTTGTAGAGCACGGCGCGGTTATTGTAGGTCTGCGCGAAATTCGGATCCAGTTTCAGCGCGGCCTCGTAATCGCTCAGCGCCGCGCCAAGCTCGCCCTTGAGGTGGTAGGAATCGCCGCGGTTTGTGAAGAAATTCGGCCGCGGTGCCAGCCGGAGCGCCTGATCGTAATCGGCAATCGCCTTGTCGTACTCGCCCATCGCGGCCAGCGACAGCCCGCGATTGTCGTAATATTCGGGCACCTTCGGATCGAGCCTGATCGCCTCGCCGTCGTCGGCAACCGCCTTGTCGAGCTGGCCGAGCTTCTTGTAGGCGGCGCCACGATTGGTGTAGCTGCGCGGCCGGTTCGGATCGAGCCGCAACGCCTCGCTGAGATCGCGGACCGCCTTCTCGTTGTCGCCGCCGAGATAATAGGTCACGCCGCGGTCTGACCAGGCCTGTGCATTGTCAGGCTTTAGCTTGATCGCCTGATCGTAATCGGCAAGCGCGCGGTCGAGCCGGCGCTGGTTGGTGTAGACCACGCCGCGCAGCTCGTAAGATTCCGAATCTTGCGGATCGAGCTCGATGGCCTTGCTGAGGTCCGCCGCGGCGCGGTTGAGATCGCCGCCGGCCTCGCGGAGGAGATCGCCGCGCAGGCGCCAGGCTTTTGCGTTCTTGCCATCGAGCGCAATGGCGCGATCGATATCTCGCAGCGCCTGCGTGAGGCCGCCCGAGGTCCGCGCATTGGCGTCGGCGCGCACCAGCAACGCCGCGGCGCGATCGGAGGATGGAATTGAGGCCTGGTCAATGGTGGCGCTGCAGGCCGGGATCAGCTCAGCCGGAGCGGCCTTGCTCCCCATCACGCAATCGACGCCGGCCGAGGCAGGGGCGACGAGGACGACGCTCATTGCCGCGCTAAGCAGGAGCGAGCGAAACGAGATTTTTGCAAACGAGAGCATTTGCGCGGAAGGATGCGTGCCGCACATGGCATAGGGCTCCGGGACATCAGGCTTTCACCATTGTCGCGGCGGGGACGCGATGGGTTCAAAATTGAGCCAGTCAGGGGCGCACCAGCGCCCTTCTCACGAGAAGGCGTCATGCCCGGGTTTGAGGTTGCGGAGGCCCTAAAGCTTCAATACCCGTCCACCCCGTTGAGCCGCTGCAGCCGCTTCTGCATTGCCTTCTTCAAATCGTACCCCGGCCGGCCGAACCCGGCGTTGCGGCGGGCGATGAAATCGTCCTGCTCGCGCTGAAGCGCCTTCGCTTCGCCTGCATTGCGGGCTTCGCGCAACACGCGCGCGTTGGCGGCAAAGACCTCACGGTCGAGATCAGCGAGCTCGCGGTTGGCGCAGATCGCCTTCTCGACGGGACGGCGCGCACCCTTGCAAATGAAGCTGGGCTTGCCCGCGACCGCCATCTGCGCGCCGATCCGCTCGATCTCGCGCGCCATCGCCTTGTGGTTGACCTTGGCCTTCTCGTGGTTCGGATCGATCTTCAATGCCGCGCCGAAATCCTGCACCGCCTTGGGCTTGTCACCCTTCCTCAGCCAGAGTTCGCCCCGCGCGTTGAAGATATCGGCGAGACCGGAATCGAGCTCCAGGGCGCGGCTGTCGTCAGCGATTGCGCGGTCGACCTGATCATGCCGGGCAAACAGCGCGCCGCGCGCGATCAGCGCCTTGATCAGGTCGGCCTTCGCCGTCTTCTCGTTGTCGATCACGGCGGCGCAGGCCGTGACGGCCTTGTCGATATCGTCGGCTGCGGCGGCCGCGAGGCACGGCGCGATGTCGACCTGCGGGACCGCGGCCGGTTCGCCGCCGGTCGCGGCATGAGCCACGACGAACGAGAGCGCGAAGAGCACCGCGGCGCCGGACCATTGAATGAGAAAACGCATGCTCGTCACAGTCGGAAAGTCTTGAGTTAAGGTCCGGGTTGAGGTCTTGCCTTGGGGCTGCACTATCCATCATACGGCCGGATTGGTGCTAGCTTGTGGCGCCGCTCAAATCGGTTTCGGGGATCAACGTGTCGACATTCGAATGGATCATCGTGCTTCTGCTCGGCGCCGTTGGATTATCGGCGCTGGCGCGGCGGATCAAGGTCCCCTACCCGACCTTTCTCGCGATCGGGGGTGCACTGATCGCCTTTGTGCCGTCGAGCCCGTCCTGGACGCTGGAGCCCGACCTGGCACTGGCTCTTTTTGTCGCACCGGTCCTGCTCGATGCCGCCTTCGACACCTCGCTGCGCGATCTCCGCAACAATTGGGTTCCAGTCGCCACCCTGGTCGTCGCCGCCGTCGGCCTGACCACGGCCAGCGTGGCCTACGTCGCGCACCGGCTGATGCCTGATATGCCCTGGGCCGCCGCGGTTGCGCTCGGCGCCATCGTGGCCCCGCCGGATGCGGCCGCCGCGGTTGCGATCCTGAGCCAGGTCAAGCTGCCTCATCGCATGGTGAAGGTCCTGGAAGGCGAGAGCCTGCTCAACGACGCGACCGCGCTCCTGATCTATCGCATCGCCGTCGGCACGGTTGCCACCGAGCATCTGGTATGGAGCCAGGTCGCGCCGACCATGGCGCTGGCGCTGGTCGGCAGCGTCGTCGCGGGCCTGGTCGCAGGCCGCATCATCCCGCTGTTCATGGAACGCGTGAAGGAAGCGCCGAGCGCGATCATCGTGCAGTTCGCCACCACCTTCATGGTCTGGATTGCCGCCGAGCATCTCGGTCTCTCCGGCATCCTCACCATCGTGGTCTACGGCATCACCATCGCGCGCACGGCGGGGGCACGCATGCCGGCGCGGCTGCGGGTGCCTTCCTATGCGGTGTGGGAGACTATGGTGTTCGTGCTCAACGTGCTCGCCTTCATGCTGATCGGCATGCAGATGCGGCCGATCTGGACGCGGCTCGATGCAGACGTGCGCTGGGAATATTGCGTGGCCGCGGCCTGGATCCTGCTCACCGTGGTCCTGGTGCGCCTGGCCTGGATCACATTCTACCGCACGACGCTGCGCGCGCTGATCGCGCATGGGATCTATCACCCCAAGGATCCGAAGCAGGTCGCCTCGCCCAAGGGCGGCCTCATCATCTCCTGGTGCGGTATGCGCGGCCTCGTCACGCTCGCCACCGCCTTTGCCTTGCCGGAAAACTTTCCGCATCGTGACTTCATCGTCTTCTCGGCGTTTGCCGTCGTGCTCGGCACGCTGGTCGTTCAGGGCCTGACGCTGCGGCCGCTGATCCTGGCGTTCGGCCTCAAAGATGACGATCCCGTCGGCATCGAGGTCGCGCGCGCCCGGGCCGTCGCCTATCGCGCGGCGCTCGACGCGATCGAGGACGATCCATCCGAGGAGGCTGAAATCCTGCGACTCGAATATCGCGCCATCCTGATGCAGGCGGACGACGATCCCCATGGCGGCATCACCAACGGCGAACTGCCCGCCGATCCGCTGCGCCGCCGAGGTATCGCGGCCGCGCGCAAATCGATCTTCGACCTTCGCGCCAGGGAAGTGATCGGCGACGATGCGTTCCATCGGATCGAGGAAGAGCTCGATCGCGCAGAATTGAGCGCAGGGGGTTAAATCCCAATCCCCCAACAAGAGCCCTGCACAGGTGGCTAGGGGCTTGAACCAAACGCCGCCTCTCCAGACTCATCCCTCATGACGACCCTGATCGACGACCGTCGTGTGCGCGCGCGAGATGCGTCGCCCGCACGATATTTCTATCTCCAAATGGCACTGGCCTGCGCGGCCACCGCCTTTCTCGGCTTCGCACCGACCTATTTTGTGCCGCTCGCCAACCGGACACTGTCCGCAAGCCCCGTCATTCATTTCCACGGTCTGTTGTTCTTCACCTGGTCTCTCTATTTCGTGATCCAGACCTGGCTCGCCGCCTCAGGTCGCGTGGTCAATCACCGTGCGCTCGGCATCGCCGGCGTTTCGCTCGCGACCGCGATGACGATCTTCGGCTTCCTCGCCTCCGTACATGTGATGCAGCATTCCGCCGCGCTCGGACAGAAAGAGGCCGGCATCGCCTTCTCGATCGTGCCGATGAGCGGGATCGCGTTCTTCGCAGTGGTGTTCGTGCTCGCGATCATGAACACGCGAAAGCCCGAGATTCACAAACGCCTGATGCTGCTCGCCGCGGTCTCCATCCTCGATGCCGCGATCGCGCGCTGGTTTCTCACCTTTCTCGCGCCTCCGGGACCGCCCGGGCCGCCGCCGGTGCCGGTTACCATCGCGCCCGCGATGGTCGCCTCGCTGCTGCTCGTCGTCGCCATGGTACGCGACTGGCGCACCGAGGGCCGCGTGCATCCGGTCTACATCACCGGGACGCTGGCCATGCTGGCGGTGAAGGTGCTGAACTGGCCGATCAGCGAGACTGCGGCGTGGCATTCGTTTGCAGGCGGGATTCTAGCGCTGGCGCAGTAGGGTTCAGTCGTCGTCCTGGCGAAAGCCAGGACCCATTACCCCGAATGCCGATTGCTGACACCGGCTGGAGCCGGCAGTCTTCGCCAAACCTAGCCGTGTGGCAATGGGCCCTGGCTTACGCCAGGGCGACGAGCAAGGGGCTACGCCCCCGCCTTGCACGTGATCCCGCCGTCCACCACGAGCTCGATCCCCGTCACATATTTCGCTTCGTCCGAGGCCAGGAACAGCGCGGCATTCGCGACGTCCCAGGCCTCGCCCATGTGACCCATCGGCACTTGCGCATCGCGGGCGCGCCACATCGCCTCGACGTCGCCCTTGGCGTAGCTGTTGGCGAGGCCCGCGGAATGCTCCACCATCGGCGTCTTCATCAGGCCGGGTAGGATCGCGTTCACCCGCACATGGTTCTTGGCGAACTCGACCGCGGTGGAGCGCGTCAACTGGTTCATCGCCGCCTTGCTGGCGTTGTAGCTGACATAGGAAATCCCGACATGCCGGATCGAGGCGATCGAGGAGATGTTGATGATGGAGCCACCGCCCTGCTTCACCATGACGGGGACGACGTGCTTCATGGCGAGATAGGCACTCTTGAGGTTGACGGTGAAGACGCGATCCCAGCTCTCCTCGGCGACATCGACCACGCTGCCCATCTCGGCGATGCCGACATTGTTGTCGAGCACGTCGATGCAGCCATAGGCCTTCAAGCACGCCGCGATCATAGCCTCGATCTCGGCTGCTCGCGACACATCGGCGGTGAACGCCATCGCCTTGCCGCCCTCGTCCGTGATGATCTTCGCGGTCTCCTCGGCGGCCGCACCATTGCGATCGACGCAAAACACCTGCGCGCCCTCACGCGCAAACGTCACCGCGGTGGCCTTGCCGTTGCCCCAACCCGGCCCGATCGAGCCGGCGCCCACGACCATCGCAACCTTGCCCTTGAGCCGATCCATCGCGTTTCTCCCCTATTCTTGTTCTTGTAGCCCGGATTACGCTTCGCTCCATCCGGCTACGGATCTTTGCAGACGCTCATCTTTGTGACGTTAGCACCAATGGGATGACCGACAATCTCGGACAACGTCCGGCACTTGCCGTCATGGCATAGCCGCCATTCGCCAGCCGCGCCGGAATTGCCCAGCACGACCTCCGGCATCGGCGCGCGCGCAGGCTTCCATTGAAACCAGCCGTCGACGAGGCGCGCCTCGGGCGGCGGCTCCATGCCGGGGCCGGTGCCCTTCACGCGTGCCTGCGTCAGTTCGAGCCCGGCGGGGGTGACGCGCCAGTCTTCCTGCCAGTCGACCTTCGCGATCGAATGCGTCCACACCAGCGTGAACGCGGACAGCGCCAGCGCCTTCACGCCTGAGGCTGTGACGAAGCAGAGGCTCACACCGCCTCGACCGGCGACGGCGGACGCTGCCGCCACTGCCACAGCACGATGGCCGCTGCGAGCAGGAAGCCCACGGTGTCGCTGAACGGGAAGTCCCCGAGCAGGCAGAACGCGGCACCGAGCGCGACAAGACGTTCGAGGAACGTCAGGCGCGTGAACAGGAATCCGATCGCGACCATGCCGAACAGCGCGATCGCCACCAAGGCCTTCAAGGTCGCCAGTGCCACCGCGCCGTAGAAGCCGAGCTTGGCCGCCATGGGATCGCCGCCCTGCAGCATCAGCGCCGGCGAATAGACGAATATGAAGGGGATGACGTAGCCGGCGAGCGCGATGCGCATCGCCTCCCAGCCGATCTTGTCCGGATTCTCCTTCGCGATCGGTGCTGCGGCTAACGCCGCCAGCGCCACCGGCGGCGAGAGGTCTGCCATGATGCCGTAATAGAACGCGAACATGTGGCTTGCGATCAGGGGCACGCCAAGCTTGGCCAGCGCGGGCGCCGCGAGCGCTGCCGTGATGATGTAGGTCGGAATGGTCGGGATGCCGGTGCCGAGCAGGATCGACAGCAGCATGGTCATGATCAGCGCCAGGAACAGGCTCTTCTCGCCGAGGCCGATCACCCAGCCGCCGAAGATGGTGCCGACGCCGGTCTGCGACATCATGCCGATGATGACGCCGACAATGGCGCAAGCCATGCCGACGGTGATGGCGGATTTCGCGCTTTCAGCCAGCGCATCGCGGCAGGCGCGCAGGGCGGAAAATCCACCGCGCACGAACGCAGTGACCACGATCAGCGCGACGACGACGCAGGCGACCGGCACGATCTGAAGGCCGTCGCGCGAGAGCGCGGCGACGACGAGCGCGAGCCCGATCCAGAAGATATAGCGGATCGCCATCGAAGGCGCGCCCGTCGTGATGGCGGTGCCAAGGATCAGCGCCACCGTCAGCGCAAGGCCCATGCTGCCGGCATAGAGCGGCGTAAAGCCTTCGAACAGCATGTAGACCAGCGCCGCGAGCGGCAACACGAGGTACCAGCGCGTCACCAGCGCCTTCCAGGCGCTTGGAATCTCCGAGCGCTTCATGCCGGTGAGGCCGTGCTTGCCGGCTTCCAGATGCACCATCCAGAAGGCGGAGGCGAAATAGAGCATCGCGGGAATCGCCGCGGCTTTCACGATCTCCGAATACTGGACGCCGAGCGTCTCCGCCATGATGAAGGCAACCGCGCCCATGACCGGCGGCATGATCTGTCCGCCCATCGAGGCTGTCGCCTCGACGCCGGCCGCGAACGCGCGGCGATAGCCGAACCTGATCATCAGCGGAATCGTGAACTGGCCGACGGTGACGACGTTGGCGACGCCGGAGCCGGAGATCGTGCCCATCATGCCCGAGGCGAACACCGCGACCTTGGCCGGGCCGCCGCGGGTCCTGCCGAATAATCCAAGGGAAACGTCGGTGAAGAGCTGGATCATGCCGGCGCGCTCCAGGAACGAGCCGAACAGGATGAACAGGAAGATGTAGGTCGCCGAGACGTAGATCGGCACGCCGTAGAAGCCCTCGGTGCCGAACGACAGATGCGTGACGATCTGGTCGAAATCATAGCCGCGATGGTTGAGCGGCGACGGCAGATACTGGCCGAAGAACCAGTAGACGAGGCAGGCGCCGCACATCAGCGGGAGCGCCGCGCCCATCAGCCGCCGGGTGCCTTCGAAGATCAGGACGGCGAGCAGCGTGCCGACCACGAGATCGAGGCGCGTCGGATCGCCGTCACGTGCGATCAGATCCGCATAGAAGATCCATTGATAGAGCCCGCACAGAAAGCCCGCGCCGCCGATCAGCCAGCCGATCGCGCGGCCGAAATCGCTTTTGGCAGTGAAATTGCCGATCAGGCCGAAGGTGAGGAGGATGAGGAAGCCGACATGGACGCCGCGCACCACCTGGCTCGGCAGATAGTTGAAGGCCGCGACATAAAGCTGGAAGGTCGCGAAGGCGATGCCGATCCAATAGGCGAGCGTGCCCCACCAGCCCGGGCCAAAGCCTTCTGGAAAACCGTGCTCGAAATTGTCGAACTCGACCTTGATGGGCGCTTCGCTGCCCTCTGCCTGCAACATCGATATGACCCCAACCGTCCAGCGCTTATAACATTGCACGACGCCTCCAGACCGTCATGCCCGGGCTTGTCCCGGGCATTCACGGACTTTCTCGCCTGCTCCTGGAACGTGGATGGCCGGGACAAGCCCGGCCATGACGCCCGATAACGAAAGCTGATTACTTGATCAGCCCCTTTTCCTTGTAATAGCGGATCGCGCCGGGGTGCAGCGGAACCGGGCTGCCGCTGGCGGCCGTCTCGAGCTTGATCTCCTTGCCGGCCGCATGCGCGTTGGCGAGCTCGGGCAGCGACTCGTAGACTAGTTTTGTCATCTGGTAGGCGAGATCGTCCGACACCGCCGAGCTGGTGACGAGGTAGTTGACCACGGCGGCGGTCGGCACGTCCTTGTCCTGCCCGGTGTAGGTGTTGGCGGGAATGGTCGCCGCGATGAAGGGCAGGCCGATCTTGTCGACGGTCTCCTTCGGCACCGACACCACCGTGATCGGGCTCGAGGTCGACAGATCCTTCAGCGAGGCCACGCCGAGGCCGGCCGATTGCAGCGTCGCGCCGAGCTGGCGGTTCTTCATGAGATCGACGGATTCGGCAAACGGCAGATACTCCACCTTGCCGAGATCCTTGTAGCTCATGCCGGCCGCTGCCAGGATCGCGCGCGAATTGAGCTCCGTGCCCGATTTCGGCGCGCCGACCGACAGACTCTTGCCCTTGAGGTCCGCCAGCGTCTTGATGCCGCTCTCGGCGGTCGCGACGATCTGGATGTAGTTCGGATAGATCGCGCCGATGGTCCTGAGCTTGTCGAGCTTGGACTTGAAGCCCGCCTCCTCGTCACCGTCCCAGGCCGCTTTCAGCGAGTCGCCCAGCGTGAACGCGATCTCGCCGCGACCCTGCTGGAGCAGGATCAGATTCTCGACTGATGCCTTGGTGGCCTGCACCTGCGTCTTCACGTTCGGAATCTTGTCGCCGTAGATCTTCCCGATCGCGACCCCGAGCGGATAGTAGACGCCGGAGGTGCCGCCGGTCAGCACGTTGATGAAGGATTGCGCCTGCGCGCAAGGCGCGGAGGCCGCCAGCGCAAGAGCCGCGGCCACGCCGAAAATCGTCCGTTTCATGATCTTTCCACTCCCCAAACCGGCCGGGAAGTTGGCCGGATGAGGGGTGCGGGTCAACCCATCCAAAAGTCAAAACAGGACTGCGGTAAATGGCTGTCCTGCCTCGATTTTTGGGGAACTCAGCGGGTGCGGCGAGGTGGCGCAGCCGGGTCGGGGCAGCCCCTCACTGGAAGGTCATGTCCAGGCATTTGGAGATGTCGGAGCCGAGGCCCGAGGAGATGATGATGCAGCCGCGCACCTTCTGCGCGCTGACGTCGGCAGCCCAGACCGAGTAGCCGCCGGGGCCGAAGAACGAATTGGTGTTCGGAGGCTCGGTCTCGGTGGCGTCGAAATCGTAATGGCCATCGGTCTCGAAGATGCGCGGCTTCTTGGTGCAGGCGCCGTCGGTCTGGACGTTGATGACTTCCTTGTTGTCGCGGGTCAGCGCCAGCGAGACCTGGCAACGGAAATATTCCGAGGTCTTGGTGTTGAAGAGATAAGTGTAGGACTTGCAGGTCGCGGTGTTCAGCTTGCCCGGGGCCAGGCCACGGCTGCACGAAATCCGCTGGTTGTGGCTGAGCTGGTAATCATCGGCCCGGGCGGCCGGCGTGAGCGCCGTCAGCAACAGGCCGGCGGCCCAGCAAGCTTTAATGACGAGGTTCATTCGAATCATCCCCTACCCAATGTTTTTGTCGAATTGCGTTCTAGACGGAAAGCGGAACATAGTCGCGCGGGGACGAAGGGAAAATCACAAACTGCTGGGCAAGACGTGATGCGCTGCGGCGCTTTCGCAAATTGACCCGGATGCATCGTTCGTGATTTGTTCAAGCCGGGCGCCTCGATGGGGAGGATAGGGTGATGGCAATTTCAACAAAGATCTTTTTGGTGACGGCCGTGCTCGGCGCGTTTGCTGCGCCCGCATTGGCGCAGACCGCTGCGACACCTTGGGAGCTCAAGCCCGACACCGGCTACGCCTATGACAAGGACGGCAAGACCTTTTCCTACAAGATGGGCACCAGCAATGCCGGTGAACTTCTGAAGGGCGCCAAGAAGGTACCGAAAGGCACGCTGTTCTTCATCGGCCACAACGGCCAGCTCTACATGCGCAGCGGCCCGTATCTGGAAGGCGACGGCAAGTTCAAGTTCGGGTCGGATCAGTAGGGACGGGACGGCGGGCGACAGCGCCGCCACACTCGGTGTCATCGTCCGCGAAGGCGGACGATCCATTATTTCAGAGGCGGTTGTGCTTAAACCGAAACGCCGCGGCGTACTGGATGCCCCGCCTGCGCGTGGCATGACAGCTACCGCCGCCTAAAACGCCCCCGCCAGCTCCCGCGCGCCGGCATTGTTGCTGTTGCTGTCCATCCTCGTATCCGTCACCGCCAGCAGCTTCGCCACCGTGTTGTGGCGGATCGCGACCGGATTGCGCTCGTAGCCGCCGCGCTGGAAGAAGTTCGACGTCGGCACCTGCTCGCGCATCGCCTGCGGCATCGTCACCATGTCGAGGCCGGTGCCGTCGCCGGTGAGGTTCATCATCTCGAGCTCGGCCGCGCTGAGCGGGCGGCTATAGCCCTTGGCGCGCGCGAACAGCACCGACGTGAGCAGCTTGTGGGTCTGCAGCATCGGCCCGATATCGATGTCGAGCACCATGGCATGCATGGCCCAGCCCTGCGCGGTGTTGCCGATCTTCTCGTGCTCCGACCAGGTGTCGGGCACCGATTTGGCGTGCGCCACCATTTTCTTGAGAACGGTGAGCTTGTGCTCGAGCGACTGGCGCGCCGGGCCCGAGGTCCGCGCGACCTTATCGGAGAGCGCGCGGATGAACTCATGGCCTTGCTCGGCCAGCAGCTCGACGCTGTTGGTCGTCAGCAGCTGGTTGTAGCCCATCGCGGTCGAAATGGCGCGCTTGCCGCCATGCTCGATTCCCGCCTGCACGTCATAACTGCCGGTGCCGCCGGTCTCGAACGCATAGACCCGCACCGCCTGCTCGCGCGTCAGCCCCGAGGCCAGCGCGTAGCGTGCATAGACGCGCTTGAATTCGACTTCGTTGGACGGCCGCTGCGGCGTGAACTGGTAGAGTTCCTGCGCCGCGCGCAGCAGATCGGCGACCACGGGGATCGGCTTTTTCGTCGGGCGGTCCGGGGTTTCCTCCGGCTCCGGATTCACTGGCCGTTTCGGCCCGTTATAAAGCGGCGGATGCTCCAGCACGTAATCGTCGAGCGTGATCTGCTGCCCGCTGCGCCGCTTGGCGTTGCGACCTTTCCGCTTCTCGGAGATCTGGCTCCAATAGACGCCGGCTTCCTCGTCGAAGGCCGCACGCGCCGCCTGATACTCCTGCAGCTTGCGGCGATATTCCAGCACGGCGGGCGACGCACCGCCTTGCGCGAAAAATTGCGACAACAGCTGGGCTTTGGCATTCCGGACGGCCGGCGGCAGCGCGTCGGATTCGCCACCGCGCGCAGCGGGCGCGAGCAGGACGAGCGCGAGTGGAACCAGTCTCACGGCATTTCGAATCGATTGATGCATGCTGCCCTCTTAGCAGGCATCCGGTAACCGTCACGTTAACACGTCGTTTACCTCGTTTTCGCCTCGCGTCACTTCCAGGCGAATACCGGCTGTTCCAGCTCGGTGACGCGGGTGTGCCGCCCCGCCAGCACCTCGCGGAACTGGTAGATCAGGGCCGCCGTCGGCGCGTGGATCAGGCTCGACTGATGATGAAAGCGGATCACACGGCGCGTGCTCTCGGGGATCACGACGAAATCGAAAGCGTCGGAGCGCTCGACCGTCGCAAGCGCGATGCGATGGACGGAGGCGACCTCGTCCGGGTTTGGTTTGATCGCGGCACTATCGGCGGCCCAGACCACGACTGGCGTAATCAGATAGCCCGAGCGGGTCGGATAATCATCGAGCGTGCCGAGCACCTCCGCGCTGGTGAGGTGGAGGCCTAGCTCCTCGTCGAGTTCGCGCAGCGCCGCCTCGACCGGCGTCTCGCCGGCATCGCAGCGTCCACCGGGCAAGGCCCATTGACCGCGATGGGCGCGCAGATGCGATGCGCGCAGCGTGAGCAGCAACGCCGTCTCATCGCTCTCGCTGGCCGCAGTCAGCGCAACTGCCACCGCGGCGCGCTTCAACGCCGCCGGCGCTTCGTCCTCCGGCAGCCGCGTGAAGGCCGCGCAGGCGGCCGCGATATTCCGCCGTGTGGCATCGTCGAACGGTCTCATGATGCTTGACTACACCACGTCCGGCCCCGATGAAATGAAATCGCACGACCCGCTCAGGAATGGACGACATGACCAATAAGACAGCCGCACGGCTGAAGGCAGAAGGCTGGACCATTCTGGAGACCACGGGCTTCATGCATCTGATCGGCCCGCTGTGGGAGCGCAAGGTCGACGGCCAATACGAATTCGCACTCGCGACCGAGGACAAGCACCACAATCGCCGCGGCATGGTCCAGGGCGGCGTGATGATGACGTTCGCGGACCGTACCTGCGGCATGACCGCCCGCTACGTCTCCGGCAAGGAGTTCATGGCGACGGTGCAGCTCGACACCCATTTCGTCGAAGCTGGCCAGATCGGCGACATCCTGATCTCCCGCCCGCGCGTGGTGCGCGCGACGCGCAGCCTGATCTTCATGAGCACCGAGGTGACGGTGGACGATCGTTGCGTGGTGATGGCCAATGGTGTGTTCAAGATCTTGAAGGGGCCGGGGTAGGAGCGATACCCACCGCTGTCATTCCCCGCGCAGGCGGGGAATCCAGTACGCCGCGGCTTCTCGATTAAACTACAGCCCTCTCGGAATACCGGATCGCCCGGTCAAGCCAGGCGATGACAGCTGAGAGCGTAGCAAGCAGCTCCCCAACCGCGTCATTGCGAGCGCAGCGAAGCAATCCAGACAGCCGCCGCAGACGCATCTCTGGATTGCTTCGCTGCGCTCGCAATGACGGAGTGAGACGGTTATGCTGTCGCCCGAAGCAGCAGCTAAGGACGCGCCCCATGCAATACCGCCAACTCGGCCGCAGCGGCCTCAAAGTGTCGCCGATCTGCTTGGGCACGATGATGTTCGGCGGGCCGACCGATGAAGCCACCTCAAAGCGGATCATCGCGAAGGCGCACGAGGCCGGCATCAACTTCATCGACACCGCGGACGCCTATTCGAAGGGCGCATCCGAAGAGGTCGTGGGACGCGCCATCGGCAACAACCGTCACGCCTGGGTGCTCGCGACGAAACTTGCGAACCCCATGGGCGAGGATCCCAACCGTGTCGGCCTGTCCCGCCGCTGGGTGTTGCAAGCGGCGGATGAGAGCCTGAAGCGGCTCGGCACCGACCACATCGACATCTATTATCTGCACAAGGAAGACCATTCTACGCCCCTGGAGGAGACGGTGCGCGCGATGGGCGACCTGATCCGCGCCGGCAAGGTGCGCTATTTCGGCGTCTCGAACTACCGCGCCTGGCGCGTCGCCGAAATCTGCAACATCTGCGACCGGCTCGGCATCGACCGTCCCGCTGTGAGCCAACCCTATTACAACGCCATGAATCGCATGCCCGAAGTCGAGCACTTCCCGGCCTGCTCCTATTACGGCCTCGGCATCGTGCCCTACAGCCCGCTGGCGCGCGGCGTGCTGACCGGCAAATACAAGCCCGACGCGGCTCCCGACAAGGAGACCCGCGCAGGCCGCAACGATACGCGCATGATGCAGACCGAATGGCGGCCGGAATCGCTCCAGCTGGCGCAGGAGATCAAGGCCCACGCCGAGAAAAAGGGCATCACCGCAGGCCAGTTTGCGGTCGCCTGGGTGCTGAACTCCGCTTTTGTCTCCTCGATCGTTGCCGGTCCGCGCACCGAGGAGCAATGGGAAGGCTACACCGGCGCGCTCGCCTATCGCTTCACTGCCGAGGACGAGGCGCTGATCGACAGACTGGTCGTGCCGGGTCATCCCTCGACGCCGGGCTACAACGACCCGGCCTATCCGATCGAAGGACGCCGCGCGCGGACGGCCTGAGCCGGAGACAGGAATGGCCCTCGAAGATCGCTACGGCCTGCCGCTCTCCACCTCTTCGCCAGAGGCGGCATCCGCTTATCGCGAGGGCGTCGACCTCATGCTCGCGGGCTGGACCGGCACGGCGGAAACGCTGGAGCGCGCGATTGCGCTCGATCCGGATTTTGCGCTCCCCCATATCGCCCGCGCCCGCGTGCATGGCTTCTATCAGCAAGGCGATCTGGCTCGGCAGAAGGCGGCGCTCGCGCGCGAGCTCGTGGCGAAACGCGGCACGGAACGCGAGCGCTCGCATGTCGAAACGCTGGCGCTCGCAATCGAGGGCCGGCTGCCCGAGGCGATCGCGGCGACGATGACGCACGTCGAGGCGTGGCCGCGCGACGCATTGGTGCTGTCGCTGCCGCTCGGCGCGTTCGGCCTGTACGCGTTCTCCGGCATGGCCGATCACGACCGCGCGCGGCAGGAGCTGTGCGCGCGCGTCGCGCATCACTATGGCGAGGATTGGTGGTTCCTCACTATGTACGGCTGGGCGATGACCGAGAACGGCAATGTCGGTCGCGGCCGCGGCGTCACCGAGCGCGGCTTCGACCTGCGCCGGCAGAATGCCCATGCCGCGCACGCCGTGCTGCATGCGATGTTCGAGGACGGTTCGATCGAAGCGGCCGACCGGCTCGTCGACGACTGGATCCCCTCTTACCATCGCGCCGGAATCTTGCACGGCCACATCCGCTGGCATCAGGCGCTCGGCGCGCTGGAGCATGGCGATGCCGCGCGGGCGCTCGCGATCTATGCCGACGTGCTGCAGCCAAACGCCACGCAGGCGCCACCGCTCAATCTCGTCACTGACGCTGCGTCACTGCTCTGGCGCCTGTCGGCTTACGGCCACGCCGTGCCGAGAGCGCTCTGGCTCGAAGCCGACGCCGCCGCACAAAAACTGTTTCCGAAATCGAGCCTGCCCTTCGCCGATATCCACATGGCGCTGTTCGCGGCTGCGACGCAAAATCGCGAGGCGCTCGCCACACGTCTTGCCGCCATCGAGCAAAGGCTCGCCGATGGCAAGCTTCCGGCCGGTCCCGTGGTGCCCGCGGTCTGCCGCGCACTGGCGGCCTTTGCCAACGAGGACTACGCGGCATGCGTGCAAACGCTCACGCCGATTCTCGGTGAGGTCGTGCGTCTCGGCGGCAGCCACGCCCAGCGCGAGTTGATCGAGGACACTTTTGTCGTTGCCCTGATGCGCAGCGGCGACCTGCCCCGCGCCCGCGCGCTGCTCGACGCCCGCCTGCACCGCCGCCCGTCCCTGCGCGATACGCGCTGGCAGGCGGCGATGGGATAGCCCCGCCACGAAAAAAACACCGGCCGAGCGGCAAGTGCCGGCCGGGAATGGGTTGGGCGATCTGGGCGAATCGCCGTTGGGGTGGCGCGGTGGTATTTCAGACGGACTTGGCTGAGCAAACGGGATCGCAACCAATTTGCGGTTCGCTGGTTGTCGGACGGAACTTTTCCGTGGTTCCCTGGCATGTGAGCCTTCCGATGCGCCTCTGCCGACCCATCCTCGCTGTCGCCGTCGTCCCCACCTTCGTCCTCTTGGCAAGCCCTTGTTTTGCCGAGTCTTCCGCGCCGATTCCCGTCAACAATCCACCCGGGCAGCAGACCGCCTTTATCGATTTGCTGGCGCTGATGTCCGGCCACTGCAAGACGTTGAAGGTCGCCGGCCGCACCTTCGCCTGCAAGACGGTGGCCTACGCCCACGGCGACAGGGGCCGGGTCAATTTCACGGTCGCGGTCGACGATCCCGCCGACGAGAATCACGTCGTGTCGTTCTCCGGCGAGAACGGCAAGCGCGCCGACGACAACTCCTATGAGTTGCCGATCGACCGCATGCTGCTCAACTCCAAGGACCGTCCCAAGGTCGACGGCCTGCCGGTGCCGGCCGAGCAGACCTCCACCGGCCTCTGCCGCCAGACCGGCAATTTCGCCGCCAAGAAGGTGACTGACGTCACCTGCTCTGCCACCGACAGCGAAGGCCGTCGCTACGAACTGCTGTTCGTCTCCGACGGCACGCCCGTGAGCGTGCGTCGTATCAGGCAGTCGGCGCCGTCGATCCAGGATCCGTTCAAATAGCGGTCCTTCTTCGCTCTGCATGCGGGGCCAGGTGAACCGCCGCCTGCGCGGCACAGCCGGATCAAATCCTTTCGTTGAAACTTCGGAACCGGCAGGTATGCTCGGATGCGTCCTCACCGAGGAGGCGCCCGTTGCAAACACAGGCCAGGCACAGAGTCAGCAATGAGGATGGTCATCGCGATCAAACGGCTCCTGATCGCCTGCCTGTTCGCAATCCTGGCACATGAATGCCCTGCAGCCGACAGTCCGGGGCAGCGCTCTATCCTGGTGCTGGAAGACGCCGACTTTCGTTCGCCATTCTATTCGGAGATTTTCGCCGGTATCCGCACGGCTGCAAAGGAAAATGGGCAAATCCACACCGTGATCTACGGCGAAAGCCTCGATCTCGCCCGTTTCCCGGGACCGGACTACGAGGAGAGCCTGGTCGGTCATGTCAAGACCAAATACGCGCATCGGCCGATCGACATCATCGTCTCGATCGGCGTCGCGTCGGCGAAATTCCTTCAGGCGCGCAAGCACGACATCTGGCCCGCCGCCCCCGTGGTTTACGGCTTCGTGCCCGATCTGCCCGAGACGCGCGCGCTGTTCCTGCCCGGCACGACCGCCATCTTTGCCAAGGTGTCTCCGGCGCAGATACTGACTGCGGCACGCGCGGTCGTTCCCGACTTGACTGGCGTCGTCCTCGTTGGCGATGCATGGAAAAATCCGCTGATATATGGCCACTGGAAACAGGAATTCGCGACCACGATGCCGGGTCTCGAAATCATCGATCTGTCCGGCATGGTGCTGCGGGAGGTGCGCGAACGGGTCGGCTCCTTGCCCCCTCGTTCTGCGATTCTGACCTCGGCAATGTATTCCGACGGCGAAGGCACCCACTATTTGCCGGCCGCGGCGCTTGCGCGCGTCGCCGAGCGCGCGAACCGCCCGATCATTATCACCTCCGACACATTTCTCGGGCGAACCGGGGTTGGCGGCTTCCTGCTGCTGCCCGAAACCATCGGACAGGAAGCCGGCCAGTTGGCAATGCGGATTCTCGGCGGCGAATCGCCGTCGAACATCCCGCCCGTTGCCGGGGATAACGTGAAGCCGATCTTCGACTGGCGACAGCTCAAGCTCTGGAATGTGGACGAAGCCCATCTGCCTCCCGGAAGCGAGGTGCGTTTCCGAGAACCGAGCTTCTGGGAGCAGTACTACTGGCGTGTCATGATCAGCGCCGGCGTGGTGCTGGTGCAGGCGATGATGATCGGCATCCTCCTGCGCGAGCGCAGGCTGCGATTCCAGGCGGAGGTCGAGGCACGCCAACGCATGTCGGAGCTAGCCCACATGAATCGCCTTGCGACCGCGGGCGAGATGTCTGCGACGATCGCGCATGAGCTGAGCCAGCCGCTCGCCGCCATTCTGATCAATGCTGAGACCGCCGAGCAGGTGTTGCAGACACCGGCACCTGACCTCGGCGTGATCAGCGAGATACTGGGTGACATTCGCCGAGACGATAAGCGCGCTAACGAGATCGTCGTTCAGGTGCGCTCATTTTTGAAGAGGGCCCGCACAGAGCGGATCGAGCTCGACCTCAACGCGACGGTCAGCGATGTGTTTAGGTTCCTTTCCATTCAGGCCCTGACCTACGACGTTGCGCTCGCGACGGATCGATCGTCCTTGGATATTCGCGTAACTGCCGACAAAGTGCAGCTCCAGCAGGCTATTCTGAACCTGGTCATGAATGCCATCGAAGCGGTGGCCGATCTGCCGGAGGATCGGCGACGCATCGTCGGTCGAACCAGCCTTGCGAACAATCAGGCCATGATCTCGATCGCAGATGCCGGCGACGGCATCTGCACAGAAAAGGTAACCGAAATCTTCAAGCCGTTTTTCACAACCAAGACGCAGGGAATGGGCATCGGCCTCTCGATCACGCGCACGATCATCGAGGCACATGGCGGGCGCATCTGGGCCGAGAACGCGCCGACGGGAGGCGCCGTCTTTCATATCAGCCTGCCGCTGGCTGTGGCACGGTCGTAAGTCGAGGCCCTCTGCCGTTCAAGTCGCTCCGCCCGTCACGTGAACGCCTTTTCCAGCGTCGCGAAGATCACCGCAAGCGATTTGTCGTGCCGCGTCACCGGCGGCACCGGGCGATCGATCTTCATCAGCTGATAGACCGCCGTCTGCGCCGCGCGCACCGAATATTCGACGGTGAACACGACGTCATCGGGGATTTCGACGAACTGGCTGACGAAGGCGAGATTGACGGAATTCCTGGACACCGGCAGCGGCCGGTCGTCCGCGGTGCGCGGCATGAACATGCTGGTGATGTAGGGCATGCGACAGGGAACGCAGATCGCATCCTCGAAGACGGCAGGGTCGAAATTCAGGTGACCGCAAAGCTCCTTCAGGATGTCGGCGCCGCCGCAATCGGACATCGGCTTGGCCACGAAATTGCCGACGCGGTCGGGATGCATTGCATAGCCCCAGAACACCTGCACGTTGTTCGGCTGTCCGGCGAAATGCGGCTGATGATACAGCACCACCGACATCAGCCAATTGGAGTCCTTGAACGTGACGAGACCGCCGGTGCCGGCCTTGTTGCCGGAGAACGCCTCCATCTTGTCGAAGAAGCGCGGATCGCGGCAGGTGACAGTGAATGACTGCCAATAGGATTCCGGGATCGACGCGTTGAACGCGGACGGCTTGCCGAATTCTGGACGGCCCTTCGCGATTTTCTCCCACAGCACCCAACCCCGGCTGTCGGACTTGGTCAGGCGCGGAGCCGGCTCGGTCATCGAGCCCAGGCTCGAGGCGTCGGTCATCGAGCCGTTCTGAAAGAACACGAGATCGCCGTCCTCGAGCTGGACATTGGCGGTGCGGCCGTCGCGGTCGAGTACGAGCTGGCGCACCCGCAAGCGTCCGTCCTCGCTCTCGATCGCCATGTCGGTGACGGCAGTGCCGCGCACGAACTGAACGCCCTGCCCCTTGAGCCAGTCGGCAAGCGGCCGCACGATCGCGTCATACTGGTTGTAGACGGTGCGCTTGACGCCGGCGAGCGTCTCGATGCGCGGGAATTCGTTCATGAAGCGATGCAGATAGCGTTTCAGCTCGACCGCTATGCCAGGGCTGGAAGGCGAAAGTGGTCTGCCACATGTACCAGAAATTGGATTCGAAGAATTTGGGCGAGAGCCAGTCGGTGATGCGGCTGTTGCCGAGCGTCTGCTCCGAGGCCTCCGTGAGCCGCAGCAACTCGAGCCGGTCGCGCCCGGAAAATCCCATATGCGAGACATCGAGCTTGAAGCGGTTGCGATCGACCAGCCGCGCTCGCGAATGCGCAGGGTTCTCGGTGTTGAACGCGACGGTTTCCTCGCGCACGCTGAGGCCGGGATGTTCGAGCGAGGGAATGCTCGACAGCAGGTCCCAGGTGCATTCGTAATGATCGGTCGTGAGCATGCGTCCGCCGCGCAGCGAATAAGCGCCGTTCGCGAGCAGCGCGCCGTCGAGGCTGCCGCCGACCAGCGGCTGCGCCTCGTAGATCACGATGTCCCGCCCCGGCAGCTGCGCGTCACGAACCAGGAACGCCGCGCCCGCGAGCGATCCAACGCCGCCACCGATGAAATACGCCTTCATGTCTTGCCTCGATCCGCAATTCGAATTGTCGTGGCGACATTGCATGGCGAGACACTGGCCGGAGTTGCGCTGGATCAAGCGCAACGCGCGTGAGGATCACGTTGAGTTGAGCGATTGACTGATCAGCGCCGGCATGGCGTCCTTTCGCGACATCATCGAATCACGTCTTGACATTGCGGCCGTACCTCGGAGCGACCCATGACGCGCGATCGCCTGTTTCTGCTGCGACCTGGTTTCGAGGACCCGGCCTTTCCTGGACGCCGTTTCTATTGCTGGCATTGCGCGCTGATCGAGGGCTTGCTGGTCTCGTTTCCGCAGCTCGCCGACAAGCTCGACGTCGAGCGCATCGCGTGGCCACGCCCGCGGCACGCCGTGATCGCGCTGGCTGGCGAGGAGAACCAGTCGTTGCCGCTGCTCGTGCTGGCGGTTGGAGCGACCTCGCCGCACCAGACCGGCCGCCATCAGGGCCGCGCGTTCATTGCCGACAAGGACGCCATCCTGGGCGCACTCTCCGAACGTCACAGCTTTCCCGATCCGCATCCGTGAGGGGAGAGCGCTCGCGCGATGACGTGTCGAATCTGAACGGCGAATTCGTCGCCACCGATACGTGATTGCGTCATTCGCGGCAGAGTGATGGCAGGGTTGCGATCGACGCTGGTGATGCGACAATAAATCTCACGAGACGCACGCAGCCGCGCGAATCGGGCGCCGATGAAACTGCGTCGTTTCGACGCCCGCACTGGCCGGAACGCGCCGGCTGACCATGTGTTGTCACACGACATTCAACTGGAGTGATGACATGAAGTATCTCTTTGTCGCGATGGCCGTCGGTGCTGCGGCGCTTGCAGGCGGATCCGCGGCGAACGCGGCCGATCATTCAAGCGCAAAACAGAACGCGCCAGCGGCCCAGTCAACCGATATCAGCGCGCAGCACAGGCACCACCATCACGGCTATCGCCATCACTGGCGTCCTCACCACCATCCCGGATTTCATCGTCCGCACTACCGAAGCTACGGCTATTATCCGCGGCACCACGGATATTACGGCGGCGGACCGTACGGATATTATGGCGGCGGCGGTCCCAGCGTGACGTTCGGCTTCGGCGGCAGTCGCTGGTAAGACGAGAGGCAGCAACACGAAAGGCCCGCGAAATGCGGGCCTTTTTTGCTCGTCAGCCTATCCCCGCAAGATCATCCCCGCCGTCTGTTGGCCGCTCGCCAGCGCCGCTTCGACCGTGCCCATGTCGGCTCCGCGATAGAGCGCCTCGCCGGAGAACAGCACCGGCCCGTCGGCGCGCGCGAGGATCGTTTGCGCCTCGCGCGTTCGCGGCGTCGCCCAGGAATAGGCGCCGCGGGCGTAGGGATCGTGCGCCCAGTTTGTCGCAACGGCCGCGATGAGCTCGTGCGCGAGATCTTCGCGCGAGAGGCCGAAGACGGTCGCAAGCGAATCGAGCCCGGCGTCGATCAGCGCTTGCGGGTCGAGCTGCGTCAGCGCTGCCGTGCGCGGGCCGCCGAACCATCCGGTCAGCACGGGATGCCGGTCCGGGTATTGCGTCCACCACACCGGGATGGCCTGGTCGGTCAAAAGGAAGCTCATGTCCGCAAGCTCTTCCTTGCGCTCGCGCCACCATGGCCGCCTGAAGTGCAGCAGGATTTTTATTACGTTACCGAAGCCGATGTCGTCGGCAGACGCCGCCTTCAAGCGCGCGCTCTCCGGGAGCGCGATCTCGCGCAGCAACGGCAACGGAACAGTGAGGATCACGCGATCGCAGCCATGTACCCCGCCGCCGACACAGCGAGCGGCGAGCGCGCCGCCCTCCTCCTCGATCGCCGACACCACGCAGCCGAAGCGAAAAATCACGCCAAGCTTGCGGCACTCGGCCGTCAGGAACTCGATCATCGCACCATAGCCGCCCTTGACCCGCGCCTGCGGAGAGTGCCCGCCAGCCATCCATTCCTCGCGCAGCGCCAGCGTCGAAGCGCGCTCGGGATCGGCCGCATCGTAGCCCTCGACCATTCGCTCGATCGCATGGCGCAGCCGCGCGTGCTCATCGCCGGCAAAATGCCGGCGCAGGAAATCGGCGACGGTGAGGTCGTCGTTCAATTCCCGAACCACGGCGTGCAGCTCAGCCTCATGCGGATCGTGGCGATCCTCGCGCACGATGTCTGCGCCGTCAAAGCCCCACCGCTCGCCTTCGATCCCCTGAAGGGACAACCCGGCCTCACGCAGCAACGCGCGCGTGACCGGCGCCTCGCCGTGGACGAATTCGGCGCCGCCATCGGCGGGGTAGCCGAACTCCGAAGCAGGCAGCGGATGGATGCGGCCGCCGCAGCGCTCGCGCGCCTCCAGGATCGTCACTGTCTTGCCCGCGCGCGCCAGCTCGCGCGCCGCCATCAGACCGGCCGCGCCGGCACCGACGATGACGATATGCTCTGATGTTACGGACATGGCGGTGCTGTTACTCGCCCACGGCCTGCGGATCGTTCTGGATCAGATAGCGTAGCAGCAGGACACCGCCGCCGAGATCCCGCGTGCTCTCCAGCCCCATCGCAGTCAGCGGTGCACGCCGGTCGCCGTCGGAGTCCGTGGAATCGAACACGAAGGGCGCGCCCCTGGCGCCATCGATCGCGGGACTGAGGATCAGGTTGAACTCGTCGATCAGGCCGGCGCGCAGGAACGCGCCGTTGGCGACGCCGCCACCCTCCACCAGCAGGCGCTTCACGCCGAGCTCGCGATTGAGAATATCCACCGTCAGTGCGAGGTCGATCTCGGACTTGCCGGCAAAGATATAGGACACGCCCTCGCCGCGGAGCCCGGCGAGATGCGAATCGGAGACGCTCTCGGTCAGCACGACGACGATCGGATCGCCGCCGATATCGGAACGGCCCCAGCCGATCTTGCCCTTCGCATCGAGCACGACGCCATAGGTTTTCGCGTCACGTCGCGCGAACCAGTTTTCGCGCGGAAATTTCGCGTCCGTCGTCGCCGGATAAGGCTCGCGCTTGGCGAACTCCGAGCCGGTGACGCGGCCGATCACCCAGGCATCGCCGCCGAGCTCGTCGTGGATCTTCTCGAACCAGTCCGATCCTGGTCCCTTCGGGCGCCAGCGGCTCGGATGGGTGCGGCCGTCCAGACTCGAATGCATCAGACAGATGACGTAAGGCTTCATGCGCATCTCCGGGCCGCGCTCAGGCGGCCGGCTCATTGCCCTTCTCACTCCCCGTGGCGCGATCGTTCACGATCACCGCGAGGGGATTGAGCTTTGGCGGCGCGACGAGTTTGAGCGTGTTGGTGTCGCGATGGTTGAACGGCGCGCCGCGCACGAACAACTCGGTCTGGATCAGATAGGTCCAACTGCCGTCGTCGTTGAAGGTGATGTCGCAGCGGTAAGCGTCGGTGCGGAACGCTTGTTCCAGAAAATCAGTCGAGCAGATCCCGTAAGCGGTGTCGCCGCGCTTGGCCGTGACAGAGATCTCCTTGTCGTCCGGCCCGGCCTTGCCCGACGCCAGCAGCACCTGCCCACGCGGGATCGCCAGCGTCTGCATGATCAACCCGGTCGCGGGCTCCCACAACCAATAGCCGACCTGGTCATGGAAGGTGATGTCTTCCTCAGGCGTGTTGATATGGATGTGATAGCGCAGCCCATAGAGCAGCTGCGGGCCGTTGGCTTGGGGATCGATCGGGTCCATCCGGATGCGCTCGATGAAGGTCCGCCGCTCCGGCCCTTCCGCCTTCGGATTGATGTCGATACCCTTGTCGGCCTGCCAGACACCGGCGAGACGGCGGAGCGGGCCGAGATTGGCAAGGCCGTCGGGCGAGACGTCCTCGGGCTCGGTGAAGATATCGGCGGGAAGGGGGAGCATGGGTGTCCTCGCGTCGTTGCGAGGCAGCAATAGCATGAGAGCGCCGGCGTGGCTCGGTCTCAAGCCTCACAATCGCGAATGGACGTAGGCGCCACGCGCAGACGATCCATGATGCGAAACGGAGCCGAACCTCCTCAGTTCGGCTCCGTCGCCAGGATGCTTAGTGGCGGTGGTCGCGGACCTCGGGGTGAGTCCGGTGATCCCGGACGATGGGTTGATCGCGATGGTCGCGCACGACGGGCGGGTCGCGATGGTCGCGGACGATGGTCGTCGCGTTCGAAGGCGTCATCACGTTCGCCAGTGCGATCGCTGCAAGAGCCACGAGGATGTAGTTGCGCATGAGTTTTGCCTTTGCTTGGTGGATCACTGCGAGCCACCTGACACCAAGCTAGATTGATCAGCTCGAATGATATGTGTCGTCGATCACCCGGCGATGATCGATGCGCTGTCAGCCGTGCCATCGTCCAATCGCAGGAGAGGCGGACGGCGACCTCACGATCTATTATGATTCGTCTACGTCCGGCGGACGGGCCTCCGCGGCCCCGAGACGAGGACATCTCGCGCCCAATATCATTGCATCGTCGAATCCCAGCATACTTGATACGCCCTGCTGGTTTGCAATCAACGTCGCGTCTGCCGCAGTTTTAATCAGGCCATAAGCATTTGTGTTCGGTGTTCCCGTTTGCGCCACGGAATCACGGTGATAAGATCACGGCCTCAGGATTGTGAAATACACCATAGGCGATGAAGCCACTCCTAAACTAGCGTTCACGTGACGTCCGTTATTTTCAAGTGAGTGGTTTGGAATGCAGCAGGCTTCGGTCGAGAAGTTCTCGGACCTCATCGGCGCGATCTACGACTGCGTGATCGCACCGGAACGCTGGACGGGCGTTCTAAACGAGATTCGCACGGAGCTCGGCTTCGCGACCGCCGTGCTATCGGCATATAGCCTCACGAACATGAGGATCGGAGTCAATGCCGCCTCCGGGACCGACCCTGTCCAGACGATGGCCCAGACCAGCATCGAGTATGCGCCTGATATCGTCGAACTCTGGGGCGGCGTTGAGCGCATCCGGCAATATCCGCTTGGAGAACCGATCATTCGATCCCAAGCGGTCCCGGAGGAAATAGTCCTCGGCAATCGCTATCACCTGGAATGGGCTCTCCCCAAGGGCTTGTTCGACGCCGTCGGCGTCGCCCTCGTTCGCGAAAAAACAATGATCGGCAATGCGACATTCAGTCAGCATCAGTCGGACGGGGCCATTGACGATGCGCAGGTTAGCGGATTGCGCGTTCTCGCACCTCACATCCGCCGCGCCGTGATCATCAGCAATCTGTTCGACATGAAGACCGTGGAAGCCACGACATTCGCCGCGACAGTGGAGGCCCTGACGGTCGGAGTCGTTCTGGCGGACGACGATTCGAAGATCGTTCACACCAATGCCGCAGCCACAGCCATGCTCGCGGCAAGCGATCCACTTCTGGCTCGACATGGCCGGATCGCCGTTCAATCGGCGACCACCACCAGCACGTTGCAATCGGCCATCGCGCAAGCAGCAAAGGACGAGGCGGCACTCGGCCAAAAAGGCATCAGCATCCCAATCCCCCGCTCGAGCGGAGATCCTCTCGTCATTCACGTTCTGCCGATGCGACGCGGCCACATGCGGGCCGGCCTGGTCCAGCGCGCCGCCGCCGCTCTGTTCGTGGCATCTGCCTCCGGTCCGCCGCAGCTGCCTCACGATGCTCTCATCCAGCTCTACGATCTGACGCCGGCCGAAATTCGCATCTTCGAGCTCATCTGCGATGGACAGACACGCGACGCGATCTCGTCGCAACTCGGAGTGTCGGTCAGCACCGTGAAAAGTCACCTCTTGCACGTCTTCGAAAAGACAGGTTGCCGGCGCCAAGTCGACCTGGTCAGGCTGGCAAGGTCGCTGACGTTTCCGGTGTAGGGAAGCTCGGGGTGACGGTACGCTCCGTCGTCCAGTGATTTTGAAGTGAGTG
Organism: Bradyrhizobium sp. 40; assembly: GCF_023100925.1. Classification (NCBI taxonomy): domain Bacteria; kingdom Pseudomonadati; phylum Pseudomonadota; class Alphaproteobacteria; order Hyphomicrobiales; family Nitrobacteraceae; genus Bradyrhizobium; species Bradyrhizobium sp. 40. Next base: position 6,739,855 of record NZ_CP064688.1, read on the forward strand.
GTTTGGAATGCAGCAGGCTTCGGTCGAGAAGTTCTCTGACCTCATCGGCGCGGTCTACGATTGTGTGATCGCGCCTGAACGCTGGACCGCCGTTCTGGATGAGATTTGCGCCGAGTTCGGCTTTGCCACCGGCGCGCTCTCGGTCGCCAGCCTCACCAACATGAAGGCCGTCGTCAACGCGGTGTCCGGGTCCGACCTGGCCCAGATGGCCCAGAACGGGGTCGGCTACGGCCCCGATATCATCGAGCTCTGGGGCGGCGCCGAGCGCATTCAGCAATATCCGCTCGGCGAGCCGATCGTTCAATCCCAGGCGGTCCGGCCGGACATCATTTCCAGCAACCGCTATTATCGCGAATGGGCCCTGCCCAAGGGCTTGTTCGACGCCGTTGCCGTCGGCCTCGTACGCGACAGGACGATGGTTGGAAATGCGATATTCAGCCAGCATGAGTCGGCAGGCCGCATTGACGATGCGCAGGTCGACGGATTGCGCCTTCTGGCGCCTCACATCCGCCGCGCCGTGACGATCAGCAATCTGTTCGACATGAAGACGGTGGAAGCCAACACATTCTCGGCGACGGTGGAGGCCCTGACGGTCGGCGTCGTCCTGGCCGACGAGGATTCGAACATCGTTCACACCAACGCCGCAGCCGCGGCGATGCTCGCGGCCGGCGATCCGATCGTGACAAGGCATGGCCGGATCGCGGTTCAATCTGCGGCGACCACGGCCGCATTGCAATCAGCCGTCGCGCAGGCAGCAAAGGACGAGGCGACGCTCGGGCAAAAAGGCATCGGCATCCCGATCCCCCGCCAAGGCGGTGACCCTCTTGTCATCCACGTTCTGCCGCTGCGACGCAGCCATACCCGATCCGGTCTGATCCAGAGCGCCGCTGCCGCCGTGTTCGTGACGTCCGCCTCCGGGCCGCCGCGATTGCCTCACGATGCGCTCAACCAGCTCTATGACCTGACGCCGGCCGAGATCCGCATCTTCGAGCTCATCTGCGAGGGACACACGCGAGACGCGATCTCGGCCTTGCTCGGCGTTTCCGTCAGCACTGTGAAGAGCCATCTCATTCACGTCTTCGAAAAGACGGGCTGCCGGCGCCAGGTCGATCTGGTCAGGCTCGCGAAATCGCTGACGTTCCCGGTGTAAGGCGCGGGGGCGAGACGGCGCACGGTCGGCCGGACCTGGGCGTGGACGGCCCCGGAACCGTCGCAATGATCATTCCGCGGTGATCCAAGGCCAGTCCTCGTTCGTTCCCAGACCCACAGGTCGCTTGTCGAGGCGCTATGATCGCTGCTATCCGAGCTTTAGATGCGCCATTCCGGGCGAAGGCTGGTTTTCCCCGGAGGATCGAAGCGCGGCTGTCGACTGGCGCGAACAAAGGGCCGAACACAAAGGTGGATTGGGCTGATCTGATCGGACGCGTCGCCTCGGCCGGAGACCGGGAGGCCTTCAAGCGCCTGTTCGAGCATTTCGCGCCGCGCATCAAGGGACTGATGCTGAAGGCCGGGTGCAGTTCGGACGAGGCGGAGGAGATTGCTCAAAATACCCTGATCGCCGTCTGGCAGAAGGCAGGCCAGTTCGACCCTACGACGGCCGGGGCAGCGGCATGGATATTCACCATCGCGCGCAATTTGCGCATCGATTTGTTCCGCAGCAGAGCGCGGGCAGACCGCCTGCGGGGCACCTCTGAGCTTCCCGAGACGCCGGATCCTGCGGAACCCGCGGACGCCGTTATGTCCCGCTTGCAGGACGCGGCGCGGATCAATTCGGCCGTCAGGCAGCTCTCGATGGAGCAATCCATGGTGGTGAGATTGTCGTTCATCGAGGAGAGGCCGCACCCGGAAATCGCGAGCCTGCTCGGCATTCCGCTCGGAACGGTGAAGTCGCGGATCAGGCTGGCGATGAACCGCCTGAGAGACATATTGGACGAAGAAGCATGACGATCAGCCATCATCCACCGGAAGATCTTCTGGCCGACTTTGCGGCCGGCAGGTTGGAAGAAGCCCATCAGTTGGTGGTGGGGGTGCATGTTGCGGGTTGCGCTCGGTGCGGCCGGTTCGTGCAGGCCATCGAGCAACTTGGCGGCTTGGCTCTTGAAGATGTTGAGCCGGTGCCGGTCGCATCGGATGCGTTCGAGCAGGTGATGTCGCGCATTCACGACGCTCCTGAAGAGCGAGCGGCGCGGACTTCCGAGGCCGCTCGCGGCAGCGAGCAGGATATTCCGGCGGCGCTGCGAAACTACCGCATCGGCAAGCGCAGGCGCATCGCTCCGGGTCTGAGCATGCGACCGATCGAGTTGTCCGGATCGGGCACGGCGCGGGCATTTCTGCTTCGCTCCGCGCCGGGGACGCGCATGCTCGAACACACGCACACCGGAACCGAATTGACCCTCGTGCTCGAGGGCAGCTTCAGCCACCAGGGCGGCCGGTTTGGTCCGGGTGATTTCGACTATGGCGACGACGAGATCGACCATCGACCTTTGGTGGGCGACGAGGGCCCATGTGTTTGCCTTGTCGCAATGACGGGCGACCTGCGCATGAACGGCCTGCTTGGCAGGCTGATCGGGCCATTCGTGCGGCTTTGATCCGCTCGCCTCCTTCTTCCGCCGGGTGATCCGAACGCGCGCCCGGATCGTTTCGAAGGAAACGCAAGGGAGACAGGTCATGGCCGGCTTAAGCCTGACGCAGGCGCAGAGCGAAACATTGCCCGAATTGTTGGCATGCGTTTCGGCGGGCGACGCACAAGCCTTCGCAGCGCTGCACATGCTGACGCGGAGCAGGCTGCGCAGGACTGCGCTCGCCGTCGGAACTCCGCCCCACGACATCGAGGACATTCTTCAGGAAGCCTATCTGAAGATCTGGCGCAACGCGGGTCGGTTCGACGGCGACCGTGCTTCGGCGATGACCTGGATGTCCGCCATCGCGCGGAATACCGCCATCGACCATCTGCGGGTCAGAAGACTGCCGACTCACGAGCTGGACGAGGCGCTGCTGGTTCCGACAAGTGCTGATCAGCCGGCGATCGACGATTTCGACTACGCCCGCGCCGAACCGATCGCACGCAGCGTGCTGGCTCGTTTGCCGGAAGACCGCCGCAGGCTGGTGGCGCTGGCCTATCTCGAGGGTGAGAGCCGTGCGAGCTTGTCTCGGCGCTTCGGTGTGCCGGTCGGCACCATCAAGACCTGGTTGCACCGAACCCTTCTGGCGGTACGCAAGGACTGCCTTGCCGCATCGGCTGCAGCCTGAAGCAGGCAAGGAACCCGCGCGTCGCCGCAGAGATCATCGAATTCCCGATCCGTGGACACCAGGATCCGCTTGTGTCCTCCGTTGCGAGACTCGAGCAGATGGTGAGAGAGGTCGACGGTCTGGCGGCCAACAAGCCCGCGGAAGATCTCGATCTTTTGCTCGCTGTCATGGAGCGCTTCGGCGATCGACTGGTCGATCTTGCGCACCTCGTGCTTGACGACGATGCCAAGCGGAGTGTCCAGATCGCATTCACATCGCTCTCCGACAAGATCGCGGCGACCAGAGAGGCCTTTGACGGGTGCGATGGAGCGACGGATCTCTGATTCGGCGCCACGCTCGTCCGTTCGACGCGCGAAGTCAGTTCTGCGCGCCGATCCTAATTGAGGCGGAGCAGCGAGATGTTCAGCAAGGTCGCAAAACCCACCCAGCCGGCGTAGGGAATGAAAAGGGCCGCTGCCAGTCGATCGTTCGCCCATTGACGCCAGACAAAGGCAAGGATCACAGCAAACAGGGCAACAATGACGCCGAGCGCCACGTCCATGCGATGAAGCGAAAAGAAAATGGGAGACCATGCAAAATTCAAGATCATCTGCAGGCCCCATATTCTCATCGTCGTTCCGCGCGGCTCCGCCTCGAAGGTGCGGAATCCCGCCACGGCGATCATCACGAACAGGGCCGTCCAGACCGGTGCGAACACCGCATCCGGCGGATTGAAAGATGGCTTGTTGAGCGCGGCGTACCAGGCTCCCGGACGGTTCAGGACCCCGATCAGAATCCCCGCAGCAGGGACCAGAAACAGGAAAGCGGCGCACCGGTACCATCTGCCGCGCTTACGGTCGCCATCGTGCCGCAGCGCCCCGTCGTGCGTCCCGTCCATAATCAATGCGCCATCCGTTGAGCGACGAGAAATCCGGTCCAGGCGCTGACACCGGCGAGGACCGATCCCCAGCCCACGTCCGCGAGAGTGAGCGCCGTCGACCAATTCCTCAGCGTGGCCTGGTTGGTCAGATCGTAGGTCGCATAGGTGAAGCAGCCCAGCATCACGCCGGACATGAAGGCACGCAGTGCGCCGCCATCCTGCTGAGCCGGCAGCACCGCGAACCAGATCAGGCCGACGGGATAGGCCAGATAAAACACTGCAGCAGCGGCGAGGTCGGGCTGCGACCGTAACATGTCGCCCAGCACCGGCCGGTAAAGTCTCTCGACCATGGTCTTGAGCCAGATCATGTCGAGCGCAACAAAGGTCGCAGCCACCGACAGATATGTAAAAAGCAGGCTCATGTCCGGTCTCCCCTCCGGTGTCGCAACCGGTTTAACAAAGGCATCGGCTGTAAACGACGTGAAGCCCTCGCTGGATCACGCGGCGCGCTCGTTCCGCCTTGCCCCGCAACCCTGTCTCGCCCTTGAGCCAGATCGGCGGCCGGAACTCCGATCATTCCGGCGCCTTCTTGGGCGGCCGTGGAAAGAAAGCGCTGGTGCGTGCCTGATAGTCCCGATACCGGCGGCCGCGGGATCGCAGCATCTGGACTTCGAGCGGGGGTATTCCGGTCACGTGCACGAGTATCCAGTACATGATCGCCGGCGCGATCAGGCTCGCCCAGCCCCATGCGTAGTCCGGCGACAGCGCGATCATCGGATAGGCGAGCCATCCGAGCCATTCGAAGAAATAATTCGGATGACGCGACCAGCGCCAAAGCCCGATGTTGCAGACTAGGCCCGCGTTTGCCTTGTTGCGCTTGAAGCTTCGCAATTGCTCGTCGGCGATCGCCTCGCCTGCGACGGCCGCAAGCATGATGGCGGCGCCCGCATAGTCCTGAATGCCCAGGGCGGCCCGTGGAGAGTGTGCAGCCAGGAAGACCGCGAATGGCAGCGGCACCGAGGCGAAGGCCTGCGACTGCAGGAAAGCAAACATGCGAAGCGGCGCCTGTGAGCCCCATTCCTGCGCGTAGCTTGCATATCGCGGATCGTCGATACCCGCTGCGGCGCGCCGGGCGATATGCGTCCCGAGCCTCACCGACCAAAGCAGCACGAGCCCGCCTACGAGCATCTGACGCACTTGCAGAGCCTCGCCGAATGGCAAAAGGGCCGCCACCGTCCCAACCAGGCCGACGGAGTAGGTCCAGATCGTATCGACCCACCCGGAATTGCCGGTTCGCTGCTGAACGATCCAGGCCAGCCCCATCAACAGCGAAAGCGCAAGCGCGATGCCGGCGACGATCAGTATTTGCAGGAAATCCATGCCTCACCATACCCAAACTCGGATCCTTACGTCCCTCCCGTGCCCCGGTTTCGCTGGTGATCCACGCTGTCCGCTGGAACGTTTCCTCAAGCGCGGGTGGACAGGTCAGCTATTGGAGCTGTCCTGAGCCGGGCGGCGGACGACATTGGCCCGAAACCGGATGTTCCGGCCGTCGCTGGTGGTATTGGGGGCGATAAAGCATGCGTTTGGCGGTGATCGGGACGGGAATTGCCGGCAATGGCGCCGCGTGGCTCCTGTCCGAACGTCATGCCGTGACCGTCTACGAGCGCGAATTGCGACCGGGCGGACACAGTCATACAGTGCGCGTTGACTACGATGGCGAAGAGATCGACGTCGACATCGGCTTCATCGTGTTCAACGAGCCGAACTACCCGGAATTGACGTCTCTGTTCGCGCACCTGGGTGTAAAGACCGAGGAGACATGCATGAGCTTCGCGATGTCGGCCGACCATGGCCGATTCGAGTGGCGGGGCGGCGGCGAGACCTTCCTGCAGGTCGCCTCCGGCCTGTTTGCCCAGCCGCGTAACCTCTTCTCCCCGTCGTATTTTCGCATGCTGGCCGAGGTCCGGCGCTTCAACAAGGAAAGCGTCTCCGACTTGCGGGCTGGCCGGCTCCAGAACCTCACACTCGGCGAATATCTGCGCAAGCAAGCGTTCAGCCCGCGCCTGTTCAGCGATTATCTGGGACCGATGGGGGCCGCCATCTGGTCGTCGCCCTCGGCCGAGATCCTCGCCTTTCCCGCGGAAAACTTCATCGCCTTTTTCGACAATCACCGGCTGTTGCATCTGGATCGGCCGTTCTGGCGGACCGTCCAGGGCGGCAGCCGGCGCTATGTCGAGAAACTCACCGCCAGGTTCAAGGCCAGCATCCGGCTCGGCTGCGCGGTCACATCAATCCATCGCACCGAGCACGGCGTGACGATCGGCGACAGTCACGGCCATCAGGACTCCTACGACGCTGTCGTGATGGCCTGTCACAGCGATCAGGCCCTGGCGATGCTGTCGGATGCCGACCCACGCGAGAGATCCATTCTCGGCGCGATCCGTTACGCTCCAAACACGGCCTATCTGCACCGCGACATCAATCTTATGCCGAAACGCCGCAATGCATGGGCATCCTGGAACTTCTTGCGCTGGCAACGCGAAACGCCTGCCCAGAACGACGTCGCCGTGACCTACTGGATGAACCGGCTGCAGGGCATCGACGACCGCAAGCCGCTGTTCGTCAGCCTCAATCCTCCTTTTGAGCCGGCGCCTCATCTCACCTTCGGCAAGTTCACATTCGCGCATCCGCAATATGACGCAAGCGCGTTCGCCGCGCAGAGGAATCTCCCCGAAATCCAGGGACGCCGCCGCACCTGGTTTTGCGGCGCGTGGACCGGCTACGGATTCCATGAGGATGGCCTGCGCTCCGGCATCGCCGTTGCCGAGGCACTTGGCAGTGCGGTGCCGTGGCGGCAGTCCGGCGCGTTGCTGGCGCAGGCTGCTGAGTAGAACATGTTGCAACCGGGTGCCCCAGAACGAACGGCGACGTCATCTGCGGCCGCGCTCTACCTGGGCAGGGTGATGCACGCCCGCATGCGACCCGTGCGCCACAGGTTCGCTTACCGGGTCATGAACCTGCTCATCGACCTCGACCGGCTTGATGAAGCGGATCGCCAGTCTCGCCTGTTCGGCATCAATCGCGCGTCGGTCTTCAGCTTCCACGAATCCGATCACGGCAAGCGTGACGGCGCATCCTTGAGCAACCATGTGCGACGCCTGGCCGAACAACGCGATATCGATCTGTCGGGAGGGCGCATCCTCCTTTTGTGCTATCCGCGGCTCTTCGGCTACGTATTCAATCCGCTTTCGATCTACTTCTGCTATGGCAGCTGCGGCAATCTTGCGCTGCTGATCTACGAAGTCCGCAACACTTTTGGCGAAATCCATTCCTACATCCTTCCGGTGGGGGACGCTGCTGCCGGCGGTGCCATACGACAATGTCAGGCGAAGGAGTTCTACGTCTCGCCCTTCATGGAAATGCAAACGCGGTATCGCTTCAGCATTGCTCCGCCCGACCAGCAAGTGAAGGTCAGAATCGTGCAGACCGATGAGCATGGCGTGATATTTACGGCTGCATTCTCCGGGCAACGTCGCCCGCTGACCAGTCGCTCGCTGTTGGCGACGCTCGTCACCCTGCCACTTCTCACCTTCAAGGTCGTCGCGGCCATCCATTGGGAAGCGATCCGGCTTTGGCTGAAAAATGTTCCCTACGTTCCCCGTCCGAACCAACGCTGAATGTGAAGCCATGGACCTCGCAGCCACTCACCAGACTGCTCGTTTCGATGACGTTCCCTTGCTCGCGCGGCTCGCGCTGCGGCTCGCCTCGCGGCTCAAGCTCGGCACCGTAGATGTTCGCCTTCCCGACGGCAGAACGGTGGTGTTGCGGGGAACGCATCCGGGGCCGTCGGCGACCATCGAGCTCAACAGCTACGCCTTCGCGCGAAGCCTGGTGTTGGGCGGCGATATCGGCATGGCCGAGGCTTACATTCGAGGCGATTGGAGCACACCGGATCTCTCCCAGCTGCTTTACGTGTTCTGTCTGAACGACGATCTGGTCGACAGCGCCTTCGCCGGCAATGCACTGGTCCGGCTTTGCCGGCGCGCGCTGCATCGGTTGCGCCGAAACACGCGACTGGGATCGCGGCTGAATATCCACGCCCATTATGATCTCGGCAACGCTTTCTTTGCGGCCTGGCTCGATCCGAGCATGACCTACTCGTCGGCATTGTTCTCGCCCGATGCGACCGACCTGCTCGCCGCTCAACGGCACAAATACGAACAGCTGGCGAAGGCGATCGAGCTGCGGCCCGGCCATACCCTGCTCGAGATCGGCTGCGGCTGGGGCGGCTTTGCCGAATATGCCGCCAAAACTTGCGGCGCCAAGGTCTTGGCGCTCACCATCAGCAAGGAGCAGCACGCATTCGCCAGCCGGCGAATCCACGAAGCCGGGCTCGGCGACAAGGTCGAAATCCGGTTGCAGGATTACCGCGATCAGGACGGACAGTTCGACCGTATCGCCTCGATCGAGATGATCGAGGCGGTCGGCGAGCCGTTCTGGCCGACATACTTCAATCAACTGCATCAACGGCTCAAGCCGGGCGGTCTTGCCGGCATCCAGGCGATCACCGTCCGCGACGAGCTCTTTGACAGCTACCGGCGGCGCGTGGACTTCATCCAGAGATACATCTTTCCGGGCGGGATGCTGCCTTCGCCGAATGTCCTGCGCTCGCTCGGCGAACGCGTGCAGATGCCTCTGATCCGCGAGCGGGTCTTTGGACAGGACTACGCCAAGACGCTCGCGGTCTGGCGAACGAGCTTCGGCCATGCCTGGACGGACCTGACCTCACTCGGGTTCGACGAGCCGTTCCGACGGCTGTGGGAATATTATTTGTGCTACTGCGAGGCAGGTTTCAGGGCCGAAAAGATCGACGTCCGTCAGCTGGTATTCGCGCGCCGAAGCTGACGTCGCTGACGTTTCCGGTGTGAACGAACCCTCAAGCCGCTTCCGACGCTGATCGCGCACGCTGCTCGAGCACGCCGATCGTCGAGACCAAATTGTCGCGTCGCGCGCGAAGATTAAGCGCAAGAAGCGGGTATGTCGGCTGAAACGGGTCAAACACCCCTGCTCTCGCCTCTTCCTCGAGAATGTCGGTGTTGATGAGCCGAACGCGCCACCACAAATCGGCGACCAACGCATCGAGCCGGAGTTCGCCAGCAGCACCAGAACGGGACATTTCCTGCATCACTTGCCTCAACCTGAAACGGCCTCTCTTCCAAAGCCAGACTTTGGTCCTGGCTGAGCAAGCAGAGTGCCAGCAACGGGCGGGCGAGATCTGGCTCCGGATTGGATTGCTGCGCGAGCCGGCTGGTCAAGGCTTGGCGCTAGGGAAGTGTTGCCCGTGGAGAGCGAAATGGTGCCCAGGGGCGGAATCGAACCACCGACACTGCGATTTTCAGTCGCATGCTCTACCAACTGAGCTACCTGGGCGTGCTCCAAAGAGGGGCCAAAGCCCATCGAGCGGGCGGTTTATAGTGGGCTGAAGGCTGCCTGTCCACCCACGCTTCGCCGATGGCTTCGCGGGGCGCGGCCCGGCTGTGCACAAGGCGGGACGTGGCTCGGAGGCAACGCCGCGTGGCGGTGCATCGACAATTTAAATACTTGATAGAACAGGGCTATTCTTCCCCATCTGCCTCGTCATCCCGGCCGGGAATGACATAGGAGCCTTTCAGCCAGCGGTTCAGATCGACGTCGCGGCAGCGCGGGGAGCAGAACGGGCGGGTGGCCTCGGACTGCGGCTTGCCGCAGATCGGGCAGGTTTTGAGGGAGCTTGCGGGCTTTTTCACCGGGTCGTCCATGAGGTGCTCAGCTTACACATGCGAGCCAGTTCAAGAGCCTGTCGCCAAAGGGGTTCCTCCGGCGAAGGCGCAGGCGTCCCGGCCAGATCTCCGCGGGGCAATTCTACTGTGCATGGGGTTGTTTTCGAGATTTTTTGCAGGAGCGGCTTGTCGGCTCAGATGGCGGTGGCGTTGAGCCAGCCGAAGCGGATCGGGAAACCTTCGCCGCCAAGCAGCGTGGTGGTCTCGTAGAGCGGCAGGCCGACCACGTTGGTGTAGGACCCCACCATCTTGACCACGAACGACCCGGCGATGCCCTGCACGGCGTAGCCGCCGGCTTTGCCGCGCCATTCGCCGGAGCCGATATAGGCCTGGATGTCGTCTTCCGAGAGGCGCTTGAAGCGGACGCGGGTCTCGACCAGGCGCTGGCGGAAGGCCTCGCGCGGCGTCACCAGGGTGATGGCGGTGTAGACGCGGTGGTTGCGGCCCGACAGCAGCCGCAGGCATTGCGCGGCCTCGTCGACCAGGTTGGCCTTGGGCAGGATGCGGCGGCCGACCGCCACCACCGTGTCGGCGGAGAGGATGAAGGCGCCGCGCAGCTCGTCGTCGAGCTGAACCGATTTGAGCGCCGCATCCGCCTTGGCCCGCGCCAGCCGATTGGCGCAGGCGCGCGGCAGCTCGCCCCGCTTCGGCGTCTCGTCGACGTCGGCGGGCCGGAGCGCGTCCGGCTCGATGCCGGCCTGGTTGAGCAGCGACAGGCGCCGCGGCGAACCGGAGGCGAGAACGAATTTGGGGCGGCCGAGCATCAGGTGATTTGGGGAATGAAGCAGGGGGTGAATTGCGCGCGGAACCTATCGGACGGGGGCTGATTTCACAACCCGGGAACCCGGACTTTACTGATTCGACGGGTACAGGATGCGTGTGCCCGCAGTCTGTGACGCGGGTGTTACGGGCGCCGAATGCTACCCGTTCGCCGCGCCCACCTTCGAAAATCGCCGGCGGATGCGCAGCAGGAGCTGATCGCAGACGTCGCGATAGGCAGCCAACTTCTGGTCGCGGCTGCCTTCCATGGTGGTGGGATCCTGCGTCGGCCAGTATTCGACGTCGGCGGCGAGCGTGCGGGTCAGCTCCAGCGCCTTGTGGTGCGCCTCCGGCGAAAGCGTGATGATCAGGTCGAAATTCAGCCCCTCCCAGTCCTCCAGCTCCTCGAAGGTCTGCGGCTTGTGGGTGGAGATGTCCTGGCCGAGCTCGGCCATCACGGACACCGCGAACGGATCGAGCTCGCCGCGCCTGGCACCGGCCGACTTCACGTAGAGGCCCTGCGGAAACATGTGCCGCAGCAGGCTCTCCGCCATCGGCGAGCGCACGCTGTTCATGGCACAGGCGAACAGCACCGATTGCGGATCGCGTGCGCGTGGCGGACCCGCCATCGCGCTCAACCCTTCCAGTGCAGGACAGTAATGAGCGTGAACAGCCGGCGCGAGGTCTCGAAATCGACCCGCACCTTGCCCTTCAGCCGCTCTTGCAGCGTGCGCGAGCCCTCGTCATGGATGCCGCGGCGGCCCATGTCGATGGCCTCGATCTTGTCCGGCGTCGCCGTGCGGATCGCCTGGTAGTAGCTGTCGCAGATCATGAAATAGTCCTTCACGATCCGTCGGAACGGCGTCAGCGACAACAGATGCGCGACCACGGGCGTGCCGTCCTCGCGGCGGATGTCGAACATCAGCCGGCTGCCGGTGATGCCGATATGCAGCGTGAACGGCCCCTTCCCGTCGGCGCCCTCCGGCGCGAACAAATTCTGCTCGATCAAATCGTAGATCGCGATCGCGCGCTCATGCTCGATGTCGGGCCCGGAACGGCCGATCGAGTCCTCGTCGAGCGTGACGCCGACGATGCGATTGGTCGAGTCGTCCTGTTCGGGCGGCTGGGTCATGACAAATTGAGGCGCAATCCAATCGAGCGCGAATGGGCATCTAGCCCCTCCGCCTTACCGAGAATCATCGCGGCCGGACCCAGCGCACGCAGCTGATCCGGGCCGCATTTCAGGATCGAGGTGCGCTTGAGGAAATCGTGCACCGAAAGACCCGACGAGAATCGTGCCGAGCGCGCCGTCGGCAGCACGTGATTGGAGCCGCCGACATAGTCGCCGATCGCCTCCGGTGTATGCGGCCCGAGGAACACGGCGCCGGCGTTGCGGATCCTTGCGGCGAGCGCGTCGGGATCTTGCGTCATGATCTCGAGATGCTCGGCGGCAATCGCATCCGCGAGCGGAATGGCGTCGTTGAGGTTCTTCACCATGATGATGGCGCCGAAATCGGCCCACGAGGCGCTGGCAATCGCGGCGCGCGGCAGCGTCTTCAACTGCGCCTCGACGGCCTTTTCGACATCGGCGGCAAGGCGCGCCGAATCGGTGATCAGGATCGACTGCGCGCTGGTGTCGTGCTCGGCCTGGGCCAGCAGATCGGCGGCAATCCAGTCGGCATTGCCGGTGCCATCGGCGATGACAAGCACCTCGGAGGGACCGGCGATCATGTCGATGCCGACCTTGCCGAACACCAGCCGCTTTGCCGCGGCGACATAGGCGTTGCCGGGTCCGACGATCTTGACGACAGGCGCGATCGTCGCGGTGCCATGCGCGAGCGCGGCAATCGCCTGCGCGCCGCCGACGCGATAGATCTCGGTGACGCCGCCAAGCTTTGCTGCCGCCAGCACCAGCGGATTGAGCTTGCCGTCGGGCGAGGGCACCACCATGACGAGACGCGCCACGCCCGCGACCTTTGCCGGCACCGCATTCATCAGCACCGAGGACGGATAGGCCGCGGTGCCGCCGGGCACGTAGAGGCCGGCGGATTCGATCGCGGTGTAACGCCAGCCGAGCTCGACGCCGAGCTGATCGGTGAAGCGCTCGTCCTTCGGCAGTTGGCGGCTGTGATAGGTCTCGATGCGATCGCGCGCGAGCTTGAGCGCATCCAGCGTCGCTGCATCGCAGGCTTTCACCGCGGCCTCGATCTCGGCGGCGGTGACGCGCAGGCCGGATGCATCGAGCGTCAACCGGTCGAACTTTGCCGTGGCCTCGAGCAGGGCGGCATCGCCCCGCTTCGCCACGTCGTCGACGATGGCACGCGCGGCCGCCTCGACGTCGGCCGAGGCCTCGCGCTTGGCGGCGAGGAAGGCCCCGAATCGCTGGTCAAAATCGGCGCTGCTGCGGTCGAGACGAACGGGCATCTTGGCTTCTAACTGGTTTTTGGGGGCGCGGTTTGGCTCACCAGGCCCCTGCTCAATGGCGCGGCGGGGAAGCTGCGTCAACCCTTGGGCCGGGCCGTTCCCCTCCGGCGTCGTCCTGGCAAAAGCGGAATGCGTGGCCTTGGCATGCCACCTCACCCCTCCCCTTCAGCCTCCAACCCCGTCCCCAGCTGATCCGCCCCCAGATCAGTCAGCTCGCATTCAAGGCATTCGACGTCGAGGCGGATGGCGCCGCCTTGGGCAAACAGCAGCAGCGCGCTCCCGCCGGGGGCATCCTGGCCGTGGAATTCGATGCCGACGAGATCCAGGACAGTGTCCGGCGCGTCGAGGTCGATGTTGCGCGCCTTGCAGGCGAGCACGCGGTCGAAACGGAGGGCCGCCACCAGCCGGCGCGGCTTGGCCTCGCCGTCCAGCGTCTGCTCCCAGTCCAACCGGCTCATGCCGACGACCAGCCGCTTTTCGCTTTGGCGCCAGATGATGTCCGAGGGCTGCACGCGGGCGTCCTGGACGTGGGCCGAGATCACGGAGAGGTCGTCGGCGTCGAGTGCGATCAGTTTGAGCTGGGGAGACATCGACGGCGCTTTCTGCTTCGGGCGGACGGGGCTCAACGCGGGCGGCCGGCGAAATTTCCCTAGAACTAACGGCCCACCGGACTAGAGGCTATTGATATCCTCCATCTCCAGCACCGTTCGCGGATACCCCTCCCGCGCAACCCGGATCATGGCGCGGCCGATCTGCTCGGTCGAGGTGACGAACCGCGGCGAGAGCCGGCGCAGCACCGACCACAGTGGCCAGGTTGCCGCATACACGGCCTGCACCCACGCGGTCTTGGAGCGGGCACCGTGGAGCGGTTGGATCGCACCGGGCCGGAACATGTAGGCTGCCTTGAACGGAAGCTTGAGCAGATCGTTCTCGGTCTTGCCCTTGATCCGCGCCCACATCCGCGAACCCTGCTCGGTGGAATCAGTGCCGGCACCCGTGACATAGACGAATGTCATCTGCGGATTGAGCCGGGCCAGCACGGTCGCCGCTGCGAGCGTGAGGTCATAGGTGAGATGACGGTAGCGCTCTTCGCTCATGCCGATCGAGGAGACGCCGAGGCAGAAGAAGCATGCGTCGAAGCCGGTGAGCTGCGTTTCGATCGCCGAGTAGTCCATGAAATCGCCGTGCGTGATCTCGGTGAGCTTGGCGTTGCGCACGCCGGTCGGGCTGCGGCCGACCACGAGCACGCGGCCGATGCCGGCATCGACCAGGCATTCGCGCAAGACGCCCTGCCCGACCATGCCGGTCGCGCCGAAGATGATGATCTGCATCGGGACCTCCCCGACAGGCCCGCGGCTCATGCGGCGGCCGCGATCTCGTCGAAGGATACACCGGTCAAAGTCGCCGAGACATCCCACAGCATGGCTGCCGAGGCGAAATCGTTTGCCTGCGGCATGATCTTCGCCGGACGCGGTGGCCCTTTCAATTCGTAGAACCCGTTCGGACCGTAATAGCCGCCGGGCTCCGCTGCCGGCGAGGTCGCCGCCAACAAGGTGGGCAGCGCGCCTTCCGCGGCAGATTGGCTAATGAAGGGCTGCAGCCAGCGGCTCACGCGCGACTGGAACGTGTTCGCACCCGGACCGTTCGAAATCAGATCGGTCCGCGCGTAGCCGGGATGTGCGGCAAGGCTCGTCAGACCCCAGCCTGCGGCGAGGCTGCGGCGCTGCAACTCCAGCGAAAACATCAGCATCGCCAGCTTGGACTGGCAATAAGCCCGCCACGGACGATAGGAATGCCTAGCCTGCAGATCGTCGAAATTGATCGAACCGGAGCGGTGCGCAAGGCTAGACAGGTTGACGACCCGAGCCGCCTTCGCACGACGAAGCTGCGGCAACAGCTGCGCCGTGAGCGCGTAATGACCGAGATAATTGGTGCCGAGCTGCATCTCGAAACCATCCGCCGTCTGCTGCCGCTTCGGCAGCGCCATCACGCCGGCATTGTTGACAAGCAGGTCGAGCTGTTCATTGCCGGCCGCGAAGCGCCTGGCGAAATCGGCAACGGAGGTTAGATTGGCGAGGTCGAGATGCTCGTAGGCGATCAGCGCATTGGGAAAGCGCTCGCAAATGCCATCGATCGCGCGCAGGCCCTTTGCGTCGTTGCGCCCCGTGAGTATGACAATGGCACCGGCGCCCGCCAGCGCCATCGCCGTCTCGTAGCCGAGGCCGCCCGTCGCTCCGGTCACGACGGCAGTCTTGCCGCTGAGGGAGGGGATGTCTGCCGTGGTCCAGTCGGTCATGCCATAGCTCCGTCGGGGCTGGGAAACGGCCCGCGACGGGTCTAAATGTGCACTGGGTGCAACTTTGCAAGTGGTGAAATGATTTGAAGCTCTCGAAGCTCGCCGGGAAATCGGTCAACAAGCGCACCAAGCCATTGCCGGCAGGAGCAAAATCCCCCGATGGCCCCGGCCTGCGCCAGCGTAAATTGCAGGCGACCCGCGAGCGGTTGACCCGCGGGGCGATGGCACTCTTCCTGGAGCGCGGCTTCGAGGCCACGACCATCGACGACATCGCGGCCGCTGCCGACGTGTCGCGACGCAGCTTCTTCCATTATTTCGCCTCGAAAGAGGACGTCGTCGCGGCCTGGCAGGAAGGCGCCGCCGCCGCGCTGGTCGGGGAGGTCGTTGCGCGGCCGGCGGGCGAAACCATGCTAACCGCGGCGGAGAACGCGATCGCGGCGGCGCTCAAGCGGATCGATCCGGCGGAGGCCGCGGCAATGTCGCGGCTCAAGCGTGATAATCCCGCGCTTCGCGCGCGCGACCAGCTCAAATACGAGAAGCTCGAGCGCGCGCTGGCCGAGGGACTTGCCCAGCGCGCCAGAAACAAATCGGACCAGTTGAAGGCACGCCTCGTCGCCATGATCGCCACCGGCGCGATGCGCGTGGGCGGCGAGAGCTGGATCGGCGGAGGAGCGCGGGAGAAGCCGGAAACTTTCGTCAAGCGCACCTTCGACGCGATCAGGGCGATATTGGAATGAGGCCGCTCACCCCTTGAAGAACGCCAGCAGATCCGCGTTGATGGTCTCGGCGTGCGTTGTCGGCATGCCGTGCGGGAAACCCTTGTAGGTCCTCAGCGTGCCGTTCTTCAAAAGCTTGGCGGACAGCGGCGCGGAATCGGCGTAAGGCACGATCTGATCGTCGTCGCCGTGCATCACCAGCACCGGCACATTGATCTTCTTCAAATCCTCGGTGAAGTCGGTCTGCGAGAACGCGACGATGCCGTCGTAATGGGCTTTCGCGCCGCCCATCATGCCCTGGCGCCACCAGTTCTGGATCACCGCTTCCGAGGGCTTCGCGCCGGGACGGTTGTAGCCATAGAAGGGGCCGGCCGCGATGTCGCGGTAGAAGCTGGCGCGGCCGGCAGCGAGCTGTACCTGGAAATCGTCGAACACGCTCTTCGGCAGGCCGCCGGGATTCGCGTCCGTCTTCAGCATCAGCGGCGGCACCGCGGACAGGATCGCGGCCTTCGCCACCCGGCTCTCGCCATGGCGCGCGATGTAATGCACGACTTCACCGCCGCCGGTGGAATGGCCGACATGGATCGCGTTCTTGAGGTCGAGATGGGCCGTCACGGCCGCGAGAT
This sequence comes from Bradyrhizobium sp. 40, assembly GCF_023100925.1. NCBI lineage: Bacteria > Pseudomonadati > Pseudomonadota > Alphaproteobacteria > Hyphomicrobiales > Nitrobacteraceae > Bradyrhizobium > Bradyrhizobium sp. 40. Next base: position 6,756,606 of record NZ_CP064688.1, read on the forward strand.
CATCGGCATAATGATCCATGTCATGGCCGTCGGCGACCTGCGACGAACGACCATGGCCGCGACGGTCATGGGCGATGACGCGATAGCCGCGCGTCACGAAGAACATCATCTGCGCGTCCCAGTCGTCGGCCGACAGCGGCCATCCGTGGCTGAACACGATCGGCTGGCCCGAGCCCCAGTCCTTGTAGAAGATCTCGACGCCGTCCTTGGTGGTGATGGTGGGCATTGTCAGGCTCCTTGAATGATCAGGCGAACGCCATCGGCTTGAAGCGGCGCCAGGCGCCGATGGTGAGCACCACGAAGAACACCAGCACGAGGCCCTGCACCACGGCGAACACGGGGCCTCCGGGCGGCGCCGGCGCCACGGCGGGCGCGAGCGCGGCGAGCGCCGGCACCTTCAGGAACGACTGGATCACCAGCACGAAGACGTTGAAATACAGCGAGATCATCGCGGTCACGATGTAGACCGGTCGCCAGACGCCCGCGAGCTTCATGCCGTACAGCGCGAGGCAGGCGATCGCGAGCAGGACCAGCGAGATGATCCCGATGATGTGCGACGGCAGCAGCTCCTTGAACGGAAACAGGAAGCCGGTGGCGCTGGTGAGGATCGTGAACGCTAAGAAAATCGCGGTGAGGCCGGGCATCGGCTTCGAGCCGAGCAGGCCGAACATCACGACGAGGCCGGCGGCGATGCCGACTAGGCTGATGACGACATGGACCAGCGTGAAGGCGGGCAAGCTCAACCCAAGAACCATGACATCTCTCCTATTCTCTGCATCAAGTTCGGGAGATTGATATTACGGCCCTCATCAGATTGCCACACGCGCTGGCGTCACACATGCGTGCGCAGCCATGCGTCATCGTGCGAATCGAAAACGCATGGCTGAATTATTTGCATCGCTGTCATAAACGACGGCAGGCTTTCAACGAAAGTTGAATCGAATAGGCGGGGGCGCTCGCGAGGTGCGAGCGCCCCTGCACACGTCTCACACTTCCTTGGTGTCGAAGATCAGCAGGTCGGCGCCGCCGCTGGCGAATTTCGGCACGTCAGCGCCGGTCGCCTTGCCTTCCGGGCTGCCGAATGCCGCCTGGATGTCGGCCGCGCTGTCGAAGGTGAGAATGGCGACCAGATGGATTCCGGACGGTCCGGCGGGGGAGCCGACCGGCCCCTTGCTGATGGCGTACTTCTTCAGGCCGGGAAGTTTCTTGGCAAGCGGAATGTGGGTCTCGGCATAATACTTGTCGAAGGCCGCAGCATCCGTGGGCGTTTTATACAGCACGACGATTTCAGCCATTTAGTTCCTCCCATTTGAGTCTTTGTTCTTCCACGGGCGTTTGGCCTCGCGACGAGGGGATAGTCCGTGGGACACGTCGGGATGGCAAGTCACATTCGCCTTGCCATCTGCGTGTCTTCTACTTGACTAAAGCGCCGGCTTTGCGGCGTCGCCGAGATAGCCGTGCAGGGAGGCCACGACCTGCGCGCCCTCGCCGATGGCACCGCCGACGCGCTTGACCGAGCCGGAGCGGACATCGCCGACCGCGTAGACGCCGGGCACCGACGTCTCCAGCGGTGCAACCAGCCGGCCCTGGTTCTGCTCGGACTGCGCGCCGGTGACGACGAAGCCGCCGCGATCGAGCGTCACGCCGCAGCCGTCGAGCCAATTGGTGGCGGGATCGGCGCCGACGAACAGGAAGAGATTGCGGATGTCGGCGAAGTCCTCGTCGGCCGACAGCCGGCTCTTCCAGCGGATGCGCCGCAGCAGCGAGGCCTCGTCGCCTTCGAGCGCCGTGATCTCGGTGTTGAACATCAGTTCGATGTTCGGCGTGGCTTCGATGCGCTCGATGAGATAGCGCGACATGCTGGCGCCGAGACCGCCGCCGCGGATGATCATCAGCACTTTTTTGGCGTGCCCCGAGAGGAACACGGCGGCCTGCCCCGCCGAGTTGCCGGCACCGACCAGCGCCACCTCCTCGCCGGCGCACAGCTTCGCCTCGACCGGCGAGGCCCAATACCAGACGCCGCGGCCCTCGAACTTGTCGAGGTTCTCGATCTCGGGCCGGCGATAGCGCGCGCCGCTGGCGACCACCACCGCGCGCGAATGCAGGGGGTCGCAGCCGTCGAGCGCCACCGAAAATGCGCCATCCTTGCGCGTGCAGTCGAGCGACTTCACCGTCACCGGGATCATGATCTCCGCGCCGAACTTTTGTGCCTGGTTGAAGGCGCGTGCGGTCAGGGCCTGGCCGGAAATTCCGGTCGGAAAGCCGAGATAGTTTTCGATGCGCGCGCTGGCTCCGGCCTGGCCGCCGAAGGCGCGGGTGTCGAGCACGGCGACCGATAGGCCTTCGGACGCGGCATAGACGGCGGTGGCGAGTCCAGCCGGCCCGGAGCCGACGATCGCGACGTCGTAGATGCGGTCGTTGCGCGGGCCGCCGATCATGCCGATCGCGCGCGCAAGCTCGGTTTCGCCGGGATTGCGCAGCACCGCACCGTCGGGAGTGACGACCAGCGGCCAGTCGTCCGGCTTGGGCGAATAACGCGCGATGACGTCGGCGGCGTCGCGATCGCGCGCGGGATCGAGCAGATGATGCGGCTGGCCGTTGCGGGTGAGGAAGCCCTGCAACCGCACCACGCCTGCCGAATGCGACGGACCGATCAGCACGACGCCGCCGACGCCGCCCTGGAGCAGATTGACCCGGCGCAGGATCAGCGCGCGCATGATGCGCTCGCCGAGCTCGGCCTCGGCGACCAGCAGCGCGCGCAGCCGCTCCGGCGGCAACAGCAGCGTCTCGACATCGCCTTCGGCGCGACCGTCGACCAGCGCCGGCCGTCCGGAGAGCTGGCTCAGCTCAGCCAAAAATTGCCCCGGCCCCTGGTCGATCAACGGGGTCACATGGCCAAGGCCGTCGCGCTGGGTGATGGCGACGTGGCCCTTCAGCACGACGAACATGCCGGGCCCCGGCTTGCCGGTCTCGAACAGGAATTCCCCATCGGCATAGTTGCGGACCTCGCCGAAATGCCTCATCCGCTCGATCTCGGCCGATGTCAGCGTCGGAAAGGTCTGTTCAGGGCGGGTGAACCGCGACATCTGCGCGTCACTCTCGGGTCGTTGCGATTCGTCCTGCCCCATTGCCACGTCCATGCTCTCCAAAGAAATTCCAGCCGTCGGATTCTAGCCGCCGGTCTTGTCGGCGGTCCCCTCATCTAGGGAACCATCTTCATTCTGCGAGGGGTCGGCACTTGTGGCGCGTTCGCGCGCCTGCACCTTCCGCCGCTTCAGGTTTTCGCGCAGCGCCGATTTCAGCCGGTCGTCGCGGGACGCCCTCGCCTGCCGCGAGTCCTGTCTCGAATCCTGTCGCTCGCTCTTGTCGTTCTCGTCAGCCATCGGGGTCCATTACAGCGATCGGCGATAACATGCCCGAGGAATAAGGCAGCTCAAGAGGCCCGCGCGATCTGATCGTGCGAAAATCGAAATGGATCGAACCCGGCGCGTCGGGCAACTGGCCAGTTGGGTGGGGATATCGGAACCGAACCCGCGGAAAGTCGGCCATTTCGGGCCAAAACAGGCACTTTGGCCCCGATATCGACCCGATTTTATCGCTTTGGCGGAGCTAGCAAGCTTGCACAGGAGGGGGGCTTGTGTCAGATATCGGCCCGCTTGGTAGGCCCCTCGTGGCGGCCGATTCTTACCCCAGCACATGCTGCCGTAGCTCAGTGGTAGAGCACTCCATTGGTAATGGAGAGGTCGACAGTTCAATCCTGTCTGGCAGCACCATTCCCTGGGTCAAATCACGCACAGATCAGCATTCTCGCGGCTCAAAGCGCCCGAGTTTTGCTTCTCCTTACCCCTCCTCCGTGGAGAGGGCGCAGGGAAGACCGGGTGCCGGCTGGCACCCGCGGTCCGCTGCGCGAAAATGTAGCGCAAAAAGACCGCACAGCAGCATACAGGTGACGCCGAACACTCGGCCTTCCCTGCGCAGTGGGTTGACGGCTTATGCCGCGCTCTCCCCGGCGACGAGTTCCTTTTTGTCACCGTCGCCTTGCGAATTGAGGATGGACAAAGACCCGGTTGAGTCTCGATCCATCTCCGCAAGGCTTGACCGTAGCAACGACGGCCAGGACCACACGATTTTGCCGTACGCAGCGATCCGGCTTTGCCAAGAGGCTTCGCCGGACACGTCCTGCTTCGCCCAAAAGGGCTTCGCAGGGCGTTGGCGCCGGTCGTCCGCACGCTAGACAAGACCTCACGAGGTTCATCTCGCCCTGGTCCCGTCTTCGTGCCCGACGCTGCCGCGTCCACCACCCCCCGATCCACGTTCGTTACGACGGACGACCGCCCCTCTCCCTGGACCGGGATGGCGGATTTAATACTGCGATTCCGAATTTCGGTAAAGCGGAATATTTTTATGGAGGAGGGTTGACGGGGTTTTATGGGAAGCGGGTGTGTTGCCCGACGGGTCGCCCTTGGTTGCGCGTACTCCTTTCGCCATTATCGGTGGATTCAAGACGCAATCCTGGGACAGGAATTTCTCAGCGGACTGCGAGCAACAAAAATTCGACAATCTGGAATAGTCGAAATGGCGTGGGAAAAGATCGTCAAGCGAATTGGGGTGGGTTGTTGCCCAGAATGTCAAAGCCCTGGCTTTGACTATCAAGGAGGCGCAAATCCTCACAACGACGAAAGAGCCGCGGTTCTATGTCCGAACTGTGGATGGAAAGGGATGCTTGGCCAAATGCGAATCATCCCGGAGCCGGGCACAAAATGGGGCATCGCAAAAAATGAGTGACGTGAAACGGACGTCATTGATCGCCCTGCTCGCGCGATTGGTGGGCTTCACGCTTGGCGGAGCCGTTCTCGGATTCGCGGCTATGCTGATCGGGACCTCGTTTCTAGGTGGCGTACAGGGAGGCATTTCATAGCGATTGGACGCTCGTTGTGCTCCTTGGAATCCTCGTTGGGTGGAGTTGCAGGGGCCAAAGGCGCCACCCGCCTCGTCAAGTCCTGGCGCAGCTAAGGAATTGTTCGGTGGCCAAGCATGCTTGATCGCAAACTCGTAGGATGGGTAGAGCGAAGCGAAACCCATCGAGGTATCGTGCGGTGGCGAAACATGATGGGTTTCGCAAGTGCTCTACCCATCCTACGCACTGTCCTCACCCAATTTCTGTCCGGTGAAGCGATCGTCGGAACGGCGAAGCCGCCGGCAGAGTTCGCGATTGATGTTCTGCAGGACGATCACATAGGCGTGGATGTCCGCCTTGTAGCAGGCGTAGAGCTTCTGGGCGGTCAGCTCGTAGAGCACGGTCGGACTCTCCGCGATCACCGTGGCAGAACGATTCTGCATTTCGATCAGCGTCATTTCACCGAAGAAATCGCCGGGCTCCAGAACTGAAATCGGAATGATGCTCCCAGAATTCGCCCGCTTGCTGACCGCAAGGCGACCGGATTTGACGATGAACAGCGAGCGTCCAGGCTCGCCCTCCGTCACGACGGTTGCTCCGGTATCAAATCGGCACTCGACCAGCATCGACATCAGGAGGTCGAGACTTTGATCCGGAATACCGCCGAAGAACGGTGTGGCGAGCAGGAATGCCTTCACGTCGGGGACACTGACGGCCATCTCGTGAGGATAATCTTCATGGCCATCTGCGGCAAGCAGAGCAGATCGGCGCTGACGATGCTCAACGTGTTGGAACAAGGCGGTCGGCGAAATTTCGTAGGATGGGTAGAGCACTTGCGAAACCCATCATGCTTCCGCCTAGACCAAGTGCGATGGGTTTCGCTTCGCTCTACCCGTCCTACGCACTCTCGCCGCGCAACGTTCGCCTTCTCCAGAGGTCAACCAGCACCTTGACGGTCGCCGCAAGCACAGCTGCGCACAGCGCCGCCTTCGAGATCGTCTCCATCGTTCCCTCGATCAGCAGGCAATGGGCCACGCTGCCTGCGACGATGACGACCGCGAGGGGAAGATGGACGATGCGCCAGGTGCGCAGCCGCAATCCCAAGCGCCGCCGGAGCAGCGCCAGAAGCGCGACGGTGAAGATGGCCCACATGGCGGTCACGCCGAAGGGGGAGAACGGCGTCGGTGACGTATAGGTCAGGGCGTCGATCATGTCGGGCGGGCTGGTGATCCAGAGGCCTGCGACGTGAACCATGACGGCCAGAACCAGCGTGCCACCGATCCAGTGATGGGCGCGCCGGCCACGATAGGCCGACAGTCCCGGCAGGTATCCGCCGATCAGCAGGGGCTGAACGAGCACGAGACCGAGCGCGACGATGCCAGCGAAGCCGGCAAGGATATAGACCGGGCCGCGCCATGCGAGCTGTTCGCTTCCCGCAGCGAGCGCGATCGGCACGCAAATGGCCAAGGCAAGGGCGAGCCAGATCAGGGGCGCCCGGGCCGATCTTCGCCCCTTCATCTCCAATGCGATCAGGCCGACTGCAGGACGAAGTGCGCCTCGAGGCTGGTTTCCTTTGCGCTCCGCATGATCGGCCGCAGAAAGACCGTCTTGAACTCACCGCTGTCATAGGCGAGGTGGCCATGCGGCTGGCCGAAGATGGGAATGATCTGCGGCATCTCGAGCCGGAACTTGCCGTCCTTGTCAGTGAGCGTGGCGCCATGGCTCTGCGGCTCGTGCTCCTGCCCTTCGGTGGTGTGTGCCCAGATCTGGATGCGCTGACCTGCGAGCGGCGCCCCGTCGCCGGCGCGGCGCACGGTGCCGCTCATCCAGAAGCCGCCCTTGCCGATCCGCTCCACGATCGCCGCGCCCTTGCGGTAGTTGTTCGCGCCGCCCGACATTGTCTCGGTCGGCGCGAGGCCGGCCGCGCGGGCAGGCAACAGCAGGCCGGGAACACCGGTTGCCAAAAGCCCGGTTGCGAGGATCGAGCCGCCCGCGGCGAGGAGGCTCCGGCGATTGAGTACGACCGTGGTCATGTCGGTTCCTCCTGGCGAGCGTCCAATGGCTCAGTGAGTGTACAACAACAGGCGCCCGACGCCCAGTTGGGCCGGGGGGCGCAACGGGCCGCAATGACGGTGTTGTGAACGGGGCGCAGACCGCTCGCACCTGCATCAGTGATCGTCGTCTTCCTTGACCAACGTCAACAAGCGAAGGGTCAGGAACGTGAACACGGCGACCGTCACCGCGACATCAAAAGCGCCGAGCCCGACGGAAACGCCGATGGCACCGGTCGCCCAGAGACTCGCGGCCGTCGCGGTCCCCTGCACCGAATTCCCCTGCTTGAGAATTGCGCCACCGCCGATGAAGCCGATGCCGGTGATGAGGCCCTCGATCACCTTTGCCATCCCGTCAGGCGAATGCAGGAGCAAGCTTTCGCTGGCCTGCACGAAGCCGCAGCTTGCCATTGCGACCAGCGGAAAGGTGCGCAAGCCCGCGCTTCGCGCCCGCTTCTCACGGTCCCAGCCAATGGGAACGGCGAGCGCGAAGGCCGCAGCCAGCGCAACGACATGAACGCCGATGTTGAATCTGTCCAAAGAAAGCCCCCGAGATGAAAATCGTAGCCGTTGATCAAACCGGCCGGCAACGCCGCAATGCGGCCCGCGGTTTCCATGCAGGCGAATTTGCCGCATGCCTCAGCGCAGCGATGGCTTCGCCTCCACGAAATGGAGCCGCCGGCGCAGCACCATCATCGTTTCGGCTGGTATTCCCGGCGCCGGCTCCTACATGTCGAGTCCACGTTTCCATCGCATGCGCCATCCGGACCCGCCCATGATCCCCTTCTCCGTGCTCGACCTCGCCCCCATCCGACAGGGCGGCGACGCATCACAAGCGTTCCGTAACTCGCTCGATCTGGCGCAGCATGCGGAAGCCTGGGGCTACAAGCGCTTCTGGCTGGCCGAGCATCACAACATGACGGGCATCGCGAGTGCGGCGACGTCGGTGGTGATCGGGCATGTCGCGGGCGGCACCAAGACGATCCAGGTCGGCTCCGGGGGGATCATGCTGCCGAACCATTCGCCGCTCGTCATCGCCGAGCAGTTCGGCACGCTGGCCTCGCTTTATCCCGGGCGGATCGATCTCGGGCTCGGCCGGGCGCCGGGCACCGACCAGTTCACCGCGCGGGCGCTGCGGCGCGATCTCGCCACCAGCTCCGAGAATTTTCCGCAGGACGTGCTGGAGCTGCAGGCGCTGCTCGGCGACGTGCAGCCGAACCAGACCATCCGCGCCGTGCCGGGCATGGGGACGAAGGTGCCGCTGTGGATCCTGGGCTCCAGCACTTTTGGCGCGCAGCTCGCAGGCATGCTCGGCCTGCCGTTCGCGTTCGCCTCGCATTTCGCACCGCAAATGATGATGCCGGCGCTGCGGGAGTATCGCGCGCGCTTCGAACCCTCGGCGCAGCTCGACAAGCCGTACGCGATGGTTGGCGTCAACGTGTTTGCCGCCGACAGCGAGGCGGACGCGCAGAGGATGTTCTCATCGCTGCAGCAGCAGTTCATCAATCTGCGCCGCGGCACGCCCGGCCCGCTGCCGCCGCCGGTCGACGACATGGACGCGCTGTGGTCGCCGGCCGAGAAGGCGATGGTTGGCCAGTCGCTGTCCTGCTCGGCGGTCGGCTCGCCTGAAGTGATCGAACAGAAGCTGAAAGTGCTGATCGCTGAGACAAGCGCTGACGAATTGATGACCACGGGGCAGATCTACGACCACGCCGCGCGGCTGCGCTCGTTCGAGATTGCAGCTGGGGTAAGGGATCGGCTGGCGGGGTGAGGCCAGAGTCTGGCGCGGTCGACTTGGCAATGGCGCGTCCGTCATTGCGAGCGCAGCGAAGCAATCCAGAGTGCTTCTTCGAAAGCAAGTCTGGATTGCTTCGTCGCTCCGCTCCTCGCAATGACGGGTCGCCCTAATCCGGAAAGCCGAACAGCCTTGCCGGATTGTGCACCAATATCTTTTCCAGCTCCGCCTGGTCGGGCGCGTAGCGGTACATCAGCTCGAGCAGATCGGCGTCGTTGGGCGGCTGCTTCACCGAGACCGGATGCGGCCAGTCGCTGGCCCAGACACAGCGGTCGAGGGCCGCCTCGATATAGGCGCGCGCGATCGGGATGACGTCGTCGTAGGGCGGCCCAAGCTTCGAGGTCTTCTCGCCGAGCGACAGCATCACCCAGAAATTGCCCTTGGCGAGCAGCTCCAGCATCTTGCGCAGGTTCGGATCGTTTCTGCCGGCTTCCGGATCGGGCCGTGCCATGTGGTCGATCAGCACGGGCACGTCGAGATTCTCGTATTTGGCGACGCTCGACATGATGCCGTCCTTCTCGGGCTGGATCTTGACGTACCAGCCGAGCTCGCGGATGCGCGCGATCGCGCGGGCGAAATCGGCATCCGACAGCACGGCGCCGAGCTCCTGGCGGAAGCTGAAGCGCGCGCCGCGGACCCCAGCATCATGCAGCTTGGCGAGATATGCGTCGTTCGCCTCCGCGAACACCAGCGCGTTGGCGCAGCCGCGATAGTTCGGGCCCATCGCGGCGAGACCGTCGAGCACGACGGCATGGTCGGCGCCATAGGTGGTGGTCTGCACGATGACGCCGCGCTCGATGCCGAGCGTCTTGTGCACGCGCAGCGCCGCTTCCCAGGTCGCGGTCGGCATCCGATAGGCCGCACCGGGTCGTTCCGGATATTTGTCGATGGGGCCGAGCACGTGAAACTGGCTGTCGACGGTTTTGGGCGGCGGCGCCTTGACCGGGCGGCGCGGGTTCGGGACGAACGGCAGATAGGTCGGCATACGCGAAACTCCCTTAGTCGATCATTGCGGTGAAGTCACACTGCACCAGCGCGCCGCCATCCATGTTGTCCATCGGCAGCGCGTGGCGCGCCGGGCGTGAATGCTCGTCCGGAAACATCTTCAACCATTCGACATTCACGGGCCCGCGCTGCGTGCGATCCTTCAGCCACACCGTCATCTTGATGATGTCGTCCGTGGTGCCGCCGGCAGCCTCGACCGTCGCCTTCATATGCGCGAACATGTTGGCGCATTGCGCCTCCAGGCTCTCGGGCATCGCGCCAGCCGCATCGCGGCCGAGGATGACGCCCGACATCACGAGATTGCCGATGCGGCAGGCGTTCGGAATCGGGTTGGCGTGCTTGAAGCCGCCGATATGGATGCTCTTGCGCCGCGTGTGACCGGTCATGATGCGCTCCCTCTTGCTTATTGGTTCAGACGAACTGGCACGACACCGAGCCGAACGCGCCATAGTCGGCATGAAACGTGTCGCCGCGGCGGATGTCGATCGGCCGCGTGAACGATCCAGCAAGCACCACCTCGCCGGCGGCGAGATGTTCGTCATGCGGCGCGAGGCGGTTGGCGAGCCAGGCAATGCCGTTGGCGGGATGGTTGAGCACGCCGGCGGCCAGCCCGGTTTCCTCGACCTCGCCGTTGCGGAACAGCAGCGCGCCGATCCAGCGCATGTCCGCGTCCATCGGACGGAACGGCCGGCCGCCGAGCACCAGCGCGGCGTTCGCCGCATTGTCCGAGATCGTGTCCATGACCTTTCGCGCCTTGCCCGTTTCGGGATCGACGCGGTGCATGCGCGTCTCCAGAATCTCCAGTGCGGGCGTGACGTAGTCGGTGGCGTTGAGCACATCGAAGATGGTGCAATCGGGCCCACGCAGCGGCGCCTTCAGCACGAAGGCGAGCTCGACCTCGATGCGCGGCGCGTGGAAGCGGTCGAACGGAATGGGCGTGGCATCAGCATAGAACATGTCCGCGAACAGCACGCCGTAGTCCGGCTCCGAAATGCCGACCGCGTTCTGCATCGCCTTCGAGGTCAGGCCGATCTTGTGGCCCTTGATAACCCGGCCGCGTCCGAGCTGGAGTTTTGTCCAGGCGCGCTGAACGGCATAGGCATCCTCGATGCTGAAATCGGGATAGTCTTTGGTGAACATCGTGATCAGCGTCTTGGTGCGCTCGGCCTCGTCGAGGCGCGCGGCAAGGCGTTCGATCGTGGCAGTATCCAGCATGGCTTAACTCTCCGCGGCCACGGTATTGCGCAGCACGCCGATGCGACTGGATTCGACCTCGACGACATCACCGACTTTCAGCCAGCGCGGCGGGTCGAAGCGGGCGCCCGCCCCGGTCGGCGTGCCCGTCACGATCATGTCGCCGGGCTTTAGCGTCGCAAAGGTCGAGAGATAGGAGATCAGAAAGTCGAACGGGAACATCAGCCGCTCGGTGGTGTCCTGCTGTCGCACCTCGCCGTTGACGCGCGTGATGATGTCATGAGGCCCGCGCGGATCGAGCTCGTCCGATGTGACGATCCAGGGACCGATGCTGCCGGAGCGGTCGAAATTCTTGCCCTGCGTGACGTTGAACTTGCCGTGACGCAGCCAGTCGCGGATCGTGCCCTCGTTGCACAAGGTCATGCCGAAGATGTGCGCCCAGGCCTTTTCGCGCGGGATGTGGCGGCCTCCCCGGCCGATCACGATGACAAGCTCGCCTTCGTAATCGAGCTGGTCGGACACATGAGGTTTTTCCAGCGGCTGGCCGGAGCCCGTCATCGAGGACATGCTACGCACGAACAGGCTGGGATATTTGGGCAGGTCGGAGCTGTCTTTATACTCCGCATTGCGCTCGGCGTAGTTGACGCCGATGCACCAGAGCTTTTCGGGCGCCAGCACCGGCGGCAGCAGCACGAGATCGTCCAGCGCGTAATCCGGCTTTTGGCCGGCGATAGCTTCCTGCGCATCAGCCAGCGCATTGGCCGCGATCAGCGCCCTCACATCAGAGAAGTCGCGGCCGATCCGCCGGGTCAGATCAACGACACCGCCTTCGATGGCGGCACCGTAGCGCGGCTCTCCGTCCAGGAGATAACTTAGGAGTCGCATGGTCGTTCTCCAATGGTCTTGAGGCGCGCGCGGGCAGCGCGTTCAGTCTTTCGACTTGGGGGTCTGGAACACGCCACGCAGCGTTACGATCTCGCCGAGTCGGGCGTAACGCGGCCCGCCGATGCGCGCGATCGGATCGAGCGCCGCAGTCTCGACCTTGCCGTCGTTCACGAGGCCGTCGCGCAGGTGGAACATCACGACTTCGCCGACGATGAGGCGGCTGCGGGCATCGCCGAATTCGAGGCACTGCCGGAAGCGGCATTCCATCGCGACGGGTGCAATGGCAAGACGCGGCACCTTGATGCGCTCGCTCGCGATCGTCTCAAGGCCAAGCTCCGCGACCTCGCTGATCTCAGGCGGATGCTCGACCGATGAGTCGTGCACGGCCCGCATCAGCGGGGTGTCGGCGATGTGGATGACGTATTCCTCGGTGTCGAGGATGTTGTGCGCGGTGTCCTTGTAGTCCGCGCCCTTGCGGCCGACGCTGATGGCCAACATCGGCGGCTTCTGCGAAACGAAGGTGAAGGCGCTGAACGGCGCGAGGTTGAGCACGCCCGCGCGCGACAGGCTCGTCACCCAGGCGATCGGACGCGGCACCACGATGCCGGTCATCAGCCGGTAGATGCGCTCGGCGCCGAGCTCGGTGGGGTCGATCCGCATCGATCAATCCGCCTTGATGTTGGCCTTGCGCACGATCGGAATCCATTTGGCGTCCTCGCGCGCGAGATAAGCCTTGAATTCGTCGGGCGTCATCGCGACGGCTTCGCCGCCGAGCTTCTCGAACTTGTCGACCACGGCGGGATCCTTCAGGATCGCGGTGAGCGCCTCGTGCAGCTTGTCGATCACGGGCGCCGGCGTGCCTGCCGGTGCGAACAGGCCGGTGAAGGTCTGGCCGTCGAAATCCTTGTAGCCGAGCTCAGCGAAGGTCGGCACGTCGGGCAGCGACTTCAGGCGGTGCGGGCTGGTGACGGCCAGCGCCCGGAACAAGCCGGCCTTGATGTGCTGCAGGCTGACCGTGAGCTGGTCGAACGCGAACTGCACTTGCCCGCCCAGGAGATCGTTGACCGCAGGCGCATTGCCGCGATAGTGCGCGGTGACCCATTGCAGGTCGAGGCTGGACTGCATCAGCTCGCTGAGCAGATGGTTGGTGGTGCCGGGACCGGGCGAGGCCATCGTCAGCTTGCCGGGCTCGCGCTTGGCGAGATCGATGAATTCCTTGAAATTCGTCGCCTGCACCGACGGATGCACCTCGAGCACCAGAGGCGTCATCGAGATCGTCGTGATCGGCAGGAAGTCCTTCTTCCAATTGTAGGCGTCGCGCTTGTTGATTTCGGTTGCGAACAGCACCGGACCGTTGGCGCCGACGAACAGCGTGTAGCCATCGGGCGCCGATTTCGCGAAGGCCTCGCCCGCGATCATGCCGCCGGCACCCGCCTTGTTCTCGATGATAAAGGGCTGGCCGAGCTTTTCCTGAAGCTTGTCGGCGATGATGCGCGCGGCGCTGTCGACATTGCCGCCGGCCGGATAAGGCACGATCAGCTTGACGTTGCGCGCCGGCCATTGCTGGCCCGACGCCGGTCCCGTCAACATCGCCGCTGCGGCAGCTATGGCAATCCAGATTAATCTCATGTTAACCTCCCGGCGGCGCTTCCAATTTTACGTCGATTTGCTTGACGTCGTACACGGCATCTCGATTCGGAGCGCAATCTCCAGATGCGCGCTTTACCTGTCGAGGAAATTGTGGCGTTCTTGTCCATATTATGGACAAGACGACTTCCGCGAAATCCGCCCGCCGCATGACTGAACCGCGACAGGGCGCGCAGGCAATCCGGCGCGCGCTCGCGGTGCTGCGCATTCTGGCCGCGGGCCGCGAAGACGGCGTGCCGCTGGCCGAGGTGGTGCGGGCGACCGGCCTCACTCGCCCGACCGTGCATCGCATCGTCCACGTGCTGATCGAGGAGGGCATCGTCGAACGGCACGACCGAACCGACCGCTACGCAATCGGCAACCAGGTGCCGGAGCTCGCGCTCGCGCGGGCCCGGCCGTCGCGGCTTCTGATCGCGGCAAATCCGTCGCTGCAACGCGCCTCCACCGAGATCGGCGACACGCTGTTCCTGACGGTGCGGACCGGCAATGACACGCTGTGCGTTGATCGCAGGATCGGCGTTTATCCGATCCAGGTGCTGTCCATCGAGGTCGGCGCGCGCCGACCGCTCGGCGTCTCCAGCGCGGGCGTCGCCATCCTCGCCGCGATGCCGGCGCAGGACGCGCGAAAAATCGTCGCGGCCAACGAGAAGAGGCTGGAGGCCTACCGCACCGACGCTGCGACGGTGCTGGGCCAAGTCACCGCCGCAAGACGGCTGGGATACGGCATGAGGGAAATTGGTCTCGTGCAGGGCACGAAATCGATCTCGACCTGGATCAAGACGCCCGACGGCCGCCCCGCTGCCGCGATGACCGTCTCCGCCGTTCGGACGAGGCTCGGCCCGCGCCGCGAACAGGAGGTCGCGGAGATCTTGCTGCGGGAAGCGCGCATCATCGAGCAGGCGATCGGGGGTTAGACAACGCTGTCAATGGGCTGACTTCGCGCGCCATTTTGTGGCACAAGAGCCGCCTCCGCCGACCGAGCAACGAGGCCACGCATGCCCGCGCCAAAACCGCCCGCCTTCGAGACCCTGAGCCTGCATGCGGGCCAGCATCCGGATCCCACGACCGGCGCCCGCGCCGTGCCGATCTACCAGACCACGTCCTACGTGTTCCAGGATTCCGATCACGCCGCCGCGCTGTTCAACCTTGAGCGCGCCGGCCACATCTACACGCGCATCTCCAATCCGACCACAGGTGTGCTCGAGGAACGGCTTGCGGCGCTGGAAGGCGGCGTCGGCGCGATCTGCACCGCGAGCGGCATGGCCGCGCTGCATCTCGCCATCGCGACGCTCCTGAACGCCGGCGACCATATCGTCGCGTCGAGCTCGCTCTATGGCGGCACCATCAATTTGCTGGCGCACACGCTGCCGCGCTTCGGCATCGCCACAACGTTCGTGAAACCGCGCGATCTCGACGCCTTCCGCGCGGCGATCAAGCCGAACACGAAGCTGGTGATCGGCGAGACCATCGGCAATCCCGGGCTGGAGGTGCTGGACATTCCGAAGGTCGCGCAGATCGCGCATGACGCGAAGATCCCGCTGCTGATCGACAACACCTTTGCCACGCCCTATCTCAGCCGCCCGATCGAGCTCGGCGCCGACATCGTCATGCATTCGGCGACCAAATGGATCGGCGGCCACGGCATCGCGATCGGCGGCGCCATCGTCGACGGCGGCCGTTTCGATTGGCGTTCATCCGGAAAATTCGGCGTGCTGACCGAGCCCTATGGCGGCTATCACGGCATCGTCTTCGACGAGCAATTCGGCACCGCCGCCTTCATCATGCGCGCGCGCACCGAAGGCCTGCGCGATTTCGGCGCCTGCCTGTCGCCGACCAACGCGTTTCAGCTGTTGCAGGGCGTCGAGACGCTCGGCGTGCGCATGGACCGCCACATCCAGAACACGCACCTCGTGCTGGAAGCACTGAAAGCCAACAAGGCCGTGGATTGGGTGCTGCACCCCTCGCTGGAAGACCACACGGACTACCAGCTTGCAAAGACGCTGCTGCCGCGCGGCGCCGGCTCGATCGTCTCCTTCGGCATCAAGGGCGGCCGGCCCGCGGGCCGCAAGTTCATCGAATCGCTGCGGATGATCAGCCATCTCGCCAATGTCGGCGACGCCAAGACGCTGGTGATCCACCCGGCGTCGACCACGCATCAGCAGATGGACGCCGAGCAGCTCAAGGCCTCCGGCATCGGCGAGGAGCTGGTGCGGCTCTCGGTCGGCATCGAGACCGCAAGCGACATCATCGACGATCTCGCGCAGGCGCTGCGCATCTCGCAAAAGGTCTGACAACATGAGACTCTCCGTCAACGGCGCCGAGGTGCTGGTCGCAACCGGCGGCCGCGACTTCGACAAGGCCCTGCCCGCGGTCGTCTTCCTCCATGGCGCCGGCTTCGATCATTCGACCTGGGCGCTGCACACGCGCTGGTTCGCCCATCACGGCTTTGGCGTGCTGGCGCCTGATCTGCCCGGTCACGGCCGCTCCCCCGGACCTTCGCTCGGCAGCATCGCCGAGATGGCCGACTGGACGGCGGCCCTGCTCGATGCGGCCGGAGTTACGAAAGCGCATCTGATCGGCCATTCCATGGGATCGCTGATCTCGCTGGAGACGGCCGCACGTCACCCCGACAAGGTCTCCGCGCTCAGCCTGATCGGCACCGCCGCGACGATGACTGTCGGCCCGGATCTGCTGAAGGCGGCCGAAGCCAATTCGCAGGATGCAAACGACATGGTCTCGATCTGGGGCCTTGGCTTCAACGCCGAGCTCGGCGGCAGCCTCGCACCGGGCCTGTGGATGCATGGCGGCGCGCAGGCCGTGTTGAAGCATTGCGAGCCGGGCGTGCTGTTCAGGGATTTGTCGGCCTGCAATGCTTACGCGAATGCGCTTCAAGCAGCCGCGAGCGTGACGGTGCCCACGACGCTCATCCTCGGCGAGCGGGACATGATGACTCCGGTGAAGGCCGGCAAGGCACTTGCCGCGGCGATCCCGCGTGCGAAGACCGTCGTGGTGCCGGGGGCCGGCCACATGATCATGGCCGAACGTCCGGACGAACTGCTGGCTGCGCTCAGGAACTGACAGGATCAATCGTCCGTCTTGCGCGTTGCGGTCAGACATCCCTGTGAATTGCAGAGGGAACTGGACCATGCCAAGACAGGAAGTCATTCGCAAAGCCAGGCAAGACAAGCGTGCCGGAAAATCGGCAAGCACGCAGGCCGGCGAATTCGTCAAGGACCAGATCGACAAGATCCGCAAGGGCAAGCGTGGCGCGCGCTCGACGAAACAGGCCATCGCCATCGGTCTGTCCGAAGCGCGCCGCGCCGGCGTCGATCTCCCGCCGCCGCGAAAAGGACGCGTCAAGAAGGCGACGCGACGCAGCGCCGAATACGCCTATGAAGTCGGGCAGCGCAAGCGCACGCCGAAACGCCAGCCGCGCGTGTCGCGGGCCGTCGAAAAGGTTTTGAAGAAGGAGCCGCGTTCGACCGCATCACGCAGCGCACTGTCGAAACAGGGCAAGCGTGCCGCGAGCCAGCGATCCGCCGCATCACGTTCAGCCACCGCGCGCAAGGCAAGCCGCACCAAGGGTGCCAAGGCCCGCTCCACCGCCGCAAAGAAGGCGGCACGCACCAGGGCTCGCCGCCGGAGCTGATCAGTTCGCGCGCCGACTCCGCTCGGAGAACACCGCGCGTGCAGCACGCTCGGCCTCGCGCGCCGAGCGGAACTGCCGGCCTTCGAGGCTGTCGAACAGACGCTCGGAGGAGAAGAAGCGGAAGCCGCGCGTATCCTTCGTGACGATGCCGGCGGCGCGGTCGTGGATTTCGATGATGTAGGCATTCGATTGAATTTTGGACATGACTGCTCGTCCACCGG
The DNA here is from genome assembly GCF_023100925.1 of Bradyrhizobium sp. 40. Taxonomy (NCBI): domain Bacteria; kingdom Pseudomonadati; phylum Pseudomonadota; class Alphaproteobacteria; order Hyphomicrobiales; family Nitrobacteraceae; genus Bradyrhizobium; species Bradyrhizobium sp. 40. Next base: position 6,773,950 of record NZ_CP064688.1, read on the forward strand.
GGTCTCGGCGTTTCCTGTCTCGGGATTTGCTGGGTGAGGTGCTGCTAGAAGACGGCGGTCAGCAACAACAACAGGCGCCGGTGGCCGCTGAGAAACAGCGCGGCGTCATGCACGCATGCATGTCATTGTTACTGCGCTGGTGATCGGTTCTCATATCGCGGCTTCGGCTCGAGGAGCAGTGTCGATGCCTGGAATATCGAGCGTTTAGCGCGATCGGTCAATGAAATGGCCATCCATAATTGCCACCGGCGCGCATCGGCACTTCTCCGGGCGCGAGCGCAGGCAAACGAATTCATCTCGCGATGAGTTCTTCCCTTGCGGGAGAAGGGAAGACGCATCACCACATCGTCGCGGCTGCCCGCCCGGGCCAGGCGCGATCATACTCCGCGCCGCCGACCTTGTTCTCGCTCATCTCGGCGAGAATCTGGCCGGGCGTCGGCAGCGTCTTGGGGTCGATGCGCTTGTCGGGATTCCAGAGATCGGAGCGGACGATGGCGCGGGCGCACTGGAAGTAGATCTCGTCGACCGTCATCACCATGACACTGCGCGGCGCCTTGCTTTCGACCTTGAACGAGGCCAGCAGCTCGGGATCGATCGAAAGATGCGCCCGGCCATTGGCCCGGACCGCATTGCCGGAGCCGGGGATCAGGAACATCAGGGACACCCTGGGATCGCGCACGATGTTGCGCAAGGAATCGACCCGGTTATTGCCGCGGCGATCCGGCAGCATCAGCGTCTTCGGGTCATGAATGCGGACGAAGCCGGAGAGATCGCCGCGCGGCGAGCAGTCGATCCCCTCGGGTCCGATGGTGGCGAGCGCGGCGAACGGCGCCTTTTCGATGAAGACGCGATAGAGCGGGGTGACGTGGTCGGCGACTTTCACGGTCGAGGCGTCGTTGGTGACGCCGTAGATGGCCTCGAGCTGCTCGACCGTTTCAATCACCGACATTCCAGTCTCCTTGTTGCGCGGGCTATTCGTGCCAGCTCTGGTTCTTGATCACGCGCAGAAGCTGGTGGCCGTGATACTCTGCGCCGCCCGCGTTGAGGATGGTGACGTCGGCCTGCGCCGATGCGTCCTCGACGCTGCGCGTCAGCCGTTCCGTGATATTGCCGTCACTGTTCCGGGCGCGTGCGGCAAGCCGCTGCGCCAACACATCCGGCGGCGCCGTGATCGCGACCACCACGACGTTTGCATAGGCCTGGCGTAGCGCGCCGATCACCGTGCGCGAAACGTTGGCCACGACGGCGCGTCCGGCACGAATATCGTCGTTGAGGTCGCGCGGCAGCGCGTAGCAATGCCCATGCGCCTCCCAATGCACGGCGAATTCGCCATGCTCGCGCGCGCGACGGAATTCGTCAGAGCTCACCGCGACATTGTCTTCGTCGGCCGAGGACTCGCGGGTCACGACGCGGCGCGGAAAGACGATGTCGTGGTCCTCGATGCACGCCGCCCGCGCCAGCCGCAGCAGCGTGTCCTTTCCGGCACCGCTGGGACCGACCACGAGCACGAGCCGCCCGGGCCCGATCGCGCCCGTCTGCGCTGCCGCCATGGTGACGGTCTCGCTCATGCCACGCGGCTCCCTTCGCGCCAGACGCTGCGGACCGCGGGGACGCTGCCGGCAACATGCACGCGGATCAGATCGGCACGCTTGCCGACGGCAATTTCACCGCGGTCGGACAGGCCGACGGCCTCCGCGGGCGCCTTCGTCACCGTGCGGATCGCCGCCGCAAGACTGATGGCGGGCACATGCTCGGGCAAATGCAGCGCGGCCATCAGAAGGCTCGAGGGAATGTAGTCCGACGACAGGATGTCGAGCAGGCCCTCGCGGGCGAGATCGACCGCGGCGATGTTGCCGGAATGCGAGCCGCCGCGCACGACGTTCGGCGCGCCCATCAGGATGTCGATGCCGGCCTCGTGCAGGCCGCGCGCGGCCTCCAGCGTGGTCGGGAATTCCGCGACCGAAACCCCATCACGCACGGCGTCCACGACGTTCTCCTCGGTGGTATCGTCATGGCTCGCCAGCGGGATCTTGTACTTATGTGCCAGCGCCACGATCTCGCGCATGTTGGTCGCGGCATAGGCCTTCTGATACTCGAAACGCTTCGCGAACAATTCGTCGAGTTGGGCGTCGGTCTTGCCGCCGCCCTTGCCGCGGTAATAGTCGCGCAGCTTGCCTTCGTCGCGGAACTGGCGCTGGCCGGGGGTGTGGTCCATCAGCGACATGAGCCGCACGTCAGGACGGTCGATCAGCTCCTTGGCCTCCTCGACGACGCTCGGCATCGGGATTTCACAGCGCAGATGCAGGAAGTGATCGGCGCGCAGCAGGTCGGCATCGCGCGCGGTCGTGATCGCGGCGGCGAGCGTGCCGGCGCGTCCGTCGACTTCTTCGGCGCCGTCCTCGCGCCAGACCCGGAGCGAATCGAACACCGTGGTGATGCCTGATGTCGCGAGCTGGCCGTCATAGGAGACGACGGCGGCGACCGGATTCCAGAATACTTTTGGCCGCGGCACGTAGTGCGCCTCGAGGTGGTCGGTGTGGAGCTCGATCAATCCCGGCATGATCAGATCGCCGCCGGCATCCTCTGCCCCCGTGGGCGCCCTGCCCTCGCCGATCTCGGCAATGCGTCCATCGGCGAGGGCAACCCAGCCCTGCTCGATCACCCGTTCCGCCAGCACGATCCTGGCGTTGGCGATCACGATGTCCTTCTTGGCGTTCATGTCCATTTCCTTCAGGCCGCGGCGGCGAAGCTGGTGACGTCGACGATGCGGTCGGCAATCAGATGACGGATTTCGTCGTCATGGACAATGGCGACCATGGCGACGCCCTGGCGCTTCTTTTCGGCGACCAGCCCGACCACGACGGCGCGGTTGGCGGCGTCGAGCGAGGCGGTCGGCTCGTCGAGCAGCAGGATCGGCAGATCCGAGATGAAGCCGCGCGCGATGTTGACGCGCTGCTGCTCGCCGCCGGAGAAGGTCGCGGGCGGCAGCTGCCAGAGCCGCTCGGGGATGTTGAGACGATGCAACAATTCGCCAGCACGGGCTTGTGCGTCCGCGCGCGCCAGGCCGTTGACGATCAGCGGCTCGGCGACCACGTCGACGGTCGCGACGCGCGGCACCGCGCGCAGGAACTGGCTGACATAGCCGATGGTCGCGCGGCGGACGTTGAGGACCTGCCGTGGCTCGGCGGTGGCGAGATCGATCACCTCGCCACGATGGCGGATGCCGATGCGGCCGGAGTCGCAGCGATAATTGCCGAAGATCATCTTCAGGATCGACGATTTTCCGGCGCCTGATGGCCCAGACAGCACGACGCATTCGCCGGGGTCGACGTGGAAGGTCACGCCGCTGACGACAGGCAATTCGATGCCGCCCTGCAGGTGCATCGTAAAAGTCTTGTTGGCGTCGGCGATGTCGATCATGGCGGTCATTGGAAAACTCTTCTTGCAAGGCTCATGGCGTTGAAGCCTCATGGCGGCAGAATCGAGGAGACGAGCAGCTGGGTATAGGGCTCGCGGGGATCGTCGAGCACCTGGTCGGTGAGGCCGGTCTCGATCACGCGGCCGCCCTTCATCACCATCACACGGTGCGACAGCAGGCGCGCGACCGCGAGATCATGGGTGACGATGATGACCGCGAGGTGCAGCTCGGCGACCAGGCTGCGCACGAGATCGAGCAGGCGCGCCTGCACCGAAACATCAAGTCCGCCGGTCGGCTCGTCCATGAACACCAGCCGCGGCTCGGTGACGAGGTTGCGGGCGATCTGGAGACGCTGGCGCATGCCGCCGGAATAGGTCCGCGGCGCATCGTCGATGCGTGCGATGTCGATCTCGACGCGGGTCAGCCAGTCCGACGCGGTATCGCGAATGCGGCCGTAATGATTCCAGCCCACCGCCATCAACCGTTCGCCGACATTGGCGCCGGCCGAGACCGCCATGCGCAAGCCCTGCGCGGGATCCTGATGAACGAAACCCCAGTCGGTGCGGAACAGGAAGCGCCGCTCGGCCTCGCCCAGCGTGGCGAGATCGCGGGCGACGCCGTCGCGCATCCGATAGGACACATGGCCGCCGCTAGCCGCGAGCTGACCCGACAGCAGCTGGAGCAGCGTCGATTTGCCCGAGCCGGATTCGCCGACGATCGCCAGCACCTCGCCGGGATAGAGCGCAAAAGACACGTCGCGGCACGCCGCGATACGGCCATAGGACTTGCTGAGGGATTTTGCGACCAGCAGCGGCTCGTCGTTCTCGAGCATGTGTTGATCAGCCATTGGATGCCTCCTGCGCCTTGTCCTTGTACGGCGCGGCGCTGAGGCTGCCGTGATGGCCGGCGGCCTGGCGGCCCTCGCAATAATCGGTATCGGAGCAGACGAACATGCGACCGCCCTTGTCGTCGGTGACGATCTCGTCGAGATAGGAATTTTCCGCGGCGCACAGCGCGCAAGGCGCGTTGAAGCGATACGGCTCGAAGGGATGGTCCTCGAAGTCGAGCGACACGACTTGCGTATAGGGCGGGATCGCATAGATGCGCTTCTCGCGGCCGGCGCCGAACAATTGCAGCGCCGGGCAATTGTCCATCTTGGGATTGTCGAATTTCGGCGTCGGCGACGGGTCCATCACATAGCGCGCGTTGACTTTCACCGGATAGGCATAAGCCGTCGCGATGTGGCCGAAGCGGGCGATGTCCTCATAGAGCTTGACATGCATCAGGCCATATTCGGCGAGCGCGTGCATGCGCCGCGTCTCGGTCTCGCGCGGCTCGAGGAAGCGCAGCGGCTCCGGGATCGGCACCTGATAGACCAGCACCTGATTCTCGTGCAGCGATCTCTCCGGAATGCGGTGGCGGGTCTGGATCACGGTCGCATCTTCCGTCGCCGTGGTCGTGGCGACGCCGGCGGTCTTGGCAAAGAACTTCCGGATCGAGATCGCGTTGGTGGTGTCGTCGGAGCCCTGATCGATCACCTTCAGCACGTCCTCGGGCCCGAGGATCGCCGCGGTGACCTGTACGCCGCCGGTGCCCCAGCCATAGGGCATCGGCATTTCACGGCTGGCGAACGGCACCTGATAGCCGGGGATCGCGATCGCCTTGAGGATTGCGCGGCGGATCATCCGTTTGGTCTGTTCGTCGAGATAGGCGAAATTGTAGGCGGGCGCGTTCATTCCGCGGCCTCCTTCATGGCATCAGGCGCATTGGCTTCAGTGAATTCCTTGCGCAGCTTGCGCAACAGGCCGAGCTCGGACTGGAAGTCGACATAGTGCGGCAGCTTGAGATGCTCGACGAAGCCGGTCGCCTGGACGTTGTCCGAATGCGACATCACGAATTCTTCATCTTGCGCAGGGGCGAGCGCCTCTTCGCCCAGCTCGCGCGCGCGCAACGCGCGGTCGACCAGCGCCATCGACATGGTCTTGCGCTCGCTCTGGCCAAAAGCGAGGCCATAGCCACGCGTGAAGCACGGCGCTTCGGTCGCGGAGCCCTTGAACTGGTTGACCATCTGACACTCGGTGAGCTCGATCGATCCGAGCGGCACGGCGAAGCCGACGTCTTCCGCCGAAAATTCGACATCGACCTCGCCGAAGCGAATCTCGCCGGCGAAGGGATGGTTGCGGCCGTAGCCGCGCTGGGTGGAATAGCCCATCGCCAGCAAGAACCCTTCGTCGCCACGCGCGAGATTTTGCAGGCGCAGGTCACGATCCGCCGGAAAGTTCAGCGGCTCGCGGGTGAGGTCGCCGACGCTGGCGCCCTCTTCCGCTTGCGGCGAGGGCTCGATCAGGCCGTCGCGGCCGAGGATATCCGTCACCCGCGGCGTGGGCACTGTCGATGCTTCGGCCGTCGCTGGCGCTTCCGGCACAAAGCCTTCGGCGAGCGAGGGATCGAGCAGGCGATGGGTGTAGTCGAAGGTCGGCCCGAGAATCTGGCCGCCGGGAATGTCCTTGAAGGTCGAGGACACCCGCCGCTGCACCCGCATCGCGCCGGTCTCGACCGGCTCGCTGGCGCCGAAGCGCGGCAGCGTGGCGCGGAAGGCACGGACCAGGAAGATCGCCTCGATCAGATCGCCGCGCGCCTGCTTGATGGCGAGTGCCGCGAGCTCGCGGTCATAGAGCGAGCCTTCGCTCATGACGCGGTCCACGGCGAGGCCGAGTTGCTCCGAGATCTGGTCGAGCGTGATTTCCGGCACGCTTTGATCGCCGCGTCGCGCACTGGCGAGCAGGCGATGGGCGTTCTCGATGGCGCGTTCGCCGCCTTTGACTGCGACATACATGCTTAGCTTCCCTTGCTCACGACACGCGTGGTGCGCGGGATCGCAACCACGGCGTCATCGGCCACCAGCACCACATCGACGCCGCGCGGAAACAGCGCCTCGTTAATACGAAGTCGCTCGAACAGGTCGAACGGCTTGATCGAGGCCTTGAGCGTGGCGACACCGTCGATGCCGGGGCCGCGCAGCTCGAAGCTGCGTCCGGCGTCAAGGCTATCGACCTGGACGATCAATGTGGTCGAGCGATCCGGATATTCGCTGGTGCCGAGCGCGAAGCGCTCGAGCGAAGGCAGCGCCCCACCATCGCTGATCAGCGCGAAGCTGGCGATCGAAGAATCCTGCACCACCGGCGCGCCGGTGTGGAATTTCAGCCATTTCACGAGGTCGGAACTCTCAGACATGCGCGCATCGAGCCAGAGCGGCGTGTCGTGATCGAACAGCGTCAGTGCGATCGCGGCGGTGCCGCGCATCATCACGTGAGGTGCTCCTGACGTCGGCACGATGCGCTGGACCGATCCCGGCCGCGCCATCGCGTCCATGACCGAGCGAAAGGTCGATTGCGCCGACAGCACCTTGTCGGCGAACCCCGGCGGCAGTTCCGCAATCGTGGTCATGATCTCACCCCTCGCCGCGCACCATGGTGTAGAAATCAACCTTCGTCGCGGCGGTCTCGGCCGCCACCTGTTTGCGCTTGGCCATCAGCTGCTCACGCAACGGCGCGATAATATCCCGCTCCACCGCGGCGCCGAAATCGCTGGACTGCACCAGCGCATCGCACAGCGCGATCAGCCGCGCCTTCTCGCCGTCGCGACCGAGCGTGTAACCGAAACCGACCTCGCCGCTCGCAAGCCGCACCGCGGCGCGCGACACCGTGGCTTCGCCAAGGTTGAACGGCGCGCCGTCGCCGCCGACCCGGCCCCGCAGCATGACGAGGCCGTTTTCCGGCGCGCGCAGATCCTGATGCGCTGGCAAAGCGAGAGCGCCTAGGCGAGCGGCGATCTCGCCCGCCTCCGCGTGCGCCAGCACGGCCATTGCGGCCTTGCGCTGGGCTTGCTGATTGTTGTGCTGGGTCACCACATCCACCGACTTTTCTGCAGAACTTGCCGAATCCAAGTTGTCTATAATACTAGACAACTTGATAGCGGAGCGCCATGACTGTTTGGTGACAAGGGCGTGATTTCTGGAGTAGCTTCCCGGCCACATGAGCATGCAGGACACAGCTTCCTCCGGCGTCGCATTGTGGCGCCTCGTTGCCGACGGCATCGAGCGCGGCATCGCCGACGGCCGCTTTGCGGCCGGCGACAAGCTGCCAGGCGAGGTGGAGATCGCCGAAACCTATCGCGTCAACCGCCACACCGTGCGGCGCGCGCTGGCCGCGCTTGCGGAGCGCGGCATCGTGCGGGCCGAACGCGGCAGCGGAACCTACGTCGAGGCGCAGAAGCTCGCCTATCCGCTGCGCTCGCGGACCCGTTTCTCCGAGATCGTCGGCGCGGACGGCCGCGAACCGCATGGCCGGTTGATCGAGGCGTCCGATGATGTCGCGACCCGCGAACTCGCGCGGGAGCTCGGCCTCAAGACCGGTGCACCGCTGGTGCGGATCGAGGCGATGCGCCTCGCCGACCGCACGCCGATCTGCGTCTCCACGACGTGGCTGTCGGCGCAGCTGTTTCCGGGTGCGGGCGACGTCTTTGCCGCGACCCGCTCGATGACGAAACTGCTCGAGCATTACGGCGTCCGCGACTATCGCCGCGGCGCGACCCGGATCACCGCCGGCATCGTTGACGCAACCGACGCCGCACGGCTCGATCTGGCGCTGGGACGGCCGATCCTGGTGGTCGACGCCACCGATCACGATCCCGACGGCAAGCCGCTGGTCACCAAGCATTCGCGCTTTGCGGCGGAGCGGGTGGAATTTCTGGTGGAGTCGTAGGGTGGGCAAAGGCGCACTTGCGCCGTGCCCACCATCCATCCAGTGCTGCGATTGAACTGGTGCGCACGCGGCGCTTTACCCACCCTACGAAATCGGTGATCAGGCCACCGCCCTTCGCCCAATAATCGCGAAGCGCAGTTTTCCCGAGACGAAATCGATCGCGGCGACCGCGACCAGGATCATCAGGATCAGGAACGACACCTTCTGCCATTCCAGCACGCGGATCTGCTCGGCGAGCTGGAGGCCGATACCGCCGGCACCGACGATGCCGATGATGGTAGCCGAACGCGTGTTCGACTCGATGAAATAGAGCACCTGGCCGGCGATCACGGGCAGGACCTGCGGCAGCAGACCGAAGCGGATCTCGTGCAGCGCACTGCCGCCGGAGGCGCGGATGCCCTCGACCTGCTTCTGGTCCGCGCCCTCGATCGCCTCCGAGAACAGCTTTCCAAAGGCGCCGAAATCGGACACGGCAATGGCGAGCACGCCGGCAAACGGGCCGAGCCCGACCACGTTGATCCACACCAGCGCCCAGATCAGCGTGTCGATGCCGCGGGTCGAATCCAGGAAACGTCGAATCGGGAAGCGCAAAATGCTCGACGGCACCACGTTACGCGCGGCAAGAAGACTGATCGGCAGCGCGAACACCGCAGCCAGCGTCGTGCCGAGCAGCGCGATCGACAGCGTCTCGCCCAGCGCCTTCAGATAGATCGGCAGCGACGAGCCGGGATCCGGCGGAATCATCATCAGGCTGATCCAGCCGAGCTGGCTGAGGCCGGCGACGAAGCGCGAGGGCGAGAAGTCGAGATCGACGAGGCCATAAATCAGGATCGCGAGCGCCGCGACGATCATCCCCGGCATGGCGAGCCGCGCCGAGGCCGGCCGGTCGAACACATCGGGGTAGCGCGCGCGAAGCGCGGCGATGTCGATCTCCTGCGGCCCCGTCACGTCCGCGTCTCCCTGCCGAACAGGCGGCCGCGCAGCCAGCCGGTGCTGATGTCGATAATGAAGACCGTGACGATGATGGTGAGCAGGATAGCGCTGACGTCGGAGTAATAGAACTTGCGGATGGCGACGACCAGCTCCTGGCCGATGCCGCCGGCGCCGACGAATCCCATCACGGAGGCCTCGCGGACGTTGATCTCGAAACGCAGCAGCGCGTAGCTGGCATAGCCCGCCGTGACCTGCGGCAGGATGGCGAAGCGCATGCAGGAGAGCCAGCTCGCGCCGGTCGAGCGGACGCCTTCGACCGGCTTCATGTCGGCGTTCTCGACGATCTCGGAGAACAGCTTTCCGAGCGCGCCGGTGGAGTGAATCGCAATGGCCAGTACGCCCGCCATCGGTCCGAGCCCGAAGGCGATCACGAAGATCAGCGCAAACACGATGCCGGGCACCGTGCGGGCGAATTCAAGCAGGCGCCGCACCGCGAACCGCAGCCAGGGCGCGGGCGAGGTGTTTTCAGCCGCGAAGAAGTTCAGGCAGAAGGCAAAAGTCGCGCCGATCAACGTGCCGACATAGGAGATCAGCAGGGTCTCGCCCAGCATCCTCAGCCATTTGCGCCAGCCCCAGAGCCACTCGCCGACATCGGTCCAGACCCGCTGTCCGCTGTCGAGTGTGAGGATGCGGTCGAAATAGCTGATGAAGTTGCCGTAATGGGCGAACAGCGTCCGCAGATTCACTTCCGCGCCTATCGCCGCCAGAAGCAGCGCAGCGGCGAACACCACGGCTCCGAACAGGAGGCGCCCTCGCCTGCGCGCGACCGCCTGGCGATAGGCGGCGTTGAGCACGGCGAGCTGCTGCTCCGGGAGGATCGAAACCGCGACGGTCATCTGATCAGGAAAGGTGGTCGATCAAAGAGAAAGAACCGGGTCCATCGACCCGGCTCCAGTGGCATCGTCCCGAAACTCAGGACGCCTTCTTCTTACGCAGTGCATCGACGAACTTGATCAGCTCGATCGTGCCATCCCAATCCTTGGTGGTCGCGGGATGAAAACCTTTCTTCTGGCCGTCCTGTAGGCGATCGAAGGCAGCCTTGTCCTTGGCCGGCGCGTCGAAGAACGCCTTGGCGATGGCGGCCTTGGCCTCTTCCGGCAGGTCAGAATTGTAGGCATAGGGGCCGTTGATGATCGGCGCCGACTTGTGGATGATGCGGAAATCATCCTTCTTCATCGCCGAGCCATCGGCATTCTTCAGCATGCCCTTGGTCAGCATCTGCGCCAGCGTCGAATCGTCGTCGCTGGTCCACTGGTTGGCGGTGACGTCGACCGTGCCCTGCGCCAGTGCCAGGATCGCGTTCTCGTGGCTGCCGGTAAAGACGACCTTGCTGAAATAGGTGTCGGCGTCCGCGATGCCCATTTTGTCGAGCTCGAAGCGCGGCACGTTGTTGCCGGAGGTTGAGTTCGGGTCGACCAGGCCGAGGTTCTTGCCCTTGAGCTGGTCGATGCTCTTGTAGGGGCTGCTCGCCTTGACGAAGAACACCGAGTAGTAGCCGGTAGAGCCGTCGGAGTTGATGTCGTTGGCGAAGGCGTCGGTCTTGACGCCGGTCAGGCGGGCGCGGGCAAACGACGCCGAGCCATAGCTTGCGATATGAATGTTGCCGGCACGCTGACCTTCGATGACGGCCGCGTAGTCGTTGGCGATGCGCAGCGTGACTTTCACGCCCAATTCCTTGGAGAGATAGTTCATGAACGGCGCCCAGCGCTCGGTGACGCCCGAGGCGTTTTCCGCCGGAATGACCGCGAAGGTCAGTTCGGGATATCTAGCTTTCCAGTCCTCGGCGGAAGCCGAGGTCGCGAACGCGAGCGCGGCGGCGCCGGCAAGAATCAATCTGCGAGTGATCATGATAGCCTCTTCATTGGTTGAGGTCGGTTGACGCAAAACTGGTGGGTCCTGATGCGGCGCCGCTCAGGCGGCGGCCGCCGTTCCAAGCACCGGAATGCCCTGTCGCACCGGTGCGGGCGTGCCGCCCATGACATCGGCGGCTTCGAGATCGTAGAGCTCGCGCGCAACGTGCTCGGTCAACTCAGCCGGTGCGCCGTCGAACACCACGCGTCCCTGCGCCATGCCGATCAGGCGGTCGCAATAGCTGCGCGCCAGGTCGAGCGAATGCAGATTGCAGAGCACGGTGATGCCAAAATGCTTGTTGATGCGCAAAAGCGCATCCATGACGATCTTGGTGTTGCGCGGATCGAGCGAAGCGATCGGCTCGTCGGCGAGGATGATGTCGGGCTGCTGCACCAGCGCGCGGGCGATCGCGACGCGCTGCTGCTGGCCGCCGGAGAGCTGGTCGGCGCGCTGGGCCGCGAGCGGGGCGATGTCGAACTGCTCAAGCGCGGACATCGCCAGCGCCTTGTCCTGCTCGGGCCAGGTCTGCGACAGCGAGCGCCAGGCCGGCATCGTCGCAAGCCGTCCCATCAGGACGTTGGTGAGAACATCGAGCCGGCCGACCAGATTGAACTGCTGAAAGATCATCGCCGAGCGCGCCCGCCACTGCCGCAGCTCCTTGCCGCGCAGCGCCGTGACGTCGAGGCCGTCGAACAGGATGCGGCCCTGCGAAGGGGCCGCGAGACGGTTGATGGTCCGCAGCAGGGTCGACTTGCCGGCGCCGGACCGTCCGATCACGCCGACGAAGCCGCCGGGAGAGACTTGAAACGAGGCGTCGTCCACCGCGGCTTTCACGCCGAAGCGACACGTTAGACCTTCAACCACCAGCATGCAGGGCTCCAGAGTAGCTGGGACCCACCGCTAACGCCGGCGCTTGACACTTGTGTGACACGGACGTTGCGGTGCGGCGATCCTACACACATCATCCCCTGTTCATCCCCTGTCATCGCGTCGTCATGACATTGTCATCAAGCCGCTCGAAGAGAAACGCCCGCCCTCTCGTTCGGATGCAACATGGCCGCCAAAGCTCTTTCGGTCCAGCCGACCATCGATCCCTCGGCGAAGCTGCACGACGCCAGGCTTGGCGCCTATACCGAGGTCGGCGCGCGCACGATGCTACACGAGGTGACGATGGGCGATTACTCCTATGTCGTGAACGACGCTCAGATCACCTACACCACCATCGGAAAATTCTGCTCGATCGCGGCGGTGACGCGGATCAATCCGGGCAACCACCCGATGCACCGCGCCACGCAGGCGCACTTCACCTATCGTTCGAGCGCCTATTTCGAAGGCGAGAGCGACGACACGGAATTCTTCGACTGGCGGCGCCAGCATCACGTCCATATCGGGCATGACGTCTGGATCGGCCATGGCGCGATCGTGCTGCCGGGCCGCAACATCGGCACCGGCGCGGTGATCGCGGCCGGCGCCATCGTCACCAAGGACGTTTCGGCCTACACCATCGTCGCCGGCAATCCGGCGCGCATCGTTCGCCGGCGGTTCTCGGAAGAGCTTGCCGGACGGCTCGCCACCCTCGCCTGGTGGGATTGGGATCACGACAAATTGCGTACAGCACTGCCCGATTTCCGCAAGCTCGGGATTGAAGATTTTCTCTCGACATACGAAGCACGAGCAAGTTCTCTCAACAATTCTGTTGGCAGCAAACCAAGCGCAGTCGCGTGACAGACATTTTCCTTGAGGGCGGCCGAACCCTGATCGGCTCCGAGCTCGTCGAAACTTCGCTTGCCCTGTCCGGAACGGACATCGCAGAGATCGATGCCTCTCGCGGCCGGGCGCGGCTTGCGATCGACGCGCGCGACCTGCTGGTCCTGCCTGGCATCGTCGATCTGCATGGCGATGCCTTCGAGCGGCAGATGATGCCGCGCGCCGGGGTCGATTTTCCGATCGACGTGGCGCTCGCCGATAGCGACCGCCAAGCGATCGGCAACGGTATCACCACGGTGTTTCACGCCACGACCTGTTCGTGGGAGCCGGGCCTGCGCAGCGCCGACAATGCGCGCGGCCTGATGGAGGCGATCGAACGGCAGCGCCCGCAATTCGCGGCCGACACCCGCTTTCACCTGCGCCACGAGACCTACAATCTCGACGCCGAAACCGAGATCAGCCAGTGGCTCAGCGATGGCCGCGTCGACCTCTTCGCCTTCAACGACCACATGGACGGCACGGTTGGGGACATGGCCAAGCCCCGCAAGCGCAACCGCATGGTGGAGCGCACCGGCCTGTCGAGCGAGGAATTCGATCGGCTGGTCCGACACGTGCTTTCGCGCGCCAGCGAGGTCCCGGCTTCCATGTCGCGGCTTGCTGCGACTGCCCGCGCCGCCGGGGTGCGGATGCTCTCGCATGACGATGCGACACCGGCGATGCGCGAGGGCTTTCGCGCCATGGGCGTGGCGATCGCGGAGTTTCCGATCAACGAGGAGACGGCGCGGGCGGCGGCAAGCCACGGTGACGCCATCGTTTACGGCGCGCCGAACGTCGTGCGCGGCGGCAGCCATACGGGCTGGACCAAAGCATCCGACATGATCGCCAAGGGGCTCTGCTCCGTGCTGGCCTCTGACTATTACTATCCCGCGCAGCTGCTCGCTGCGTTCCGCCTCGCGGCCGATGGTGTGCTGCCGCTGACCGAGGCCTGGAACCTGGTCTCCGCCGCGCCGGCGCGCGCGACCGGCCTTGCCGATCGCGGCGTGCTCGCGGAAGGCCGGCGCGCGGATATTGTGCTGGTCGATGACAACGTGGCGCTGCGGCCGCGGCTGATCGCCGTCATATCAGGCGGCAAGCTCGTGCATTTCACCGACGCGGCGCGATTGCTTGGCATGGCAGCTACCCCGCGCGAAGCTGTCGTCGCGGCATAAACCCGCTATGCTCGAACGATGACAAGTTTCCCCCGCTACGCGATCTATTTTGCCGCAGGCAGCGACAGCGCCCTCTCCCGCTTCGGCGCGGAGCTGCTCGGTTACGATGTCTATACCGGCAACGAGCTGCCCTTTCCCGCCGACGCATCGCATCTCGCGCCGGACTGGCGCGACATCACCGCCGATCCTCGCAAATACGGTTTTCATGGCACGCTGAAAGCGCCGATGGCGCTCGCGCCTGGCAGGACGGAGGCGGAGCTTTTGGCGACCTGCGTGGCCTTCGCCGGCGAGGCGCGGACGATCCCGGTGATCTGCCCGATTGTCGATGCCATCAGCGGCTTCATCGCGGTCATTCCGGCCGAGCCGGTCGTTGCGCTCCAAGAGCTCGCCGCCGATTGCGTCCGCGCGTTCGATGGCTTTCGCACCGCCCTGACGGCGGAAGATCGCGCGCGGCGCAAGCCCGAGAAGCTCAGCGAGCGGCAGCGCGACTATCTCGACCGCTGGGGCTACCCCTACGTGATGGAGGAATTCCGCTTCCACATGACGTTGACGGGGCGGCTGGACGCGGAGCGCCGCGGCCCGATTCTGCAGATGCTGCGCGCGCGGTTCGCGGCGCTCGGGCTTGATGCGCTGGCGATCGATCGCATTGCGCTGTTCAAGCAGGATGATGCGGGGGCAAGGTTCCGCATTGTGGGCGAGTGGGTGCTGGCGAGATAGCTCCCTCAAGCTCCGTCATTGCGAGCGCAGCGAAGCAATCCAGACTGCGTCCGCGGAAATAGCCTGGATTGCTTCGTCGCTTCGCTGCTCGCAACGAGTGAGTTACTTCCCCCACCGCAACGCCAGCGCATCGCGCTCCTTGGCCAACTCCAGCAGCCCGGCCCGCGTCGCCGGGTGCAACGGCTGCAGCGGATGCCGCACCGTGTCCGACTTGATTACGCCGCCGGCCTGCATCATCGCCTTGCAGGCGATCAGGCCGCATTGGCGGTTTTCGTAGTTGATCAGCGGCAGCCAGCGTTCGTAGGCGGCTTTGGCCTCTTCACGCTTGCCGGCGAAATAGGGATCGACGATCTGGCGGATGCCGTCGGGATAGCCGCCGCCGGTCATCGCGCCGGTGGCGCCGGCATCCAGATCGGCGAGCAGCGTGATCGCTTCCTCGCCGTCCCAGGGACCCTCGATATCGCTGCCGCCCGCCTCGATCAGGCTGCGCAACTTTGCAGCCGCGCCGGGCACCTCGATTTTGAAATAGCGGATGTTGGAGAAATCGCGCGCCAGCCGCGCGAGCAGCTCGACCGACAGCGGCGTGCCGGCGACAGGCGCGTCCTGGATCATGATCGGAATCTTGATTGCGCCCCACAGCACCTTGAAGAATTCGACCACGCCTTTCTCGGGCACGCGGAAGGTTGCGCCGTGATAGGGCGGCATGACCATGACCATGGCGGCACCGGCCGCCTCGGCCTGTTGGCTCCGCGCGGCGCAGACGGCCGAGCTGAAATGCGTGGTCGTGACGATCACGGGAACGCGGCCCGCGACATGCTCCAGTACCGCATGCATCACGGTCTCGCGCTCGGCATCGGTGAGCACGAACTGCTCGGAAAAATTGGCGAGAATGCATAGACCATTCGAGCCTGCGTCGATCATGAAATCGATGCAGCGGCGCTGTCCCTCGAGGTCGAGCTCGCCGCGCTCGTCGAAGATGGTGGGTGCGACCGGGAACACGCCGCGATAGGGGCGCTGGGCCTTGTGTTGGGGCGTGACCGGCATCGAACTCTCCATCCCTGATATCTCTTACACCTGCCGCGACGCTCGCGCAGCGTCACAGATGTACCCGCCGCGTGCATCGGCGGCAATGCCGTTGGCGCGACGGTGGGACGGAAGATCGTCGAAGTTATGCGGTCCTCACCGCGCCCAAAAAGCCCTCGACCGCCACGCGGAGACGATCGGCGTCGGCGGACATTTTCGACACGGACACCGACAGCACCGAACCGGCATTGCCTGTCTCTTGGTTGAGCCTGGCGACGCTGCCGATGGTGTCGGTGACCTCGCGGGTTCCCTGCGCGGCCTGCTGGAAGTTGCGGGAGATCTCGGTGGTGGCAGCGCGCTGCTGTTCGACCGCGGCCGCGATCGCCGTCATCTTCTCGTCGATGCCGCTGATCGCGCCGCCGATCGCGCGGATGGCGGTGACCGCCTGGCCGGTCGCGCCCTGGATCTCCGCGACCTGGCGGGAGATCTCTTCCGTCGCCGTCGCCGTCTGCGAGGCGAGGCTCTTGACCTCGCCGGCGACCACGGCGAAGCCGCGGCCGGCCTCGCCCGCGCGCGCGGCTTCGATGGTGGCGTTCAACGCCAGCAGATTGGTCTGTCCTGCGATGGCGTTGATCATCTTCACGACTTCGCCGATGCGGCCAGCGGTCTGATCGAGGATCTCGACCGTCGCATTGGTCTGCGCTGCCTGCGACACGGCTTCACGGGCCTCGCGTGCGCTGGCCTGCACCTGCGCGGAGATCTCGCCGACGGACGCGGAGAGTTCTTCGGTCGCGGCCGCGATGGTCTCGAGATTGTTGGTGGCCTGTTCGGCGGAGGACGAGACCGCCGCGGTCTGGCTGCTCGATTCTGACACCAGCGAGCGCACGTCGGTCGCGGTGGCATCGAGCTCCTTCGTCGACGCCGCAACGCTGTGAATGACGGCTTGCACGGTGTCGTCGAAACTGCGGCAAGCCGCATCGACGGTACCGGAGCGGGCGAGCTGCAGCGCCTGCTGCGATTCACGTTCCCGGCCCAGGCGTTCCGCGGTCGCCGCGCTCTCGCGCAAGCTTTCGAGCGCGGCGGCCATGGTGCCGAACTCGTCGGGATACCTGGATTGCGGGACGGGTGTCGCGTAGTCGCGGGCGCTGATCTTGGCGATGGCATCCAGGATGGCACGCACCGGGCGCATGAGGCGGTTGCGGATCACGTACACGCCGGCCAGGGTCACGGCGAGCGCGAGCAGGAACGCGAGCGACTGCACGACGAGATTGGTGAGCGCCCTAGCCTGCACCGTCTCCGCCCGGACGATCGACTGGTCGAGCGCCTTGTTCGCCACCGCGACGATGGACGCGAAGGGTGACTGACACAGCGTATTCCATTCCGCGGCGGGCATCGCGGGCTTGCCGCTGCCGTCGAAATTCTTGGTGAGGTCGCCGATCTGCTTGAGGGCACCGTCGGTCTTGGCCTTCGCGTCCGTCGCTGCCGTCACCAGCTCCGCCGCTACGCCCGGCGCAGCCAGCAACTCGGCCATGCCCGCCCAGCCGGAGGTGATCGTGCCATCCCATTGCGCCACTGACCGCTTCTGAGCGTCGTCGAGCGGCTTGCTGCCGTTGACGTTGGAGCGCAGCGACGAACAATGGATTCCATAGCGATCGCGCACCTGCCAGGCGAAGCGCCGGACCTGGATCATGCGTGCAATGAAGGGGTCGTCCATCCAGGCACGGTTCGACACGGCGGTGGAGGCGAGGTTGGCCGTGTCGATCACCTTGGTGACAGCATCATACCAGGAGTTGGTGCGCTCGATCTTGCGCTCGGCACGCGGACGCTTGGCTTCATCGTAGAACAGCTGGAATTGCGGCGCCGCGGCGCTCCAGCCCTGCTTCAATGTGCCGGCGAGTTCGTCGCGGCGGGCGAAGTCGACGGTGGCAAGCGCGGCTCCGATCGCGTCATAGCCGCCCTGCTCGGCCTTCTCCGCCGCCTCTAGTTTTGCTCGCGGATCATCCTCGCCGAGAATCGCGCTCTGGGCATCGCCGCGATTGTTGCGCAGCGCCAGCACGCCATGGAAGATCGCCTTGTCGGCCGCGGCAAGCCGCGCGGTCTCGAGGCTGTCGCTGTAGCGGCCGAACGCCCCGACCATCTGGATCGCCGTGGAGGCCAGCGCACCCGCGGCCAGCAGGGCCATCAAGGTCAGGAGGAGCGAACTTACCGATTTCTTAAACATTGCCATGGTGTCGGGGGCCCATTCTTTCGAGCGCCACCTTGCCGACGACATGCCAATGTTCCGTTAAGGTTTTAATCGAATGGGCTTGAAGTTCCGGCCCGACGAGCCTCAGTACAGCCCCGGATATCACGCAACCTTGGTGAAATCCGGCGGGCGGCGCTCCGCAAATGCCGTGAAGGCCTCGCGCGCCTCGGCGGTGCGCAGGCGCAGTCCGAACTGCTCGCCTTCGGCATTCATCTGCGCGACCAGCGCCTCGCCATTGCGCATCAGCTTCTTGGTAGCGGTGAGCGCGCCGGCCGGCTGACGGGCAAGACGCTGCGCCAGCGCGAGCGCTTCGGCATCGAGCTTGTCGAGCGGCACCACGCGGTTGGCGAGCCCCCATTCCAGAGCGGATTTGGCCGGCACGGTCTCGCCCAGCGCGAACATCTCGTAGGCCCGCGCGTAGCCGATGCGCGCCGGCATCAGCAGGCTGGAGGCGGCTTCCGGCACCAGCGCAAGGCTGACGAAGGGCGTCGACAATTGCGCGTTGTCGGCAAGCACGACGAGGTCGCAATGCAGCAGCATCGTGGTGCCGACGCCGACGGCGCGGCCCTGCACCGCCGCAACCAAGGGCCGGGTGCAGCGCGCCAGCGACTGGATGAAGCGCACGACGTTGCGGCTTCCTTCCGACTTGCCCGCTGCGACCGCGGCGAATTCGCCGACGTCGTTGCCGGCAGTGAACATGTCGCCTTCGCCGCGGATCAGGATCACGCGGGCCGACGCATCCGACTCGGCGGATTCGATGGCGTCGGCAAGTATGCCGTACATCGCATCCGTCAGCGCGTTCTTCTTGTCGGGGCGCGCCAGCGTGAGCGTGAGAATTCCGCCGTTGTTCTCGATCCGGACTTGGTCAGTCATTCGTTCGCTCCTCTTGGGAATTTATCCTGAATGCTCGTCAGCCAGCGCGCGACGACGTCGATCTCCGCGCCGGTAAATCCTTCCGTCAATGCCGCATTGACCTTTGCTGCGCTGGCCTTCGCCTGCGCCAGCGCCGTTCGCCCCTTCGGCGTCAGCCAGACGCGCCAGGCGCGACCATCCTCGTGATCCGCGCGCCGCTCGACCAGTTTAGCCGCCGCCGTACGGTCGACCAGCCCCGAGATGCCGGCCGGCCCCATGTCGAGCGCCGCGCCGGCCTCGCCCATCAGGACGCCGTCCTGCTTGCCGAGGATGAACAGGAGTCCTGCCTGCGCCGGCGTGACCTCGCTCGAAGGCTGCCCCGCCATCCAGCGCTGCACGCGGCGTTGGGCCACGCTCAACAGGTAGATCAGCCGATGATGCCCCGAGCCGGCCGCTTTATTTCGCATGCGAAATATATAGTCGAGGCGGCCCGGGATGTCAAAGGACGGCAGCTGGATCGATGTGCCGCGGCATCGTCGAGCAACAGGGCCGCACCGGCGCACCAGAACCTCACCCACCAATCGCAATTACTCGCCGCCGCCCAGCTTGACGTTTGCTTCTTTTTGTGTTCTCTATTCGTTCTATTCAATCATAGATTGTCCCGGAGACCGTTCGTGATGAACAGTATGCGTGGCGAGAACCAGCCGACCCAGCTCATAATGACGATGATACGCCGGACCAATTCGTGATGGATCTGCTTCGGCAGGTTTTCGGCAAATCAGACCGTGAAGCGACCGCGCTCATCACCCAGATCGAGCAGAAGGAAAAAGCGGTTTGCGGGCCTTACCCGCAATCGGTTGCCGAAGCCCTTTTCAAATCTGCGCAACAATCCATCGAATTGGCCGGCCACCAACTGCAGGTCACGCTAGAGGCGGTCAAGACTCCTTGCGAACTCTGTGGCAAGCCTGAGGGACAGACCGACGTTCGTATCGGCGACCGAACGGTCTGGCTGTGCAGCGACTGCATGCGTGCGGCGGATGAACCCTCGAACGAACAAGAGGAAGATTTCGACTTTGCTTGCGACGTTCTCGATTGGCACCTTGCCAGCACCGCGCGCAGCAAACTCGTGACCACGATCCGCCAATTTCCCGGCCACATGCGGGTCGATCTTCAAGCCGCGGTCGACCGGCTCTTCGGCAAGGCCATCCGGCTGGTGGGACTAAACGAGGAGCAGCGCTACGAAACGCTGTCGATCCCACGACTGCTCAAGGAGGGCCGCTATGCGATCGCGATTGCCCCGCTGCAATATTCCGACGTCGATGTAGGCGAGAAGAGCCCGGTCAAGTGTCTGGATAACGGACTATGGCTGTGTGAGCAGGATCATCTCCGCTATGCGGTTTTGCTCTGCGCACACCGCGAATACAGTCGCGAGCCCGGAATTCGGATCGAGATCCTGGTGCCTTCAGGTTCCGCAGGCGCGGCTCTCGTCCAGCGATGCTTCAATGAATTGGAAGAAGCCGTACAGACTGCGCGGACCTATCGCGGCAAGATCCTGTCGCTCGATGCCGACTCCGACTATCGCGGTCGCTCGCGCGGCATCACGGTGCATCGCTTGCCGCAGGTCGCGCGCGACGAGGTGATTCTGCCGGAGCAGAGCCTGCGGCTGCTCGATCGCAACGTTCTGACCTTCGTCAACACCCGAGACCAATTGCGCCGGCTGGGTCAATCGAAACGCAAAGGCATCTTGCTGTACGGGCCGCCGGGCACCGGCAAGACCCACACGATCCGCTATCTCGCAACGCATTTGCCCGGGCATACGACGTTGATCATCACGGCCGAGCAGATCGGTCTGCTCGGCGCCTATATGAGCCTGGCACGCCTGCTCCAGCCGTCGATGGTGGTGATCGAGGATGTCGATCTCATCGCCCGCGACCGCGATGACATGGGGCCGTGTGAGGAATCCATGCTGAACAAGCTGCTCAACGAGATGGACGGGCTGAAGGAAGACGCCGACATCCTGTTCGTCCTGACCACCAACCGGCCGGAGGACCTCGAGGGAGCTCTCGCGGGTCGCCCCGGCCGCATCGATCAAGCCATCGAAGTGCCGCTGCCCGACGAGACCGGCCGCGGCAAGCTGGTCCGGCTCTACGGCAGGGGATTGCCGCTCGAGGGGGCGGTGATCGCGTTGGCTGCCCGACGCAGCGAGGGCACCAGTTGCGCCTTCATCAAGGAGCTGATGCGGCGGCTGGCGCAAGGAAGCATCGCACGGGACGGCGGCAACACCGTGATCTCCGCCGATATCGACGAAGCCCTTGACGACATGCTGTTCTCCGGCGGCCGGCTCAACGCGCAGCTGCTCGGCGGCGCGCAGGCAATGGCCGCGGGGTGACGCTCCGAAGTGGCGCGCCGGCTACGGCGCGCAGGTGAAGCTCGCTGCCTCCGTCACCGGACCGCTCTTGTAGTGCGGCCAGGTCGGCCAGCGGCACAGCGGCAGCGCGCGAAGCGTCGCAAAGGACGGCGCTTCGACCTTCTGCTCGGCGACTTCCAAATCGCCGGGCGCCTTGCCCTTTTCGACCCAGTCGACCAGCGCGCTCAGCATGTCGACATTGGCCGGCGCGCCGGAGCCGACATGGTCGACCCCGGGCGCGGTGTAGAGCCGCGCGAATTCGGCCGTCTCGGCCTTGCCGAGCTTGCGTTCGACGCTCTCGAAATAGCGGATGCCGGCATAGGGGCTCTGCGCGTAGTCCGCCATATGTTCGAGCATGATCAGCCGGCCGCCGCGAGCGCGGAAGCGGCTGAGGTCGGGGTCGGTGGAATCCATCAGGCTGGAGACCTCGAGCAGCCGCGCCTTGTGCTGTTCGGGCTTATAGGTCGTCACGTCAAGCTTGGAATCGCGCGCGAACACATATTGGATGCCGCCGGCGCCGTAGATCCAGGCGATGCCGTTATTGGGCGCGGGCGGCTGCGCGGGAGGCGCCGTGCCGAGCCACCACGCGACCCAGCCGCCGGTCGGGCCAACCGCCGGCGTGTCCTCGCCCGACACGCCCCAGCCCGGATAATCATCGAGACCGTTGGCGAGCGGGAACGGGAATTTGTAGGTCGCATGCAGGGTGTCGATCGCCTTGATCTGCGCGTCGGTGAGGCACTGATCGCCAGTCTTGCCGCTCGCGCAACGCAGCGTCTCCGCCTTGAACGCCGCCTTGCAGGACACGGGATCTTGCACCAGCGCGTCGTCGGAGCCGTCGGCCTTGTCGCAAGCCGCGCGCACGGCGTCGCCGACGAGCTTCACCTGCGCCGGATTGATCCAGCCATCGCCCATGGTCACGAGCCCCGAGCGGGTGCCGGCATGCTGCAGGCCGACCCAGTTGATGACGGGCACGCGGGCAAAGATGCCGTCGAAATCATCGGGATAGCGCTGTGCCATGGTGAGGCCTTCGCGGCCGCCTTCGGACGACCCCATGAAGTACATTTTCTCAGGCCTCTTGCCGTAGGCGCGCTGCATCAGCGCGACGGCGGCATCGCGTACCTTCTTGTAGGCGCGATGGGCGAAATTCTCGAAGGCTTCGTCGTTGAGCGCGAACAGTTGCGGCGGCTCGCCCGGCTTGGACTCATGACCGGAATCGGTCCCGTAGGTGACGAAGCCGCGCGCGAGCGGCGACGGCTTGTCGAAGGGATAGGCCGGCGGCAGCGTCAGGCCCGTGATCAGCACGCCGTTGAATCCGCCCCCGCCATATTGCAGCGAGCGGCCGTTCCATTCGACGGGAAGATTGACCTGAAATCTGATCGGCGGCGCCTTGGGATCGGTGGGATCGATATGGCCGAGCACCTTGCAGAAGCCGGGATTGGCGGGCGTGACGCGCCCCGACGGCGTCGGGCCGCGTTCGGCGACGGCCAGTTGCGACGGCGCCAGCAACGTCGCCGAATCGATCTTCACAGCGTCAGTGCCGCCGACCAGGCCCTTGCAGACGGCGTCCGCATCCTCGGCCAGCGTCACCGCTGCAGCGGAGTTCGCGCCCAGTGCAGTCACTGCGCCCACGAGCAATACACACAGCTTCGCACGCCCTTGCGCCATCGTTTCCCCCTGCACTTTCTGTTCTCGTTCGTTCCGCCAGCAGGCCGTATTCAAGGCGCCTTCCGACCGGCCGTCAATGACGCTAGTGCTCAAACACCAGCCGTGCGCCGACGGTGCCCTCGAGGCTGCGGATCTGCTGCAGCAGCGCGCCTGAATCCTGGCCGCCGAGGTCGGCGTCGAGCACGACGTAACCGAGGTCGCCGGAGGTCTCCAGATATTGCGCGGCGATATTGATGTCGCGCTGCAGGAACACTTCGTTGAGCCGGCGCAGCATGCCGGGCACGTTGCGATGGACGTGGCTGAAGCGCGCGCCGGAGGGACGCAGATGCAGCTGCACCTCCGGAAAATTCACCGCCCCCGTGGTCGAGCCGGTGATGAAGAAGTCGACCAGCTTGCGCGCTACCTCGCCGCCGATGCGCTCCTGCGCCTCCTCGGTCGAGCCGCCGATATGCGGGGTGAGGATGACGTTGCCGAGGCCCTGCACCGGGCTCTTGAAGCGGTCCGAATTCGAGGACGGCTCGACCGGAAACACGTCGATGGCGGCACCCGCGAGATGGCCGTCGCGCAGAGCTCCCGCCAGCGCATCGAGATCGACGACGGTGCCGCGGCTGTTGTTGATCAGGAGGGAGCCAGGCTTCATCGCCCGCAGCTCCTTCTCGCCGATCATCCCGGCGGTCTCCGGCGTTTCCGGCACATGCAGGCTGACGACGTCGCTCTGCGCCAGCAGCTCCTCCAGCTTCTCGACCGGCTCGGTGTTGCCGTGGCGGAGCTTGTCGGTGCGGTCGAAATAGATCACGCGCATGCCGATCGCCTCCGCCAGGGTCGAGAGCTGCGAGCCGATATTGCCGTAGCCGATGATGCCGAGGGTACGGCCGCGTACCTCGCGGCTGCCGGTCGCCGACTTGTCCCAGCCGCCCTCATGGGCCGACACCGAGCGCGGGAAGATGCGCCGCAGCAGCATCACGATCTCACCGATCACGAGTTCGGCGACGCTGCGCGTGTTGGAGAACGGCGCGTTGAACACCGGAATGCCGCGCTTGCGCGCCGCCAGCAGATCGACCTGGTTGGTGCCGACGCTGAAGCAGCCGACGGCGAGAAGCTGGTCGGCCGCTTCCAGCACCTGATCGGTGATCTGGGTGCGCGAGCGGATGCCGAGCAATGACACGCCCTTGAGCGCCCGCCGCAAATCCTCGCCGTCCAGCGCCTTGGTCAGGCGCTCGACATTGGTGAAACCCGCCGTTCTGAACAGGTCCACGGCGCTGTCGTTGACGCCTTCAAGCAGCAGCGCCCTCGCGCTCCGCTCAGGGCTTTGGCCTGGGACTGACATGAAATCTCCGTGGGTCACAGCTTCGCCGCAGCTCATAGACCGCGGGGGATGCGCAGCACAATAGGGTTCGGATACGGGGAGAAGATGGCGGGCGCTCGTCAGATCACGTAAAACCCGTGCGTACCGTCCAGACGCAATTGTTCGACCAGACCATACTCCCAGTCGAGATAGGCCTGCATCGCACGCTCGTCGACACCGGTGCCTTCATAGGGGCGGCGGTAACGGTGGGCGGGGTCGGGCTTGGGCAGGACGTGCGGCGGACCGATTTCGAGCGCGCCGTCATAGCCACCTTCCCGCACATAGACCTCCCAGCCCATCTGCGCGAGCCAGGACGCCGTCATGTCGGCGCGGACGCCCTTGTCGTCGGTCAGCGCGATGCGCGCGCCGCGCACCGGTGCGGCCATATCGGTTTCCTGGACCAGCTGTCCGCCGGGATAGTGACGAAACCCCGGGAGATGGCCGGCGGCATATTCCTCGGCGTCACGCACGTCGAAGCGATAGAGCGTGCGATCGGTCTGCGCGACAAGCGCAGCCATCTCGCTCGCGTCGACATGGCGGACACCGGCGCGATAGGCGACGTCGCGCGCATTGGCCGGGCCGCCCTCGAACGGCCCGATCGCGCCACGCCGGTCGGCACCCTGGTCCAGCGTATGCCGCGCCAGCGTCCAGCCGATGGTGCCGTTACGCAGCGCCCGGACCTTGTTCGGCACGCCGGCATTGATCAGCGATTGGGTGCCGATGATCGAGCGGGTGCGGCCGGCGCAATTCACGATGATGGTGGTGTCGGCATCGGGTGCCGCCTGCCCTGCCCGCAGCACCAGCTCCGCGCCGGGCACGCTGACCGAGCCCGGGATGTTCATGGTGGCATATTCGTCGAAGCGGCGAACGTCGAGGATGGCGATGTTGGCCTTGTCCGCGATGAGTTTTGCCACCTCGTCGGCACTGAACGACGGCGTGTGCCGGCGCAACTCGACCAGCTCGCCAAAGGCTTTTGAGTAGGAGTTGACGTCCTCGAAGATTTGATAGCCGGCGTCGCGCCAGGCCTTCAGCCCACCATCGAGCGCGCGGACATTGGTATAGCCGAGCGCGGCCAACCGCTCGGCGCCGGCAGTGACGAGGCCCTCGCCGTCATCATAGAGCACGATCGCCACGTCCTTGCGCGGCAGCCGCACCTCGGCTTCGATCCCGATCCGGTCCGCGGCCATGTTGGCAGCAAACAGCGGATGTCCCGTCGCGAAACCAGCCTCGTGCCTGAGATCGAGCAGAGCGATCTCCTCGCGGAGCAGCAGTGCCCGGCGGATATCGGCGGGTGTGACGGTCGAAGGCTTCATGAGACAGGCAACCTTGGGAGACTTGAACGGGACTGGTTCTTGAATGATTGCCGGCCGGTTGGCCAGCCCGATCCGGGGGGTATGGCTCCGACCGGCGGGCGCGCCCACCGTGGTCCCCGGCTGAAAATCGTTTCGTATGCCTCGCTTGAGGGCTAAAGTTCCGAATCGTCTGGGGGGCGCAATATGAAAGTGCCAAAATTCCTGGTGGTGTTTCTGGCGCTTCCGGGCGTCGCCATGGCCGCGCTCACCAATGCCGAACGCAAATCGCAATTCGAGCGGGCAATGGCCTCGATCATGGCCGCAGCGACGCCGGCCGTACACCCAACGCTTTCGCGACACGCTGATCAAGGACTATCTCGCCTGCAAACCCAACAAGGGACAGGCCGTGGAGCTCGTCAATGCGAGCTACCTTCGGACCTGCGAACAGGACGACGCTTCGGCGACGGGAGACCGTGCACTGGAATCCTGTCAGCTTCGCTACGGCAAGCCATGCGCCCTGCTGGCGGTCAACGAGGAAATCGTCGCTGAAGGCGAGCTCGCGTCGAGAGACATGCCGCGGCTGCATTATGCAGGCAAGTACGACTTGTCGCAGATTCCAATCATCCGGCGGATCACGCAACAGCGCCCTGACGTGCAGAACTACGACAAGGCCATGGAGCCCAAGGCGATCGCGATCCATCCCTGGGGTAAGCTGTTCATCTCGGCAGGGGACCCCAGCCTTAAAGACGCCCAGACCTCCGCGCTTGCGAAATGTAACAGCGATCCCGCGCGGAACGGCCGGGATGGCGGCTGCTTCGTCTACGCCATCAACAACGACATCGTCCTCGACGAACGGCGCATGCAGGCGAAGTGATACGACGACGGCGGCTCACCCGGGCAACACCAAGCCCTGTCGAAGCAGTCCGCCCGTTCACTCGCCCGGCACGAGCTGCCCGAGCGGTGACTGGGCCGGCCGCCGCAGCTTGCGGCGCGACAGATAAAGCAAAATGCCGGTGACCACGAACAGCGGCATCAGCGCGGCCGCGATCATGAACGCAAGTTTGCCGGGCCAACCCAGAATCGCACCGCGGTGGATGTCGAGCACATTCGCAATGATCTTCTCACCGAACGTCTTGTCGGCGTAGCGTTCCGCAGAAACGAATTGGCCTGTGACGGCATCGACGCGGAATTCGTCACGGGTGGTGTCGAGGGTCGAGTCTTTCCCCCAGGAGCGGATCCGGATCACCGTGCCCGGACCGGCGGGCAACGTCAGCAACGCCTTGGAGAAGCGGCTGCCCTCTTCGTGCAGGAAGGCGCCCCACGCGCGATCAAAGCCGATCGGCTGTGCCGTCTCGCTGGCGCCGGCGGCACGCGACGCCTTTGCAGGCATCTTCGGCTGCATCTTCGCCGAGGCGGCCTGCGGGCGCGACAGCAACCAGACGGCACCGTCCTTGTACCAGTCGAACGAGTACCACAGCCCGGTCAGCGTCATCACCAGATAGACCGGCAGGACCCAGGTGCCGATCACCGCGTGCAGCGAGCGATGGAGGCCGCGTCCGCTGAGGCCGAGATTGGGCTTCAGCCACATCTTCAGGCTGCCTGCACGCCGCGGCCAGCGCAGCACGAGGCCCGAGATGAGCATCACGATCAAGCCGAGCGCGGCCACGCCCGTGATCTGACGCCCCCAGCCCTTGGCGTCGCCGGGAATCAACAGCCAGCGATGCAGCTTGCGCACGGTCGCGAAAAACTCTTCGCCGCGAGGTGCGCCCAACACGCGCGCGTCATAGGGATCGACATAGCGCGAGGACGGCCGCGCGCCTCGTTCGTCGCGGGCGAAGCGCACATGCACCGCGGCGGACGGATCACTTGCTAGCGTCACGGCGGAGACCTTGCCGAGATCCTGCGCCGCAGTCAGGCGCGCAACCAGTTCGTCCGGCATCAGCGCCGGTGACTGGCGCGGCGCGACCTGCATGATGCCGGCGTTGAGATGATCGACGATCTCATCCTCAAAACTCATGATCGCGCCGCTCAACGCGATCACAGCAAGCAGCAGCGCGAGCACGAGGCCGGCGATGGAATGGACATGGTGGAGGGCGGCCTTGATCGCGCGCCAGCACTCACGCATCGGCGCCGGTCCTTCTGATCTGCACGACCGGGAAATCGGCTTCCTCGCGCCACACTGTCATCGCTAGAACTTCACCGTCGCCGACAGAGATACCCGGCGTGCGTCGCCGATCGCGACGTTTAAGGCGTTCCCGGTGGTGGACGTATAATAGACCTTGTCGAACAGGTTCTTGACGTTGAACTGATAGGTCACCGGCAGATTGTCGACCTTGGTGTCGTAGGTCGCAAAGATGTCCGCGACGGTATAGGCCGGCATGAAGAACGTGTTGGCGGCGTCGCCCGGTCGGTCACCGACGTAGTGCGCGCCACCGCCAAGCCGCAGACGTCCGGGCAGCGCATCGCCGAAATCGTAGACGAGATAGAGCGAAGCCGTGTTCATGGCGGCGTTCAGGAGCTTGGCGTTACCGACAGCGGGATCATTGATCAGCCGGGCATCGGTATACCCATAACTTCCGATCAGGCTCCATTGATCGGCTAGTTTGCCGGTCACGTCCAATTCGACGCCGCGCGACCTGGCTGCGCCGGAGGCACGCGCCGCCGACTTGCCTCCGCCGATGTCATCCAGCACCAGCACATTCTTCTTCTGGATGTCGTAGACGGCCAGGGTGCCCGACAGCCGCTTGTTGACATCGAACTTCAGACCGGTCTCCCATTGCGTTCCTTCTTCAGGCGCGATGGTGGAGTCGACGACAAAGCCGGTGGTGAACGCCGCGATGACCGATGTCGGCTTCAGCGACTGCGTATAGCTCACGTAATAAGAGAGCTGATCGTTCAGCTTGAAGATGACGCCGCCTAGCGGCAGCACCTTGTCACCCGCCAAATTGGTGTTTGTGATGAAGTTCGGCCGGCCTTTTCCCGCGAACTGCTCGTATTCCATCCAGCGCACGCCTCCGACCACGGACAGCCAGTTGGTCAGATGGAAGGTGTCCTGGGCGAAGAAGCCGCGGGTGCCGAGTTTGTCCGTCTGCTCGCTGTCCACTGGCGAAACGGTCGTGCCCGGCACGACCAGCCCGTAGATCGGGTTGTAGAAATTGAAGCTCGCCGTCGCCTGCCGAATCAAATCGTGGCGGTCGATCGTGCGATAGAGCGCCTCGCCTCCGAACAAGATCTCGTTTCGGAAGCCGCCGACCCAGACATCACCCTGCAGATAGGAGGTGCCGTAGCTGGCGTTGCTCAGCGAGTTACGCGTGCCGTCGTTGCTGCGGGTCTCGACGCCAGTCGTCGCGTTGACGCCGGTGATGCGAAGTTGGTTGGCACTGAACGTCTCGGTGTTGTAGCTGTAGGCCGCCGTGACCTTCCAATTGTCGTCGACCTTCTGCTCGACCGAGGCCTGCACCAGGTCCGAGATGCCCCACATGTTGTTGAAGGGCTCGTCGAGCCGGCGCGTCTTCGGGATCGCCAGCGGAGCGCCCTTGACGAAGGCAGTGCCGCGGTCGAATGGGTAGATGAATTCGCGGTGCTCATAGGTGAGCTGGACCCTCGTGGTGTCGCCGTACCAGGCCAGCGACGGGTTCACCAGCATTTCCCTGTGGCGGCCGAAATTGCGCCAATAGTCCTCGCTGACGCCGTAACCGACGAACCGATAGGCAAGGCCTTGGTCGCCGATCGGACCGGTGATGTCGAGCGTGCCGTCGGCGCCGTTGCGATTGTTCGCGAATGTCGAGCCGAGCAGCGTGACCGAACCGTGCTGGTAGAGCTCGGGACGCTTGCTGATGGTGTTGACGATGCCGCCGGGATCCATGATGCCGTAGAGCAGCGAAGCCGGCCCCTTCAGCACCTCAACGCTTTCGACCGCGGCGTTCAGGCTGCGCCCCTGCACCAGCGGCATGCCGTTGCGCATGATCGAGCCGTCGCGGTTGTCGCCGAAGCCACGGCGGATCACGGCATCCTGGGTGCCGGCGAGCGTGTTGGTCTGGGTGATCCCGCTGATGTTGACCAGCGCGTCGTCGATATTGCGTGGCAGTTGGTCCTTCAACACCTGCGCGGGCACGACGTTAACGGATTGCGAGGTGTCGAGCGGAGAGGCCTCGCTGCGCAGCGTCGTCGCGCTCGGCATCGCGCGGTAGCCGAGCTTTGCGGCTTGTTGCGCGGCGGCATCAGCCGCGGCGCGTTCCGATGGCGTCGGCGCTGCGGGGGTGGCGGCATTGCGGCTGCGCTGACGTGCGGCCGCTTGCGTCCGGCGTTGAGATGTTTCCGATGCGCGCGCCGTTTTCGGCCGCGGCGCCGGCGCTTCCACCATCACCGGCGGCAGCGCCGATTGGGCCTGCGCGCTCGCCGTGCTGGAGAGGAATTCGGCGAGCAGCACGGCCGCTCCGATGAGAAGAGCCGCGCGGCTGTCGCCGGCAGGCGTTCGACGGCCGCTGACGCGCTGGCCGTCCAGATAGACACGCACTTTCGATTCACTTCCAGGTCAGACGCAGAAGCTGGCGCGTCTAACAGTCGTGGTACGCGAAGAGAACCGTAGGCGGCCTTGAATCGCTCTAGTGTTGAATGGTTCTAGATTCCGATCCCGCTATTCGGCAATCGTCGATTGATTTCACACCGGGCGCGACACGCAGCGCGCGAATTCGCGGCAACGTGTCACGGTTTTGCGCGTTCTCACGCGATCGCGGGAGCCATCAGCTCGTCGAGCTTCCGCTTGAGCGCGGTGCCGTCGGACAAGGCCCGCAGCGGCGGCCGCACGCGCAGCCAGCTCGCATCGCCCGTCTGTGCCGCGAGGGTGGCTTTCAACGTCGTGAGGAAGGATGGTGATTTCACCACGATGTCCACGGCAGCCTGCATGCGTGCTTCGACATCCTTGCCGTCGATCATCGCCTTGACCAGCTCCGGCGCGATGTTGGCCATGCCACAGATGGTGCCGGCACCGCCGGCGGCGATCGCGCGGGTGATGTCAACCTCGTTGCCGACGGTGATGGCGAGCTCGGGAGCGGCGGCACGGAACGCCTGGAACTGCTTGAAGTCGCCGCTGGAGTCTTTCAGGCCTGCAACGACCTTGCCGTAGCGCTTGCGCAAATTCGCGGCGACGGCGGTCGGGATCGCGACACCCGAGATCTGCGGGATATGATAGAGGTAGGCGCGCAGGCGATCGTCGGCGACGCGGTCGAGGATCGCCGCAAACGCATCCTCGATACCCTCAGGGGTGACGCTGCGGTCGAAGTAAGGCGGCAGACACAGCACGTGACGCAGGCCGAGACCGAGCATGGCGCGCGTCAGAGCGATGCTGTCGCTGATCGCGGGGAAGCCCCCGCCGATTCCAATGCGGTCCGGCGCGACGCCGGCCTTGAGCACGGCTTCGATGGTCGCGACCCGTTCGGCGACATTGAACGAGGTGCCCTCGCCGGTGGTGCCGAACAGCACGACACCGTCGACGCCCTTGCCGAAGAGTTGCTTGGCGTGGGCGGCGAGCTTTGCGGAGTCCACGCTGCCGTCCGTCGCCAGCGGCGTCGCCGACGCCACCCAGAACCCGCGAATTGCCTCGGTCATCACACTAGCCTTGTTTTTGCTTTACTTTCCGCCTTGTACCTTACATACAACAAACGCGCAAACCCTTTCCGCCGTCATGGCGGACATAACACGCAGCCAGATTCCGAGGAGGTCTCGCATGAACATGGTGACCCCCATCCAGCGGCCCGACCAGCTGCTCGGCGCCCTGCGCGACAGGCTCGGCGCGGCTGCTGTGCTTGTCGGCACCGACGTGCCCGCGCGCAATTGCAACGACTGGAGCGCGAGCCTGCCGCAAACGCCGCTGGCGGTGATCCGCCCGGTCGACGCTCAAGGCGTGGCGGATGCGATCGCGACTTGCCGGCAGGCACATCTGCCGTTCGTGCCGCAGGGCGGATTGACCGGGCTGTGCCGCGGCGCATCTCCTGAAGCAGGCTGGGTCGCGATCTCGCTGGAGCGCATGAGCGGCATCGAGGAGATCGATCACGCCTCGATGACGATGACGGTGAAAGCAG
Organism: Bradyrhizobium sp. 40; assembly: GCF_023100925.1. Lineage (NCBI taxonomy): Bacteria > Pseudomonadati > Pseudomonadota > Alphaproteobacteria > Hyphomicrobiales > Nitrobacteraceae > Bradyrhizobium > Bradyrhizobium sp. 40. The sequence goes on from NZ_CP064688.1 coordinate 6,805,516, forward strand.
GTACGCCGCTTCAGACGATCCAGATGGCGGCCGACGAAGCCGGGTTCTTCTTTCCGCTCGACCTCGGCTCGCGCGGCTCCTGCGCGATCGGCGGCAACCTCTCGACCAATGCCGGCGGCAACCGCGTGATCCGCTACGGCATGACGCGCGAGTTGGTGCTCGGGCTCGAAGTCGTGCTGCCCGACGGCACCATCATCACCAGCCTCAACAAGCTGATGAAGAACAATGCCGGCTATGATCTGAAGCATCTCTTCATCGGCTCGGAGGGCACGCTCGGCATCATCACCCGCGTGGTGCTGCGGCTGTTTCCGAAACCGCGGTCGACCATGGCCGCGCTCTGCGCGCTCGAGGACTATGCCGCGGTGATCGCGCTGCTCGGCGCCGCGCGAAGCGGGCTCGGCCCGCTGCTGTCGGCATTCGAGGTGATGTGGCCGGACTATTGGGACGTGATCACCAATCGCGCCGGCGTCAAGCCGCCGGTCGCGGCAGGCCACGGCCTCTACGTGCTGGTCGAAGCGCAGGGCACCGACGAGAGCCTCGATGCGCCGCGCTTCCAAAGCTGGCTCGAAGAGCTGATGGAGCGCGGGTTGCTCGCCGACGCTGCCGTGGCGCAATCGCTGACGCAGACGCAAAGCTTCTGGCGCGTGCGCGACATCTGTGCCGAGTTCGGCCAGGTGCTGGGGCCGCACATCTCCTACGACATCGGCCTTGCCGTGGCGCGGATGGACGAGTTCGTCACGCGCTGCAAGGCGGCGCTCGCAAAGGGCATCGAGGGATGCGAGAGCGTCTATTACGGCCATATCGGCGACGGCAATCTGCATCTCGTCTCCTGGGTGACCGGCCTTGCCGTCGAGCAGCAGCCGAAGGAAGCGATGGACGCGATCATCTACGGTCTCGTGCGTGAGATGGGCGGCAGCGTCTCCGCCGAGCACGGCATCGGCACGCTGAAGAAGAAGTGGCTGGGTCATGCCCGCAGTGAGGTCGAGATCGCGCTGATGCGGACGCTGAAGGCCGCGCTCGATCCCGATCATCTGCTCAACCCCGGCAAGGTGATCTGAGAGATCCGATGCGATCGCTGAAGCTCGATGCACCGAAATCGCTGTCGCAACGGGTCGTGCAGCGGCTGCGCCAGGCCATCATCGACGGCGAGTTCGCGCTGGGTGCAGCCATCTCGGAGGAGATGGTGGCAAATTCCTTCGGCGTCAGCCGCACCCCGGTGCGCGAGGCGATGGGTCAGTTGCAGGCGCAGGGCCTCGTGGTGATCCGCCCGCAGGTCGGCAGTTTTGTCTTTACGCCAAGCGCCGAAGACATCACCGCGCTCTGCACGTTCCGAAACGCGCTGGAGCCCAAGGCCGCCGAGCTCGCCTTCCACCATGATCGCGCCGGTGCGATCGCGACGATGAGCGAGGCGATCGCGGCGATGGAGCCGGCGATTGAAGCCCGGGACAATATCGCCTACGGGCGCGCCGATGCCGCCTTCCACGAGGCGCTGTTCGCCCATTGCGGCAACCGCTATTTCGCCGAATCCTATCAACTCGCATCCAGCCGCGTCGCAGCACTGCGCACCAATTTGACTTCGCCGATCGACGTGCGCACACGCACGTCCTTCGACGAGCATCGCAAGCTGCTCGATCTGTTCGCCCGCGGCGAGTTCGCCGCCTTCGCGACGCTGATGACCACGCACGTCACCAATTCGGGCGTGGTCTACGCCAAAGCGCTGCAGGTGGATTGAGCGCTGCTACCGCGCATTTTTCGTGCCGGGCCTGTCCAGAAAATCCAGCGCGGTGTTGATCTGTTCGAGCTGGTGTTCGATTTTGTCGCGGTCCTCGACCGTGGGCGCCTTCTCGAGCTGCTCAACGAGCTTCTGCTTTCGCAACAGCAAGTTCTCTATGACTGTACTCACGGCTCCCCCATCCGCCAAAGGCGAACATCGGGGCGATATTAAACCCCGGGCGCGAGCGCGCGCCAGCCGGGCCGGCGCAAACCCTGCATCAGAATGTTCGTGAGGGCAGTTGGTTCCTGCGCGTGATCCGAGAACATGGATCCGCTGGCGCGCTTAATGGGTCGAGCCTACGCCCGCGAGTTGCACCGGTGCGATCTGGGTACGCGTGACGGAGACCGAGAACAGCGCCAGCAGCGCGCACAGCATGCAGAGTCTCATCCGCACTGTCCTGCGATCGGTGATCGGCAGGAACAGGAAAAACATCATCACCAGGATCAGCAGCATGTCGACCACAAACATCGATCTCTCCCTTGAAACGAGGCAGAGCATGACGCGGTGCAGGCTGGGCGGTATGTGGACGGCGTCACACAGCTGATGGCGGCGCTCGCGAACGGTTAACGCGGTCGCACGCCCGGGCTGCCGGCCACGGAACCGGATCTTTCACGTGCCCGTCGGTTGTATTCGCCGTCCCGGAGTCCTATGCGTATGCGCCATGGACATCCAGATCATCGCCGCCGAAAAGCCCCTGATGGCGCAGGCACGCCCGCACAAGCCGGCGCCATTCCTCCCGATGAGCCGCGCCGAGATGGATGCGCTCGGCTGGGACGCCTGCGACATCGTGCTGGTGACGGGCGATGCCTATGTCGACCATCCCAGCTTCGGCATGGCCATCATCGGCCGCCTGCTGGAGGCGCAGGGTTTTCGCGTTGGTATCATCTCGCAGCCGGACTGGCATTCGGCCGAGCCGTTCAAGGCGTTGGGCAAGCCAAAGGTGTTCTTCGGCGTCACCGGCGGCAACATGGATTCGATGGTGAACCGCTACACCGCGGACCGCCGGCTGCGCCATGACGATGCCTATACCGCGGGCGGCGAAGGCGGCAAGCGGCCGGACCGCTGCACCGTGGTCTACGCGCAGCGTTGCCGCGAGGCGTTCAAGGGCGTCCCGGTCGTGCTCGGCGGCATCGAGGCCTCGCTGCGCCGGATCGCGCATTACGATTACTGGTCCGACAAGGTGCGCCGTTCGGTGCTGGCCGACGCCAAGGCGGACCTGCTGCTCTACGGCAATGCCGAGCGCGCCGTCGTCGAAGTGGCGAACCGTCTTGCCGCCGGCCAGGCGCCGCGCGAGCTCGACGACATCAGGGGCGTAGCGCTGTTCCGCCGGGTCCCTGAGGACTACGTCGAGCTGCACGCCGACGATATCGACTCCGCCGACGAGGGCGCTTCGCGGACGAAAGGCCTGACCGTGATCCGGCTGCCGGCTTTGGAGCAGGTCGAGCAGGACAAGGAGGCCTATGCCCGCGCGTCACGCGTGCTGCACCGGGAGAGCAATCCCGGCAATGCGCGGCCGCTGGTGCAGCGCCACGGCGATCGCGATCTCTGGCTCAACCCGCCGCCGATCCCGCTGACCAGCGAGGAGATGGACGCAGTCTACGATCTTTCCTACGCGCGCGCCCCGCATCCGTCCTATGGCGAAGCCAAAATCCCCGCCTGGGACATGATCAAATTCTCGGTGACGATCATGCGCGGCTGTTTCGGCGGCTGCACCTTCTGCTCGATCACCGAGCACGAGGGCCGCATCATTCAGAACCGCTCCGAGGGCTCGATCCTGCGCGAGATCGAGAAGATCCGCGACAAGACGCCCGGCTTCACCGGCGTGATCTCCGACATCGGCGGTCCCACCGCCAACATGTACCGGATGGCATGCAAGGATCCCAAGGTCGAGGCGGCGTGCCGGCGGCCCTCCTGCGTCTTCCCGGAGATCTGCCCGAACCTCAACACCTCGCATGACGATCTGATCCGGCTCTATCGCAAGGTGCGCGAGACCAAGGGCATCAAGAAGGTGATAGTGGCTTCCGGCGTGCGCTACGACCTCGCGGTCGGAAGCCCCGAATACATCAAGGAGCTCGTCACCCATCACGTCGGCGGCTATCTGAAGATCGCGCCCGAACATACCGAGCGCGGGCCGCTCGACAAGATGATGAAGCCCGGCATCGGCGCCTACAACCAGTTCAAGCCCATGTTCGATGCCGCGGCCGAACAGGCCGGCAAGAAATATTATCTGATCCCGTATTTCATCGCGGCGCATCCGGGCACGACCGACGAGGACATGATGAACCTCGCGCTCTGGCTGAAGAAGAACCGCTACCGCGCGGATCAAGTGCAGACCTTCCTGCCCTCGCCGATGGCGACCGCAACGGCGATGTACCACACCGGCGTCAACCCGCTGCGCGGCGTGCGGCGCGGCGGCAGCGACAAGGTCGAGGCCATCAAGGGCCTGCGGCAGCGCCGCCTGCACAAGGCCTTCCTGCGCTACCACGATCCCGACAACTGGCCGGTGCTGCGTGAAGCCCTGAAAGAGATGGGCCGCGCCGACCTGATCGGCTCGCGCCCCGACCAGCTGGTCCCCGCGCACCAGCCGCCCGGCACCGGCAAGGCCGCCGGCACGCGGCGACCGGTTCGTCCAGACGGCAAGACCCAGCGGTTCACGACCAAGAATCTGCGGGTGATGAAGTAGCGGGCGAGCCGGGCCAGGTCCGGTTCATCCTCGCACTGTCGTGCCCCCAAAACAAAAACCTCGAAAACAACCCCATGCACAGTAGCCGGCATGAGCGGGATCAATGACTTAGGTGCTTTGCGAATCCGTTAAATCCGCCGGGCAAGACAACGGAAAACGAAAATTCGCTTTTGACGAAATATTGACTCGTCGGGCAAAACAGGCGCACGATGCCATTGTCGCGGCACGCGTGACAGGGCGAGCCCAACCGCTACTCCGTATCGATATCCTCGAGCTTCACAGCACCTCGCGCGCAGGCTCGAAACAATCGTCCTCAGACTTGAATCCATTCAACACAGCAGACTCGGTGCGCGCCCGGATGCGCTGGGGAGCGTAGTCGTAAACGCGCTAGCTCGCGGGGTGGCCGGTGTCCGCTCTGTCCGCGAAACCGGACATGGCCAGTCCGGCTTTGTGAGTCAGCTTCGGGCCAGCAGCGGAAGTGCTGGCTCTGCGTTGCTGCTGACCTAGTTTACTTTCTCATCGGACCTAGAAGGTCCCCAAGCATATGCCTCTTCGGGGCTGCTAAACGCTCGTATGATGGGTTCGGAGAAGCCAAGCACCTCGTAGCAGTAGTCGCCTCGACAAAGGAGAAGTGCCGCGGCTTCCGACCGACCGGATCGATCGCAGCGTAGGCTTTCAGCAATGCCGAGTTCTCAGCTTCTTTAATGTAGACTCCGCCGTCGTAGCGGCCAGTTGTTTTGTCCCCGTGATCGGCGACCGAATAGATCATTTCTTCGATGCCCGAATAGATCTCGCAGGACATTTCGATGCCGTAAGCGCGAAGGCCGGGGTTCGGTGCCACCACGATGAGATAGAGAACGCCGCGCCAAAGGCCTTGATCGAAAACAAAAGGTGGGCGTTCGATGCCATCGATTATCGAAGGGTGGGCCGCCATTTGATAGTGGAATCAGGAAACAATTGGAGTCCTTTTCGGTTTGAAAGTTGCGTCATGCCGACAACAAGGCGCTGGGTCAAGATTGTCGCAATGGCCAGAAGCAGACCTCGCAGCTCATTGGGCTTTCTATTCCGACGTCGAGGGCGGAGTGGACCTCTCTTCCCCTGGGAGAAAAGGTGGCGTCACCCGAACTGCGCGACCACGGCCGACCACAGACGCCAGATTTCGGGGGACTTTTCATCGACGGCGGTCTGCACCATGACCAGCTTCGAGGGCGGATCAACGAGGATGCGCTGCCCGAGGTGCCCCAAGAGCGCGAATTGCCGTCTGCTGCCGGGAAACAGGTAGACCTGATAGCCGTACCCGAATCCTCCCTCGGCTTTTGCCAGATACGTCTCGGACGCAAGCACCGTGGTCGCATCAATCATCCACTGTGCCGGTATTATCTGTTTGCCTTCCCACGCTCCGTTGTGGGCCAGCAGACGGGCGAGCCGCGCGTAATCGCGCAGTACCGCATTGAAGAACCCGTGCGCTACCTCACGGCCATCCGCATCAATCAGCCATTTGGCATCCGCTTCCGTGCCGATCGGCTGCCAAACTTTTTCCTGGAGATAGCCGCACATTGATTGACCGGTCGCGTAATGCAGCACGAGACCAAGCACGTCCGTCTCGATACTGGCGTAATGGAATCGCGTCCCCGGCGGCGCGATCCGTTGGTTGAATTGCGCGATGCTGGCAACGGTGCCTTTTTGGGAAAACCAGTGTTTGCGCACCATGTCGCCCCACAGGCGATCGAGGTCGTCTCCGCTGCCTTTCGCTTCATCGTTCTCTTCACCGAACTTCACGCCAGACGACATGTGCAGCAGCGCGCGGATCGGCGTTGCACCGTATTCCGTGCCCTTCAAGCCGGGAACATAGGTCTCCGCAGCATCGTCGATCGACTTGATCGCGCCTTCCGCGGTCGCGATCCCTACCAGCATGCCAGTGATAGATTTTGCCATCGACTGCGATATCAGCCGGTCTCGATCGGTGCGGCCGTACTGATAGCACTCAACCAGAATCCGGTCGTCCTTAGCGATCAACAGGCCCGTCACCGGATTGCGCGACAGATAATCCGCAAGCGAAGCGCGGTTTCCCTTGTACTGGTAGCTGACATCCGCCGGCGTTCGCTTGAATGGCCAGGATGTGGCCGCGCGATCGACGTGGCGTGTCGGGAATATCTCATCGTAATGACTGAATGCGCCGACGCGGTATTTTGGCGAGGCCGGATTGCCGGGCTGGAAGATCCTCCACCGGTCCTTGATCGGGTAGTTCTCGGCCGCGCCGTAAAGTTCGGCGTCCGGGCCATCGGCGAAAAAGGACGGACCACCACCGATTTCGGCAGCCCAACTCCATTTCGCCGGCGCCGCAACGCAGGTTGCCGCAAGTCCGGTCAGCATAGAGCGTCGCGAGAGTGCATTCCCGGCGCTGGTATCGGACTTTAAAGGCCTTCTCATTGCTCATTGTTCCAAGTTACCGCTGCGCCGCTTGCAAGAGTGATAAAATCGCGCCTTCGCAAACCTGGCCCATCCGACCTTGAAATCGCTGGAGAGGCGCCAACTGCTCCTCACCGCGAATGCTACCGCGCGTAACATTGAGCCAAGCAGCGTGCTGTGTCAATGGCCTACAGCTTTTGAGCGAGGTCCGCTTTGGGCCCAACAGCGGAAATGGCGTTGTCAATCACCCCCACATGTTCGCTCCGCCCTTGTCCAATTGTGCTTCAATGAGCTGGCTCGCCGCACGTCGTTGCGCAGTGCGGCGGCCACCCGGCGGAATCCTGAGAATTTGAACTCTGCTGCAGAAAACATTATTCATATATGCGGCGGAGGATTGTGCGCTTTAACCCCCGCCGAAGGTGCTCGTAACAATGAAACGCAGCATACGATCAGTGTCATCGCTATCGTCTTTTGCCGCTGCCGTCCTGGGCCTCATCTCAGCAATTGCACCACAGATCGGCAGCGCGGCCGAGCCTCCGCCCGGTTTTAACGCCGTCGTGCAGATCGGTCCCGAGGGCACCTCCGCGATCATGATTGCCCCTGACCGAAAATGGTTTCTCACGGGAACCCAGCGCGAGGTCACTGTCCGCGACATGAACACCGGAAACATATTCCGCAATCTGGTAGCCAGCGAGGGCACCCGGTTTACGCGCATGGCCATTTCGGGTGACGGGCGTGTCGTTTTTGCACGGGTTGCGCGGGACACCGATGAGGTGGAGACCGCCGCGTGGTCCCCAGAAACTGGCCTGCGGATCGAGAATGCGGGGATGCTTGTCCCATCTCTTGAGGCGAACAACTGGACCTGGATCGAGCACAAATGGCCCTCTTCTTGGTCGCGCGATCCGGACGGGCCAATCGATCTGGCAACCGAGAAACAATATCTCGTCGATCAGAAATTGGCTTCTCTGATCGATCTAGAGAAAGTCGCAAGCGTCGAATCAACCGATCGGCAAGACTTCATTCAAGTGACGACCGCAGACGAGAGGCAGGATGGTTTTGACCCATTTGACTATAACGCCGAACCAGGCTGGTCCTACCATGTGTATTTCATCGACGTGATTAGGAAGGAGATCGTCGCCGACGTTTCCGGAAAGACGCTACGCACCTTCTGCGGTCGGCCGCATGGTGCTTTCGCATTCGACGGACAACATCTCTTGCTTGCGCCAACTGAACTTGATGCCAGCAGTTCGAACGTAAATGCGTTGCTAGTTGATGTCAGCGCAGCGCCGCCGGCGCTCAACTGGAGCTGGCCCTGTCAGGACACCCAGGTTTCGGGCATTGGGTTTTCTCGCGGGCTGATCATCGTTCGAGCAACGCCAGATCAGGTTACGATATGGGACCCGGCGACAGCACGCCGCGTTATCCATCTCGAGGATATATACGACAGCGACGTCCTCGCCTGGTCCAATGACCTCACGACATTCGCAGTCGGATTTCATGAACAGCGGACTATGAAGGAGGGGCACAGATACGGGGTCGCGGTCGTCCGATCGGCCAAGAAGCTGTTCTTCCGGACGGATGCGGAGGTTCTTGAGATTCGCCTCGGCGAAGACGGAAGCAAGCTCTTTGCACGAACGAACGCTGGTTGGTCGGCCTGGGACGCAGCGAGCAGCACCAAGCTGTCCTCTTTTGTCCTTCCTCCCGCTCCCGATGAAACCATCCTAGGACGTCAATCGAACGAATCTCCAAGCGGCAAGGGCGAGGTCGTTCAGTCAGCTTACGGATTCGACCCATGTGCGGATTTGCGCTCGACTTCGAACATGTCGATCAAGCTATGCGACGTAGCCTCGGGGCGATCGCTGTGGCTGGCAACCGCCAGCGATGGCGCAGCAGGTCGAGAGTTTCTGATCGTGCAATTTGCGGATGGCCGAGTGCTTGTGTCGGAAGGGGCGGAAGACCTAGTCAAGTTTGTTAACGCGTTCGATGTGCGTCCATTCACGGATCAACGAGGTCGCTAGTCTCTCGCAGAAGCGTGGTCTGATGTAGATCCGGAGCAATACGAAACCGAACGATAAGGTGTAAAGGCGTCGTCCGATCTTCCCAGCGACGTCCGCTCAGGGTCAAAGGCTGCCTCGGCCGCTCGCATGATGCCGGTCGGCTCACCTCCCGAAGGCCGACTTCACAGCCCTCGGAGCGAAGGCCCGCCACGGGCCAACAGCGGACCAACGTTGGGATGCCCGATCTCAGGCGAATACTCTGCGGCGGTGGCGAATGCTGGAGGGCGCGCGCCCATAGAGTTCGCGAAAGACGGCGTTGAATCGGCGAACGCTGCCGAAGCCAGCTCGGTAGGCGATCTGGGCCAATGGTTCAGTCGTCTCGTCAAGTAGGCGCTTCGCTCGCTGTACACGCCTGGTCTTTGCGACCTGTTGGGGGCTGGCCCCGACGTACCGCTCGAACAGACGCGCAAGGTGGCGCGAGCTTACCCCGAGCCGATGGGCCAGTGCGGCAACCGAACCGCCATCCAACGCGCCACCATCGATCAATTTCAGGGCCCGCGCGACTGTCGAACGCGTGCCATTCCAGGCAGCACAGAAGGGAGCGGTCTCCGGACGGCAACGCAGGCAAGGCCGGTATCCCGCAGCCTCGGCGGCCGCCGCAGTTTGATAGTAGGCCACGTTACAGGTCAACGGCTGCTTCACAGGGCAAACTGGGCGGCAGTAGATCCCCGTGGTCTTCACTGCCGTGTAGAAACGGCCGTCATAGCGCGGATCGCGCTGCAAGCGCGCGGTGTTGCATACCTCAAAACTGAGCATGACTCATCTTACCGCAGGGGGTGGCCAGAATAACAGTCCTGAGATGATCAGGTCCGATTCCGGCCAGCGATATCGGTGCGCCCTTCTTATAGAGAAGGTCCAGATTCGCTGAGCACTCGGAGAAGCAAAAAATGGACAGCACGAATCCTAAAGAGGTCGTGATCAATGCCTGGAAGACTTTTAAAACCCGGGATGCGAGGCTAATCGCCGAGCTGTTTACTCCCGATGCCGAATGGATCGCACCGGCCGGAAATGCCACGGCGGTCGCTCTCAAGCACACCGACCACATGATTGGACCGGACCAAATCGCACACTTTATTGCCTCGGAAATGCATCATCTGTTCTCGAACGTCGACATCTCGTTTCGGGGCATTCATGCCGATGGTGATACTGTGATCGTCGAGGAGCGGATGCGAGCCACTCTTCCTGGAGGCAAGCCCTACGAGAATGACTATTGCTTCGCTTTTGTCCTTTCGGGAGAGCGGATCAAACTGGTTCGCGAATACATGGACACCCGAAAGGGCTGGCAGATGATTTTCGAGCCACTTTAAAGGCCGCTCCGGGTCACAAGCGGACCTGCACCGGCTGCTCGCGGCAGGTCAGCTGTGGGCCAAGAGGAGACTAACCAGTCTGGGCGCGAACATACGTCTCCGCTTCTTCGAGCAGGTGATCGAGCGAGCTAACAGCCGTATCGAGCACCAGGTGTTCTCGATCCCACGGTTCATAGTCTCGGCTCACTACCTCAGCCCACGTTGGCTGCTTGAGACCGCTGATGTCTGAGGTGCGTGTTTCCACTCGTTGTCGATGCAAGATCAGGTCGCTGCAAACCACTTCAATCTCAACGACGCATGTCGACTTCTGAGCGGCGACCTGTCGCCATCCGACGCGGCTTGCCAGGACTGGATTTACGCAGTCTACGACAACGACACGACCAAGCTCGAGATTTTCAGCCGCGAGTGCGGTGGCTACCACATAGCCCATCGCGCCGACCCTATGACCTGCGGTCCGTAGCGTCTGCTCAACGGCATCGATACGAAGGTACGTGGCCGCGAGACGTCTGGTCAGCTCCCGGAAAACTGTTGTCTTGCCCGTGCCGGGAAGGCCACCAAAGACTATCAGCGCTGGTGGACGGCCTGTCATGCGACATCATCGGCCGGCATTCGGAAGTCCGCAATGGTCACCGGCGGTCCTCCACCGGCTGCGTGCGGCAGGTCAGCTAGCGGACAAGATGCGACATCCCGGGTCGATGAGCTTCCAGTATGAGCGGCAAAAGTTCTGAATCATGCCAGAGCTTTGGAATGCACAATGATAAATCCTTCGCGATGGCGGAACCGCGGAACTCGTCGCTCAGACGCCCGGTTCCGGGTCAACACGGTTCCTCAATTAACAAATGACCAGAGCGTTCCACACGTAGATCAGCGACGTGTGTCTCGCGCGCTACAGCAAATTCGGTGAGTTGAGTTAGCGTTTGGCACACATTCTTTAAACCTGAGAGACTCGAAATGAAAAAGTTCCTTCTCGCTACTGTCGCTTTCGCCGCCTTAGCGGGTACAGCATCGGCGGCTGATATGGCCGCGCGTCCTTACACCAAAGCCCCACCGATGGCCGCCTCGCCGATTTACAACTGGACCGGCTTTTACATCGGCGGTCACGTCGGCGGCGCATTCGGCGGCAGCAACAACATTCTGGCCCCCGGCTTCACCGGCACCAGCAGCAACGATGGTGTGTTCATGGGCGGCGCGCAGGTCGGTTACGACCATCAGTTCTCGCCGAACTGGGTGCTGGGCATTGAAGCGAACTACAGCTTCCTCGACACCAACAACAATCCCTTCGTCAACCGTGGGCTCGGTTCGGTCACCGGTCGCCTCGGCTACACCTGGGGTCCGGCGCTGCTGTACGTCAAAGGCGGTTACGCCTGGGCTGACTCCCGCCTTACGAACGGTTTCGGCGGCGGCACCTTCACCAACAACGGCGGTGGTCGCGACGGCTACACCGTGGGCGGTGGTCTCGAATACATGTTCGCCCAGAACTGGTCGGGCAAGGTCGAATACCAGTACTACGACTTCGGCACGCGGAACGCTCTCTTCACCAGCGCCGGCGGTGTTGTTACCGCCGTCGGCTTCCGCAATGACGAGCACACCATCAAGGCCGGCCTGAACTACCGGTTTAATTGGGGCGCCGCGTCGGCTTCTCGTTACTGACGCCTTACGTAAATATACTCAAAGGGCCAGCCATACGGGCTGGCCCTTTCTGCTAAGACGGAATGGCTGGCGCGAGTTGGCGGCTTGCGTTTTTACGAAGCTCTCCAGAAACTACTTGATGTCAGCTACGGGGCAACAGCGGTCCGCGGCCGGCTGCGCGCGGCAAGTCAGCGGTGGGCCCGAAGCGAACATATGAATTGAAGAGAAGCCGGGTCCTAACGGGTACGCGCCTGGTCAAGGAAACCAACCCACTCCTCGCTGATGATGTGGTAAAACAAGCCTGGTGGAAAGGCGCCCAGATCGGCAAGATCACTTGCCGAGACCGCGGCCGGCTTAGGAGTTAGCCTCGCTCGTGAATTAGCTAAATCGCTCAGTCTGAGCGGTGCAAAGCATGGCGTGCTTGCTGCTTTGTCCGCTTAGTGTGCTTCCCCCGGGCGGCATCACATACGAGCACACGCCTTTTCACGTTTGCCATCTTTCCTACGGCCGAGGTGTCGCAAACTCCGCCCGTCGTCCATATGTTGCCTTCATGAAAAAGATCGGATTCCTCTCCTTCGGGCACTGGACGCCCTCGCCGCAATCGCAGACCCGCTCGGCCGCGGACACGCTGCTGCAATCGATCGAGCTTGCGGTTGCGGCCGAAGAACTCGGCGCCGACGGCGCCTATTTTCGCGTGCACCATTTTGCGCGGCAGCTCGCCTCCCCCTTTCCGCTGCTGGCCGCTGTCGGCGCCAGGACCAGCAAGATCGAGATCGGCACGGCCGTGATCGACATGCGCTACGAGAATCCGCTGTACATGGCGGAGGACGCGGGCTCCGCCGACCTCATCGCCGGCGGGCGGCTGCAGCTCGGCATCAGCCGCGGCTCGCCCGAGCAGGTGATCGACGGCTGGCGCTATTTCGGCTACCAGCCGGCCGAGGGCGAGAGCGACGCCGAGATGGGCCGGCGTCATGCCGAGGTCTTTCTCGACATCTTGCGCGGCGAAGGTTTTGCAAAGCCCAACCCGCAGCCGATGTTTCCAAATCCGCCGGGGCTGTTGCGGCTCGAGCCCCATGCGGAAGGCCTGCGCGAACGGATCTGGTGGGGTGCCGGCTCGAACGCGACGGCGGTCTGGGCCGCCAAGCACGGCATGAATCTGCAGAGCTCGACGCTGAAGAACGACGAGACCGGCGAAGCCTTCCATGTGCAGCAGGCCGCGCAGATCCGCGCCTATCGCGCCGCGTGGAAAGAGGCCGGCCATACCCGCGAGCCCCGCGTGTCGGTCAGCCGCAGCATCTTCGCGCTGATCGACGATCGCGACCGCGCCTATTTCGGCGGGGAGCGCGGCAGCGAGGACCAGGTCGGCTTCATCGACCCGCGCACCCGCGCGATCTTCGGCCGCTCTTATGCCGCGGAGCCGGATGTGCTGATCGAGCAGCTCCGAGCGGACGACGCGATTGCGGAGGCGGACACGCTGCTGCTGACGATCCCGAACCAGCTCGGTGTCGACTATTGCGCGCACGCCATCGAGGCGATCCTCACGCACGTGGCGCCCGCGCTTGGGTGGCGCTGAGGCGAACGATCGACTTGGCGAAGCGCGCGCTCTCAAAACAAAGCGGCGTTGGCAGCCTGTCCGTAGATCATTGCAGCCACGAGAGAGAGCAGCAAGCCCGCGCCCGAAAAGATCACGAGGACTTTCAGAGTTTCGACGTCGACGTTGGTTCTCGTCGCGCGGGATATCGCCTTTGCAAGTGCAGCCATCATCGCCAGCTCCGAACACGCCGCGCGGAGGCACGGCCTATTCCATCTAGCGTGATTGGGCGCATTTGCGTGTGAAGCAGATTACAGGTGATCTTGCGTGCTGAATCTCACACGGCAGCGATGCGCGAAGAAGACCCAACCGGATTGTCTCGCCTTGGCGCCAAGGATGCCGCCAGCAGACAAACGCTGATCCGGCCGTCAAATCCCGCCGGGAAGCTCAACGCCGGCTTCCGTCAGGTCACGGAGGAATTTCCGCACCAGGAGCATGTTGGTTCTCTGCAGCTCGTGATTATTGCCGAACTTGAACTGGTTGGCTTCGGTTACGATCAGTCCCTGGTCGGTCTCGCGGAAAATGCCTTGCTTCTTCAAGCGATCGGCGCGCCGCCGGACGGTTTCGATCGGCAGACCGAAAAAGCGGGACAGGGCGGCACGGGAAACGCCCTGCTTGATCTTATCCGGCTCAACCGCCTGGATACTGCCAAATTGCCGGTCCAGTTCGGGGTTCTTCATGATCTTGAGAACGTTGGCGTTCAAGACCGCATGAATGATCATCAAGTCCAGCGGATCGAAATCGTAGTGGCGGAACATTTCGCTGGCTGCGCACAGCATGTAGGCCAACGAGTGGCGAGAGACGGTTCGGATCAAATCCGCCGCGATGTCCTCGCCTTCAGTCGTACCAACCATGGCCAGTGCCCGCTTCTACGGATGTCCGGTTGACGCCCACAAGCCGGTTCTATGTATCCGTGGCGCACCGCGCGTGAGGCAGGACCGGTCTGCTGTTTCCCCCAATATGGGTATGGCCGCGGTTCCATCGGGTCAATAGCTGGCTTGTCGGCAATATCATTTTCACCGATACGAGGTTGAGTTGCCGGGCGCGCAATTGGCGCGTGCCAATTGTGGTCATGGACCAAATGACATTTATCATCGAAGCTATTAGAGACGACTGCCGCACCGTGGATTTCCGTGACAGCGCGATCGTTGCGGTGATCCTGGCCCGCAAGCACGCGGTGAATGGTTTTGTGGTTTCGATCACGGCTCCGGACGGACAGTTTTTTTCAGCCGATCAGTTCAACCGTTTGCTGGCGAGCAGGGGGCTTGGTTCGAATCCAGCGGCGCAGGAAGTTGGGCGGCGCTAAGGGGGCGTTGTTACGCGCCATCTTGGAACCGGTGCAACCATTTGCAGCGGCTTCGGTGAGCGGTGCGAGCAGGGCATCGTCGGCGCGCCGGCCGATTGGATAGAGACTGATCTGCGGAATGTAGCCCTAGGTTTTCGGAAATCGCATTCGTCTTCGCCCGATCAGTGCTCGACCAAGGGAATGAAGAGATCCGAGCCTATGATCCATTCACGGAGCCCGCCCGGGAGCAGTGGCTCGCGCTGGACGAACAAGAACGTATCGATCGTGTGACGGAGTATCATCGGCGCGCGCGGATCCGCCTCACGCGCGCGACATTGCACGCCGTTATTCACGCCATCATGGAGAACCAGCTTGCTGATGCCGAACTACCGGTGCGAGGCACGGCGCAGCGACCGATGTCCGAAGGGCTCGATCGTCACGAAGCCATCCATGCGATCGGCTCGGTGCTGGTCGGATACTTGAACGACCGGATGCGCGGACTCAGGTCGGGCGGCGGCGACCTCGATACGAGGTCCGAGCAGGATCTGAACGAGGCTTATTTCGCCGAGCTGGAAGCCTTGACCGCGGAAGGATGACTTCACCGCGGAAGGATGACTTCGGTCCGCGTGACCAGGCGACAGTCGGTACCGAAATGGCGCGCCCGGAACGATTCGAACGTCCGACCCTCAGATTCGTAGTCTGATGCTCAAAACAGTGGGGGACGCACCAGAACGCTTGAACGCAGTCGGTTCTCGCTTTATTCTTTCGGAATGTCCCCCTCCGTTCCAATCAGTCCCGTCACATCCCGCTATTTTGTGTCCCCGGCGCGTCCCCGTAGGGACGCATGAAGAAGCTGCTGACTGACGCCTATTGCCGCGCCATTGAGCCCCCCGCAAACGGCAGGCTCGAGGTCGCTGACGTGCGCTGCGCCGGCCTTGTGCTGCGGGTGACAAAGGGGGGCGTTTCGTCATGGGGGTTCAGGTTCCGCGATCCGCTCACCAGGCGCACGCTCCGCGCCACCCTCGGCAACTATCCCGATATCGGCCTTTCCAAGGCTCGAACCGATGCCGACGACATGCGCAGGCAAGTTGCCGCAGGCATCAACCCGGTTGAGGCAAAGCGAAGCGCCAGAGCGGACGCCGGGTCTCGTGACTTTGCGATACTCGCCGAACGCTACATTATTGAGCACGCCGAGCGGCATAAGCGCCCCAGGTCCGCCGCTGAGGACCGGCGCAACCTCGATAAGCACGTTCTGCCGAAGTGGCGAAAGCGCGACTATCGGAAGATCCGGCGCGCCGACTGCATCGAACTGCTTGAGAGCATCGTTGCGGCTGGAACGCCCACGGCAGCCAATCGGGTCCACTCGCTCCTTTCCAAAATCTTCTCGTTCGCGATCGATTGCGACCTGAGAGAAGATAATCCCATGGTCCGCCTCAAGAAGCGGGGCGTGGAAAAAACGGGCAAGCGCGTGCTCGACGATAGCGAAATTCGAACCTTCTGGAGGAAGGCGGTCGAAAAGCCAATTTCCCGCCAGACCGGACTGGCCCTGAGGCTCGCGCTCCTGACAGCAGGCCGAGCAAACGAGGTTGCTGGCTGCAATCTGTCTGAGCTTCAGAACCTGAACCAAGCCAGTGCCGCCGGTTGGGCCATCCCCGCGGAGCGTGTGAAGAATAAGCGAGATTTCTTCATGCCATTGTCGTCCTTGGCAGTGGATATGATCAAGGAAGCCATGTCGCTGCTTCCAAAGGGCGCCAAAGTTCTCTTCCCCTCGCCGCGCTCAAAAGACAAATCGCAGTCGATCAGCGCCCACGCCCTCACGGTCGCGATGGCGCGGCTTGCCGAGACGCTTGACGGTAAATGGAGCGAGGATCCTCCCTCGCCTCACGACCTCCGCAGGACCGTTGAAACCCGAATGTCGGCTCTTGGCGTCAAGAAAGAGGATCGGGATGCATGTTTGAACCACAAGGCACGCGACGTCGGATCTGTGCATTACGACATGTATGAGCGACAGAAGGAAAAGCGGGCAGCGTTCAATCGGTACGCGCGGGAGATAGCGAGAGTTTTGGCGGAGGCGCCAAGGAATCGGCACGGCTAGGGTAGCTCCCGAAAAGCCGGTCCGCACCGGCCTGCCGTGTCGTCAGCATGCGGAGCACTAGCGGAGTGCAAATCATGAACGACGAGCCCATTGAGACCATAAACGGGGTCGAGTGGTACGCTGGCGAAGGCGCGCTGGTCTGGCCATCAAGACACAACCGAAATCGAGACGAGCGGTTGGCAGAATGTATTGCCGACCTGGAACAACTTCGCTCCGAAACCGATCCTGCTGGTGGAGCATCGACAGAGCATGAGAAGGACTTAAAGGCTCAACGTGCCTTGCGAGTGGCCGGTAACCTTGTGCAACTTCTGGCCGGGTGGGCGATCGATCATCTTTCTGGATTAGCAAAAAACAATCTCGATCCGCAAGAACATGAACCGGAAGAGATGCGCGTTGATGACTACGCGGCTGCCCGCTCGTTGCGCGACCTCCACAAGTACGAGCGCGAGGGAAACAGAGAGCGTCTAGATTTGAGCCGAGAGCAAGCCCGAAGGTTGCTCATCAACTTCATGACCTACAATCCTGGCGCCTTCCCGGAATCGCCTCAGTGCGATGTGCTTGAGGCCTTTTTTCGCATCGCCCGCGGCGACCCGGATGACCTATTCAAGCTCGCTCAGAATGGAAGTCGATACAATGCCGAGCGGGTCGCCCTGCAACTGCAAATGCTTTCCATCATCGCTTTTCGTAAAGCTCTTAATCGAACTCCGAAAGAGGAGACCATGGATAATATCATTGAGATATCCCAGCATGTCGGCTCAAGGATCGGAAGTATTGAGACCCTAAAGAAGTGGGAGCAGAGGCTTCGCGAAAGTCGCGGGGACAAGATTGTGGATCAATATCTCAGGCATGGTGAGCTTATGGCCAAGCGAGTGAAGCAGGTTAAAGGCGACCGGCTTTCCGGCGCTGTCACACACGACGAAGACACCTACGCGGGACATCTGAATGACGCTTCACTGCGTGATTATGTCGTGCGGTACGGGAAAATTCCAAACAAGGACAACTAAATTGCTTTTTTGTCCTCCTTTTTGGGGGCGCAAAATCGTCGATATAGCCCTCTGATCTTAGGGCAAAAAAAGTCAAATTCTGCAAATGGCGCCGGACACGTCGGCGCTCCTATCGTCGGTGCATGTCCTGCGACACACAGCGGGACGCTGTTGGAAAACAGGATGCACCCATGCAGACGCCCGAGACCGACCAGCCCTCGCAAATCGCAAAGCTAGCCTACACCCCCGAGGAGGCAGCCGCCGCCACGGGGCGCAGCCGTACGCGCATTTACAAAGCAGTGAGGGACAAGGAACTAACCGCTCGAAAGGACGGGAAGCGCACCGTCTTTGAGGCGACTGAGCTGAAGCGCTGGCTCCATGAGCTTCCGGCCATCGGCCGCGAGGCCACGGCCGCTTAATCCTAAGCCCGGTGGCTCGCTGCTTTCCTGGCGGGATGAGCGAGCGCACCGGGGTCTAAGAAAGGCTCCTCAGAATATGACTACACATAGCAACCCACTGCATGCAAACCAAGGCCTTTCAGGCCTCCCGCTATTTGACTGGCGCAATGCCGTCGTCCGCAAGCCGGCGACCAAGGCGGGACAATACTTGCTCTCCCGATACTCGCTCCCGCCGGGCCATGCCGATTTGATCGCGGCCCTTGCCGGCATTGGAGGGGTGACCGAGCGATGACAGACAAAATCAGGATCAGGCTCCCCGACGGCTCGCTGCAAACCTTCGCGGGCCGCGAGGCGTGGACGCTCCGCCATCTCGTCAATGCAGGCCCGCGCGGCCTCACGACAATCGACCACCCGGCGCCGCGCTGGTCACACTACATCTTCAAGCTCCGCCGCGCCGGGCTGACCATCACCACCGAATATGAGCCGCACCGCGGGTCATTTCCGGGGACGCATGGCCGTTACCGGCTCGAAACTTCCGTCGTAGTCGTCGCAGAGGCTGCTTAATGAACTTTCATCAATCACGAGCGCCCCTCACCGCAGATGAGTTGAAGCGTCGCGCCGAAGCTCTGTCAGCGACCGTCCAAGGTTCGGACCAAGATCAGAGCCGTGCCGGGGACGAAGCTGCTGACACCCCCAGCGATGAGCGGCAATTTGGGGCCACGGCTGCAAAAATATTGCGCGAGGTAAAGCGCAGCGTGGCATTGGCGTCTCAGGACGCCAAGCTCGCCGTTTTCACGGAAGCGGCAGCAACGCTGGCGGATGCCGTGGCGAACCAGTGGGTGCCCAAAAGCGTGATGGTCGATCGCCTCTCTGAAATCGCGGTCGCTCACGGGTACTTCGGTTGCGATCGACACGAAATCGAGAAGATGATCGGCCAGAGTGTGGAAAGGGCTTCCGCCGCGACGCAGAAGACTGATCAACCCTCGATCGGTTCGAAGCCACAAAAGCGGCGGTTGATCGCGCATCGCGCCAGCGACCTCGAGCCCGAGAAGTTGGTGTGGGTCTGGCCGGGCCGCATCCCCGAGGGCAAGCTGGTGCTGCTGGGTGGTCCCCCGGGGCTCGGTAAGAGCCAGCTGACCGCTTTCATGTCGGCCGTCGTCTCAAATGGCGGTCACTGGCCGTGCGGCGAGGGCTCGACGCTCCCGGGTGACGTGATCTTCATGAGCGCGGAAGATGGCGTGCAGGACACGATCATCCCGCGCCTCATGGCGGCGGGAGCCGACCGCGAGCGCGTTCACATCGTGTCGGCCGCGACCAAACCGGACGGGACCGGTCGGAAGACGTTCAGCTTGAAGACGGACGTTGATCTGCTGGAGGATATGGCGCGAAAAATCGGCACGGTTAGGCTGATCATCGTCGACCCCATCTCGGCCTACATGGGCGGGAGCGACGGCAACGGAAACGTGGAAACGAGGGAGGTGCTCGAACCGCTGGCCGACATGGCCAATCGCCTCCGGATCGCCGTCGTTGCAGTGACGCATCTCAACAAGGGCGGCGGCGGTGGCAACCAGAGCGCCTTGAACCGGTTCGCTGGTTCGATCGCTTTCGTGGCAGCAGCTCGCGCGGCCTTTGCGGTCATCGAAGATCCGGAAGACGACGAGCGGCGGTTCTTGCTCCAGGCCAAGAACAACCTCGGCAAGAAGTGCCAAGGGCTGGCCTTCCGGCTCGAGCAGCGCCTGGTCGGCGACGACGTCATCTCATCGAACGTCATGTTCGAGGGCGACCACGTCAGCGAGTCTATCGATGAGGCGCTATCTGCATCCGAAAACCGAGGTGCCAAGAAGGGGCAATCGGGTGGCGGCAAGGAGGACGTCATCCAGTTCCTCCGGGACATCTTGTCGGCTGGTCCGGTGGACGTTTTGGAGGTCGAGCGCCAGGCGCGGGCAGCGGCGCTGCTGGAGGACGACAAGCGGCTCAGCAAGAGCAAGGCCTTCCGTGAAGCCCGAGCCGAGCTCGGCGTCAGGTCCAGCCGAGCCGGCTTCGGCCCCGGTTCCCACTATGTGCTGGAGCTTCCGGACGCATCATGGGCGCCCAAAAAACCCATGGGCGCCCCCTCCCAAACAGGGGCGCCTATGGATGATTTGGGCGCCCATGGAGAGGTGGGAGGTCTGCAATGACGGGACTCCGAACCCGCCTGAAGGACCGAAGAGCTCATTGGCTCTTCCGGTTCGAGTGCGACGGCCAGTCCTATACCGGCGGCATCGGTCGGTTCGCGGATGGCCGGATCGCCGAGGTCTTCATCAACGCGACGAAGGTCGGCACGGCTGCCGAAACCACGCTCAGGACGCGGCAATCGTCGCGTCCTTGGCCCTCCAACACGGCTGCTCCGTTGAAACAATCCGGCACGCCTTGGCAAGGCCATGCGGATCTGCTGGTCCGTTGGCGACCCTGCTGAGGGCGGTGAGCGATGAGGTCGCCTGAAGGCTTTAATCCGAAGGTCTCACACCGTCGATCCGCGTGAGGGGATCGCCCTGAAGGAGGCCGCGGCACGAGCCGGCAAATCCGAGACCACGTTACGCAATTGGTGTGTGCAGCATGGGCTCGGGCGGCGGGTCGGCGGTGGCGTCTGGGTCGTCAGCAAGGTCGCGCTTGCGATGTTTCTTGATGACGATCGGCGGGCCCTTGCCGCTTATCTGGCCGGGGATCGTTCAAGCTCACCGGTGAAAGAGTACTTTGAGCGGGTCGGTGTATCTTTGCCGAGGTTGGCCGTATAGGGAGCGACCGCGAGTGCCATCGCACAGCTTCCTATTTAGATCTCGCAGTCGATTGAGTTCAAAGCCTTGCGCAAACCACCAAACGCGCCTAGCCGACAGGGATGGGTGTCGCCGGCAGACTTTGAACGCTCGGAAAGGGTAGTTCGCTTCATTTCGGCTTCCTTTGGCTTCGACTTAGGAAGGACAGCGGCAACCTTCTTTGATCTGGGATGGTGCCGACGGTGGTCTAGCGCCTTGGGGGGGTCCGAAGAATCGATACTCATGCCTTCCGATGGAGAAAGGTGTTCCGCGACCAGCGAGGGCTGAGCTGGAGTTTCGCTGCTCGCAGCGACAATTTCTAGTCGATCAGCTTTCGCCAGAGCACCATGTGAATCGGAGATGCCCATGGGCTCGGGCTCCTTCGCACCTGTGTCCCGCCGGCCGGCCTCAAAATCCGCAGCGTCCGCCGAACTCGCAACCTCCGCAGCTTTGACATGGTGGCTGGCGTCCTGCGCTCGTAACTACAACCGCATGCAGATTGCATGAGGACGAGACATGGACGATCCCCGCAAGTTTGAAGATCTGGTGCAGTTCAGGGCGCCGGCAAATCTTTCGGAAGCGATAGACACGGCAGCAAAACAAAGATGCCAGTCGAAATCTGACTACATCCGTCAATCGGTCGTGGATCGACTTCGTTCGGATGGTTTTGATCTGCATCACTCCGCCGGGCGAGTTTTGGGCGCCTTTTTTGCGCTCGTATTGATCGCGTCGAGCGCGATGGCAGCCGGCACCGTCCCCGGCATCAGCATGACCCAGCAGCTTGACGAGTTCGCCAAACCTCTCGGCGGCGGGAAGCTCTTCCTTATTCAGGCAGGAACGACTAGCGCCCCGCAAAACTGTTACCAGGACACTGGCCTCACCATCCCTTGGCCCAACCCAATCACGCTCGATTCTGCGGGCCGTATTCCGCAGCTGTTTTGTGCTGACGGCAACATCAAGATCCGTCTGACGGACAAGAACGGCAATCAGAAGCTCGTTCAAGACAATCTGCTGATCGTCGGTCCTTCGGGAGGCGGCGGCGGCGGCGGGACGGTCGACCCGACGACAATTTTCCAAACTGGCGCTTTCATGCAGTTTTATGGGACCGGGATCTTGTCAGGCTGGGTGCGGGCCAATGGCAGAACGATTGGCGGTCCAACGTCAGGAGCAAGTGAGCGCGCAAATGCCGACTGCCAAGCGCTGTTCATTTACCTGTGGGGCGCCGATTCAAATCTCGCTGTGAGCAGTGGCCGCGGCGCTTCTGCGGCAGTTGATTGGGCCGCGGGGAAGACGATTGCGCTGCCTGACCTTCGAGGTCGGGTGCTGGCTGGCCTCGGAGATATGGGAAACACCGACGCGGGCCGGCTGACCGCTAGCTATTTTGGCGCAACGGCAACAACGCTCGGAGCGGTCGGCGGTGCTGAAAACGTCACGCTAGCGACCCCGCAACTCCCTTCTCATCAGCACAATGTCTATTTGAGAGACCCAGGGCACGCTCACAGCGGAGTGATCGTCAGCACTAATGCCTACAATTCGCCAGGCGGCGCCACGGTCGTGGTTCAAAGCGCAAACGGCGGCAGCACAGGAACGTCGTCGACGGGCATGACCATCGGTTCCGTCAATGGTGTTGCCAACGACAATCTGACTGCGGCGGCAGGAGGAGCCAATCCCCATCGCACGGTGCAGCCAACGATCCTCGCTTCAACGTACCTCAAGCTGTAAGAGAGCTGGACATGATCACTCTGACCATCAAATCTGAGAACGAGGAAGCATTCCTCGTTCGCTTCCAGAGCAAGCAGAACGTCAATGGGGAGTTGGTATGGGCGGACAGTGAGGTGACGAAAGAAATCGGGCAGTCTCAGCGCTATGGAGTGGACGGCAACTTTCGCCTTGTTGTGGAAGTAGCTTCCGAGCCGGATAAAGCCGATGGCCGAACATCGAGAGTGCGACTGTAGCTCGAGCCCAAATTGCTTACCGCACGCTGAGGTGTCTCGTTCCCGTAGGATACCGCCCAACGTCCTACCGGCAGAGGCTGCAAAGCACTGCGAGTAGCGGGCGCGTGCTGCCCAATCAGCGGAAAGCGATCGAGAGCATGATTTCAACGATTGACGCTGCGATGCAGGCAACGGCGATCCAATCTGGAGTGAGCCAATGAGCGGTACACCGGACAGCGCCAGCGGCGCAATTATGTCATCCCCTAAAAGACCCGCGCCGCAAATCTTCAATGTGCAGGCCATTCGCGCGGCCTCGGGGATAGGCCAGACGCAGCAGACGTTCGCGGACGCCATTGGCGTTCCAGTGAAGACGCTTCGCAATTGGGAGCAGGGTCGAAGAAGGCCGACCGGGCCCGCACTGGTTCTGCTTCGACTGATCCACCTGAACCCCAAAACCGTGATCGGCATTCTTGAGCGGAAATGATCAGGTGGAGCGCCAGCGGCGGCTTGATTTTAATGAACGGAGCTCAAAGTCAAGCTGACTAACTCGCTATAACAGAAAAGGCTAAGGCGATTCCATTACCTAAAGGATGCGGAGCGGACGCGCGGCCGGCGCCTGCCCAACCGGTGCTTGTGGCCCTAAGCCGACCTGGCGTATCCACGCGTCGAAGACCGTTTATGACCCCTAGCAGACCTTAACGGGGACGCCCGCCGAGGTCGCTTATGATCCGAAACAAACATTTGTCGGGTGTAACCTGTCGTCATTAGCAATCCCGATCAGGCCGCTGGTTGATCTGAAGACGCCGCTGGCTCTAATCTGGAATTCCTTGTCGTTGCGTTTTCATTCAACAGCTCAGTCAATTGAAGGGTGCTTTTTGATGTGGTGGAGATCACTATGTCTCGTAATCTTGCTTTGGTCGGGCAATGCTTTTTCGAACGACAGGCAGGATAATCAGTTGTGCATGCAGATTACAAAGCCGAGCACCGCTGTTCCGGCGTGTACGAGAATGCTCAACTCCAAAAACATAAAACGTAACGTCGTTCTTAATAACCTCGGCGCTGCACTAAACAACGATGGAAAGTACGACCGGGCTCTGGAAGTTCTCACGCAATCAATTCGATTGGACTCGTCATATGCTTTTGCATGGCAAAATCGCGGCTTGGCGTGGTACCGCCTTGGAGATATAGACAAGTCGCTAAGCGACTTGGAAATGTCATTGAAGCTGAATCCGGGGAATGCTGCCGCTTATAATACACGAGGCATGGTCAAGCTTGATACTGGCGATATTGAAGGATGCTTGACCGATTTCGACCGATTAGT
Organism: Bradyrhizobium sp. 40; assembly: GCF_023100925.1. Taxonomy (NCBI): domain Bacteria; kingdom Pseudomonadati; phylum Pseudomonadota; class Alphaproteobacteria; order Hyphomicrobiales; family Nitrobacteraceae; genus Bradyrhizobium; species Bradyrhizobium sp. 40. The sequence goes on from NZ_CP064688.1 coordinate 6,829,774, forward strand.
CGAACTAGCTCCTAAGGAGCCCGTTGCTTACAACAATCGGGGGATTTGTCGCCGGAGCCGTCGCGAATACGACAAGGCAGTGAACGATTTCGAGCAAGCTATCCACCTTAAGCCAACTTACGACGTGCCCTGGTCGAACCGTGGAGAAACCTTTCGTCTGAAAGGCGACCTAGATCGAGCATTGCAAGATCAGAGTAAAGCCATCGAGATCAATCCCAAGAATGGCACCAATTTCACCTTGCGCGGAGACACCTATCGATATCTGGGCTCGATAGAACTTGCTCTCGCAGACTACGACAAGGCTCTTGCTGTGAAGCCGGAGGCGCCTATTCCTGCGCTGACAGGACGCGGACTTACGCTCGAAAGGAAAGGCGATTTCGCGGGGGCTAAAGCGGCGTTCGAACAAGCAATGGCAGCTCGCTCAATCGATAAGTCAGAAATCAATCGTTCCGCTCTTGAAACGGCGAAAGCTCGATTGGCTGCGCTAGACTCCGGTGCGCCGCAACCCAGCATCGAGCCCGTTCCCACTAAGATCAAAACTACGACGTCGATACCTACTTCGGACGCGAAAGTCCCGTCTGTAGCATTGGGCAACCTTCGCGCCGACCGAAGGGTAGCCCTCGTTATTGGAAATTCATCTTACAGGGCCGTGTCGCCGCTTACGAATCCTCGCAACGATGCAGGAGCAATAGCGAAGTCACTTCGGAACATCGGATTTCAGGCCGTGACGCTCGTAACCGACGCAACACGCGAAAGTATAATTGATGCGCTTCGTGCGTTCGCAAATGAGGCCGAAAACTCTGACTGGGCGATGGTCTACTACGCTGGCCATGGGATTGAGGTCGGCGGTGTGAATTATCTTATTCCCGTTGATGCAAAGCTAGCCGTGGATCGCGACATAGAATATGAGGCAATCCCCATGTCCCAAGTCCTGCGCGCAGCAAACGCGGCCAAGAAGATAAAACTTGTTATGCTCGATGCGTGCCGTGATAATCCTTTCACACCTCGTAAAACAGATACACCAGCATTAATGGTGGGGAGCGAATCCACGGCCGGTCGTGCAATCGCATCGCGATCGACATCCGGGCGAGGCTTGGCCGAAGTCAAGGTTCAAGGTGCGACCCTGGTCGTCTTTGCAGCAAAGGACGGCCAGGTTGCTTTGGATGGTGAGGGCGGCAACTCGCCATTCGCCGTCGCTGTCACCCAACGAATTGCGACGCCAGGCGTCGAGATAAACAAGATGTTTCGCCTTATACGAGATGACGTGATGGAGGCAACTGCAGGCCGTCAAGAGCCATACACATACGGTTCGCTTCCTGGAAAGGAAGATTTCTTTTTCGTGTCGAAATGAGCCCGACTAGTGGGTGCTTGATCTCTGCTTGTGCACCGTTCGAGACCTGTCGAGCGCGGCGGGGCCGACGTGATAATTGTCGCTCTGGCCGGACGAGGGGCGATCGAACACGTTCAAGGTGGTGCGACTGTAGCCACCGAGTCCGCCAATCCGCAATGTTTCCGCTACGATCCCATCGATCCGCTTACCAAGCCGCCGGTGGAGCGGCTTAGCCGGGCGGCATTGCCATCGCCGTCGGTGTGGCCCCATGAGCCGAAGCTTGGCCCCAGATCGCATGGTTCGGCGCCGGTGCCATCGGGTCCCGGAGACTTGAGCGGACCGAAGGCCCAGCTCAGTTTATGACTCAGTGCCTCGATCAAACCAGAGCAAAACTAAAGCAAATGAAAGCATCCCCGCGCTCGGGACGGGGGTGGGGTAAAATCGCTTTGGTAAAGGAAATCAAAGGCTTTGCCCTTCAGAACAACGGCAGATCAACGGGCCCTTGGATCAGGAAATGTCACGTCGTCGCGTCTCCTCCGCTGGCGTAATTACGAGACCAATACGCGCGCGCGCGCGAGGAGCGGGAGGACAAGTAATGACAAGGTGCATGTAAACAAATGTGAACAAAACTAAACCCTCGGCGGGAGAGCAACGAAAACATCGCCGGAGGTAACAATTGCGCCTCTGGCGTAGTTTCTGCGCATTACGCGCGCCGGGTGCTTGGCAACAAATGGCAAGGTGCAATGGTAGGAAATGGTAGCTCAGCCGGCGGGGAGTTAGCTCCTGAAAGCCGTTCTGCATCAGCGATGTAGGCAATCAAATACTGCCGTTCTCTAGTCGTCATCGAGCAGCGGATTTGCCACAACGGGCCGCTTGTGTCTCTTCCGCAGCAGATCGTTGAATGCCTCGATTGCGAGCGCGTTTAGCGTCGTGTCGGACTCCGCAGCCAATATCCGCAGCGCTCGCCAGCCCTCAGGGTTCATCCTGACAATTAGCGCCTTAAACGCCCCAGGGTCACGGGACGCGAGACGGCCGGCTTTCTTGCGAGGCATGGCGTTGGGCTCGTGTGTGCCAACTGAAACCGCGCTGGGGCGGCTGCTGGCGCGGTTGCGTGGGGTGTCGAGCCTATGTCGACATGACCTGATGATACAGGGGATTAACAGGGCGAACCGCTGGAATGAGATCAAACAATCAACCGCAGCTCTGTGCTTGTGTGATAGCACGATATCAGATAGGTATTGATAACGCTTCTTCTCACTACCTATGGAACTCAAGCAATGACTTCCGTTCCCGTGCTAGCCGAGGGCGTCAGTCTCCCGGCCACCATCGCTCCCGATCTGGCCGCAGCCGTCTCCTTTGCCAAGGCCGAGAAAGCGCCAGCTACTCGCAGGGCCTACGAGACCGACTTTCGGCTGTTCCGCTCGTATTGCGAGGAGAAGGCCGCGAGCTCGTTGCCGGCGCTTGCTGAAACCGTAGCGGCTTATCTGGCGCACGGCGTTGCGGAAGGCGCTAAGGCGTCGACGCTCGGCCGGCGCCTCGCCGCGATCCGGTACGCGCACAAGCTGGCGTTCCTGGCGACGCCCACCGATAGCGAGGCGGTCAAGGCCACGCTCCGCGGCATTCGCCGCACCATTGGCGCAGCGAAGGTCAAGAAGGCGCCGGCCGTGGCGAGCCGTATCAAGGCCATGGTTGCCGCGTGCCCAGCGACCATTGCCGGCAAGCGCGACCGCGCGCTGTTGCTCTTGGGGTTCGGCGGTGCGTTTCGCCGCTCTGAGCTCGTCGCCCTTGACGTGGAGCACATCGAGGAGACGCCAGAGGGACTGCTGGTCCTCATTGCCAAGTCCAAGACGGACCAGGACGCCGAGGGCGTCACCATCGCTGTGGCGCGCGGATCCGCTGAAGCTTGCCCCGTCGTCGCCCTGTGCGACTGGCTGGACGCTGCCGGTATCGGGGCGGGCCCGGTCTTCCGGCCGATCAATAAGGCGGGGGTGGTCAGCGCCGAGCGTCTGACGGACCAATCGGTCGCCCTTGTCGTGAAGGCGTACGCGCGACGCGTCGGGCTTGATGCCGGCGTGTTCTCCGGCCACTCCCTTCGCCGAGGCTTCCTCACCTCATCGGCCGCTGCCGGTAAGTCCATCTTCCGAATGAAGGATGTGAGCCGCCATAAGTCGGTGGACACGCTTGCCGGGTATATCCAGGAGGCGGAGCTATTCAAAGAACATGCTGGCGCCGGCCTGCTCTGAACGCAAAGCGGTAAGGATTTAACATGACCGAGACTCCCGAAGAATTAAGGCAGCGTGTCCAGCAGCTCGATAATGCCTTCTTCGAGGAAGTTGAGCGGCGCATCAAACCCCTTCGGGATAGATCCCTTGAGTATGAAAAGCTGGCGATAAGCTATTCGGAGAAGGGCTTTCAAACGCTCACTTATCTAAATGGCGGAGCGCTTGTCGCTATCCCAGCGGCCCTTTCCTTCTTCAAGGCCGAGGTGCCCGGCGCATCTGTGATGTGGACTGCCGCGGCCTTCATCTTGGGACTCTTATTTGTGGTGGCGGCTCAGGGTGCCGCCTTCTTCACGATGGCCCGCAGAGCGGAAGCGAATAGCTTCTTGATGAATGCGCAGTTTAATCGGATGGCGTCCCTTCGATATCCACCAGAGCACGACGATCACAAAGCCCGCTGGGCAAGTTCCACCTCAGACGACAATCGGGCAAATAAGAAACTGGGGCATTCCGATGTCTGGCGGATCGTCGGCCTTACTTTTTTTGTGTGTGCCCTTCTTGCTTTCATCGGCGGGTGTTTGCTAGGCGCACACGCCGTGCTGGCAGTGAAGGGGTGACGGAGGGCGGCGTCCGCCGAGCTATTGCGCCGGTTGAAGCGATCACCTGAGATGAGGCCGCTCTTGTCGAAAGGAAGACCGCTGGCGTGACCCGGCGGCCACCTCTTCGGTCTTCTCAGTTTACGCCCCGAAGGCTCAGCGAAGCCGCTGCGCATCTGGAGGCCGAGATAATAGCTGTAGGGACGGCTGACGTGATGGGCGCGACCGCGGCAGGGAAGTTCGTCGGCATAGTCGGCCTTCGCTCGGGCGTGAGCTTCCATCATGATTTTCGAGAGGAAAGCGCCACGCTGTCTACGCGATTTGATATCAGCCGTGCGGCGTGTCGCGCTGCGATTGCTCCCACCGCGGGGGCCGATGAGGCTTCCGATGGGCAGAGCAAACTCGGGCATAGCTCCGCCGCTCCCTGACAATGGGTTCGGCATCATCATCCTCTTTATGTTGAAGCCATCCGAACTCTTCGCTCGGTATGCATAGCGACAATCGTTATACCGACCCACGTCAGTCGATTTTCGTTAGGCTTGCCGTTCTTTCGTCAGACATGGATATGGCGCATGCGTCGATGGCGGAGGGAAAATGCTTACAGCCGCACAGTATCGGGCCGCCCGTGGGCTCGTGGAAATGTCGCAAGCGAGCTCGCTAAGAATGCGAACGTCGAGAAAAGTACGGTCCGGAATTTTGAAGCCGAAAGGTCTGTGCCGATGGCTAACAATCTGGACGCTATCAGGCTTGTTCTGGAAAAAGCTGGCGTCGCATTTATCCCAGAGAACGGAGGCGGCACCGGAGTGAGACTGGCCAAGCGCGGGAAAAAGAAGTGACCGCGTTCGGAGCGCGATCAATGCTAACGTGGTTTCTTTTGCGTGCCGTCGTCCTCATGGGCCGACCATCCGCCAGCATCTTGACGCAGAGGCAATCTATTCCTTAGCCTAACGGCCTCAGCTACGTGCGGGTAAGCAAGTAGGACGGAAGGCCACCCAACATGACATTTTTGTGGACGTAAAGACGATCCCAGAACGGAGGGAAAACTTTGGCGCTTCGCATGTAGCCCGTAAAAGACGCGCGCTCCCCGCGAATGTAAGCGATGCTAGCCCTAAGTTGCAGCAGCAGCAGATATTGAACGGTGACGATAGTCGCTGGAATGAAGATGATATTCTCTACGCCCGCCGCTGCCATGTTGGAGAAGATGGTTCGCCAGGCTTCGTTTGTGAAATGGGGATCGACACGATACATCAGCACAGCGGAGCAATCAGGCTGCGGCTGCACCCCGGACCAATCGCCTTGAGCTATGTCAAACTGGATGACGTTTGCCTCGTGGAAGACATTGCGGAGTCGCGCGACGTTCGCCGGTGCATATTCAGATGCCGTTATGTGCATCGATGGCATTTCCTGCTTCAGGAAGTACTCCAAAGCCCCGGCGCCAACGCCGACAGAGTGAACATCTGTAATTCCCCGCACACGCAGTTCTCTTTCGATTTGCGCTGCGCGCTGCTTCAAGGCCAGGTCTTGTCCATCCTTCGACTCCGATAGGCTGGCGAGCCACTTGTCCCGGGTTTCCTGAACAACGAAATGCGGATGCTGGGTTCGCAGCGCATCCCACGATTCAGCCGAATGGAGTTCGCTGTCTTTCAGCGTCTCGGCAACGCCTCCAAAATAATAGTAATGCGGGCGTGTCAATGGCACCCAGACCGGAAGATTCACTAGCGGCAGCCAGCTTAATTTGCGTGCAAGGTCGCCTAAAAGTCCCATCACAACCCCGGCGCCGTCGGCGCCGCCTTTTTCTCAATGAGAGGCACAATGTCTGAAGACCGGAACAACCAACCGTACTTAAAGCCCTGCTGGACATCGATGAACATAGCCAAATAACCGGCCCGGCGCAAAATTTGATTTTCGCACCAATTTCGGTTGCTCATGTTTCTGCTGATAATCACGTAATCGACCGACTGCGCTTTCCAAGCATTCAGACGTCCCCTGAGGTCGCCTTCGGTCGAACAACCACCGAAGCCGGCGCTGACCCAATTTTGACCGGGAGCCTGATAGAAAGGAGGCATATAATCGTAGCCAACCGTAACCGGGCCAGCCTGGTGCGTCTCGATATAACGACCGATCGGATGAGCTGTTTCGCCCCATCCCGCCCACATCCACCAGATGTAGCGCTGCATGTCGATCGCCGCGGCATTGTCAATATCGCGGTCGCGAAAGACGTTCTTGTAGCCGAGATAAGATGGATCGGCCTGAAAGACAGAGAGCAATGTCGCCGCGGCGATGGCTACTTGCAGAGCCTGCGCGGCCAATATCGGCAGCTCGCTGAAGGCGATCAGCACCGGGTAAATGCCATAGAATGTAAGCAGAAGACTGACCAGCACCAAGTATTTTGGGTCGAGGGGCATATCCGCAAGACTGAACCCCACCAGCATCGCGGCGGGAACGAGGAGCAAGTGCGTGAAAGCAATGGCATGCGGGTTAAAAAGCTCCGGATGCCTTCGTCTCTGGAAAAGAAACAACGGGGCCGCCGCAAGGATCATGAGCACAGACATTTCCGGCAACGTGTAGAAGATTGAACGCGCCATACTGAAGAACGTCTTGGCGTGCTGGATGGCCGCGCTGTGATCAAGCGTCGTCATCGCAGTGTTTGCGATGCGTTTTGAGACGTAGATCGATTGAGCCTCAAGCTGCTCAGCGTTGAGGCCATTTCCGGGGATTGTCGGATCGAAAATGACGTTCTGTTGAAAGAAAAAGGCCGAGACGCCGATTGCTATGATTGTGAGCGCGGCGAAGAGCAAAAATCCAGTATTAAGTTGACGCCGGAGATTCAGGGGTGATCTGGCACGCAGTCTTGGGCAGATTTGGTAAAGCGCAACGATCGAGCCGGCAACAACGAGGAGCATCCAAGGACGAATGTTGACCAGATAGAGATGGATGTTGCCGAAGAGCTCGGTCACGCTCGTCGGGTGCAGCCATATTTTGGGAACGAAGAGGATTGCCGTTGCGATAAAAACGCCAACAAACGTCAGCAGAAATTTGGCCGCCCGTTTCGCCGCCATCCAACGATTGTCAACAGAAAAGGGGATAGCAACAAGCTCAAAGCAAACGAGCAGGGTCGTGACAAAGAGAGTCGTGTCTTTCTCCAGATAAGCGAGACCGCAGAACATCGCCGTCAGATGAATGCTATACCGCCCCAAGAATGAGCGCGGCGGTTCACGATTATTTTGCTGTGCGCAGATGTAGAAAAGGACTGCTGACGCCGACAGCAATGTGGACAAGGCGTCGTATTTCAGAACTTTGCAGACCGCCTTGAGCATTGGAAAGTTGAGGAACACACAAAGCACGAACAGAAACGTTCCGGCGGCCATGGCGCTTGGCTGGGCCAGCCTGATGAACCTCGTAGTCACAAAAAAGATCAATCCCAGCGATATCAAAGCCTGGACAAAAACGAACGGTAGATACGGCGTGTAACGGACGCTGCCAGCAATGACATCGTTGGGTTCATAAAACGTATTCAATACCTTTCGCACGGCGGCGCCAGGTATCGCCACGACAAGTTGTGATGCGAGCGACCCCTCGGCGAGGACCGTGGAACGAGGGCTGGAGAGGAACCTGTGCATGCGATCCGACGTCAGGTCCTGGTCGGCCGTTGGATATTGAGATAACTCGGTGAAGTAGGTTGCGATCGAAGCAGTCGCGATTGCGAGCAATGTGAGTGTGAGAGCGACCTGTAAAATGCGCACCGTCGAGTCCTCTGTAACAGCCTGTTGGCCGGACAATTACATTCGGCGTGTACCGAGGCTTCTCTTAAATCACTTAGTCCACATGGCGCAGCTATATAGCTAGTGTGTCACATCCCCTGCCGTAGCAGTATACCTCCTGATCATCAACGGCCCCGACCCTCTTGAAGCGCGTTCGGATATAAGACGTGTTCTCGGCGCCGATGGTGTCGCCGAGCCGGTTGCCGATAAACAATATCGGCTTTTTGTCTCCGTCCGCTGTGGCAATGAGCTGGTCCATCTGGCAGGTATGATGTGCAAACGGGACCGGCAGATAGTCGTCCATCACTACGTCGCACGGCGACGCGGCGGAGACCTTGTAGTGCCGGACGTGGGCAACTATTGGCTCGATGTGGTTCAGTTGCAAAATTTCGGGATTGGAAGTGATGATCAGCGCGTCTGCCGTCAAAGCGAAACTGCGCAGCGCGCTCCATTTGCGCCATTCCGGCGGTGGCCGTTTGACTCCGAGGGCGTAAACTCGCTGCGCGCTATGGATCGCGGATGACGGGCTTGATCCAACGACGGCAGTGAATAGCATTAGGAGTGCGGCCGCAGCGGAGCGAGCGTATCCGGAGCTACTGCCACTCGTTTGCTGATCGTTAACAGCTGTGGCGCAGATTGCCAGTACCAGAGCGGGCCAAAGTGGCGAGACGTAATAGTCGTAATTGGCCGGCATTGTAACGCATACCGACGCGAAGGTGACGGCAAAGATGACCGTGGCCGGGATCGCCAGCGAGTGTGCCACCGATTTACCTTGCCGCCACACGTAAGCGACCGTGGCGATCAGAACCAACAACATTGGCAGCGGCGAGTCGGCTAGGACTTCAAGCGGGTACGTGACGCTTGGATTGCCGGCGAACAAGCGTACGCCGCCCGTGACATTCATAAAGACGTTTGGGATGTATGGCTCGCTCAGGTGCCAGAACACGGCCGATAGAAATCCGGCCAACGGTGCTACGACCATCGGCGACATCAGCGCCGCACGACGACATAGTGGATCAAGAGGATAAAGAGACAGCCCCGCCGCACAAAGCAGCCCAGGAACAAAGACGACGAAGTGCTCATGGCTTGAAGCGGCAAGGATGCAGGTAAGCAGATAAAGCCATCCGGCTCCGTTCCACCGGAGTGGTCGCCACAGTACGGCCTGGCATACCGCCAGTGAAACGAACAGGATGTAAATCATATACATCCGGGCCGACTCTGCGGCCTTCAGCATCGTTGGCAGCGTGCCCACCGCTAAGACCCACAGGGGGCTTAACCACGACGGGCCGCGTTCCCTTAGCATCAGCGCCGGCAAGAGAAGCAACAAACCGTACGCCGCAATCGACGCCCCGCGCCAGCCGAGCGGGTTATCGCCAAACAACGCGATAGAGGCTGCGGTGAGATAGTGCGGGATCAGGGAACGGAAATAAATCTGCTGAGACGGCACGCGCGGCAAACCCGTGGCGGTGATCTGCCGGGATGCGAAGATGGATGTGGCCTCGTCGGAGCTTGCGAGAGTCGTCGCGCTTGAGTGGATCGCAACCGCGGCAACAAAGCAGGCGATGAGCACACCGACAATCACATAGCTGGAACGCACTCTGCCAAACCTCAACAATCAATCCCTTACTTTAATAGGTGGCAAAGAGAACGAGTTTTAGTCGCTGCCGCGCTCCCGGCTCCAGGTGATCATGAGCCCACCATGGAGCACCAGGCAGTGCCTATGAATGGCTTCGCAGTCCCTTTTGGCTGATGTCGCCCCGTCGGTCTACACCATCCAGCAGTTTTGCGTTCCCGGGCGGGTGAATGCAGATTTTTGCACGGAAATGGTGCCCAGGGGCGGGATCGAACCACCGACACTGCGATTTTCAGTCGTTTAACAGAAATCTTGGGCGATTGCAGGGGCCAAAGTAGGCCAAGCGTCGCTTTGATCATCTCCGCGGGCCGACGGGCTTTGGTTGACGCATCGCGATGCTTCGGGAGCGAATCAGCCGGCGTCAAATTGAATCCCGGTCTTTTTGGTGGAGTTGCGTATGCGTTCCTCGCCCTCGATCGTGCCGGCAGATCGTCTCGACCGCGACATCTACATCGTGCTTGAGGACTTTGGCGCGCGTGCCGGCTGCGCCTGGCGCGAGACTGACGAACAGGACACCGATCTTGAAACCGTGCTGCAAGGCCTCCTGTCCGGCCAGTACGTCTATCCGGTTCGGATCGTGTGCTTCAACGCAACCGAAGGATGGTCCCGCGACGCGACCTCCGACGTGGCCGACGCGCTGGCGCAGCGCGCGGCCGACGGCGATGACGATGTCTCGTCCGCGCTGCAGGGCTTCATCAGGGCCAACGGCACCAGGCGCTTTGACGTACAGCTTGCGCTGCCTTGCGGGGAGCTGCGTGATGTTCCGGGAGGGCAAGCCGGAAGGCCCTGCGCCCCAAGGCGAGAGCGACCATTTCATCCGCTGCACGATCTGCGGCAAGATGCTGGACATGCGCGACCTCGGCGACGTCCTCGACCATCTGCACGGTCAGCCGATCGAGGAAGAGCCCGCGACGCACTGGCGAAGGGACCGCGGCCAGCGGTGTTAGATTACGGCCGAAAGCAGGGCTCGTCAGCGTTGCCCGAGACGCCGGGTCATGTTGATGACAAAGGCGATTGGTGCGCCCAGCAGCAGGCCAATCAGGCCGCAGAAGGCCGCATCCACCACCGTCCTTAGAGGGCCCGAGGCGGTTAACGCTCCGATTGCCACGCCGAGTAAGCCGCAGCCCACAACCGATACGATCAGCGTGCGGTCGTTGTGGGCCTCAGCCCGCAGCCGTCGCAGTTCGCGAGGGTTATGCACATACGGCCCGGCCGGCTCTCGGGAGCCGCAATGCGGGCAACTCGCTGCAGAAAATGAGACCCCGTGCCCGCAGTCATGACATCCGATTAATTCAGGGGTTTTTGCTCGCGCGCGCATGGCGACGTTGTACCGATCAAACCCTCAGACTGCTAGGACGACAGGCGCATAGTGACGTTTGCTGAGCCCCCTAAAGCGAGGTGTTCGGGTATGCGCTGGCCAGCCTCGGTGAATAGCTGCACGCCGGATACCTGCTTCCCTGCTGCAACCGGCCTTCGCGGGTCGCGCGCCTGGTCAACAGCATCTCCTCTGCCTTGAACTCGTGGACGAACGGCAAAGGCCAGCGAGTTCGGATCGCAGGATTTCGAACTCGAATCAAAGCGAGCAGCGAATGGTCGGCCGAACGTTAATCTTTGGAACAGCTTGACAGGCTTAGACTTTTGAGTCCGTGACCGGCGATTCGGCCCGTGCTATAATGATCCTGTTGGGAGCCAGAAATTGCCAAAGACTTACAATGCCAATCAAGTCGCCGAATACTTTCTCGCAAAGACTAACGAAGAGGTCGGCGACCAAATCTCGAACCTGAAACTTCAGAAGCTGTGCTACTACGCGCAGGGATTAGCCCTGGCCGCACGCAAGGCGGCCCTGTTCGATAATCGGATCGAGGCTTGGGCCCACGGGCCCGTTGTGCCTGTGCTCTATCAAATGTACCGCGATCATGGTGCGAACGGCATCCCTGCTCCAAAGGACTTCAATCTTCAAGATTATGATGCTGCCGATCGCATGATCTTGGACGACGTGTACGATTACTACGGGCAATATTCAGCTTGGCGCCTAAGGGAAATGACGCATGTCGAGACGCCCTGGAAAGATGCGTATGAGCGGGGAATGAACAACCTCATTACTCATGAGGCTTTGACGGATTTTTTTGCAGGGCAAGTCGCGGCGGATTATTCTGAAAAGTATGAGCAAATTTCCCGGGGCCAAGCCTAAGAAATCCGCATTCGGAAAAGCGTCAAACGACACGGTCACGCCTGACCCTGATCGTTTGCCGCCCATATTTTCGTTTGAATACATGAAGGGTGGGAACGGTTACAGTGTCGACTGCTGCAACGATGATCACCGGTCAGCGCTCTCCACTCGTCTTTTTCGCCTGACGCAGCTTTCGTGGATGGAGATCCGCAACGCTCCGCGGCACGGCTTCGGATCTGAGACTATTGCTAAGGATCGCATCAAGCCCGCGCTCCCGCCGGCGGTAACCGAGGACGTCAGGATCATTGCTCTCCGATACAATGGACTCTGTCCTATGGTCGGATTCCGCGATGGTCGCGTATTTCATGTCCTATTTTTAGACCATTCGATGGATTGCTACCCTCACGGCTAATCCTGGGCCGAATGTGAATCCCCGAATTGCATCTTGTACTCACGATCGGACTTTCACGCCCATGATCCGGCCGCCCTAGATGACCTCTCGCGACTTGGTGCTCATGGCGGAGAAATCGCGGGCCGCCCGAAATCACAAGCCGCTACGTCTCGCGAGCCCGGCCTTCCGACTCCACTAGTCCTTCGTCAACATAGACGAGCGGCTAAAACAGTGCAGGTCCGTCTCGCAGAAGGCTACCGCGCTTCCCGATGATGGGTAGGCTCCATTTCGACTAAATGGGGCTTGTGCTCGCCGAAAGGTTGCATGATGCTCGCCCAATATTCGGGGAGCGAATCATGGCTAAAATTTCAACTAAGGTCGCTACGCGGATCACCACTCAACTCAAGAGGTATCAAAGCGTATTAGCAGGTCTGCTGAAGCGCGATGTCAGCGAAGCCGACACGGTCACCGTCATCAACGATATGCTTACCGACATCTGCGGCTATGACAAATATCTGCATATCACTAGTCAGTATGCGATCCGCGGCACCTACGTTGATCTTGCTGTGAAGACTGACGACGACATCAGGTTCATCATCGAAGTCAAAGCTATCGGGATCGATCTCAAGGATGCCCACGTCAAGCAGGCAATCGATTACGCTGCGAATGAGGGTATCGAGTGGGTCGTGCTCACGAACGGCGCCCACTGGCGAATCTATAAGGTCCATTTTGGTCAACCTATTGAGAAGATCCTTGTTTGCGAACTGGACGCCATCGGGGAAAGCGCCAAGAGCCCGGGAGCCCTAGAGTGCTTTGGAAACTTGAGCCGGGAAGGCTTTTCTAAGAGCACGATGGCCGAGTTTCTGCTGCACAAGCAGGTCACGAACAAGTTCACTGTCGCGGCCGTCCTGCAGACTGACTTCATCCTTGAGGTTCTACGCCGTGAGATTCGTCGGATGAGTTCCGGCGTGAGGGTGGAAGTCGACTATCTGAAGACGCTGTTGCGCGAGGAGGTCATCAAGCGCGACCTGGTTGATAGCGATGAAGCGAAGGCGGCTCTCCAGAACATCAAGCGCTTGCAGCGGGCTGCCACTCGGAAGAAGACCGCCATCAAGCCTGTCGACGAAGCGCCGATAGTTGCAGCGGTTGAGGATGCATCCGCCTCCCTCCCGCGAGCAGTTGCCAGTCCCTGAACATAGTACCGTTTCCTAGTTGGGCGGCTCGGCCCGACGTTCGAATCGCGATACCGTCGAGCGGGGTGGCGCTAGTTTAGGCTTACGGAGAGTGTTCCAAAGTGCCGAAGCCTTTCAATCAGTCTTTCAAGTCGACCGAGCAGTTGGAACGAGCTACGCCCGAGCAGATTGGCATTGCCATTGTACTCCATATGCAAGTGCAAGCCGGGCGGCGGTTCTCCCCTCACAACTTTCAATCCGAAATCAATTCCATGTTCGGCAACCAGGGCTCGCCGCCCTGGCTTATGCAGAGGGTCTCGGAAGGGACGATGTGGGCCCAGCAGATGCTCCTCGCGGTGCCTGACCTGAGCCAGCCGCATGCGGTATGGTACGTGTTAAGTAGAACGGGTGCTCAGTTTCAGCCAGAGACTGATCTGGAGAGACTTCAAATCGAACGGCTACTTCCCGAGTTTCTATTACACCCAGATGTGACAGCCGCTTCAGTGGAGATATTCAAGATAGGGCGCTACGACGCTGCCGTTTTCGAGGCGTTCAAGCTGGTTGAGACCAGAATACGAGAAGCCGCACGGCTTCCAGCGGAAGCACATGGCATGCCGATGGTCGCCAAAGCGTTCAATGCGGAAAGTGGACCGCTGACGCTCGTTTCCGACCCGGCCGGCGAACGTCAGGGCATGCAGCAATTTATGGCCGGCGCCGTCAGCGTCTTCAAAAACCCGAGAAGCCACAGGAATGTTGATCTGTCCGACCCGAAAGAGGCCGCGGAGATGTTGATTATTGCGAGCCACCTCTTGCGTATCGTTGGCGGTCGGCAACTTCAGCTCGAGAAGTAGTCACCTAGTGAGTGGAAGCGAGTAGCTGAGCCTCGGATGCCAGCTATTCTTTGCTAATACCCCTGGAAGCCGCCGCTCGCTCCACGATTCAAGCATCAGAATGAGAACTCTCTAATGTCTTATGAAGATGAAGAAAAGACGCTCGCAAATAGAAGCGATATCTTGGTTGAAAGCTTTCGCGCGGCACTACGTATCGCCGAGCGCTACCTCTTCATTGCGCTGGCTACTGCGGCAGTAGCTTTCGCTATTCAAAGCAGTAGCTCAAAGACAATCGACCTGTTTAATGTTCACCTCGAAGTGCCGACGAACCAGGTGACCCTTGCATCCTTCGCCGTCTCGTGGTGCACAGCATGGCTGAGCTGGGTGTATGTGAGGCACGCTGCTCGAATCGTTGGAATAAGCGCAGGTCACATAAATCGACTGGAATATGAAACGGCTCTCGCTGTGCTTACGCATCCATCGCTGTTCACGCTCCGAAGCGGCTGGATGCGCTGGTTGATTATCTTCGTCACTGGCTGTCTCATTCTCAGCGCGTATGGGGAAGTTTACATCACATCATTTCCTCCGAGTTGGCTTCAGAGCGCGTCCATTGTCTTCCTAGAGTTGCCGTATGTACTTATGCTTTTCTCGGCGGGCGTGAAATTTCGCGATACTAAGCAAAATGCATTAATGCAAATTCTGTCTCGTATGCGGTCGCAGCGATAAAGCGACGCCGCTGTCACTGTTGATCTATTATTCAGCTGCATGAGCAAACTGACAAGTGGGTGCCATGGCGAGCAATTCGGCGACTACTATCCCATGTAAGATAACACTCGACAGGTTACTGAAAGAAATTATTCCCTATCGGATGTACGCGGTCAGCGCACTCAGCTTGGCAAGCCGGTTGCAAGCAGAAGCGGATCAGCCGAAAGCGCTTGAGATCTACATCGACGGGAAACTGCGGATTGAAGGCAACCTATTTGCTTTTTCCAACCCAGCGATCGAGGCGGGCTTAGTTCATTGTCGCGCACTGCTGGAATTTTTGGGGCTGACCGCGAATCGCTATGGCCGCATCGTCAACGTCAGCGGCCGTCGGCCCACCGATGTTGGGATAGAGAGTTTCTCAAATGCGGGCGGCAGACTGTCGATGGTCAGCCCCGAAGCCGCACTTGCTCGGTATGACGGAGGTAAAGAGGAAGCCAACAAAGCTCTGCTGGCCGTCTTTCAAATAACGAACAGGGGGATTGCCCATGTAACAGAAGACCTTCTGGACAATCCTGAACATGGGCGCCTGATTGAGATTGCGAGCCGAGGAGTGCCGTCGCTGGTGGTCAGTTATCTATACACGCCATTGGGATTGCCAGCGCCAGACTACAAGCTCACGCATCGGATAGCATAACCGAGGGACTGGTTCAGTCATGTCTACTGCCCGGATTCTAATCAAGCACGGCGATGTCCGCTACCGGCTGTTGAAGGTCGAGGCCGCATCTGACGGATCGCTAATCTGCCTTCTCGACAAAGATCCTCAACCATTGAAGGGAGGAATACGAGTGGAGACGGGCAAGCTGATTGCTGAGGCTGATCTCGAAAAGCCAGTACCGTATGGACGCTTTAGTATTCACACGACCGGAGAGATTCACCGTTACTCGGGCGGGCAGCGGAAGGACACGATACACATTGAGCCGTTGCATCAACTGACGAAAGCTCATGCCGTCGGATACTTCTCCATCCCGACTCCAGAGCGTCTCGACACTTACGACGCAAGCAAGCATACGGCTGACGTTGTTGAGACGCTTGAAATCCCAACCGAGGTGTCGGAACGGCTCACATTTTTGCTCGAAATCGGTCCGAAGGCGCTAAAAGTTGCTACCTATGGAATCGGGTTGAGTTATGAGCTTTATACGCTGGTGTCTCGCTCGGCGGCGGCGAGATTGCCGGAGGAACTGGCCGCGTCCTTTGTGGAAGCCGCCGCATTGACTGTTTTCGATTCTAGGCAGATCCAAAAAGATGAGGCGGAGTTGCGTTTCTACCAAAAGATCTACGGCCAGGGCAGTTTCGTATTTCGGGAAAATGGAGGAGCGTATGTCGCACTGACCTCTGTGCCTATGGCTCGTGCGCCGACAATGAGAGTTGAGTTTGATGGGTCTGAATTATCGATCGAGACAATTCCTTTTGACGCACAGAATAAGCCAACCCATAAGGTGCGCTTCTGGATTCGTGACAAGGGCGGCCGCAACAAGCAGCATGATCTCCGGGAACATATCCGATCCGTTGTTTTTGATGCCCGCCTCTAGAAGCACAAAAGGGAATTGATTATCCACGCCTATGGCTATGGCTCTGTTGCGTACTTCCTAGCCCCACCATTGGAAGCAGGCTCCGTTGACTGGGTCCATCACCAACCCGCCGTTCCGATTGGCAGAGGATTTCATCAAGCGAGCGCTGATCGGGGCCAGGCACAGCGTGCCATCTTGGCGCGGACCGTTTTCATCGAGAGCGTCGGACGGTATCGCGAGATTTTGGAGCTAACGCCCCAACCAAATTCGCTCAGTTCACTGAGCGCGTTCCGATCGTGAAGGGCAGGCTTGACCGAAAGGCATCTACCGCCGGGCTCCGCCTGGATTGTCTGGGAAAAAAAGGTGAAACGGCCTGCACGTCTGGTCTGGGTGCCGCCTTACCGGAAAGGTCGAGAGCGGGCCGACGATTACTAAACTAAGCGGCACCTGTCGCAAATGCGTCCCCAGCGCGTCCCCAATATCTTCGCCGGGGCGTCGCCGAACCGAAATAGCGCGAAATACCGGAAAAAACTGGCGCGCCCGGAACGATTCGAACGTCCGACCCTCAGATTCGTAGTCTGATGCTCTATCCAGCTGAGCTACGGGCGCGTTTTTCGCTGACAGTGCGGGCGTGGCCCGCAGGCAGCCCCCGGCGACGCCGGGGGGGTGCGAAAGAGCGCTCTGACTAACCGCTCTTGCCCCGATTGGCAAGGTCCGGATTGGGGAGATTTTGCTGGGAAATGAGAGTTTCCGCACTCAACCGCGAGCCGACTATGCCCGCGCCCGCTCGTTACGGACGGAGAGCAGTTCCACGGGGCGGTCGGGGATGACGATCCGGAAGGTGGCGCCGATGGTGCCTTCGACCAGATGGATGTCGCCGCCATGGGCGCGGACCAGCTCGGCGGCGATGGCAAGGCCGAGGCCGCTGCCGCCGGGGCGGCCGGAGGTCTGGAACGCCTCGAACAGGTGATCGCGGGTCCTCTGGGGCACGCCGGGGCCGGTGTCGGAGACCTCGAGGATGGCGACCGCGCCCTCGCGTTTTCCCGTGATCCGGATCTGCTGCGCGCCGCCCTCGGCCGAGGCATGGCTTTCCAGCGCCTGGGCGGCGTTGCGGACGAGGTTGAGCAGCACGCGAAACAGCTGGTCGGGATCGGCGTCGACCGCGAGCCCGCGCTCGATTGCGGCGACCCAGGAGATCGAGGCGTCGGAGGCAAGGCCGGCGGTCTCGCGCACCTCCAGCACCACCGGCTCGATCATGATCATGCGCCGGTCGGGCGCGGCTTCCTGGGCGCGGCCATAGGACAATGTCGACTGGCAGAAGGCGATGGCGCGCTCGAGCGAGCGCACGAGCTTTGGCGCAAAGCGCTGCACCCGCGGATCCGGCACGCTGGCGAGCTGGTCCGACAGGAGTTGCGCCGAGGCCAGCAGATTGCGCAGATCGTGATTGATCTTGGACACTGCGAGGCCGAGGGCGGCGAGTCGGCTCTTCTGATGCAGCATCGACATCAGGTCGCGTTGCATGTCCGACAATTCGCGCTCGGCGACCCCGATCTCGTCGCTGCGCTGGCTCGGCACGATGATCCCCGCCGAACTCTCGGGATTTTCGTGGAAGCCGACCAGGCTCGCGGTCAGCCGCCGCATCGGGCGCACGAAGAGATAATGCATGGCGAGATAGACGAGGCCGGCGGTCAGCACCGCGATGATGAGCGCGACCACCACGACGTTGCGGGAGAAGCGGTACATCGACTGCCGCAGCGGCAGCTCGTCCGTGACGATCTCCATGAACTGGGCGTTGCCGACGCCCGGCCCGACGATCCGGATGGCCTGGTTGCCGGTCTCCAGCATCATCCGGAACGAGCCGGTGATCGCCTCCCACGCCGTCATGTCGCGCAGGTCGATGTCGTGCTCGATCGCCGCGGGCAGATTGTCGCTGGCGAGCAGACGCCGCTGCTGGCCCATCTTGATGGCGACGGCGCGGGCATTGATGCTCTTCAGGATCTGGCGCGAGAGCGAATCGGGGACCATGCCGAGCGGCGCGGCATCGAGCACCAGCGCCGCCGTGTTGGCCGCCGCGACGCGGTCGTTGAGCCGGTTGACCCAGAAGTTGGCGATGGCGGGCACGTAGAGCAGGATGGCCGCGATCATCACCAGGGGAACGGTGAGCAGCAGCAGCTTGCCGGATAGCCCAAGCCCGCGAGTCCCCCGCGGCAGCGCCGTCGGCGGGTCCCGCTGATCCCCATCCTGGATCGGCTGGAGGTCTGTCGCTGCCACGAAATTCGCCCTCGCTGCCTTTACCGGATTAAAGATATCGCCTGGTGAAGGGTCTTGGCGCGTATCAAGATGCTGCCCGCCCCCAGCGCGGTCAAATTACAGATCGTCAATCTGCCAAGATCGGATGTAAGCGCAGATTTGGCGAGTCGCCACCTCAAGGGTTAAAAACCCCGCACAAACAGCGATATTCGCCGGAATTGAGCGCTTGTGCGGCGTTGACGAAAAGAAGGCGCTCGCTTATAAGCCGGCCAATTGTCCGCGATGACCCGGTGTGACCGCCGGGAGCGGCTCTCTTGGGGCCGAAAAAGGCCCGTTTTGGGCAGCATCTTCCGGACTTTATCATCAATTCTACAGGCAAATTGCCCGGTCAGCGGAGAAAAACCCGTGAAGCGGACTTATCAACCCAGCAAACTGGTGCGCAAGCGCCGTCACGGCTTCCGTGCCCGTCTCGCCACGGCCGGCGGCCGAAAGGTGCTCGCCGCCCGCCGCGCCCGCGGCCGCAAGCGTCTGAGCGCCTGAGCCGGACCCCCTTTTTGGGATTTCATCATGGATCGGCTGAGGCAGCGGGCGGATTTCCTCGCCGTTGCCAATGGCGCGCGGGTGAATAGTCCTGCGTTCGTCCTGCAACGCCTTGACCGCCAAAGCCTTGACCACGACGATCGCGGCCCGATCCGGATCGGCTTCACCGTCACCAAAAAGAACGGCAACGCCCCCGAGCGCAATCGCATCCGGCGCCGGCTTCGCGAACTGGTGAAGCGGCTCGATCCGATGTCGATGCAGCCCCATCATGATTATGTGCTGGTCGGCCGAAGGGACGCGCTCTCGCGCGGCTTCGCCACCATGCTCGACGATCTGCGCATGGCGTTCGCGAAGTCCGCGCGGCATACGCACAAGGGACGCGGCCCAAAAACCAACTCAAGAACCGACGGCTCAAAGCCCGGCCCCGCTCCTGCGACCAGCCGCAAACCGGATTGATGACGAGAGAATGATGACTGACAACCGCAATACCATCCTCGCCGTCATTCTGTCGGGCTTCGTGCTGATCGCCTGGCAATATTTCTACAACATGCCGGCGATGGAGAAGCAACGCGCCCTGCAACAAACGCAGGCCGAGCTGCATAAGACCACGCCGCAGCCGACGGCTTCCGGGACGCCGAGCGCCACGCCGCAGCCCGGCAGCGCAGGCGCGCCCTCCGCTCCCCAGATCGCCAATCAACCGGCCCAGCCGACCGTCAGCCGCGAGGCGGCGATTGCCGCCTCTCCGCGTGTCAAGATCGATACGCCCCGCTTGACCGGCAGCATTGCCTTGAAGGGCGCGCGCATCGACGATCTTGCGCTGGTGCAGTATCGCGAAACGGTCGACCCGAAGTCGCCGCCGATCATTCTCTATTCGCCGTCGGGCACCGCGGAGCCCTATTACGCCGAATTTGGCTGGGTAGCCGGAACGGCTGGCACAAAGGTGCCCGACCGGACCACCGATTGGCAGCAGGAGGGCACCAACAGCCTGACGCCGTCCACGCCGGTCATGCTGAAATACGACAATGGCGAAGGCCTCACCTTCCGCCGCACCGTCACGATCGACGACCACTACCTCTTCAGCATCAAGGACGAGGTGACCAATGTCGGCAACGCGCCGGTCAAACTCTTTCCCTTCGCACTGATTTCGCGCCACGGCACGCCGCAGGTCTCGGGCTACTACATCCTGCATGAAGGCTTGATCGGTTACCTGGGCGAGCAGGGTTTGCAGGAGAAGGCCTATAAGGCTGTCGGCGAAGCACCCGCGATCGGCAACGGCGGACACGGGTTCGAATTCAACAACGTCACCAATGCCTGGCTCGGTATTACCGACAAATATTGGGCGTCTGCGCTCCTTCCCGACACGTCGGCAACGCTCAAGGCCCGTTTCGTCGCCGAACCCGGCACCCAGATCCGATACCAGACCGACTATCTGCAAAGCGAGCAGACGGTCCCGATCGGTGGCACGACGACAACGAACGCGCGGCTGTTCGCGGGCGCCAAGGAAGCCGGGGTGGTCGGCATCAACTTCCCGCTCGCCGGCCATGGCGGCTACAACAAGGAGCTCGGCCTCAACCATTTCGACCTGTTGATCGACTGGGGCTGGTTCTACTTCATCACCAAGCCGATGTTCCTCGGCCTCGACTTCTTCTACCGCTTCTTCGGCAATTTCGGCATCTCGATCCTGCTCGTGACCGTGATCGTGAAGCTGTTGTTCTTCCCCTTGGCGAACAAGTCCTACGCCTCGATGGCGAAGATGAAGTCGGTCCAGCCGCAGCTTCAGGCTCTGAAGGAGCGCTTCCCCGACGACAAGGTGAAGCAGCAGCAGGAGATGATGGAGATCTACCGCAAGGAGAAGATCAATCCGGTCGCCGGCTGTCTTCCGGTGGTGATCCAGATCCCGGTGTTCTTCTCGCTCTACAAGGTGCTGTTCGTCACCATCGAGATGCGGCACGCGCCGTTCTTCGGCTGGATCAAGGATCTGTCCGCGCCGGACCCGACCAATCTGTTCAACCTGTTCGGGCTGATCCCGTTCGACCCGACCACGATCCCGCTGTTCGGCCACTACCTCGCGCTCGGCATCTGGCCGATCATCATGGGCATCACGATGTGGTTCCAGATGAAGCTGAACCCGACGCCGCCGGATCCGACGCAGCAGATGATCTTCAACTGGATGCCGCTGATCTTCACCTTCATGCTGGCGGGCTTCCCGGCGGGCCTCGTGATCTACTGGGCCTGGAACAACACGCTCTCGGTGCTGCAGCAGAGCTTCATCATGCGCCGCAACGGCGTGAAGGTGGAGCTGTTCGACAATCTCAAGGCGACGTTCGCGAAGAAGGCGACGTAGCGGTCGCCATTGCGAGGAGCGAAGCGACGAAGCAATCCAGAGTCCCTCCGCGGATGCATTTTTGGATTGCTTCGCTTCGCTCGCAATGACGCGGACAGACAGAAAGCTTTCGCATGACCGACGACAAAGATGCGAAGCTGATCGAGGTCGGGCGAAAGCTGTTCACGCGCGACTGGCAGTTCATCTGGGCTTCGCCCTCGACTGAAACGCTGCCGCCGATGGCGGGGCTGGAGATCGCCTTTGCCGGCCGCTCCAATGTCGGCAAGTCCAGCCTGATCAACGCGCTGACCGGCCGCAACGCGCTCGCGCGCACCTCGCACACACCGGGCCGCACCCAGGAGCTGATCTTCTTCGAGGTCCCCGGCAAAGGCGAGCTGCGCCTCGTCGACATGCCCGGCTACGGCTATGCCAAGGCCCCGAAGAGTCAGGTCGCGTCCTGGACCGAGCTGATCCACAAATTCCTGCTCGGACGCGCCAGCCTCGCACGCGTCTACGTGCTGGTCGACGCGCGGCACGGCCTCAAGGACGTCGATCTCGAAGTCCTGAAGACTCTCGATCGCTCCGCGGTCAGCTACCAGCTCGTGCTGACCAAGGCCGACCAGATCAAGGCCACCGAGCTCCAATCGCGCATCGTCGAGACCGAGGCCGCGCTCGCCAAGCGTCCGGCCGCGTTCCCGAACGTGCTCGCGACCTCGTCGCGCAGCGCGACCGGCATGGCCGAGCTGCGCGCCGCGATCGCAAAGCTGCTGGAAGAGCGGACCTCGTGATGGCGGCATTCCGGCTGCTGATCGGGCTTGCCGGTCTGATGGGCGCCGCCGGCGTCGCGCTGGCCGCCGCTTCCGCGCATGGCGGCGATGCGAGCCGGCTCGCCGCCGCAAGCGCCATGCTGCTGTTTCATGCAACGGCCATACTCGCGGCCGTCGCCCTGCTCGGCCGCGGCCTTCTGCACGGCGGAATTGGCATCGTCGCCGCGTCCGGCTTCGCAGCCGGCGCGGCGCTGTTCGCGGGCGATCTGACCTTGCGGCAATTTGCCGGCCATTCGCTGTTTCCCTATGCGGCGCCGACCGGTGGATCGGTGATGATCTTGAGCTGGCTGGCGGTGACGCTCGCGGCGGTGGTGGTGAAGCGCAGTCCGTAGCCCGGGGACGAAGACCACTTTGCGCCCCGCCCGCCAATCGGATAGAACGCGGCCCGAGTATCCCGCCAGCGAGATCCGCCTCATGACCGAAATCTCCCCGCTCGACCAGGCCCGCATCCTGTCCGAAGCGCTGCCGCACATGCAGCAGTATGACGAGGAAACCATCGTCATCAAGTATGGCGGCCATGCCATGGGCGACGAGGAGACCGCCAAGAATTTTGCCCGCGACATCGTGCTGCTCGAGCAGACCGCGATCAATCCGGTGGTGGTGCATGGCGGCGGCCCGCAGATCGCGACCATGCTCAAGCGCCTCGGCATCGTCTCGGAATTCGCCGCAGGCCTGCGCATCACCGACGCCGCCACCATCGAGATCGTCGAGATGGTGCTCGCCGGCTCCGTCAACAAACAGATCGTCGGCTACATCAACGAGGCCGGCGGCAAGGCGGTGGGGCTATCAGGCAAGGACGCCAACATGGTGAAGGCGTCGAAGACGACGCGCACCATCATGGATCCGGACTCGCACATCGAGAAGGCGGTCGATCTCGGCTTCGTCGGCGATCCCGAGAAGGTCGACCTCACGCTGCTCAACCAGCTGATCGGCTACGAGCTGATCCCCGTGCTCGCGCCGCTCGCGACCTCGAAAGAGGGCCAGACGCTGAACGTCAACGCCGACACTTTCGCCGGCGCCGTGGCCGGCGCGCTGAAGGCAAAGCGGCTGCTGTTGCTCACCGACGTGCCGGGCGTGCTCGACAAGTCCAAGAAGCTGATCCCGCAGCTCTCGGTGAAGGACGCGCGAAAGCTGATCGCCGACGGCACCATTTCCGGCGGCATGATCCCGAAGGTCGAGACCTGCATCTACGCGCTCGAACAGGGCGTCGAGGGTGTCGTCATCATCGACGGCAAGATGCAGCACGCGGTGCTGCTCGAGCTCTTCACCAACACCGGCACGGGAACGCTGATCCACAAGTGATGCGAGAGGCGCCACGCATGAAAGCCGTCATGGCCGGGCAACAGCGCGAAGCGCGTCTTCGCGAAGATGTCCCGGCCATCCACGATCTTTCGTCCCGCGCCAAGAACGTGGATGCCCGGGACAAGCCCGGGCATGACGAGCGGAGCGCGAGGCGGCATCGACGCTCCACTCTCACCCGCTTCCTGATGACGCTCCCCGCCGCAGCCGTCTCGTTCGTCTTCTCCTCCGCGCCCGCCTTCGCCGACCTCAAGATCTGCAATCGCATGTCCTATGTCGTCGAGGCCGCGATCGGCATCGACGACAAGGCGGCGACCGCCACGCGCGGCTGGTTCAGGATCGACCCCGCCACCTGCCGCGTGGTGGTGCAGGGCACGCTCTCCGCCGACCGCATCCTGCTCAACGCCCGCGCGCTCGGCGTCTACGGCGCATCCCCGATCCCGCAGAACGGCAGCGACACCCTGTGCGTCGCGCAGGACAATTTCGTCATCGCGGCCGCGCGACAGTGCCGCAGCGGCCAGACCCAGGCCGCCTTCACCCAGATCACGCCGACGCAAGGCGCGGACGGCAATTTCGTCGCCTATCTCGCCGAGGACTCCGAATATGACGACGAGCAGGCCCGCCTTGCCGGCATCCAGCGGCTTTTGGTGATCGCAGGTTATGACGCCGCGCCGATCGACGGCGTCGACGGACCGAAGACGCAAGGCGCGCTGGCCGCTTTCCTGAAGAGCCGCGGATTGTCGTCCGACATCCTGTCGTCGCCGAACTTCTTCAAGACCATGGTCGATGCCGTGCAGACGCCGTCTGCGACCGGCCTCACCTGGTGCAACGACACCGCGCACAAGGTGATGGCGGCGGTCGCCACCGACGCCGGCAAATCGGTGACGAGCCGCGGCTGGTATCGCATCGACCCCAAGACCTGCCTGCACCCTGATGTGAGCGGTCAGCCGAAGCAGATCTTCAGCTTCGCGGAAGCCATCGACGCCGACAACCGAATCGTCAAGCTGAAGGACAAGCCGCTGAATTGGGGCGGCGACAAGCAGCTTTGCACGCGCGAGACCAAGTTCGAGACCAACGAGCAGACCGACTGCGGCGCGCGCGGTTTTGCGGCCACGGGATTTGGCGCGGTGGACATGTCGAGCGGCGGCAAAACGCTGCGGTTTGCGATGCCGTGATTGCTTTTGTGATGACGCAACAAACACCATCGTCGTCCCGGCGAAGGCCGGGACCCATAACCCCAGGATTGGTTTTACGAAGAACGACGATCAGGGTGCCCCATTGATAGATCACGCCGTATGGGTCCCGGCCTTCGCCGGGACGACGACGGAAAGCTGGGGCCCCTCTCCGATAACGAATAGAGAGCCGCAATGACCTCACCCCGCGCCTTCGGCCATGTCGACACCTGGGTGTTCGACCTCGACAACACGCTCTATCCGCACCACGTCAATCTGTGGCAGCAGGTCGATGCTCGGATTACCGAGTTCGTTTGTAATTGGCTGAACCTGACACCGGTGGAAGCGCGCAAGATTCAGAAAGATTATTACCAGCGCTTCGGCACCACCATGCGCGGCATGATGACCCTGCACGGCGTCCGCGCCGACGACTATCTCGCCTACGTCCACAAGATCGACCACTCGCCGCTGGAGCCGAACCCGGCGCTGGGCGAGGCCATCGCAAAACTGCCGGGACGAAAGCTGATCCTGACCAACGGTTCGGTCGATCATGTCGATGCGGTGCTGGCGCGGCTCGGCTTTGCTGGGCATTTCGACGGCGTGTTCGACATCATCGCCGCCGACTTCGAGCCGAAGCCGGCGCCGCAGACCTACCGCAAGTTTCTCGCCGACCATTCGGTCGATCCGACCCGCGCCGCGATGTTCGAAGACCTCGCCCGCAACCTCACGGTCCCGCACGAGCTCGGCATGACCACGGTGCTGGTGATACCGGACGGGACGAAAGAGGTCGTGCGCGAGGACTGGGAGCTGGAAGGCCGGAGCGCCGCCCATGTCGACCACGTCACCGACGATCTGGCGGGGTTTTTGGGCAGGCTGTCCTCTCTCTCCCCACGTCGTCCCGGCGAAGGCCGGGACCCATAACCCCAACACTCGGTTGTAGCGCGCAACTGGTAACTCCGAGTCTTCGCCAAACTTGACCCTGCGGGTATGGGTCCCGGCCTTCGCCCGGGGGCGACACTGAGTATGCCTTGACTCCGTCCCCCCAAATCCCGAAAAAGCGCTCCAAATCACCGCAAATTCCCGCCCGCCTCTGAGGAAATCCCGATGTCCCTGTCCGCCCTCGAATCCACCATCAACGGCGCCTTCGACGCGCGCGACGGCGTCTCGACCTCGACCAGGGGCGAGGTCCGCGACGCCGTGGATCACGCGCTGGAGATTCTGGACAAGGGCGAGGCCCGCGTTGCCGAGCGCGGGGCCGACGGCAAGTGGGAGGTCAATCAGTGGCTGAAGAAGGCGGTGCTGCTCTCGTTCCGCCTCAACGACATGGGCGCCATTCCCGGCGGCCCCGGCAAGGCGGCCTGGTGGGACAAGGTGCCCTCGAAGTTCGACGGCTGGGGTGAGAACCGCTTTCGCGACGCCGGTTTCCGCGCCGTCCCCGGCTCCATCGTGCGCCGCTCGGCCTTCATCGCCCGCAACGTCGTGCTGATGCCGTCCTTCGTCAATCTCGGCGCCTATGTCGATGAATCCACCATGATCGACACCTGGTCGACCGTCGGCTCCTGCGCGCAGATCGGCAAGCGCGTGCACATCTCCGGCGGCGTCGGCATCGGCGGCGTGCTCGAGCCGCTGCAGGCCGAGCCTGTCATCATCGAGGACGATTGCTTCATCGGGGCGCGCTCCGAGGTCGCCGAAGGCGTGATCGTGCGCAAGGGCGCGGTGCTGTCGATGGGCGTGTTCCTGGGTGCGTCGACCAAGATCGTCGACCGCGACACCGGCGAGATCTTTATCGGCGAAGTGCCCGAGTATTCGGTCGTCGTTCCCGGCGCGCTGCCCGGCAAGCCCATGAAGAACGGCCAGATCGGCCCGAGCACCGCCTGCGCCGTCATCGTCAAGCGCGTCGACGAGCGCACGCGCTCCAAGACCAGCATCAACGAGCTGCTGCGGGATTGAGAGTCTAACTCTCTCACCGTCACCCTGAGGTGCTCGCCTCTTCGGCGAGCCCCGAAGGGCGACGGCCCGGCTGCCGGCTGAATCGTGGCCGCTCATCCTTCGAGGCTCCCCCTGCGGTGCTCTGCACCGCAGGCCTCGCACCTCAGGATGACGGGTCTGGCAGCTCCGTCGAACCCACCCTCCCCCCACCGCGACCAACATCGGGCGACCTCTCCCGCCCGGAGCCTTTGGCATGGACTGGACCTGGTATCTCTTCCGCTTCGACGGCCGCATCAATCGCGCCTTGCTATGGCAAGCGCTGCTGATCGTCATGGTGCTGGCCTGCATGCTCGGGATGATCGACCAGGCCATCAAGCTGCTGAACGGGGCCGCGACTTTCGCCTTCAACTTCAAGGTCGACTTCGATTTCGGTGTCGACGACATCTTCAACGTGGTCGATCCCAGGGCCTATCGTCTGCTGGCAACGGCCGATCGCGCGACCCTCATCCTCAAGGTGCTCGGCAGCTCGCTATTCCTGTGGATCTATCTCGCGACCGCGACCAAGCGGCTGCACGATCGCGACCGGAGCGGCTGGTGGCTGGTTCCGTTCTTCGTCCTGCCCGCGCTGTTCGACCAGTTCTCGGACCTGCTGCCCACCGAATCAAACTGGGTTGTTGCCCTCGCCTGGGCCGTGCACATTCCGTGGTTTTGGGGCCTCGTCGAAATGTTCATTGTGCCCGGCACCTCGGGCGACAACCGGTTCGGCGCCGATCCGTTGGCCGACGTTGAAGATGACTCGGCGCCCGCCCCGCCTGCGGCGAAAACATGGGACCAGCAGAGCGAGATCGAATTTGTCCCGCCCAGTGCTAGCCCACCCGGCGGCATGCATGTTAAGCGGGGCGCATGACCGATGCTCTCTCGATTGCCCGCGATCTCATCCGCTGCCCCTCGGTGACCCCGGCCGATGCCGGTGCGCTGGGTGTGCTTGAAAAAGCCCTCAATGCGGCAGGCTTCACATGCCAGCGCGTGACCTTCAGCGAGCCCGGCACCGCCGACGTCGACAATCTCTATGCGCGGATCGGCACTGACGGGCCGCACATCACCTTTGCCGGCCACACCGACGTGGTGCCGCCGGGCGACGAGAGCGCCTGGAGCGTCGGCGCGTTCTCCGGCGAGGTGAAGGACGGCTTTCTGCATGGCCGCGGCGCGGTCGACATGAAGGGCGGCATCGCCTGCTCGGTCGCCGCGGTGCTGGAGCATCTCGCCGCGAACGACGGCAAGCCGCGCAGCGACGGCCAAAAATCGGGCTCGGGTTCGATCTCGTTCCTGATCACCGGCGACGAGGAAGACCTCTCCATCAACGGTACCATCAAGCTGCTGAAGTGGGCGGCGGAGCGCGGCGAGAAATTCGACCATTGCGTGCTCGGCGAGCCCTCGAATGTCGAGACGCTCGGCGACACCATCAAGGTCGGCCGCCGCGGCTCGCAATCCGGCACGCTGTATGTCGACGGCGTGCAGGGCCACGTCGCCTATCCGCACCGCGCCGCCAATCCGGTGCCTGATATCTCGCGGCTGATCGTGGCCATCTCGGACGAGCCGCTCGACCATGGCAGCGCGCAGTTCCAGGCCTCCAATCTCGAATTCACCTCGGTCGACGTCGGCAACACCGCCAACAACGTCATCCCGGGACAAGCCCGCGCAAAATTCAACATTCGCTACAACGACAACCACACCCAGGCGAGCCTGCGCGAGCTGGTCGAGACGCGGCTGACCAAAGCCTGCGGCAACCGCATTCGCGCCCGCATCGTCTGGGAGCCCTCGAACTCGAACGTATTCGTGACCAAGCCCGGACCGTTCACCGAACTCGCGGTGTCCGCGATCGAGGAGGTGACGGGCCGCAAGCCGGAGCTGTCGACCTCAGGCGGCACCTCGGATGCGCGCTTCATCTCGAGCTATTGCCCGGTGATCGAATTCGGCTTGGTCGGCCAGACCATGCACCAGGTCGACGAACGTGTGCCGGTTCAGGATCTGGAGCAGCTGACCAAGGTGTATCGCGGGATTTTAGCGAGGTATTTTGGGTAGGCCCCATTGCCGCCAAACCCTCCGCTGTCATCGCCCGGCTTGACCGGGCGATCCAGTAATCCGAGACAGCAGTCATTGATCCGAGGGGCCGCGGCGTACTGGATTCCCCGCCTTC
This sequence comes from Bradyrhizobium sp. 40, assembly GCF_023100925.1. NCBI lineage: Bacteria > Pseudomonadati > Pseudomonadota > Alphaproteobacteria > Hyphomicrobiales > Nitrobacteraceae > Bradyrhizobium > Bradyrhizobium sp. 40. Next base: position 6,858,686 of record NZ_CP064688.1, read on the forward strand.
GCGGGGAATGACAGCGGTGGGCGTCGCGAGAGTTTCCAGCCTCGCGTTCTAATAATCCACCTGCATCAGATACAGCCCGTCCGGCGGGGCGACGATGCCGCAGGCGGCGCGGTTGCGGGCGGCGAGCGCTGCGGAGAGATCGTCGGCGGTCCAGCGGCCCTCACCGACCCACATCAGCGACCCCACCATGGAGCGCACCTGACTGTGCAGAAACGAGCGCGCCGAGGTGAGAATAATGATCTCGCGCCCGTCGCGCAGCACGTCGAGCTGATCGAGCGTCTTCTCCGGCGACCTGGCCTGGCACTCGGTGTCGCGGAAGGTGGTGAAATCGTGCTTGCCGAGCAGGCGTTGTGCCGCCGCATGCATCGCGTCGGCATCGAGCCGGCGCGGCACGCGCCAGGCGTGGCCGGCATCGAGCGCGAGATTGGCACGGGTGTTGACGATGCGATAGCGATAGTGGCGCTTCACGGCCGAGAAGCGCGCTTCGAAACTATCAGGCACGATGTCCGCCTCGAGCACAGCGATCGGATGCGGGCGCAAATGCGCATTCAAGCCGTCGCGAAAACGGCCCGGCGGAAACTGCTTGTCGATATCGACATGCGCGACCTGGCCACGCGCATGCACGCCGGCATCGGTGCGCCCGGCGCCGTGCACGCGCGCATCCGCGCCGGTCATCGCCTTCACCGCCGCTTCCAGCGCGCCTTGCACCGAGGGCAGCGTCTCCTGCACCTGCCAGCCGAAGAACGGTGCGCCGTCATATTCGATGATGAGCTTGTAGCGGGGCATCAGGCCAGCCGCATCGGCGGCTTCAACGGTACGCCGCGCAGGAAATCCGCGGCCTGCATGCGCGCCTTGCCTTCGCGCTGGAGCTCGATCAGACGGATTGCACCCTCGCCGCAGGCGATGGTGAGGTGATCGTCGAGCACCTCGCCGGGTGCGCCCGCGCCTTTCGCCAGCTCGCAACGCAGGATCTTGACCCGCGCATTCTCAAGCTCGGCCCAGGCGCCGGGAAACGGCGACAGTCCGTGGATATGACGCAGCACCTCCCGCGCGGGCCTGGTCCAGTCGATCCGCGCTTCGGCTTTGTCGATCTTGGCGGCATAGGTGACGCCGTCCTCGCTCTGCTTTTTGAGCTGGAGCCCGCCGCGGTCGAGCGCGGCCATGGCGCGCACCATCAGGTCGGCACCGAGCCGGGACAGACGATCGTGCAGATCGAGCGCCGTCATATTGTCCGTGATCGCGAGACGCTCGGCCATGGCGACGTCACCGGTGTCCAGGCCGACATCCATCTTCATCACCATCACGCCGCTCTCGGCATCGCTGGCCATGATCGCGCGGTTGATGGGAGCCGCACCGCGCCAGCGTGGCAGCAGCGAGGCGTGCAGATTGTAGCAGCCGAGCTTTGGCGCATCGAGGATCGCCTGCGGCAGGATCATGCCATAGGCGACGACGACGGCGGCAGCGGCGTCGAAGGCGCGGAATTCTTCCAGCGCCTCCGGCGTTTTCAACGTCTTCGGCGTCAGCACCGGCACGCCAAGCTTTCGCGCGGCCTCTTCCACCGGGGTCGGCTGCAATTGCAGGCCACGCCGGCCGCCGGGCTTGGGCGCGCGCGTATACACGGCCACGATCTCATGGCCGTGCGCGACGAGCTCGAGCAGCGTCGGCACGGAGAAATCGGGCGTGCCCATGAAGATCAGGCGGAGGGGCATGTGGCGGCGCTCGGTAAGGCTTGTTTCTCCGTCATGCCCGGGCTTGTCCCGGGCATCCACGGTCTTGGCGACAAAGCAAGCAAGGCGTGGATGGCCGGGTCAAGCCCGGCCATGAGGACGAGAGAGAACCCGGCTCACTCCGCGCGCTTGGCGGCTTTCTCGAATTTCTTCAGCACGCGGTCGCGCTTGAGCTTTGACAGATAGTCGACGAACAGCACGCCGTTGAGATGGTCGATCTCGTGCTGGATGCAGGTGGCGTAGAGGCCTTCGGCGTCCTCCTCGTGCACCTTGCCGTCGAGATCGGTGTAGCGCACCCGCACCTTCGCAGGGCGCTCGACCTCCTCGTAATATTCGGGGATCGACAAACAGCCTTCTTCGTAGACCGACAGGTCCTCGGAGGAGGCGATGATTTCCGGATTGATGAAGACGCGCGGCTCGGGCTTGGTCTCGCCGTCCTGGTCGGGCTTGGCGAGGTCCATGGTGATCAGCCGCAGCGGCTGCGCGATCTGAATCGCCGCGAGCCCGATGCCGGGCGCGTCGTACATGGTCTCGAACATGTCGTCGGCAAGCTTTCGTATCTCCGGCGTGACCTTCTCGATCGGCTTGGAGACCAGACGCAGCTGCTTGTCGGGCAGGATGATGATTTCTCTGAGGGCCATGGCCGCGATTTAAGCCGCGCGTTCGATGCGGTCAATGCGGCCGGGAACCCCGTTAACCCTCCGCTAACCATAAAACTTCGGGTTTCGTTAACCATAAAAATTAACGGGGCATTTACCCTAAATGTTCGCTATTCGTTCGTGTCGCCGAGCGAATCGGCTAGAAGCAGGGGCATGAACGAGATCATTTTCATGCTCGGCGACTGGCCGGTGCGCACCGCGGACGCGCTGATCGGCTTCGGTGCCCTGGTCCTCATCCTGATGGTGGTGATCGCCGTCGTGATCGCGCGCTCCGGGCGGCGCGGGGCGGAACTCGCGATGGCCAACGCCATCCGCGCCGACGAACTCGAGGAGCGCATCAGCCAGATGCTGCATGCCCAGAGCGAGGCTTCGGGGCGGGTCGACGCCATGACCCAGACGCTGGCCGGCCGCCAGGCCGACATGGCGCGAGCGGTCAACGAGCGGCTGGATTCGGTGACCCACCGCGTCGGCCAGTCCATGGAGCACTCGACCCGCAACACCATGGAGAGCCTGCACGCGCTGCACGAACGGCTCGGCATCATCGACAGCGCGCACAAGAACCTCACCGACCTCACCACGCAGGTGACGACCCTGCGCGACGTGCTCGCCAACAAGCAGTCGCGCGGCGCCTTCGGTCAGGCGCGGATGGAAGCGATCGTCCAGGATGGTCTGCCGAAGGGCGCCTACGAGTTCCAGTTCACGCTCTCGACCGGCAAGCGTCCGGACTGCGTCGTGTTCCTGCCCGACCAGCGGCCACTCTGCATCGACGCGAAGTTTCCGCTGGAAGCGATGACCGCGCTGCATGACGCGCGCACCGACGAGGAGAAGCGCATCGCCACGCAGCGGCTGCGCGGCGACGTCATGAAGCATGTCAGCGACATCGCCGAGAAATATCTCGTCGCCGGCGAGACCCAGGACATGGCGCTGATGTTCGTGCCGTCGGAATCGGTCTACGCCGAGATCCACGACGGTTTCGACGACGTCATCCAGAAGGCGTATCGCGCCCGTGTCGTGCTGGTGTCGCCGTCGCTTTTGATGCTGGCGATCCAGGTGATGCAGCAGATCATGAAGGACGCGCGCATGCGCGACGCCGCCGACCAGATCCGCACCGAGGTGATCAAGCTCGGCGACGACCTCGGCCGCCTGCGCGATCGCGTGCTGAAGCTCCAGAAGCATTTTGCCGACGCGAACGAGGACGTGCGGCAGGTGCTGATCTCCGCCGACAAGATCGAGAAACGCGCCGGGCGTATCGAAGAACTCGATTTCAGCAAGAGCGATGCGCCGGAAGCGCCGCATCTCGTAGCGACCGGCGCTGCCGAGCTGTTCCCGCGGAAGCTCCAGGCGGGGGAGTGAGATTGTGGCACACTGTCATGCCCCGCGAAGGCGGGGCATCCAGTACGCCGCGGCCGTCATGATTGAACCGGGATGCTGGTGATTACTGGATCGTCCGCCTTCGCAGACGATGACAGCGGAGGGAGAGGTAGCAGTTGGGCACACGCCACTACTACGTTTACATCCTCGCCAGCAAAATCGGCGGAACGCTGTACATCGGCGTGACCAATGATCTCATTCGTCGCGTGGCGGAACATAAGTCGAAGGTCATCGAGAGCTTTACGGAGAAGTACGATGTCGCAAGGCTCGTCTATTTCGAGCAGTTCGACGATCCCGAGAATGCTATCAAAAGGGAGAAGCGGCTGAAAAAGTGGAACAGGGCCTGGAAGGTTCGATTGATTGAGAAGAGCAATCCGAATTGGGACGACCTTTATCCCGGGATAGCCGGCCCACCATGAGTCCATCATGCCCCGCGAAGGCGGGGCATCCAGTACGCCGCGGCGGCCGCGATTGAACCGAAATGCTGGTGGGTACTGGATCGTCCGCCTTCGCGGACGATGACAGCGGAGGGGGCGACGACACCTCCTCTTTGGCCGGCAGGAGCGACACCTCACTTGTGGCCGCCAGAATCTGGTAACACCACCCCATGACCGCACCCGACGCGACCTCCCCTGCCGGCCCCGGCACGGCCCCCACCTCCTGGCGTGACAGCCTTGCCGTTTACCTGCAGCCGCGGGTGCTGATCGTGCTGTTCCTCGGCTTCTCGTCCGGGCTGCCGTTGGCGCTGTCGGGCTCGACGCTGCTGGTGTGGATGCGGGAATCCGGCGTCGATCTCAAGACCATCGGGCTGTTTGCGCTGGTCGGCACGCCCTACACGCTGAAATTCCTGTGGGCGCCGCTGGTGGATGCGATGCATGTGCCGCTGTTCACGCGCGCGTTCGGGCGGCGGCGCGGCTGGCTGCTGTTCTCGCAATTGCTGCTGATCGCAGCGATCCTGCTGCTGGCGCTGACCGATCCCGCGCGCTCGCCGTTCTACGTCGCGCTCGGCGCATTGCTGGTGGCGACGGCCTCGTCGACGCAGGACATCGTGGTCGACGCCTTCCGCGTCGAGAGCCTGCCGGAGAGCGAGCAGGCTGCCGGCATGGCGTCCTATGTCGCGGCCTATCGCATCGGCATGCTGGTCTCGACCGCCGGCGCGCTGTTCATCGTCTCGGGCTTCGAGAGCACCGGCATCACCCGCACGTCCGCCTGGATGTGGGGCTATGTGGTGATGGCGGCGATGGTGCTGATCGGGACGATCACGGCGCTGGTCGCGACCGAGCCCGAGCAGTCGGTGCGGGCGGAAGCCGCGACGCAGACGCAAACCGCGTTCGCGCGCGTGCTGCACGCGGCGGTCGGAGCCTTCTCGGAATTCCTGACGCGCAAGGACGCGCTTGCGGCACTCGCCTTCGTCGTGCTGTTCAAGTTCACCGACGCCTTCTCCGGCACGATGACCGCGCCGTTCGTGATCGACCTCGGCTTCTCCCGCAACGACTATGCGGCGATCGTCAAGGGCGTGGGCCTCGCGGCGACGCTGATCGGCGGCTTTGCCGGCGGCTTCGTCGCCCGGCGCTATTCGCTCGCAACCAGCCTCTGGATCGGCGGCGTGGTGCAGGCGCTCGCAAATCTCTCCTTCTCCTGGCTGGCCTTCGTCGGCACCAGCCAATGGGCGCTCGCCTTCGCCATCACTTGTGAGAACTTCACCAGCGCCATCGGCACGGTGATCTTCGTCGCCTATCTTTCGGCGCTCTGCCAGAACCCGCTGCACACGGCGACGCAATATGCGCTGCTCACCGCTCTTGCCGCGGTGGGGCGGACCTATCTCTCGTCAGGCGCCGGCTTCGTGGCTGATACGACTGGCTGGCCGCTGTTCTTCGTGATCTGCATGCTGGTGGCGATCCCAAGCCTGGTGCTGCTGGCCTGGCTGCAGAAGCGCGGGCATTTTGATGCGCTGGGGCCGGTGAGGGTTTAGACCGGCTCTCTCACCTTCGTCATTGCGAGCGAAGCGAAGCAATCCAGACTGCCGCCGCGGAGGCGGTCTGGATTGCTTCGTCGCAAGTGCTCCTCGCAATGACGACGGAGAGAGCAGAGCGAATCGCCCCTACTGCTTCTTGATCAGGCTCCACTTCGTGATCACGGCCTCGCTCATCTGGCCGGGGTCGCTAGCGCAGGCGACTTCGTCGACCTTGACCGAGATCTCCTTGCCGGCGAACGTCTTCAGCTGTGCGGCCTGCGCATCGCCGCTGGGAACGAGCTGGAAGGTTTCGGGGCCGGTCTCGAGATTGCACAACCCGTTCGGTGGCGGCAGCCGGCGCGGCTCGGAGGTGATCTGGTAGGTCGCAACCCGCTTGCCGACGTTCTTGACGTCGCGCACTTTCATCGTGTTCAGCTCGCCCGAGAGCACCTCGCCGGCATTGATCGGCTTGCCGGGCTTCGACGGCGGCGGAGCCCCGTCGTCCTGCTGCGCGGAGATAGCCGGCGTCGCCAGCATCGCCATCGTCGCAACCAAAGCCCATCGTGTGGCGAAAAGTTTCGTCATGTCGTCCGTTCCGTAAGTCTGGATGTCTAGAACAGGGTACGCTGCCGCATCGCGGCCGATAGCGTACCTTCATCGAGATAATCAAGCTCGCCGCCGACCGGCACACCATGGGCGAGCCGGGTTACTTTTACGTTGGCGTCCTGAAGCAGGTCGGTGATGTAGTGTGCCGTGGTCTGGCCGTCGACGGTGGCATTCAGCGCCAGGATGACCTCATGCACCTGCGCCTCATGCGCACGCGCGACCAGCGCCTCGATGGTGAGGTCCTGCGGGCCGACGCCGTCGAGCGGCGACAATGTCGCGCCCAGCACGTGATAACGCCCTTGAGTGGCATTGGCCCGCTCCAGCGCCCAGAGATCGGCAACATCGGCGACGACGACGATGATCGAGGGATCGCGACGCGGATCGGTGCAGACCGTGCAGGGACTTTGCGTGTCGATGTTGCCGCAGGTCTTGCAGACCTGGACCTTCTCGAGCGCGACCTGCATGGCCGAGGACAGCGGCATCATCAGCGCTTCGCGCTTCTTGATCAGATGCAGCGCCGCGCGCCGCGCCGAGCGCGGGCCGAGGCCCGGCAGCCGCGCGAGAAGCTGGACCAGCCGCTCGATCTCAGGACCCGCAACAGCGCCCATATTACTGGCCGAACAGCCCCGACAGCCCCGGCGGCAAGCCGAGCCCGCCGGTGAGCGACTGCATCTTCTCCTGCATGGCGGCTTCCGCCTTTCGGCGGGCCTCGCCGAACGCGGTGACAAGCAGATCCTCGAGCACCTCGCGCTCCTCCGCCTTCATCAGCGAAGGATCGATCTTGACGCCCTTGACGTCCATCTTCGCGGTCATGCGCACAGCGACGAGACCGCCGCCGGAGATGCCCTCGACCTCGACGTTGGCGAGCTGGTCCTGCATCTCCTGCATCTTGGATTGCAGCTGCTGCGCCTGCTTCATCATGCCGAAAATATCGACCATCGGTGCTGTCCTTGGAAAATTGGCTCTAGAGATCGTCGCCGTCGGAACCGTCGGGCGGATCGTCACTGCCGTAGTCGGCGTTAATATCGGATTCCGGCGCCTCGGGGGCAAGCCTGCGGACCTCGACGACCTTCGCACCCGGAAAACGCGACAGCACCTCGCGCACGCGCGGATCGGCCTCGGCGGTGCGCGCATGTTCCTGCTTGGCCGCCTGGCTCACCGAGCGCAGCGTCGGCTGGCCCGGCTCGTTGGAGACGATCACGGTCCAACGGCGCCCGGTCCAGAGCTCGAATTTGCGCGCGAGATCGGAAATCATGGTCTTGGAGGCGTTGGGCTCGAGCGCAACTTCCAGCCGGCCCTCCTCGAAACGAACGAGGCGCATGTCGCCTTCGAGCGCGCCCTTGGTGAGGAGGTCGCGCTTCTGCCCGGCCAGCGCAACGAGCTGGGTGAAGCTCGTGACGCGCAACACGGGCGCGGCAGCTTGCGGATCCGGCGCGGGCGTTGCCATCTGCGGACGGGCACCGCCGCCGCCGAACGAGGACGGTGAGGATGTCGGCATGCGAACTGGCGCTGCGGACGCCACCGGCCCCGCCGGCGCGTTGCGCGCGGCACTGCCGCCGCTCACGACCGGCGAACCGCCGCCGTTCTGCTCCAGCATCTTGATCGCTTCGTCCGGCGTCGGCAGGTCGGCGACATAGGCAATGCGCACCAGCACCATCTCGGCGGCTGCCGCGGGCCGCGTCGCGGCCTGCACCTCGGTGATGCCCTTGAGCAGCATCTGCCACATCCGCGACAGCACGCGCATCGAGATCTTCGAGGCGAAATCCCGCGCGCGCACGCGCTCGGTCTCGCCATAGGCGACGTTGTCGGCGGTCGCCGGCACGATCTTCACGCGGGTGACGAAATTGACGAACTCGGCGAGATCCGAGAGCACCACGATCGGATCGGCGCCGACGTCGTACTGGTCGCGGAACTCCCTGAACGCGGACGCGATGTCGCCACGCGCCAGAGAATCGAAAAGATCGATGACACGGGTGCGGTCGGCGAGCCCCAGCATCTGCCTGACGGCATCGGCCTTCACGGTGCCCGCGGCATGCGCGATGGCCTGATCGAGCAGCGAGAGCGAATCCCGCACCGAGCCTTCCGCGGCGCGCGCGATGATGCCGAGCGCTTCAGGCTCGATCTCGACGTTTTCCCTGGCCGCGATGTTGGCGAGATGCTTCATCAGTACGTCGGCCTCGACGCGGCGCAGGTCAAAACGCTGGCAGCGCGACAGCACGGTCACCGGAACCTTGCGGATCTCCGTCGTGGCGAACACGAACTTGGCGTGCTCCGGCGGTTCCTCCAGCGTCTTCAGGAAGGCGTTGAACGCCGCCGTCGACAGCATGTGGACTTCGTCGATGATGTAGACCTTGTAGCGGGCGCTGGCCGGCGCGTAGCGAACGCTGTCATTGATCTGGCGGACGTCGTCCACGCCGGTATGCGAGGCCGCGTCCATCTCCAGCACGTCCATGTGCCGGCTTTCCATGATCGCCTGGCAATGCACGCCGAGCGTCGGCATCTGGACCGTCGGGCCCTTCACCGAGCCATCCGGCATCTCGTAGTTGAGCGCACGGGCTAGGATGCGCGCCGTGGTGGTCTTGCCGACCCCGCGGACGCCGGTGAGAATCCAGGCCTGCGGAATGCGGCCGGTCTCGAACGCATTGGAGACGGTGCGGACCACGGCCTCCTGGCCGATCAGATCGTCGAAGCTGGAAGGACGGTATTTCCGCGCCAGCACCCGGTAGGGCGTGCTGGCCTGGCCGGCGCTGTCAGGGTTGGGAGGGGCGCCAGCGTCGGTCATCGGTCGATCCGCAATGAAGTGTCTTTCGGCCGGCTTTTGCGGAAAGGAGCGCGCTGGCGGCCCGAGCCGCCGGCGCAATTCGCTCGGAAAAACAGGTAGGAGACTGACGAGCGACCCGATCCGGACCTCGTTAGGGCTGCTTCCTTCCGGACCTGACCCGGTTGGCGAGTGGCTCGTCCACCGCCAATCTCCCGGTCCCTATTTGGGGCCAAAAGGACCGGAAAGCAAGCGGGTATCGGCTTGAACGGGCTGGGCTTCATGATGGTTTGCCCAGCATCCTGGCAATTCCCGGCCTGCCCAGCCGATAGGCTGTGCTTTCACTGCCGGAGGCGCCTTGGTAAGAACGCTGCCGGAACTTCTTCCAACAGAAAAGCGATTGATCCCAATGGTTACACGTCGTGATGTTGCATCGATTGTCGGACTTGGCGCGATTGGCGCGGCGACGCTGGCCTCCCCGGCCGTGGCGCAGACCGCCGATACCAACGAATCGACCTTCGCCCGCATCCGCCGCACCAAGAAGATGCGGATCGGCGCGGTCGGCGGCGGCGCACCCTATTACATGAAGGATCTTTCGACCGGCCAGTGGAAGGGATTTTACGTCGACATCGCCAAGGCGCTTGCCGAGGACATGGAAGCCGAGCTCGAGATCACCGAGACCACCTGGGGCAATTCGGTGCTCGACCTGCAGTCCAACAAGATCGACATCTTCTTCGGCCTCAACCCGACCCCGAAGCGCGCGCTGGTGGTCGACTTCTCGGTGCCGGTGTTCAACAACGCCTTCGGCATCCTCTGCAAAAAGGACTTCAAGCCGAAGAGCTGGGCTGAGCTGAACTCGCCCGACGTCAAGATCGCGGTCGACCAGGGCTCCTCGCACGACCAGGTCGTCAGCCGCCTGACGCCGAAGGCGCAGATCTCGCGGCTGAAGACCGCCGACGACGCCACCGCCGCGCTGCAGACCGGCCGCGTCGACGCGCAGTGCCTGATCACCATGCTGTCGCTGACCGTGCTGAAGAAGAATCCCTCGCTCGGCCAGTTCGTGCTGCCGACGCCAATCTTCGCCACCACCTCGAACGCCGGCTTCCGCCGCGAGACCGACAAGACCTGGCGCGACTACGTCAACACCTGGATCGACTTCAACAAGGGCCTCGGCTTCATCCGCAACGCGATCATCACCAACATGGAGCTGGTGGGCGTGACCGAGGCGGACATCCCGCCGGGCGTGTCGCTGTAAGGTGTGCCGAGCGCCTGAGTCTCCGCACGTCATGGCCGGGCTTGTCCCGGCCATCCACGTCTGACCCGCGCCACCAAGAACGTGGATGCCCGGGACAAGCCCGGGCATGACGACAAGTTTCGGGTATGAGTTAAGCACGCATGTATCAGTGGGACTTCGGCATCCTCTGGAGCTATCGCTGGCTCTTTCTCAACGGGCTCGGCGTCACCGTCGGTTTCACCGTGGTCATCGTCGTGCTCGGGCTCGTCTTCGGCCTGTTCGGCGCGTTCGGCACCCTGTCGCGCTTTCGCGCGGTGCGCCTGATCGCGCTCACCTTCATCGAGGCGTTCCGCTGCACGCCGATCCTGGTGCAGCTGATCTGGTTCTATTACGCGCTGCCGATCCTGGCCGGTGTCGAGATGACGCCGATCACCGCCTCGGCGCTGGCGCTCTCGCTCTATGGCGGCTCGTTCTATTCGGAGATCATCCGCGGCGGCATCATCTCGATCGACCGCGGCCAGTCCGAAGCCGGCGCCGCGCTCGGCATGACTCCGGGACAGAGCATGCGGCGCATCGTGCTGCCGCAGGCGATCAAGCGCATGATCCCGGCGCTGATGAACCAGTCGATCATCCAGTTCAAGAACACCTCGCTGGTCTCGGTGCTGGCGGTGCCTGATCTGGTCTATCAGAGCCAGGTCGCCGCCCATGACAGCTACCGTCCGCTGGAAACCTACACCGCCGTCGCGGTCGCGTATGCGGCCATCCTGATTCCCCTGACCATCATGGTCCGGCGCGGCGAGAAGCGACTGGCGGTCGGCGAATGACCGAGACTTCCAAGGACGCTTCCAAGAACACCTCCAAGATCGAGATCCGTGGCTTGCGCAAAAGCTTTGGCAGCAACGAGGTTTTGAAGAGCATCAGCCTGGACGTCGCCAAGGGCGGTGTCGTGGCGCTGATCGGCCCGTCCGGCTCCGGCAAGTCGACGCTGCTCCGCTGCATCAACCTCCTGGTGACGCCCGACGGCGGCAGCGTTCGCGTCGGCGACACGCGCTTTGCTTTCGGAGAAGGCACAAAGCTGCCTGACGTGAAGACGCAGGCCAAATTCCGCGCCACCACCGGCATGGTGTTCCAGCATTTTAATCTGTTTCCGCACATGACGACGCTCCAGAACGTGATGGAGGGACCGGTCACGGTGCGGCGCATGGCCAGGGCTGACGCCGAGAAGCTTGCGCGGGCCCAACTCGCGAAGGTGGGCCTTGCAGAGAAGGCCGACCAATATCCGTCCACGCTCTCCGGCGGACAAAAGCAGCGCGTCGCGATTGCGCGGGCGCTCGCCATGGAGCCGGACGTGATGCTGTTCGACGAGGCCACCTCCGCGCTCGATCCCGAGCTTGTCGGCGAGGTGCTCGCCGTGATTCAGCAGCTGGCGTCGGAGGGCATGACCATGGTGATCGTGACCCACGAGATCGCCTTTGCCCGCGAAGTCGCCGACCGTCTGATCTTCATGCGCGACGGCGTCGTGGTCGAGGAAGGCCCGGCGCGGCAGGTGATCGACAATCCGCAGGAAGCAGCGACGCGCACCTTCCTCAGCCATTTCCACCGCACCGGCGCGCTGCCGCCGGTTACAACGGCATCGTGATGTCCGAAATCAATCGCGTCTATCTCATCACCGGCGCCGCCAGCGGCATCGGCCGCGCCACTGCAAAACTGCTCGCGGGGCCCGGCACCGCGCTGCTGCTGCACACGCGCTCCAACGCAGCCGGCCTCGACGCCACGGCGGCGGAAGCCGAAGCCCAAGGCGCGCTCGTGGCAAAATGCCTCGGCGACCTCGCCGAGGAGGCTGCGGTCGCCGACGCCGTCGCCGCTACGCAAAGCGCCTTCGGCCGACTCGATGGATTGATCCTGGTCGGCGGCCATGCCCGCCGCGGCAGCGCGATCGGTACGCCGGCGGATCAGTTCCGCAAGGCGATGGACGAATCGGCGCTGGCGTTCACACGGTTGGTGGACGCGGCGCTCCCGCTGCTCCGTGCGGGGCAGGATCCGCGGATCGTGGCAGTGTCGTCGTTCGTTGCGCACGCGATCCGGCCGGAGTTCGCGCCCTTCGCAGCGACGGCCGCGAGCCGCTCCGCGCTCGAAGCGCTGGTGCGCCTCACCGCAGTCGAACTCGCCAAGGAGGGCATCACCGTCAACGCCGTCGCGCCAGGCCTCATCGTCAAGGACAGGCCCAGCGAAAGCCGGCTGTCACCCGAACAGATCGCCGCGACCGAGGCGCTGATCCCGATGGGTCGCCGCGGGCGGCCGGAAGAGGTCGCCGAGATCATCGCTTTCCTGGCCTCCCCGAAAGCATCCTACGTCACCGGCCAAGTCTGGCACGTCAATGGAGGCCTGACATGACCGAAGCAACCGTCGAACGCATCAGGCTGTTCCTGATCGAAAGCCCGATCAAGATGGCGCGCCTGCAAGGCGTCGGCAACGTCAAGGGCACGGTGAAGCGCGTGCTGCTCGAACTGACGTCGAGCGACGGCGTGATCGGCTGGGGCGAGGCGGCACCGTGGGAAGTGTTCACGGGAACGCCGGAAGCGGCCTTCTCCGCGCTCGATATCTATTTGCGGCCAATCGTGCTCGGCAAACCGGTGCGCCGCATCCGCGCGCTGATGGCCGAGCTCGATCGCGCGCTGGTCGGACATGCCGAAGCCAAGGTCGCGATCGAAATGGCGCTGCTCGACATCGTCGGCAAATCGTCGGGACTATCGGTCGCCGACCTGCTCGGCGGCCGCGTGCGCGACGCGATCCCGCTGTCGTTCTCCATCGCCGATCCGGATTTCGCCGCCGATCTCGAACGCATGCGGAAGATGATTCCGGACGGCAATGTCATCTACAAGGTCAAGACCGGCGTGAAGCCGCATCGCGAGGACCTCGATCATCTCGCGGCGATCCGCAAGGAGTTCGGCGACAAGGTCGATCTGCGGGTCGATTACAACCAGGCCTTAGCGCCGTTCGGCGCCATCAAGATCCTGCGCGACGTCGAGCAGTTTGCGCCGACTTTCATCGAGCAGCCGGTGCCGCGCAAATTTCTCGACGTGATGGCGCAGCTCACCGCGGCGCTTGAGACGCCCGTGCTCGCGGACGAAAGCTGTTTCGACCGCCGCGACATGATGGAGGTGGTGCGCCGCGAGGCGGCAGATGCCGTCTCGGTCAAGCTGATGAAGGCCGGCGGCCTGTTCGAGGCGCAGGCGATCATGGCGATCGCCGACATCGCCGGCCTGCCGGGCTATGGCGGCACTCTGTGGGAGGGCGGCATCGGGCTCGCCGCCGGGACGCAGCTGATCGCGGCGACGCCGGGAATCTCGCTCGGCTGCGAATTCTACATGCCGCACCACGTGCTGACCGAGGACGTGCTGGAAGAGCGCGTCGCCAATCGCGGCGGCCACGTCGTGGTGCCGGACGGCCCCGGCCTCGGCATTCGCGTCAGCGAAGCCTCGGTCCGCGCCAATGCGCGGGTGCTGGCGGAGGGGTAAGACGTCGCCACACATTCGCTGTCGTCCCGGCGAAGGCCGGGACCCATAACCACAGGGGGATGTTTTGCGAAGATTGGTCGTTCGGGATTAGCACCAACCGCAAACGATAGACCTCGCGGTATGGGTCCCGGCCTTCGCCGGGACGACAACGGTGCATGCGGCCCCTGCGGAGGCTCATCCTTCCCCAATCAAACTCCGTATCGTATGGTCGGAGCAAATATTCAGGGGTTCCGCCCCGCCATGCCCGATTCCCAATGGGCCATCCGGAAACCTTCATGTCCGAACCCGCCTGGTCGCTGCACTCCCGCCTGAAAGAGGACACCATCGACATCGGCGATTTGCCGCTGTCCAAGGTATTGGTCATCAAGGACGCGCATTATCCGTGGCTGCTGCTGGTGCCGCGACGCGCGGATGCGGTCGAGATCATTGATCTCGACGAGGTGCAGCAGGCGCAATTGATGACGGAGATCTCCCGCGTCTCGCGTGCGCTGAAGGAGATCACCAGATGCGACAAACTCAACATCGCGGCACTCGGCAACCTCGTGCCGCAGCTTCACGTGCACATCATCGCGCGCCGCACCAGTGACGCCGCCTGGCCGCGGCCGGTCTGGGGCGTGATGCAGCCCTTGGCGCACGACGCCACAGAGGTGCAGACTTTCATCAGCGCGCTTCGCCGCAAAATCTGGTTGGGTTGAAAGAACAAGACATGTCAGCATTCGACTCGTTTCCGCTGGGGCAGCCGGCCTTCGTCACCAACATTCTCGACCGTGCCGCGCATCTGCGCCGCGATGACGAAAAGCTGTTCGCGCTGGAGCAGAAGCCGGCCTCGCGCGCCTATGTGGTCTACCGCGACTCGCTGCTGGTGAAGCGCGAGGGCGAAAAAGTGCGCGCGCTGCTCGGAATCGACGAGGCGCTGAAATGCGGCGCCAATCCCGGCACGATCTTCTTAGGCTTGCGCGACGGCGCCGCGATATTCGGGATGGGCCTGTCGCAGGCCGCGTCCGAGAAGCTGATCGGGCGTGAAGACTACGCCCTCAGTGAGCTGCGCGGCATGGCGATGCAGGGCGCGGTGCCGCCGCAGGAGCTGTCGGCGATCGCGATGGCGAAGTCGATGGTGAGCTGGCATCAGCGCCACGGCTATTGCGCCAATTGCGGCACGCGTACCGGGATGAAGGAAGGCGGCTGGAAGCGGGAGTGCCCCAGTTGCAAGGCCGAGCATTTCCCGCGCACCGACCCTGTCGTGATCATGCACGTCGCCGCCGGCGACAAATGCCTGCTCGGCCGCCAGAAGCAGTTTCCGCCGGGGATGTATTCGTGTCTCGCCGGCTTCGTCGAGGCGGCCGAAACCATCGAGGACGCGGTGCGCCGCGAGATCCTCGAAGAATCCGGGATTCGCTGCACCGACGTACAATATTATATGACCCAGCCCTGGCCCTATCCGTCGTCGCTGATGATCGGCTGCAGCGCGCGGGCCGTGAGCGAGGACATCGTCGTCGATCACTCCGAGCTGGAGGATGCGCGCTGGTTCACGCGTGAGGAGGCCGCTCTGATGCTGACGCGAACGCATCCCGACGGGCTCGCCGGCCCGCACCCGTTTGCGATTGCGCATCACCTGCTCGGCCGCTGGGTGCACGACAAGAGCTGACCGCCGATGGCGCACTCTGTGATCGCGCCGCGCATCCTCTGCATCGGCATTCCCGTGCGCGACCTGACCTTTCGTGTCGAGGCCGTGCCCGCGCGCGGCAGCAAGGCGAATGCCAGCCATCTCGCGGAGATCTGCGGCGGCAACGCGCTCAATGCCGCGATCGCCATCGCGCGGCTCGGCGGCCGCGTCTCGTTCGCAGGTCCGATGGGCGATGCGCAGGAGACGTCGAGCGGCTTCATTCTCGAGCGGATGGAAGCTGAGGCTATCGAGACCACGCACATCGTCCGCATGCCGGGGCTCAAGACGCCGGTGTCGGCGATCATGATCGAGCCCTCGGGCGAACGAACGCTCACCATCTATCGCGATCCCGCGTTATCCACCGTGCAGCTGCCGGACGCCGACAAGCTGCTCGCCGATTGTCAGGCGGTCCTCGTCGAGAGCCGCTGCGCATCGTTCTGCACGGATCTCTGCACTGAGGCACGCCGGCGCGGCATTGCCGTCATCGTCGGCGTCGATCGCGCGATGTCGTTGCAGGACGGCCTGCTCACGGCCGCCTCGCACCTGCTGTTCGCCAGCGAACAGGTGCAGGAGACCGCCGGCATCGCCGACGACGGCGAGGCGTTGCAGCGCCTGGCCGCGCTCACGCCCGCCTTCCTCGCCGCGACCCGCGGCCCGCGCGGCACGATCTGGCTGAACGAGAGCGGCGAACTGGAGCAGACGCCGGCCTTCCCGGTTCAGGCCGTCGATACGCTCGGCGCCGGCGACGTCTTCCATGGCGCCTTCACGCTTCGCCTCGCCGAAGGCGGCGGCGTGCGGCAGGCGCTGCAATTCGCCGCGGCCGCCGCGGCGCTGAAATGCACCCGTCACGGCGGCGGCCTCGCCGCTCCGCAACGCGTTGAAGTTGAAGAGCTTTTGAACATGCCGCGCGGGACGACGCTCGGACGGATGCCGAGATTATAGACTTGCTATAGAAGGATTTTCTCTATATCAGGGAAATCGACCCTCGATATGGAACAAAGTTCTTCAAATGACCGATCTCGCCGTCCCGCTCCCCGAGACCAGCCGCCGCCTCGACGCCATCGACCGTAAGATTCTTATGGTGCTGCAGGACGATGCCTCCCTCTCCGTCGCCGAGATCGGCGACCGCGTCGGCCTGTCCTCGACCCCCTGCTGGAAGCGCATCCAGCGCCTGGAGGCCGACGGCGTGATCACCAAGCGGGTGGCGCTGGTCGACCAGAACAAGATCGGGCTCGGCATCTCCGTGTTCGTGTCGGTCGAGAGTTCCGACCATTCCGACGCCTGGCTCAAGAAGTTCGCCGACGCCGTCAGCGCCATGCCGGAGGTGATGGAGTTCTATCGCATGGCCGGCGACGTCGACTACATGCTGCGCGTCGTCGTCGCGGACATGCAGGCGTATGACGTGTTCTACAAAAAGCTGATCAGCGCCGTGCCGCTGAAGAACGTCACCTCACGCTTCGCGATGGAGAAGATCAAGTCGGTCACCGCGCTGCCGATCCCGGCGGTGGTGGCGGCGTAGGGCTCACCACACGCAAACTGTCATCGCCCGGCTTGACCGGGCGATCCAGTATTCCAGAGACGACGATGGATACGGATAAGCCACGGCGTACTGGATGCCCCGGTCAAGCCGGGGCATGACAGCAAGTGAGGCTAGCCTCGCGCCTCAGATCTTCTGATTGTACTCGCCGACTTCGGGATGGGTGCGCAGGACGCTGTTCACCATCTCGAACATGTCGTGCATGCGCTGCTCGGAGACCGGGCTCTCGACCACGACGACGAGTTCGGGCTTGTTGGAGGAGGCACGCACCAGGCCCCAGCTGCCGTCCTCGACCGTGACGCGGACGCCGTTGACTGTGACGAGATCGCGGATCGACTGGCCACCGATCTTGGCGCCCTTGGCCTGCAAGCCCTCGAAGTGCTTCACCACCTTGTCGATGACGCCGTATTTGACCTCGTCGGCGCAATGCGGCGACATGGTCGGCGACGACCAGGTCTTCGGCAGCGCGTTCTTGAGATCGGCCATCGACTTGCCGGCAGCACGATCGAGCATGTCGCAGATCGCAAGCGCCGACACCAGACCGTCGTCATAGCCGCGTCCATACGGTTTGTTGAAGAAGAAGTGGCCGGACTTCTCGAAGCCGGCGAGCGCACCCGTCTCATGGGTGCGGCGCTTCATGTAGGAATGGCCGGTCTTCCAATAGGTGGTTTTCGCGCCCTGCTTCTGCAGTACCGGATCGGTGATGAACAGGCCGGTCGACTTCACGTCGACGATGAACTGCGCATCCTTGTGGATCGCGGACATGTCGCGCGCCAGCATCACGCCGACCTTGTCGGCAAAAATCTCCTCGCCGGTGTTGTCGACCACGCCGCAGCGATCGCCGTCACCGTCGAAGCCGAGACCCACATCGGCCTTGTGCTGCAGCACCGCGTCGCGGATCGCGTGCAGCATCTCCATGTCTTCAGGGTTCGGATTGTATTTCGGGAAGGTATGGTCGAGCTCGGTGTCGAGCGGGATCACCTCGCAGCCGATCGCTTCCAGCACCTGCGGCGCGAATGCGCCGGCGGTGCCGTTGCCGCAGGCCGCGACGACCTTGAGCTTGCGCTTGAGCTTCGGACGGCCGGTGAGATCGGCGATGTAGCGCGCCGGATAATTCTCGTGGAATTGATAGGAGCCGCCGGCCTTGTTCTTGAACTCGGCGCCCAGCACGATCTCCTTCAACCGCGTCATCTCGTCGGGGCCGAAGGTCAGCGGGCGGTTGGCGCCCATCTTCACGCCGGTCCAGCCATTGTCGTTGTGCGAGGCCGTAACCATGGCGCAGCAGGGCACGTCGAGGTCGAACTGGGCGAAATAGGCCATCGGCGTCACCGCCAGCCCGATGTCGTGCACCTTGCAGCCGGCTGCCATCAGGCCGGAAATCAGCGCATATTTGATCGAGGCCGAATAGCCGCGGAAATCATGACCGGTGACGATCTCCTGGCTGACGCCGAGCTCCGCGATCAGCGCGCCCAGCCCCATGCCGAGCGCCTGGATTCCCATCAGGTTGATTTCCTTCTGGAACAGCCAGCGCGCGTCGTATTCGCGAAAGCCCGTGGCCTTCACCATCGGCTCGGATTCGAAGGCATAGGTGTTGGGCAGCAACACGGATTTCGGCTTGGGGAACATTGAGACGGTCTCGTGAAAAAGAGCCAGATTTAATGCAGCCTTAGCGAATGCCGGGCCGCAGCGGAAGGCGGGAATGGCAGCTTATGGATGATAATTGCGGCAGTTTGGTAACGGGGAAATCTGGCCGCGAGAGCGGCCGGAATAGAGATCTTCTTGAAATATGTGCTCGCTGGAGCCTTTGGGAGAACCTTTACTGCTCCAGCACCATCTGACCGTTGGCGTATTCGAAGCGCTTGAGGCGGGAGAGGAAGGAGAGGCCGAGCAGGTTCTCGGACAGCGCCTCGTCGGGCAGCACCATGGCATCGACGTCGCGCACGATCAGGCCGCCGACATCGAGCATGGCGATGCGGGTGCGCGCGGCCTTGATGGTGCCGTTGGCGGTGGAGACGGTGGCGTTGTAATCGCCGCGCGAGGGACGCAGGCCGAAACGGGCGGCCGAGGTCTCGTTCAGCGCAACCACGGAGGCGCCGGTGTCGACCATGAAGCCGATGCGCTGACCTTCGATCCGGCCCTCGGTCTGGAAGTGGCCGCGGCCGTCGCGGGGGATGTTGAGGCTGCGGCCGCCGGCCGGCGCGGTGGACGCGACTGCTACCGTACGCGGCACCGACGTCGCCGAAGCGGAGCTCATCCTGTCCGCCATCTGCGCCATGAAGGTGCCGAGGCCGATCATGATCGCCGCGAAGATCATTATGTTACGCATCACACCACTCGAAGCCGAAGCTCGATTTCACCACGCGGCAGGCCACTCCGCGAGCGACGCTGCGGCCAGAGCTGTGCTATTTTGACGAAAAGGATGAGCGGACGGTTAATGCGTGTTCGTAACGCTCACGTCCCGCGCGGCTTGACCCGGCGGGTCGGCAGCGCATTCGCCGGATCTTCCGGCCAGGGATGGCGCGGGTAGCGGCCGCGCAAATCGGAGCGCACTGCACTGTAGCTGCCGCGCCAGAAACCGGGGAGATCGCGCGTCACCTGCACCGGGCGCTGCGCCGGCGACAGCAGTTCCAGCACCAGCGGCACCTTGCCGGCGGCGATCGAGGGATGGGTGTTGAGGCCGAACAATTCCTGGAGCCGCACCGCGATGGTCGGCCCCTGCTCGGCTTCATAGTCGATCGCGAGCACGCTGCCTGTCGGCGCCTCGAAATGCGTCGGCGCCTCGCGGTCGAGCCGCGCGCGCATCTCCCACGGCAACAACGCCATCAACGCGTCGGAGAGATCGCCGGCGGAGATATCCTTCAGCGCGATCTTGTCGTAGAGCGCCGGCACCAGCCAATCGTCGCGCCGCGCGATCAACCCATCGTCCGACAGATCTGGCCAGCTGTCGCCCTCGGCCTTGCGCAAGAACATCACGCGGTCGCGCCATTGTTTGGCTAACTTCGACCAGGGCAGCCGGTCGAGGCCAGCGGCGATCAGCCCGTCTGCGAAGATGCGCGCAGTGTCCTCCGAGGGCGACACGGCAAGTGTCGCCTCCGAGAGCGTGATCGCGTGCAGCGCGCGCTTACGCCGCGCCCGCAGCGCCATCGCGCCGCGATCGAACGAGATCTCCTCGACGGATTCGATATGCTCGGCGAAATGCTGCTCGATCTCGTCCTGCGAGATTTGCGCTGCGAGCAGAATGCGCCCGCTCGCCGCCGTGCCGGTCATCTCGCCGATCGCGATATAGGGCGCGCGCGCGAGCGACGAGGTCTGATCCACCGCAGCGCCTCGACCGTTGGCGAGCACGAAGCTGCCATTGCCGCGGTTGCGCGCGACGCGATCCGGGAAGGCGTAGGCCAGCATCAGGCCGGTCGAGAGATCACCTTCGCCGGTCGCCATCTTCTCTGACGCCGCCACCTGCGAGGCCCAGCGCCGCGCGAGGTCGCGCGCGCTTGCGGCTCGCGCGGAACGGTCGCGGCGGAACTGATCCCGCCGGTGCTCGAGATCGACACTGTCGCCGCCGAGCCCGCGCTCGGTGATGATGGCGGCGATCTCGGCGGCGGCTTCGCCCTCGCCGGCACGATGCGAATCCACGATCATGCGCGCGAGCCGCGGCGGCAGCGCCAGCGCGCGCAGGCTCTTGCCCTCCGCAGTGATGCGGCCATCGCCATCAAGCGCATTGAGCTCGGAGAGCAGGCTTTTTGCTTCCTTCCAGGCCGGCTGCGGCGGCGGGTCGAGAAACGACAGCGCGGCAGGGTCGGCGACGCCCCATTGCGCGAGATCGAGCACCAGCGAGGACAGATCGGCGCTGAGGATCTCGGGCTGGGTGTAGGGCGCGAGCGAGGCTGTCTGAGGTTCGTCCCAGAGCCGGTAGCAGACACCGGGCTCGGTGCGGCCGGCGCGGCCGCGGCGCTGGTCCGCTGCCGCGCGCGAGACGCGCACGGTCTCGAGCCGGGTCAGGCCGATGTCGGGCTCGTAGCGCGGCACGCGGGCAAGACCGGAATCGACCACGATGCGCACGCCCTCGATGGTCAGCGAGGTCTCCGCGATCGAGGTCGCCAGCACCACCTTGCGCGTGCCTTTGGGCGCCGGCGAGATGGCACGGTCCTGCACGGCGGCGTCGAGCGCCCCGAACAGCGGCACGATTTCAATGCTGGAATCCTGTATGCGTTCGCCGAGGAGATTCTGGGTGCGGCGGATTTCAGCGGCGCCCGGCAGGAACGCCAGCACCGAGCCGGCATCGGCCCGCAGCGCCGAGGCGATCGCATCCGCCATCTGCCGCTCGATCGGCGCGTCCGCCTTGCGGCCGAGATAGCGCGTCTCGACCGGAAAGGCGCGGCCCTCGCTTTCGACGACGGGCGCTTCGCCGAGCAATTTTGCCACGCGGGCGCCATCGAGCGTTGCCGACATCACGAGGATGCGCAAATCCTCGCGCAGGCCGGTTTGCGCATCGCGCGCGAGGGCGAGGCCCATGTCGGCATCGAGCGAACGCTCGTGGAATTCGTCGAACAGGACGGCGGCGATGCCCGACAACTCGGGATCGTCGAGGATCTGGCGGGTGAAGATGCCCTCCGTCACCACCTCGATGCGGGTCGCGCGCGAGATCTTCGAGCCGAAACGGACGCGATAGCCGATGGTCTCGCCGGCGCGTTCGCCCAGTGATTTGGCCATGCGGTCGGCGCTGGCGCGCGCCGCGATGCGCCGCGGCTCCAGCACGATGATCTTCTTGCCCTTGGCCCAGGGGGCATCGAGCAGCGCCAGTGGCACGCGCGTGGTCTTGCCGGCGCCCGGGGGCGCCACCAGCACGGCGGCATGATGCGCCTCCAGCGTGCGCGAGAGCTCGTCGAGCACGGCATCGATCGGGAGGGGCGTGTCGAAACTGCGGGGCAAAAGCTCGCTTCCGTCATCACCCGCGCATGCGGGTGATCCAGTAAACTCGAATCCCGGTTATTACGAAGATTGCGGATTACTGGATACCCCGCCTTCGCGGGGTATGACAATCATTTGCCGCTATCAGCCCTGCACCGATGGCCGTCCGACGCTCTCATACACGAAGCCAGCCGCAGCCATTTCCTCGGGGCGGTAGATGTTGCGCAAGTCGACGATGACGGGCTGCGCCATGGTCGCCTTCAGCCGGTCGAGATCGAGCGCCCGGAACTGCACCCATTCGGTGACGATCACGATCGCATCGGCGCCTTCCGCGCAGGAATAGGCGTCTTCGCAATAAGTGATGCTGGGCAGCTCACTCTTCGCCTGCTCCATCCCGACGGGATCGAAGGCCTTCACCTTCGCGCCCATGTCGATCAGGCCGGTGACCAACGGGATCGACGGCGCATCGCGCATGTCGTCGGTGTCGGGCTTGAAGGTGAGGCCGAGCACGGCGATGGTCTTGCCGCGCAGCGAGCCGCCGAGCGCCTGGCTAACCTTGCGGGCCATCGCGCGCTTGCGGTTCTCGTTGACCGCCAGCACGGATTCGACGATGCGCAAGGACACATCGTAGTCCTGCGCGATCTTGATCAGCGCCTTGGTGTCCTTCGGGAAGCACGAGCCGCCGAAGCCGGGGCCGGCATGCAGGAATTTGGTGCCGATGCGGTTGTCCAGTCCAATGCCGCGGGCGACCTCCTGCACGTTGGCGCCGGCCTTTTCGGAGAGGTCCGCGATCTCGTTGATGAAGGTGATCTTGGTCGCGAGGAAGGCGTTGGCGGCGTATTTGATCATCTCGGCGGTGCGGCGTTCCGTGAACATCAGCGGCGCCTGGTTCAGCGACAGCGGCCGATAGATGTCGCTCATCACCTTGCGGCCGCGCTCGTCGGCGGTGCCGACGACGATGCGGTCCGGGAATTTGAAGTCGCGGATCGCCGCGCCCTCGCGCAGGAATTCGGGGTTCGAGGCAACGACCACGTCGGCCTTGGGATTGGTCTCGCGGATGATGCGCTCGACCTCGTCGCCGGTGCCGACCGGAACGGTCGATTTGGTCACGACGACGGTGAAGCCGGACAGCGATTGCGCGATCTCTTTCGCGGCGGCATAGACATAGGACAGATCGGCGTGGCCGTCACCGCGGCGCGACGGCGTGCCGACCGCGATGAAGACAGCATCGGCATCCGCGACCGGCTTGGACAAATCGGTGGTGAACTCCAGCCGCTTGGCCTTGACGTTGGTCGCAACCAGTTCCTCAAGCCCGGGCTCGTAGATCGGGATCTCGCCGCGATGAAGGGCCGCGATCTTCTTCTCGTCCTTGTCGACGCAGATGACGTCGTGACCGAAATCCGCAAAGCAGGCCCCGGACACCAGTCCCACATAGCCCGTGCCGATCATAGCAATGCGCATGAAAAACCCTGTTTGGCTTGGTTAACGAAACCGCAATTCCAAGGCGGTTTAGCATTTTCCCGTGGTGAGGGAACAGCCCGCGTGCAAAAAACGGCACGGCAATTGTACCGGTTAAGAAATCGTAAGCCGCAAGGCGCCAAACTGCTCCGCGTTCACACAGATCCTGGCGGAACACGCCTCGAAAAGAGACACTATGGCACTAGCAGGCACAATCGCCGCGAGCGGGGGACTCAAGGCCCCGGCTGCTGCGCGTGTCGATTGGATCGATTACGCCAAGGGCATCTGCATCGTCATGGTCGTGATGATGCATTCGGTGCTGGGGGTCGAGCTCGCCGCCGGTGAGACCGGCTTCATGCATGTTTTGGTGGCCTTCGCAAAGCCGTTCCGGATGCCGGATTTCTTCCTGATTTCGGGCCTGTTCCTGCCACTGGTGATCGACCGGGATTGGCGAACCTATCTCGACCGCAAGGTGGTGCATTTCGCCTATTTCTATGTCGTCTGGGTGACAATCCAGTTCGGCTTCAAGGCCCCCGCATTCGCGGCGGAAACGAGCTGGCGCGACGCCGGCTTGCTGTATCTGGAATCCTTCGTCGAGCCGTTCGGCACGCTGTGGTTCATCTACCTCCTGCCGATCTTCTTCGTCATCACAAAACTGACACGGCTAGTCCCGCCGCCCGCGATCTGGCTCATCGCGGCCGCACTGGAGACGGCGCGTGTCGCAACGGGCTGGACCGCGATCGACGAGTTCTGCGCGCGTTTCGTCTATTTCTATTCGGGTTATCTGTTCGCGCCCTACGTGTTCGCGCTGTCGGACCGCGCGCGCAATCATCCTGCGTGGGCGCTGGCAGCGCTCGCGACGTGGACGCTGGTCAATGGCGGTCTGGTTATGCTCGGCGCCAGCGAGTGGAAATTCGTATCGCTCGTGCTCGGCTTCGCCGGCGCCTGCGCCATCATCACGATGGGCACTCTGCTCGCGCGCGTGCAATGGCTGAACATCTTCCGCTTCTGCGGCGAGCATTCGATCGTGATCTATCTCGCCTTCTTCCTGCCGATGGCGGCGACACGAACGCTGCTCTTGCGCACGGGCATCATTCCCGACATCGGCGCGGTGTCGTTGATCGTGACCATCGTCGGCGTAATCGGCTCACTCGCAATCTGGCAGATCGCATTGCGCCTTGGCGGCAGTTTCCTGTTCGAGCGACCTGATGCGTTCTGGATCGCGCCGAAGAAAACAGGGGCGCGGTTGCAGGCGGCGGAGTGATACTCTGCTGTCATCCCCGCGAAGGCGGGGATCCAGTATTCCAGAGGCAGCAGTCGTATACGGATAAGTCGCAGCGTACTGGATTCCCCGCCTTCGCGGGGAATGACAGCGGGGGATGCGGGAAATGACAGTGGGGATAGCGGCTCCAGCAAGCCAAAAATCCACCTCCCGAGGCTGTCAAATCCCGCAAAAATTCATACATTGCGGCCATGCCCAAGAGCTCCCCGAAGACCACCGCCCAAGTTGACACCAAGGCTGCCGCGCCCAAGGCCGCCGAAACCAAGCCCGCTGCCGCGACAGCTGCTGCCAAGCCCGTCGCCGCGAAGGCGGCCGGCAAGGGCGACCATGTCTTCCTGGTCGACGGTTCCGGCTACATCTTCCGCGCCTACCATGCGCTGCCGCCGATGAACCGCAAGTCCGACGGCTTGCAGGTCAATGCCGTGCTCGGCTTCTGCAACATGCTGTGGAAGCTTTTGCGCGAGATGCCGGAGGACAACCGGCCGACGCATCTGGCGATCATCTTCGACAAGTCGGAAATCACCTTCCGCAACAAGATCTATCCTGAGTACAAGGCACACCGGCAGCCGGCCCCGGACGATTTGATCCCGCAATTCGCGCTGATCCGCGAAGCGGTACGCGCCTTCGACCTGCCTTGCCTGGAACAAGTCGGCTTCGAGGCCGACGATCTGATTGCGACCTATGTGCGGCAAGCCTGCGAGCGCGGCGCGAGCGCGACGATCGTGTCCTCCGACAAGGACCTGATGCAGCTCGTCACCGATTGCGTCACCATGTACGACACCATGAAGGACCGCCGCATCGGCATCCCCGAGGTGATCGAGAAGTTTGGCGTGCCGCCGGAGAAGGTGGTGGAAGTGCAGGCCCTGGCCGGCGATTCCACCGACAACGTTCCTGGCGTGCCCGGCATCGGCATCAAGACTGCGGCGCAGCTGATCGTCGAATATGGCGATCTCGAGCAACTGCTGTTCCGCGCCACCGAAATCAAACAGCCGAAGCGGCGCGAGGCGCTGATCGAGAACGCCGAGAAGGCGCGCATCTCGCGGCAGCTCGTATTGCTCGACGACAAGGTCGACCTCGACGTCCCGTTGGACGATCTCGCCGTCCACGAGCCCGATGCGCGCAAGCTGATCGCGTTCCTGAAGGCGATGGAATTTTCCACGCTGACGCGCCGCGTCGCCGAGTTCTCGCAGATTGATCCGGCCAACGTCGATGCCGATCCAGGCTATTCCAGCGGCGCCAGTGTCTTCTCGCCGCTGCCGCCTTCGGACGTCGTGCCGGCCCCGGGAACCGGCGCGCCGGCGCAAGTGCCAGTGGGCCAGCGCAATGCATCGGCGACCAAGGAGGACAAGGCCGCGAGCCCGAAGGGCGCGCCGATCTCTCTCGCCGCCGCGCGCGAAGAGGCTTTGCGCAAGCTTCCGGTCGACCGCAGCAAGTACCAGGCCGTCAAGACGCTGGCGGAACTGAACGCGTTCATCGCGCGCATCCATGATGCCGGCCATGTCGCGGTCGAGATCCGGGCAAACTCGATCGACCCGATGCAGGCCGATCTCTGCGGTATCGCGCTGGCGCTGGCGCCGAACGAAGCCTGCTACGTGCCGCTGGCGCATAAGCAGTCCGGCGGCGGCGCCGGCCTGTTCGACGCAGGCCTCGCGCCCGATCAGGTCAGGCACAGTGATGCGATCGAAGCGCTGCGGCCGGTGCTGGAATCGTCAGGCATTCTCAAGATCGGCTTCGACGTCAAATTCACCGCGGTGATGCTGGCGCAGCACGGCATCACATTGCGCAACACCGATGATGCGCAGCTGATCTCCTACGTGCTCGACGCCGGCCGCGGCTCGCACGCGCTGGAGCAGCTGTCCGAGCGCTGGTTCGGTCACGCCATGCTCAAGGAGAACGAGCTGCTCGGCAGCGGCAAGGGCAAGATCACGTTCGACCAGGTGCCGATCGACAAGGCCGCGGCGCTGTCGGCGGAAGGCGCCGACATCACCTTGCGCGTCTGGCGCGTGCTGAAGCCGCGCCTCGTCGCCGAGCACATGACCACGGTTTACGAGACGCTGGAACGGCCTCTGGTTTCGGTGCTCGCGCGCATGGAGCGGCGCGGCATCTCGATCGACCGCCAGGTGCTGTCGCGTCTCTCCGGCGACTTCGCCCAGACCGCGGCGCGCGTCGAGGCCGAGATCCAGCAGATCGCGGGCGAGCCCGTCAATGTCGGCAGCCCGAAGCAGATCGGCGACATCCTGTTCGGCAAGATGGGACTGTCCGGCGGCACCAAGACCAAGACCGGCGCGTGGTCGACCACCGCTCAGGTGCTCGACGAGCTCGCCGAGCAGGGCCACGACCTCCCGAAGAAGATCCTGGAGTGGCGCCAGGTCTCCAAACTGAAATCGACCTACACCGACGCGCTGCCGACCTACGTGAATGCCCAGACCCACCGCGTCCACACGACCTACGCGCTGGCCGCGACCACGACCGGCCGGCTGTCGTCGAACGAGCCAAATCTGCAGAACATTCCGGTGCGCACCGAGGACGGCCGAAAAATCCGCCGCGCCTTCATCGCAACGCCGGGGCACAAATTGGTCTCCGCCGACTATTCGCAGATCGAGCTGCGGCTGCTCGCCGAGATCGCCGACATTCCCGTGCTGCAGCAGGCGTTCCGCGACGGTCTCGACATTCACGCCATGACGGCATCGGAAATGTTCGGCGTGCCGATCAAGGGCATGCCGAGCGAAATCAGGCGCCGCGCCAAGGCGATCAATTTCGGCATCATCTACGGCATTTCGGCATTCGGTCTCGCCAACCAGCTCGGCATCGCGCGCGAAGAGGCCTCCGCCTACATCAAGAAATACTTCGAGCGCTTCCCCGGCATCCGCGCCTACATGGACGAGACGCGCGACTTCTGCCGGAACCACGGCTACGTCACCACGCTGTTCGGACGGAAGATGTACTATCCCGACATCAAGGCTTCGAACGCCTCGGTGCGCGCCTTCAACGAGCGCGCCGCGATCAACGCCCGGCTCCAGGGCACCGCCGCCGACATCATCCGCCGCGCCATGACGCGGATGGAGGCTGCACTCGCCGAGAAGAAGCTTTCGGCGCAGATGCTGCTCCAGGTGCACGACGAACTGATCTTCGAGGTGCCGGACGCGGAGGTCGAGGCCACGCTTCCCGTCGTGCAGCACGTGATGCAGGACGCGCCGTTCCCGGCCGTGCTGCTCTCGGTGCCGCTACATGTCGATGCACGCGCAGCCAACAATTGGGACGAGGCGCATTGAAGCTACGTCTTCGCTTCGCTCCTTCCAAACTTACAGTGTCGTCCCGGCCCCCCGTGCGCAATTGCGCACTAGGCCGGGACGACGCTGGAGGGACACGCACAAGCTGAATTGTCCTCCGAGCAATTGCGCGATGGCGGCGCGATCGCCCGCACATTAAAATCGTGCCGTCTCCCGCACCGGTTCAGCCATGCCCCACGCCTCCGCCCTGCTCGGCTTCGCTCTCGTCTGCCTCGGCCTCGTGCTCACCCCCGGGCCGAACATGATCTACCTGATCTCGCGTTCGATCACGCAAGGGCCGGCCGCGGGCATCGTCTCGCTCGGCGGCGTGGCGCTCGGATTCGTGTTCTACATGCTGTGCGCGGCGTTCGGCATCACGGCGCTGCTGCTCGCCGTTCCCTTTGCCTATGACGCGTTGCGCTTCGCCGGCGCCGGTTATTTGCTGTGGCTGGCCTGGCAGGCGGTAAAGCCGGGCGGTCGCTCGCCATTCCAGGTCAAGCAGCTTGCGATCGACAGCCCGCGCAAACTGTTCGCAATGGGGTTCGTCACCAATCTGCTCAACCCGAAGATCGCGATGCTCTACCTCGCGCTGCTGCCGCAGTTCATCGATCCCACCGCCGGCAGCGTGCTGACGCAGTCGGTGGTGCTCGGCGCGATCCAGATCGCGATCAGTGTCAGCGTGAATGCCATGATCGCGCTCGCGGCAGGATCGATCGCGCTGTTTCTCGCAAACCGGCCAAGCTGGATGCTGGTCCAGCGCTGGCTGATGGGCACGGTGCTGGCCGGGCTTGCGGTGCGGATGGCGGTCGAGGCGCGGAAGGTGTGAGGCACGACGCTGTCATGCCCCGCGAAGGCGGGGCATCCAGTACGCCACAGCTTCTCGGCTCAATCACTTCTGCCTCTGGAATACTGGGTCACCCGCCCCAGTGCGCAAGTGCGCACAAGGCGGGTGACGACAGCCTCCCCCCTCAATCCAGCTTCGCCTCCATGCCCCGCTTCACCGCCGGGCGTGCCATCAGAGCCTCGTACCAGCGCTTGACGTGGGGGAAGTCGGCCAGGTCAACCTTGTGGCGAGGGTGACGCCAGGCCCAGCCCAGGATGGCAAAATCGGCAACCGAGAGCTCGCCGGCGACGAAATCGCGGGCCTCCAGCCGGCGGTCGAGGACGCCGTAGAGCCGTCGCGTCTCCGCCATGTAGCGCTTGAGGCCGTAGGCGCGGTCCTGCTCGTTCTCGAGCGCGATGAAATGGTGCACCTGGCCCGGCATCGGCCCGAAGCCGCCCATCTGCCACATCAGCCATTCATAGACGGGGATGCGGCCCGAAAGCGATTTCGGCAGGAATTTGCCGGTCTTTTCGCCGAGATACAGCAGGATCGCACCCGACTCGAAGATGCTGACGGGCTTGCCGTCCGGCCCCTCGGGGTCGAGGATCGCGGGAATCTTGTTGTTGGGCGAGAGCTTCAGGAACTCCGGCGCCATCTGTTCGCCCTTGCTGATATTCACCGGGATCACCTTGTAGGGCAGCCCCATTTCCTCCAGCGCAACCGAGATCTTGCGGCCGTTCGGCGTGTTCCAGGTGTGCAGCTCGATGGTCATTTGTCGCGTGTCCTTCCCCGGGGATATCCGGCATCCACCTACTCCAGAACGTTGCACCCCCACAACCGATGGGCCGGGATGGCCGATCCCTGTTGACGGGGGAAGCCCCCTCTGGAATGTCGGGGCCGTCGCGGATAAATTCCGCCACCTCCAAAAACGCTCCCGAGGGCCCGCCGTGTCTAAATCAGCCTCCCGCGCCCGCCTGTTCGAGATCATCCGCCGGCGCTCTTTCGGCCGCGGCGAGGTGACGCTCGCGTCGGGCCGCAAGAGCGACTTCTACTTCAACCTCAAGCCGACCATGCTCGACCCGGAGGGTGCGACGCTGCTCGCCGAGCTGACCTATGAGGCGCTGAAGGACGACCAGCTCGATTTCATCGGCGGGCTCGAGATGGGCGCGGTGCCGCTGGCCGGCGCGCTGGCGCAGATCTCCTGGATCAAGGGCCATCCCATCGCGGCCTTCTTCGTGCGCAAGAAGCCGAAGGAGCATGGCGCGAAGCTCGCGATCGAGGGGTTGCCCAGGGGCGAGACGCTGGAGGGCAAGCGCGTCGTGATCGTCGAGGACGTCACCACCACCGGCGGCTCGGCGATGAAGGCGGTGGAGGCGGTGCGCGAGACCGGCGCTGAAGTGGTGCTGGTGCTGACCATGGTCGACCGCGAGGAAGGCGCCGACGACACCTTTGGCGCGGCCGGCCTGCCATTCCGCTCGCTGTACAAGGCGTCGGAGTTCTTGAAAGCGTAAGCGGCTAGACTTTCTCCGCCGTCGTGCCCGGGCTTGACCCGGGCATCCACGTCTTTGCCGCACCAGAGATCGTGGATGGCCGGGACAAGCCCGCCCATGACGAGGTCCACCTCGTCCGGCGACACCGCTCCCCCTCAACCGCTCATTTACCATCCCGCCTTATGGTGAATCATGTGCTGAGACCTGAGGGTCCCGGCCGGTTGGGTAGCGTCGGGTGGAGTAAGCGTTTGCGTACAGTCATGTCCCATGCGCGCCGGTGGCGTCGCGCGATACTCGCAGCCGCCACATTGGCAGCACCGCTGCTTGCGGCTCCGGCCCCGGTTTCGGCCGAAGGCCTGTTCGACTTCTTCTTCGGCGGAATGCAGCAGCAGCAGCAGCGGCCGCAGCGTGAGGTGCCGCAGCAGGCGAACTCCTACGCCGACCCCTTCACCGGCCAGCAGAATGCCGCAAGCCCGCAATACGTGCCGCCGACACGTGCGGCCGCGGCCGGCGGCTCGGGACCGGCGTTCTGCGTGCGCAGCTGCGACGGCAAATATTTTCCGCTGATGCGCGGCCTCACCTCGCCCGCGCAGATGTGTCAGGCCTTCTGTCCTGCAAGCGCGACCAAGATCTATTTCGGCTCCTCGATCGACGGCGCGGCGTCGCAGACCGGCGAGCGCTATGCCGATAGCGAGAATGCGTTCGCCTATCGCAAGGCGCTGCGCGCCGACTGCACCTGCAACGGTCGCGAGCCGGTCGGCCTCGCTCCGGTCGATCTGGCGCTGGACTCGTCGCTGAAACCCGGCGACGTGATCGCCACCAGCGACGGCCTCGTCGCCTATACCGGCATCCGCGTCGGCAACGACCAGGCCGCGGACTTCACCCCGGTCGCCTCCTATCCCGGTCTCACCGCGCAGGTCCGCGCGCGGCTCGGCGAGATGAAGGTGGCGCCGGTGCGCGCCGAGACCGTGGCGGCGGATAGCCCGGCCGCGGAGATCGTGCGCGAGACGCTCCCCGACGTGACGGTGCCGAAAACGCAGAAGCCGGCGAAGCGGGCGGGGCTGGAGTAGCCTCTCAGAAGCGCTGCGCTGCGTCCGGGGCACGAGACCGTCACCTTCCGATGATCACGCCGATCACGTTCGGCGCCGCCAGATATTTCTCCTCGATCGCCGCGCGCGCGGCGGCGCGGTTGTCTGCCGTGAGCAGGCCGCGCTTCTCGGCCAGGATCATCCAGCAAAAACCCCACCAATCAGTGAGCATGCCCTGATCGTCGATGAGGTCATACCCCTGCTCGGCGGCGAAGATGCGCGCATGCGCTTCGTCCAGCGTGTCCAAGAACAGATGGTCCTCGGCCGAGAACAGATCGTCGCTGACATCGTCGATGGTGTAGCCCCAGATCGACTGGCACACCGCGTTGAACTCGCGGTCGAACTGGTCGTCGTCGACCGCGTAGCGCCGCGCCGCCTGATGCAGCCGCGACAGCGAGCGCGCGAAATCGGCGATCCTGGTGAGGGCAAATTGATCGAAGGCAATGGTGGACATGTAGTCCTCGCGAAGTCTGGCAGACGCTAGATATTGTGTCGGCAACGCGCCGAATCACAATGATATATCAAAGACTTGCTAAAGTGTTCTTAATTTGTTCCGAGGCGTTGCCGTTGTGCCCATTCATCAGGATAGGGCTTCCGATCACCGACAAATTCAGAAGTGTACTGCCCCCAGCCATAGTGGCGGTAATAGAGCTGCATCGCCTCATCGTGGCTTTGTGCTTCGAAGCGAAGGACGCATCGCGGAGCTGCTTGATCGACCTTCGCCGCTTTATCGTACAGATGCTTCCGAATATCGTCGCCGTCAGGACCGGCAAGTACAAGCGAGGGCAGCACCTGACCGCTTTCGTTGATTACTTCCCAGATTTCGTGGAACGGCGATGCCAACCCAGCCTCACATCGCCGACATCAACCTATCCCCGCACGCGCTTGCATAAAACTTGCCGCCGCATTGGCGCTTGATGGCGGCGCAGCGGGCGGCGGGCGTGGCGTTTTGCGGAAGAGTGACGGCGCAGCTTAGGCCGTCGGCGCTGCGGCCCGTCTTGCCGGCGGCGAAGGCGGCGCTGGACGCGGTGATGCAGACGACGAGGAAGGTGGCGGCGGCGATTTCGATCAGCCGTCTCATCAGAGCTTTCATCGGAGAGTTCATGGGGCGCCTCCTCCACACTGATGGCTGAATTGGCCGCCATTCTAGCACCAAATCCACGTTTCCCCGTATGCGTCCGGGTTCCCAAATCGGCCCGTTCCTTGCATAATTTTACGCCAACGCAGTGCACGGTCGCACCAGCAATGGTTCCGGTACAGAGGCAAGATGCGTAGGGTCAGTAGTGTTCTCGCGACCAGGAAGTGACGACTTTGCAAGATTCATCGTTCCAGCCCAATTTTCCCGCCCCCAACCAGCCCATCGACGAACTCGCGCTGGCTGAGATCAAGGGTGCGATACTGGCGAAGCTGCGCCTTGCCATCGGCAAGGATGCGGGCATGGCGACCAAGCACGACTGGTATCAGGCCGCCGCGCTGGCGCTGCGCGACCGCATCGTGCATCGCTGGCTCACGGCCGAGAAACACAGCTACGATGCGGGGCGCAAGCGCGTCTATTATCTCTCGCTCGAATTCCTGATTGGCCGCCTCTTCAGCGACGCACTGAACAATATGGGGCTGCTGAAGATATTCGAAGTCGCGCTCGGCGATCTCGGCGTTTCCTTGCCTGAGCTGCGCAAATGCGAGCCGGACGCGGCGCTCGGCAATGGCGGCCTCGGCCGTCTCGCCGCCTGCTTCATGGAAAGCATGGCGACGCTGTCGATCCCCGCGATCGGCTACGGCATCCGTTATGATTACGGCCTGTTCCGTCAGATCATCAATCAGGGCTGGCAGCAGGAATATCCGGACGAATGGCTCGGCTTCGGCAACCCCTGGGAATTGCAGCGGCCCGAAGTGATCTATGACATTCGCTTCGGCGGCGGTGTCGAGCATGTCGAAGACAAGGGCCGCGATCGCGCGATCTGGCATCCGTCCGAGACCGTGCAGGCGATGGCCTATGACACGCCGATCGTCGGCTGGCGCGGCCAGCACGTCAACGCGCTGCGGCTGTGGTCGGCGCGCTCGCCCGATCCGTTGAAGCTCGACGCCTTCAACACCGGCGACTATGTCAGCGCCAGCGCCGAGCAGTCGCGCGCGGAAGCCATTTGTAAATTCCTCTACCCGAACGACGAGAGCCCGGCGGGCCGCGAGTTGCGCCTGCGCCAGGAATATTTCTTTGTCTCGGCTTCGCTGCAGGACCTGATCAAGCGGCACCTTGCGTCCGACGGCCAGCTCCGCAGCCTGTCGAGCAAGGTCGCGGTGCAGCTCAACGACACCCATCCGAGCCTGGCCGTCACCGAGCTGATGCGGATCCTGATCGACGATCACAATTTCCGCTGGGACGAGGCCTGGAAGATCACGGTCGCCACGCTGTCCTACACCAACCACACGCTGCTGCCCGAGGCGCTGGAGACCTGGCCGGTCGAGCTGTTCGAACGGCTGTTGCCCCGGCATCTCGAGATCATCTACCGCATCAACGTGCAGCACCTTGCGCTCGCAGAGGCGCGCGCCCCCGGCGACATCGACTTCCGCGCCTCGGTCTCTCTGATCGACGAGCGGAGTGGCCGGCGCGTGCGCATGGGCCAGCTCGCCTTCGTCGGCTCCCACCGCATCAACGGCGTCTCCGCGATGCATTCGGACCTGATGCGCGAGACCGTGTTCCACGACCTCAACCATCTCTACCCCGGCCGCATCACCAACAAGACCAACGGCATCACCTTCCGCCGTTGGCTGATGCTGGCGAACCCGAAGCTGACCGATCTGTTGCGCGAGACCTGCGGCGACGCCGTGCTCGATGATCCGACGCAGCTCAGCCTGATCGAGGCCCGCGCCAGCGACGTCGAATTCCAGAAGAGGTTCCGCGCAGTCAAGCTTCACAACAAGACGGCGCTGGCGCGCCTGATCGGCGAGCGGCTCGGCATCAAGGTCGATCCGACCGCGCTGTTCGACGTGCAGATCAAGCGCATCCACGAATACAAGCGCCAGCTTCTCAACGTCATCGAGACGGTCGCGCTGTACCAGGCGATCAAGGACGATCCCAACGGCAATTGGGTGCCGCGGGTGAAGATCTTCGCGGGCAAGGCGGCGGCGAGCTACCGCTACGCCAAGCTGATCATCAAGCTGATCAACGACGTCGCGGAAGTCGTCAACAACGATCCCGCGATCGGCGGCAAGCTCAAGGTCGTCTTCCTGCCCGACTACAATGTCAGCCTCGCCGAGGTGATCATTCCCGCCGCCGACCTGTCCGAGCAGATCTCGACGGCCGGCATGGAAGCCTCCGGCACCGGCAACATGAAACTGTCGCTGAACGGCGCCCTCACGATCGGCACGCTCGACGGCGCCAACATCGAGATCCGCGACCATGTCGGCGCGGAGAACATCGCGATCTTCGGCATGGAAGCCGGCGATGTGATGATCCGGCGCAAGCAGGGGCTGGACGCCTCCGACGTGATCCGCAATTCGCCGAAGCTCCAGCGCGCCATCAACGCGATCGGCGCCGGCGAATTCTCGCCCGGCGATCCCGGCCGCTTCGAATCGATCGCGCACGCGCTCCGCTATCTCGACCACTACATGGTCAGCGCCGACTTCGATTCCTATTACGAGGCGCAGCGCAGCGTCGATGCGCGCTGGCAGGTGGCGCCGGCCTGGACCCGCGCCTCGATCCTCAATGTCGCGCGCATGGCGTGGTTCTCCTCCGACCGCACCATTCGCGAATACGCCGAGGAGATCTGGAACGTGCCGGTCAACCCGACCACGCCGTTGCTGCCGACCTTGCGCGACGTCGCGGGCTGAATTTCCGCGACGTGAAATCGGTTACTCACGAGGTAATTGCACAAGCCGGCGGCGGACGTGATATGACGTCCGTCATTGAACGCCGGATCGAACAATGCACGCCAAGCTCCCGCACCCTTTCGACGACGCCACCCGCGTCACCGCCGGTGACTCCAGCTGGCAGGGGCACACCAGCGACGACTATTGGGCCTTTGTCGGCCCGTTCGGCGGCGTTACGGCCGCGACTATCCTGCGTGCGCTGATCGAGCATCCGGAACGTGCCGGCGACCCGCTGGCGCTCACCGTCAATTACTGCGCGCCGATCGCGAAGGGGCCGTTCGATCTGGACGTGCGGCTGGTGAAGGCCAATCGCTCCAGCCAGCACTGGAGCGTCGAACTGTCGCAAGGCGGCGGCGAGGTCGCAACGCTCGCCACCGCCGTATTCGCCGAACGCCGGCCGTCCTGGGAGCACAGGGTGGCGCAATGTCCCGATGCAAAGCCGTTCGAAGAGACGATGCCGTTCCCGAAGATCGCGGCGTCCTGGGCCAACCAGTACGAATTCCGCTTCGTCGAGGGCGAGATGCGGATCGGCCCGCCCAAGCCCGAGCTCGCCAGCACTTACTCAAAGCTCTGGATCAGCGATCGCGAGCCGCGCAAGCTCGACATGCCGTCGCTGATGTCGATGTCGGACGCTTTCTTCGGCCGCATCTTCCACGCACGGCGCGAGCTGGTGCCGTTCGGCACGGTGTCGCTGACGACGTATTTCCACACCGACAGCGAAGAGCTCGCCGCCGAGGACATCACCCGCGTGCTGGCGACCGCCGATTCGAAGATCATGCACAAGAGCTACGCCGACCAGAACGCCGAGCTGTGGTCGCCGAACGGAAGACTGCTCGCGACGAGCACGCAGATCGCCTATTTCAAGGTGTAGCTGCTTCCGCAAGTTCGTCATTGCGAGCGCAGCGAAGCAATCCAGACTGTTTCCGCAGAGGGATTCTGGATTGCTTCGCTGCGCTCGCAATGACGGTGGAGAGACATCTCAAAAAGCAAAAGGGCGGCCTCGCGGCCGCCCTTTCGAATTTCAAACGACGCAAGCTTACTCCGCCGCGAGCTTCACGTCCGGTGCAGCGGCGCGGACCTCGGCGTCGACCTGGGCTTCGAACTTAGCAAAGTTCTTCTGGAACATGCCGACGAGCGCGCGGGCGGTCTTGTCGAACTCGTCCTTGTCCTTCCAGGTGTTGACCGGGTTGAGGATCTCGCTCGGCACGCCCGGCAGCGCGGTCGGGACCGCGAAGCCGAAATATTTGTCGGTGCGGAATTCGACGTTGCGAAGCGAGCCGTCGAGCGCAGCGGTCAGCAGCGCGCGCGTCACCTTGATCGGCATGCGCGAGCCGGTGCCGTACTTGCCGCTGGTCCAGCCGGTGTTGACCAACCAGCAGTCGACATTGTGCTGGGCGATCAGGTCGCGCAGCATGTTGCCGTAGACCGAGGGATCGAGCGGCAGGAAGGGCGAACCGAAGCAGGTCGAGAATTCCGGCTGCGGCTCATTGCCGAGACCGCGCTCGGTGCCCGCGACCTTGGCGGTGTAGCCCGACAGGAAGTGATACATCGCCTGCGCCGGCGAGAGCTTGGCGATCGGCGGCAGCACGCCAAAGGCGTCGGCGGCGAGCATCACCACGTTCTTCGGCTGCGGGGCGCGGCCGGTGCGGGAGGCGTTCGGGATGAATTCGAGCGGATAGGCCGAGCGCGTGTTCTCGGTCTTGGAGCCGTCGTCGAAATCGACCACGCGGGTGTCTTCGTCGAGCACGCAATTCTCGAGCACCGCGCCGAAGCGGGTCGAGGCGGCATAGATCTCGGGCTCGGCTTCCTGCGACAGCTTGATGCACTTGGCGTAGCAGCCGCCTTCGAAGTTAAAGACGCCGTTCGGGCCCCAGCCGTGCTCGTCATCGCCGATCAGCGTGCGGTTCGGATCGGCTGACAGCGTGGTCTTGCCGGTGCCGGACAGGCCGAAGAAGATCGCGGCATCACCCTTGGCGCCGACATTGGCCGAGCAATGCATCGGCATCACGCCGCGCTCGGGCAGATAGTAGTTCAGCGTGGTGAAGACCGACTTCTTCATCTCGCCGGCGTAGTAGGAGCCGGCGATCAGCACGATCTTGCGGGCGAAATCGATCGCGACGACGTTCTCCGACTTGCAGCCATGGCGCTTCGGATCGGCGCGGAAGCTCGGCATGTCGATGATGGTGAGCTCGGGCACGAACGCCGAGAGCTCGACCGCCTCGGGGCGGATCAGCAGCGTGCGGATGAACAGCGAGTGCCAGGCGAGCTCGGTGAAGACGCGGGTCTTGATGCGATAAGCCGGATCGGCGCCGCCGTAGAGGTCCTGCGCGAACAGCGACTTGCCTTCGGCGTGCTTGAGGAAGTCCTGGTAGAGCGTCTCGAACTGTTCTGCGGTGATCGACTGGTTGCCGGCCCACCACATCTTCTTGTCGGTGGTGGCGTCACGCACCGTGAACTTGTCCTTGGGGCTGCGGCCGGTGAACTCGCCGGTGTCGGCGCAGAGCGCGCCATCGGCCGACAGCACCGCCTCGCCCGCGGAGAGCGAGTATTGATAGAGTTGCGGCGCACCGAGGTTCCAGTGAACCTGCTTGAGATTCTTTAAGCCGAATTTGTCGGCGCCGAAGGCACCGTTGCGCACGCCCGTCTCTTGCACGAAAAATCCTCCTAGAACCCACTCAGCGCGATCATGCTTGGCGCCGCCGCGGTCACCGTGATTACAGGCCGTCCGGCCTCGATTGGAACGACCTAATACTGATGAACGCTGGCGTTGCCAAGCTGATCCCTTAGGATTTGGTTTATTCAAGGACCGCGCCAAACGTCGCGCATGTCAGCTCTGAGCAGGCGCATCAAAAAATCGACAATGATCGCGCAACCAAATCGGCGTTTCGGCGTTTCCTGAGGTTATTGCGACGCACAATGTCGAAGACAACTGAAGGACAACCGCAGTCCACCCTATCGTACCGCGCCTTCGCCGATGAGCGCGAAGGGCCCCCACATCGCAGGATAGGCGTTGCGCGGAGACGAGGTGTCTTCAACATAGGTTAACATCGCGCGGCGCAACGCTTCGGCACGACCGATTTTTGGTTCGTTTTTGAGCAGCTCGAAAGTCATCGTGGTCAGACGTGTGGCAGCTTCCGAATCCACGGCCCAATGCGAGACCAGGAGTGCGCGCGCACCGGCGTAGAAGAACGAGCGCGCCAGTCCCGACAGGGCCTCGGCGCCGGGCTTGTCGCCCGCGATGGTGTTGCAGGCCGACAGCACAACCCAATCCGCATTGAGCTTGAGCTGAGCGACTTCACTTGCGGTGAGCAGACCGTCGTCGAGCTCAGTGGGCTGATCGGGAATGGAGAGCGCGAGCGAGGGCTCACCCAGTCCCTTGATGTCGCCGGCAACCAGGCCGTGGGTGGCAAAGTAGATGATGCCGTATTGAGCAAGCGCTGCACGCTTGAGCGTCGTCTCGCTGGCGTCGCGGCCGAGATGAATATCGGCCTCGGCAGCCCCGACATCCCTGGCCACCGCGTTCAACTCATCGGCGGTGTCGGGCAGTTGCGGCAGCGCCTGCGCAAGCCGCGCGCGATCGACGCCGGCACCGCGCCAGAAATCGCTATAGGCAATGGTCGCGATGCTGCGCGCGGCGACCTTGCCGTTCGCGGCGCGCCGCTCGGCGGGCGCTTCCAGTGCAGGATTGAACACGGGATCGCCGAAGCCGGTCATCGGCTTCACGCTTTGGTCCCGACGCGCGAAGGCGCGCAGCGATTTCAGACTGACAACCGACGGCAGCACCGAGACGGCCTGACGCCGCAGCAGCCAGGCGGCGCCGCGATAGCCTTCGAGCGTGTCCGGGATCGCAGCCTGCGGCTTCTCGGTGACGAGCAGATGAAACGGCAATGCGGTCAGCGCAGCCGACGGCACCACCAGCAGGCTGCGCTTGTCCTTTGTCAACGCCTCGACCGGACCGAGCAGCGCGACATGGAGTTCGTTGGCGAGCGCGAGATCGAACAATCCGGATTTGCCGGAGGCATCGCGCGCTTTGCCGACATCGAGTCCCTTGCGGAATGCCGTCACCTTCTGCGTCAGCGCATCCGCGCCGAGTGGAATAGCCTTCCAGTCGACGCCCTCGCGCGTGATCGAGATGACATAGCTCTGCTTGTCGACGACGGAGTAGAGCACCATCGCCTCGTCGGCCGACAGCAGCAGCTGGATGTCCTTTGCCGTCAACGGCAGAGGATTGGAGAGCGACGCGTAGTCGGGAAACTCGGCCGCGAGCGTCTTCTGCAAGCCCGTACGCTCGTCGGCAATCGTTGCAATCCGCGCGCGGCTGCGCTGCTCGGTTGCGAGATCGCGCTGCGCGGATTGCTTCGACACCGCCGTGACGATCGCCTTGTCGAGTGCCTCGGACTCAGCCGCGAGATCC
This sequence comes from Bradyrhizobium sp. 40, assembly GCF_023100925.1. Classification (NCBI taxonomy): domain Bacteria; kingdom Pseudomonadati; phylum Pseudomonadota; class Alphaproteobacteria; order Hyphomicrobiales; family Nitrobacteraceae; genus Bradyrhizobium; species Bradyrhizobium sp. 40. Next base: position 6,898,312 of record NZ_CP064688.1, read on the forward strand.
TGGTCCCGGCGCACCAGCTCGGCGAGGCGGTCGCTGCCGGCGGCAAGCCGCACCGCGAGCTTGTTCACGGCGGTCGCCGCGGACGATTGTGTGCCGCGCTGGATCGCGGCGAGGGCCTCGTCCAGCGCCTTGTCGCCGGGCAGCAGATCCTGTTGGCGCGCGGCAAACAGGACCGGCAACACGACGCGCAGCTGGGCGCGATCGCCCCGAAGCGTCTTTTCCGCGAACGGCAATGCGTCCGCGGTGCGCCCGGCCACGTAGAGGAAATAAGCGAGATTGCTGGTCGAGGTCATGACGTCAGGATGATCGGGCCCAAGCGCATTTTCGCGGATGAGCAGCGCGCGGCGATAGAGCGGCTCGGCGTCGCCGTAGCGTTGCTGGTGCTCGTAGAGGCCGGCGAGATTGTTCAGCGAGCGGGCAACGTCGGGATGACCCGGTCCCAGCACCTTCTCCCGGATCGCGAGCGAGCGCTTGATCGGCGCTTCCGCGTCCGTATCGCGGTTGAGATCGCGATAGACCTGGCCGAGATTGTTCAGGACGGTGGCCACCGCCGGATGCTCGGGTCCGCCGGCCTTCTGGTAGATCGCGAGCGCGCGCTGAAACAGCGGCTCGGCTTCGGCATAGTGCTGCTGCTTCACATAGAGCGTGGCGAGATTATTGAGCGACTGGCCGACATCGGGATGCTCGCGCGACAATCCCTTCTCGCGAACGGCGAGCGCGCGCTTGAATAGAGGTTCGGCCTCGGCAAAGCGGCTCTGCCGCTGGTAGAGCGCGGCGAGGTTGCTCAGTTCGGCTCCGATCAACGGGGTTTCGAGACCGAGCGACTTTTCCATCAGCATGATGGCGCGCTTGTAGAGCGGCTCAGCCAGATCGTCGTGGCCCTGACCGGCATGAACCTGGCCGAGGTTGTTCAGCGCGGCGGCGAGTTCGCGACCTGTGTCGCTCTTCTCCAGATTCGCGACCATACCTTGCGCCACAGGCAGTGCTTCCGAATATCTGCCGGCGCTCATCAGTGCGTTGATCCGCGCGCTCTCCGCGGCGAGACCTTTCTGGGCAAGGCTTGGCGTGATAAGCGATGCAGTGATCGCGAGCGTCAAACCCGCAACCAGCGTCAGTTTATTCCATTCTGCCATGACGCTCTCGCCGCCGCCTTCTGACCGGTAACGAACTTGGGTCGCGGCGATGGGCAGCAGCGTTCAATGTGTTGCGCTCTGGTCCATCCTGGTGCGCGCTTCGCCGGCGAGGCGAACCAGAATCTTGCGCAGCGCCGTGCCATCAGCGACGCGCTCCGGGAAGTCCAGCCGCAAGACGGTCTGGCCGTCCTGCATGTCGAGGCCCTCCGGATCGCAGCCGGTGCAGCGCCAGTCGCCCGCGGCAGCACCGAGCAGTTTTGTTGCATAGAGGCCCATGGCCTCGCGGTGGTCGGCATTCATATGCTCCACCGCGCCCTCCTCCGCCGCCAGCAAGTCCTCGGCCCCCGTGAGGTCGGTCAGGAATTGCTCCGGCTTGAGGTCAACGATCCGGCCGAAGCCGGCGACCAGATGGGTTCCCGTGGGGCGAATCCGGAAGAAGGAGAAATCCTTAAAGGAAACAAAGGTTTCCGCTGAGGGATGAGCATTGAGATACCGTCGCCGGAGCAGATCCTTGTCCGTATCGGCCGACTCGGCATGGCCGGACAGCATGATCCGGGCGCCTTCCAGCGGATCGCCCGCCGCCCGCTCGTCCAGCATCAGGGACACCCGGCTGTCGGCCAGGATGTTCCTGGTGTGCACCGCCAATCCCGAGATCAGCAGGATCGGAGAGCCATCCGGATGGCTGGCCAGATTGACCAGGGAGCAATAGGGATCGCCGCTGCCGGCCATCAATGTCGCCAGGGCCCCCTGCCGTGACCGCCGCAGCAGTGATTTGGCGAGCCTTCCGGGGTCGAAATCGGAGGTCGGTTGCATCGGCTTTCTCGGGTCAGGTGGTTGCATGGAGGGCCTTTTTTCGGGTAAACCGGGGCCCGGTTATGGGTCGAGATGCGGCGAATCTGCCGTGTTTCGTGGAACTTGGTCACACTTCAGCCTAGCTTGCATTGCTCGGTGACAAGGTTCGAATGCCAACATCGGCACCCATGTATGCGGCGCATCAGTGGATTGCTCGCCGTTTCAAGCCACGACCCAAACGGAAAGCAGAAAGCAGAGGCTCATGCCCACAATCGCTTTGGTCGACGACGACCGCAACATTCTCACATCCGTCTCGATCGCGCTGGAGGCCGAAGGCTACCGCATCATGACCTACACCGATGGCGCCTCCGCGCTCGACGGTTTCCGCACCACCCAACCCGATCTTGCCATCCTCGACATCAAGATGCCGCGCATGGACGGCATGGAGACGTTGCGCCGGCTGCGGCAGAAATCCGACCTGCCCGTGATCTTCCTGACCTCCAAGGACGAAGAGATCGACGAGCTGTTCGGCCTCAAGATGGGCGCCGACGACTTCATCCGCAAACCGTTCTCGCAGCGCCTGCTGGTCGAGCGCGTCAAGGCGGTGCTGCGCCGTTCGGCGCCGAAGGACCCGACCGTCACGCCGAAGGAGAACGACGCCAAGGCGCTCGACCGCGGCCTGCTGCGCATGGATCCTGAACGGCACACCTGCACCTGGAAGAACGAGCCGGTGACGCTGACCGTCACCGAATTCCTGATCCTGCAGGCGCTCGCGACCCGGCCCGGCGTGGTGAAGAGCCGCAACGCGCTGATGGACGCCGCCTATGACGACCAAGTCTATGTCGACGACCGCACCATCGACAGCCACATCAAGCGGCTGCGCAAGAAGTTCAAGGTGGTCGACAACGAGTTCGAAATGATCGAGACGCTGTACGGCGTCGGCTACCGCTTCAAGGAAGCCTGAGGCGCACGCGCCTCCACGAAAGACCGAGAGCATCGCCGGTTCTGATTCCATCGGGACCGGGATGGCTCTAGGATGCGGGGACCTTCGCACGAGCTGTCCTAACGCGGGCGTGAGCATTGCTTGACCGAACGCAGCCTGACGAGAACCAGAACGCCGAGGACGTCACCGCCCACGGCGCTCCGGATCAATTGGCCGAGGACAAGCCGGCCGTGCAGGGCTGGCGTCCGCTGAACTGGTTGAAGCGCGCCGGGCAGTTCTTCTTCGCGCTGTCCTTTTCGAGCCTGACCCGCCGCATCGTTTCGCTCAACCTCGCCGGCCTCGTCGCGCTGGTGGCGAGCATCCTCTATTTGTCGCAATTCCGCGCCGGTCTGATCGACGCGCGCGCGCAGAGCCTGCTGGTGCAGGCGGAGATCATCGCCGGCGCGATCGCAGCCTCCGCGACGGTGCAGACCAACGCCATCACCATCGACCCCGACCGGTTGCTCGACCTCAAGCCGGGCGAGACCTATGGCGGCTCGGACGAGTATTCCCCGCTGGATTTTCCGATCAATCCGGAGCGCGTGGCGCCGGTGCTGCGCACGCTGATCTCGCCTACCAAGACGCGCGCCCGCATCTACGACCCGAACGGCAGCCTGCTGGTCGACAGCCGCAGCCTCGATACCGTGGTGCGCTTCCCCCTGCCGTCGGTCGCCGCCGAGAAGCCGGGCATGGTCGAACGCGGCATGGTCGCGGTCCGCACCTGGCTCAATCGCGGCGACCTGCCGCTCTATCGCGAGCTCGGCCCCGAGAACGGCAATGGCTATGCGGAGGTCGGCGACGCGCTCCAGGGCCAGAAGCGCTCGATGGTGCGGGTCAATGCGCGCGGCGAGGTGATCGTCTCTGTCGCGGTCCCCGTGCTGCGCTCGCGCGCCATCCACGGCGCGCTGATGCTGTCGACGCAGGGCGACGACATCGACCAGATGGTCACCGCCGAGCGCCTCGCGATCCTCAAGGTGGGCGGCGTCGCCGCCGCGGTCATGATCATGCTGTCGCTGCTGCTCGCCAGCACGATCGCAGGTCCGGTCCGCCGGCTCGCCGACAGCGCCGAACTGATCCGCCGCCGGATCAGGACCCGGGTCGAGATTCCCGACTTCACCCGTCGTCGCGACGAGATCGGCCATCTCTCCGGTGCGCTGCGCGACATGACCAGTGCACTGTACAGCCGCATCGAAGCGATCGAGATGTTCGCCGCCGACGTCGCGCACGAATTGAAGAACCCGTTGACTTCGTTGCGCTCCGCGGTCGAGACGTTGCCGCTGGCGCGCAACGAGAACAGCCGCGCGCGCCTGCTCGAGGTGATCGAGCATGACGTCAAGCGGCTCGACCGGCTGATCTCGGACATCTCCGACGCCAGCCGTCTCGATGCAGAACTGCAGCGCCAGGATGCGATCCCGGTCGATCTGCGCCGCCTGCTGACCACGCTCGTGTCCGTCGCCAATGAAACCAAGCTCGGCCATGACGTCGCGGTCGAAATGCGTTTCGAGGGCCGCGGCCCGACCGACAATTTCGCCGTGACGGGCCACGATTCGCGGCTCGGACAGATCGTCTCCAACCTGCTCTCGAACGCACAGTCCTTCTCCGAGCCCGGCAACAAGGTGCGCCTCACCTGTCGCCGCGTGCGCGGCGAGATCGAGATCGTGGTCGACGACGACGGGCCCGGAATCCGCGACGACGCGCTGGAGCGCATCTTCGAGCGCTTCTACACCGACCGCCCTCATCAGGGCTTTGGCCAGAACTCCGGCCTCGGCCTGTCGATCTCCAAGCAGATCGTCGACGCGCATGGCGGACGCATCTGGGCGGAGAACCGTCCCGGCCCGGCGGATGAGGACGGAGCGCCAGTTGTTGTCGGCGCGCGCTTCGTGGTGAGGCTCCCGGCGCTATGAGCGACGGCGGCCCCAGCATTCACGCCTCGGCGGTCAAGGTTGGAGATCTGGCGGTGCTGATCCGCGGGCCCTCGGGCTCCGGCAAGTCGCGCCTTGCCTTCGATTTGATCATGGCGGGACGTAGCGGCGTGCTCGAAAGGGCCGTTCTGGTCGGCGATGACCGTGTCCATCTGGCGACACTCGGCCGCGAAATTGAGGTCCGCCCCGCCCCGGTCCTGGCCGGCCTGATCGAGATCCGGGGGCTCGGAATCCGCCGCTGCGACTTTGTGGAGCATGCGACCGTCGGCCTCGTGGTCGATCTGGACGCCGCGGACGCGGAGCGGCTGCCGCCGGCCGAATCCCTGAAAACAGCTATTTTAGGTGTCGAAATACCGCGAATCCCAATCGGCCGCGACTATTCGCCCCTTCCTCTGGTTGTCGCGGCCTTGACCACTACCAAGAGTTCATCTTCCGTTAACCCTTCAGGCGATTGTTTGAAGGGAAATGGTAACCATATGAACCCCACACTCGCGACCGAATAGACCGGCGCAGCTCCCCTTATCCATCCGTCTAGATTCAGGGAGATACGCAACATCGCCTCTTGCGCGGGGGCTCTGGATGGTCAAAGTGGCGCGTTCGTGCGGTGCACCAAAAGCGCCCGCGAGGAGTTTTCCGATGATTGGTCTAGTACTTGTGACCCACGGGCGCCTTGCCGACGAATTCAAGGCAGCGCTTGAACATGTCATGGGCCCACAAAAGCAAATCGAAGCGATCACGATCGGCGCCGAAGATGATTCCGATCTCTGTCGAAGCGACATTATCGAGGCGGTTAACCGCGTCGATTCCGGCGACGGCGTCGCGATCCTCACCGACATGTTCGGCGGCACGCCATCCAACCTGGCAATATCCTGCATGAGCCGGCCGAAGGTGGAAGTGCTCGCGGGCATCAACCTTCCCATGCTGGTGAAGCTCGCCAAGGTGCGCGAGGAGCGTCCGCTCCCGGACGCGATCGCGATGGCCCAGGAAGCCGGCCGCAAATACGTCACCATCGCCAGCCGCGTCCTCGCCGGCAAATGAGCGACGAGGCGCCGCAAGCCGGGACGGGCGTGCCCGCGGGCGCGATCTCCAAGGACCTCCTGATCATCAACAAGCGCGGCCTGCACGCGCGGGCCTCCGCAAAGTTCGTCCAGGCCGTCGAGCGCTTCAGCGCGCAGGTCTGGGTGACTCGCGGCGGCGAAACCGTGGGCGGCACCTCGATCATGGGCCTGATGATGCTCGCCGCCGGTCCCGGCACCACCATCACGGTCGCCGCTTCCGGCGATGATGCCGAAGCCGCGCTGGCGGCGATCACCGAACTCGTTGAAAGCAAATTCAACGAGGAAGGGATTTAGGCGGCGTCGCCTCGATCACTTCCCCGGCGGCGCGATGTAGATGTTCCAGCTCATCGACGGACCGGCCTTGCCGTGGGTGAAACGGCGCGTCGTCATCACGATGCGCTCGGCGTTCGGCGCAACCTCGGACACCCATTTCTCGAACGCCGGCAGGCGACCGTCGGCCGGATCGAACACGCCGATGAAGCCGAATCTCTTGACGTCATCGGGCGAAATCAACCCGGACCCCCAGGCCTCGAGCGGCGTGAACGCGGCCGGATGATCCGGGCTGTAGAACACCATCGGCTGGATCGACTCCATGGTGCCGGCGACGACCGCCCAGCGCGAGGCGAAGCGCGCGTGCCAGGCCTGCGTCAGCTCGCGCGCGAGATCCGAGCGCGCGCCATAGGTCGCCGTGTTGCCGGCATTGGCCGCCATCTCGCGCGCGGCGATCCAGGGCGAGGCAGCGAGCGTGGCGACGCTGAGCACGAGCCAGATCGCGACAATGTTGAACACCGCAGCACTCTGCACCCGCAAGGCCGGGATCGCGACCAGCGCGAGCGGCACCAGGAAGAACAGCGAGATGCCCCAATCGGTCTTCATGTAGATGCTGAAAGCCAGCGCGCCGAGTGCGGGACCGACCGCGACGATGATCTGAATGAGCCGGACGTTGCGCGCCTGCGAAAGGTTCACGCTCGCATTCGCGCCGCGCGCCCAGGCCCGCGTGACGATGCGCCAGGGCGCACGCAGGAGCAGCCTGAACCAAGGCGGCACCAGCGCCATCGCCAGCGCGGCCAGCGCCACCGGCAATGCCAGCAGCGCGACATTATGCAGGACATAGCCGGCCACGAGCTGATGCACCTGGCCGCTGTCCTCGAGGCTGTAGGTATCGCCGGCATAGGTCAGCGGCACGAAATGCGCGTCCGCCAGCCAGACGATGTGCGGAATCATCGCCACCACCATCGTCGCGATCGCAGCCCATGGCGCCGGTGACGACAAGAACCTCATTCGCTCCGGATGGATCAGCGCGGCAAGCCCGATGGCGCCGATCATGGTCAGCACCCAGTATTTGGTCATCAGCGCCAGCGCGCCGGCAAGGCCGAGCAAGACTCCGGATTGCCAGCTCCGCTTCTCGAACGCATTGAGATAAGCGAGCACGAGGAGCGGCAAAGTGACGAGCTGGAGCAGGTCGGGATTGTACTTGAAACCCTTGAAATTGAAGATCGGGTAGAGCGCGACCATCACCACGACCAGGAACGCGCGCCGCGCATCCACGACGCGCAGCGCGATGAGCCAGCAGATCACCATACCGGTGCTGACGGTCGCCATCGCCAGCGCATAGGTCGCCCAATCCGTCGGCGGGAACACTGTGAACCAGAGGCCGGCGACCCAGCCCGACAGCGGCGGGTGCTTGCCATAGCCCCAGAGGAATTTCTGGCCCCAGCCCCAGGCTTCCGCGACGTCCATGTGAACGTCCTGCGCTGCCTTGAGATTGATCAGGATGAAGGTCCAGAGCACCGCATGCAGGATGGCAAGCTGGATCACCAGCCACAGGCGTGCCTCCGGGCGGGTCGCGCTGGCAACCAGCCAGGCCCGAAAGCGGGCATAGCTCACCCGGGTCTTCGCGCGGGCTCGGGCAGACGGGATCGAGGTCGTGGACATGGGCCTGGACATCAGGCGTTGCGTAGCGCGTTTCGGGCCTTCGTGGAATCAGCTTGGCGTGAACAAAGGCCCTGAAATTACAGCAATATGGTTGCCGCACGGGGGTGTGAGTGGTATCCCGCGCCCATGACGACCGTCCCCATTTCCAACATCCGCAATTTCTCCATCGTCGCCCATATCGACCATGGCAAATCGACGCTGGCCGACCGCCTGATCCAGATGACCGGCGGCCTCACCGACCGGGAAATGGCGGGCAAGGAGCAGGTGCTCGATTCCATGGACATCGAGCGCGAGCGCGGCATCACCATCAAGGCGCAGACGGTGCGCCTCGCCTACCGCGCCAAGGACGGCAAGGATTACATTTTCAACCTGATGGACACGCCCGGCCATGTCGACTTCGCCTACGAAGTCTCGCGGTCGCTGGCGGCCTGCGAGGGTTCCCTGCTGGTGGTCGACGCCAGCCAGGGCGTGGAGGCACAGACGCTCGCCAACGTCTACCACGCGCTCGATGCGGGGCATGAGATCGTTCCGGTCCTGAACAAGGTCGACCTTCCCGCCGCAGAGCCGGAGAAGGTCAAGCAACAGATCGAGGACGTCATCGGCATCGACGCCTCCGAGTCCGTGATGATCTCGGCCAAGACCGGCCTCGGCGTGCCCGATGTGCTGGAAGCGATCGTCACCCGCCTGCCGCCGCCGAAGGGCGACCGCGGAGCGACGCTGAAGGCGCTGTTGGTCGACAGCTGGTACGACGTCTATCTCGGCGTGGTGGTGCTGATCCGCGTCGTCGACGGCGTCATGAAGAAGGGCAGCCGGGTCCGCATGATGGGCACGGGCGCGGCCTATGACATCGAGCGCGTCGGCTTCTTCACCCCGAAGATGACGCAGGTCGACGAGCTCGGCCCGGGCGAGATCGGCTTCATCACCGCCGCGATCAAGGAAGTGGCCGACACCCGCGTCGGCGACACCATCACCGACGACAAGAAGCCTGTCACCGAGATGTTGGCGGGCTTCAAGCCGGCCATACCCGTGGTGTTCTGCGGCCTGTTCCCCGCCGACGCCGATGACTTCGAGACCTTGCGCGCGGCGATGGGCAAGCTGCGCCTCAACGATGCCAGCTTCTCCTACGAGATGGAGACCTCGGCCGCACTCGGCTTCGGCTTCCGCTGCGGCTTCCTCGGACTGTTGCATCTGGAGATCATCCAGGAGCGTCTGTCGCGGGAATTCGATCTCAACCTGATCGCGACCGCGCCGAGCGTGATCTACAAGATGAGCCTGACCGACGGGCAGGAAATCTCGATCCACAATCCTGTCGACATGCCGGACGTGGTCAAGATTGCGGAGATCCAGGAGCCCTGGATCGAGGCCACGATCCTCACCCCCGACGAATATCTCGGCAGCGTGCTGAAGCTGTGCCAGGACCGCCGCGGCTCGCAGAAGGAGCTGACCTATGTCGGCTCCCGCGCCATGGTGAAATACGATCTGCCGCTCAACGAGGTCGTGTTCGACTTCTACGACCGCTTGAAGTCGGTCTCCAAGGGCTATGCCTCGTTCGACTATCATCTCACCGACTACAAGCCGGCCGATCTGGTGAAGATGCAGATCCTCGTCAACAACGAGCCGGTCGACGCACTCTCGATGCTGGTGCATCGCACCCGCGCCGAGGGCCGCGGCCGCGCCATGGTCGAGAAGATGAAGGATTTGATCCCGCCGCACATGTTCCAGATTCCGATCCAGGCAGCGATCGGCGGCAAGGTGATCGCGCGCGAAACGGTGCGCGCGCTGCGCAAGGACGTCACCGCAAAGTGCTACGGCGGCGACATCACGCGTAAGCGCAAACTTCTGGAGAAGCAGAAGGAAGGCAAGAAGAAGATGCGGCAGTTCGGCAAGGTCGACATCCCGCAGGAAGCTTTTATTGCCGCGCTGAAGGTGGATAGCTGAGGCGAGCGCCCGGGCCATCTCGGGCAGGATTAGGCGGGCCGGCGAAGTATTTTGGGGCCGGACAATTAAAAAACGCGAAAACAACCCCAAGCACAGTAGCCGGCACGTTGTTGACATTGGGCTTTTTTGAACTTTCGATTTTACGAATCGGATTTGACCCGTCGGGCAAAACAGGCGCATGATCGCACCATGGCAGCGGTGCGATCGACAGGCGGCGATGTCCCATCAAACCAACCCAATCACGCTCGTACTCATGGCCAGAATACCGGCAGAGGGGGTCGCGGACTTTCGGGCCTACGAGTATGCGGTTCTGCCGCTCTTGCCCGAGTTCAACGGACGTCTGCAGCGGCGGCTTCGAAATCCTGATCGCACCATCGAGATGCACATCGTCAGCTTCGCATCCGATGCAGACTTTCAAAACTATCGGAATGACCCTCGGCGGACGGGTCAGGCCTCCTTGTTGGAAAAATCAGCAGCGAAGCTGGAAGTGCTTCCGATGACGGACGTCTGACGGACCTCACGCGAGGTCTTCGGAGGAAACACCGGATCGACAAGGCATCGGTGCACATTCCGGTCATTCGGACCAACGCCCGATCAGCTCGTAGGATGGGTTGAGCTCATGCGAAACCCATCGCCCCGACGGACGCAGTCTAGAAGCTTGATGGGTTTCGCTTCAGCTCACCCATCCTTCAGGCGAATTGCTTCTACGCCGGAGGCAGCGTCACCCCCGTCAACTCGCCCAGCTTGTCGATAAGCCTCTCCTGAAAATCGACATCGGTCGCTTCGTGCGCCGGCGCTTGTTGCCGGAGGTCATGCCAGTAACGACCGCTGACCAGGGCGGCGGGATCATCGCTCACCGCCAGCCAGGTCTGCGTCCGTTGTCCGGTGGCCACGCCGACCGGCGCTCCGGCACCGCCCATTTTGGTGCGGACCCAGCCGGGATCGACGGCGTTGCTCAGCACCTGCGGCCAACGCCGCGCCAGGGCAAAGGCCAATGCGACCATGTGCAGCTTGCTCTCCGCATACGCCTTGGCCGGATCCCAGGTTCGCCTCGTCCAGTCGAGATCGCCCAACGATCCCTCTCCGCCGCGATGGAGTCCGCTGCTGAGATACACCAGCCGATCGGGGCGTTTCGTCAGGGCGGTGAGCAAATAGGGCGCGAGCGTGTTGACCGCCAGGGTGGTGGCGTGGCCTTCGGGCGTCGGGCCGCGGCTGCGCTCGGTATAGACCCCGGCGTTGTGGATGACCGCGTCCATTCGTCCGATTGCGTTGACCTGGTCTGCCACGTGCCTCGTCTGGGCGACGCTCTTGAGATCGCCGATCACGACCCGTGCGGAATGCGATTCAAGCCCGGCGATTGCCGCCGCACGTTCCGCCGATCGCGCGTGCAGGACGACTTGGTGGCCCTGTTCGAGGAGAGACTGGGCAGCTGCGCGGCCCAAACCGTCCGTGCTGCCCGTGATGAAGACGATTGCCATGGCCACTCCTGTTCGATCCCCGCTTCGGCGCCTCCGTCGAAACCTCAACGAGAATGCAACATGTTCGACTGATCATGCCGTGGCGAACGGGAGCGCCGAACGAAGACATCACAACCGAACAATCCTCGAAGAAGCGCATTAACATCCGATAAGTTGGGAATGACCGCATGTCGAATTTCGTCATGCTGCTGGTCGAGGACGACTCGCTCCAGCGCGAAGTTCTATCCGACCTTCTTAAGGACGAAGGGTTCGAAGTCGTCGAATGTGCCACCGCAGAAGCGGCGGAGCTAATCGTAGCGTCTACTGGCAATGAGCTACGGGCGCTCATCACTGATCACAACCTCGCTGGGAGAATGACCGGGCTCGAGCTCGCGGAGTACGCTCGCAGTGCGCATCCCGGGCTCAACATCGTGCTGATGTCCGGGACGGTGATGGCGCCCCTCCCGCCCAACACGACCTTTTTGCACAAGCCTTTCGCGCCCGCCCATTTGCTGGCGGCCGTGTAGAATCAGAATGCCCTCGAAGGTCATCCGCCCGAATTTTCTGCGCCGACGGCGTTCTCGCTCTCCGGCACCGTCAGCCGGACGGAGTGCCCCTGCCGCATGGCGAGCGATGCCGCCGCAACGGCCGCCTCGAAAGGGGCTTCCTTGGTCTGGTACGTGTTCCGGACTTCGCCATCGTGGTCGACGTGCCAGGCACCGTCCCTGCCAACAATATCATAGGCTGCGAGGCCCATAGTCTATCCCTCCTTCATGCGTCCGGTGTTGCCTTGGACGCCTGGGTGCTGCTCACCGGGTCCGACGCCGGGAAACTGTCCTTCAAGCCCTTGTCCAACTCGTCGTCCTTGGCCTTGTCGCGTCGGATGCCACGCTTGAGATCTTCCGCGTTCTTGTCCGGCGGTGCCGGATCGAATTTTTCGGTCATGGAAGTGTCCTTTCGCTACCTCAAACGCCTTGAGCTCCCGACCGTTCCTTTCGAGGAACAACGCAGTCGCGGTTTGCTGTCGAACGGAAAAAACCAGAAAGCGCCTGCCGCGCGGGCTCTTTCATTCAGGTTGCATTTATCGCTATAACACATCCTTAGATCGCATCAGGCATCCGCCAATCAGGAGAAGGCAATGAAAGCTTCGGTTTTTGCGCTGGGGGGCTTGATGATTCTGTCGATCACATCAGCGAACGCAGCTCCCAAAGCGATGGCCGCCCCGACCACGGCGGCCAGCTCGGTCGCATGTTCCACCTCGGGTGGCGGCTTTGGGAGCTACCCGTCAGGCTGCCGAAACGGAGCAAACTTCAAGACCTACAACGAATGCAAGGAGTCAGGCGTCAAGCGCGGCTGGAGACACGAAGATATGGCGTGGTACTGCAGCGGTCTGGGACTGCAATAGCTTGCAGTTGCGAGGCATGGCAGGACGGCGAACGGCATTGGCTGTTTATGGCCGCGGACCTACAGCGACGGTTGGAGCGCCCCATGGAATGCACAATCCGGCCCGCACTCGCGAATGATGCCGATGGGATCAGTGCTATCATCTTGCGGGCGCTGCGGGAAACGAACGCGAAGGACTATGCGGACGAGATCATCGAAAGGATCGCGCATAGTTTCAGTCCCGATGCCGTGCGGCGGCTGATCGGACAACGCTCCGTGTTTGTCGCCACGATCCGCAGCCGCATAGTTGGAACAGCAAGCCTCGACGGAAGCGTGGTCCGCACGGTCTTCGTGGCTCCCGATGTTCAGGCCGGGGGCATCGGCAAGCTGCTGATGGCCGAGATCGAGCGCACGGCGCGCGCACGAAACGTCGCTTCGCTGACCGTCCCTTCTTCCGTCACCGCCGAGACTTTCTACGCGCGGCTCGGGTTCAAGGCGGTGCACGACAGCTATCATGGTGACGAACGCACGATCATCATGGAGCGCCTGCTAAAGGACCCGATCTAGGTTTGGCTGTTCTCCAGGATTCAGCGGCCAGCGGGCTTATCGTATCGCTACCGCCGCGCGGCGAGCACGTTCGAAGGAGCCGTTTGCAACGCTGCGCGCCTCTCGCTGAGGGCATGATCGAACAGTTCGAGCACCAGGCCAAAGGCTGCCAGCTCCTCCTCCTCGATGGCGCCGTCATCGTAGCAGCCAAGCGTTTCCTCGATGATGGCGTCGACCTCCTGCTGCATGGCCAGCAGTTCGTGGTCGAACTCCGCGGTGCGCACCCTGGAAACCAGGGCCAGAATTCTGTTGCGATGGCCGGTGTTCTCGTCCCTTTCATCCCGATTGAGATATTGACGCAGCCAGGCGCCGGCCGAACCAATGCCGGAGAGAAGCAGCAGCGCAAACCAGAAGTAGTCGCCGTATCTGTCGAGGAAGGTGCGCTCAGTGCCGTCGATCACGGCCGCCGCTCCCCGGTGTACCGGCAGCTCGGCTTCTTTCTCGGTGTCCGGCTTGGTGATTTGCGCAGCGCCAGGCACCTGCCTCGCAATCGCCTGCCGGAGGGCGAATTGCTGGCGGTAAAACGCCGCCACTGTCGTTTCGGACAAGGCATTCCGTGCGACGATCAAATGACTGACACTGACAGTCTCCACCTTGTCATCGGGCCAGGCGGGATTCGCATTGAAAATGCTTGGAGGAATTTCCTCCGATTCATAACGCGGATGCTTCAGGGCGATGGCTTCCGATGCGTCGATCGCGAGAAATTTCGGCTCGCCACGCGTCCGGGCGGTCGCGGCAACGGCGTCGGCGGTTATCTTGCTGTCGAGCGGACCGACCGCCATGAATGCGTCGAGGCTCGGGTCGCGCGCCAGCTCCTCAAGCTGGCCGGTGCCGAATTGAGTGACCGTGACCTTGTCCGGCGCCACACCGGCGGCGCTCAGGATGACTCTCAGCAACGCGGCGTTCGCCGGGGTCGCGCCGATCACTCCCACCCTGCGCCCTGCGAGATCGGCGACTTCCTTGATTTTCGGCGCCGGCTTCCGCTTGGAGCTCTTGCCCGCAACTCCCGAAGAAGACCACAGCACGACGAAATTCTTGCGCAAGATGACGACTGTTTGCGCGTCTGCCGGCATTTCCAGATCGCCGCGACCGACCGCAAGGTCGGCCTTGCCGGCACCGAGCAGAGCGAGAGCTTCGGCCGCCCCGGCGGTCACGATCGGAGACAGCTTTACAGTCCTGCTTTCGTTGGCAAAGGCCTCGGTCATCGCCTCGATCACCTTGTGATCGTTGCTTCCCGGCGGTCCGACGGCAATTCGGAGAGTTATCGGCCGCAGCGCGTAATACAATGTACCCGCAGCGGCTCCGAAAACGAGAAATCCGACGGCCAAAATCAGCAGCAGGGTCTTCGTCTGTCTCCGCCCTCGGCGGGCTGCGTCACTGCGTATCATCGGGGGCTCAGACGAGGACATTTGGCGCTGCCGGTTGGAGGTCAAAAATCGCTGCCTGCTTTGTGGGAATACCACGTTCTTCCGAAGGAAGATAACGCCCGGGCAGCGGGACTTGTTTCCTGCCGCCAGCGCGAGCTTTGGCGGCCCTCCGACGTCAATTGCCGCATTTCATTCCCACGCTGGGCTAGGGCGTCATCACGCCTGCGCTACGACGGGGAATAACGGGTCTCCGATCCAAATCCAGACGTCAGAACCGCGCATGCATGCGGGAATCATTTGGAGACACCTATGATCACCTCAAGGATGCTGGTTGTGGTCGCGATCGTATCAACGATAGGCACAGTCTCGGCGCAATCTTCCCATCCATCGCTGCCCGGAAAGGAAACGACCACGAGGCCCTGGACGGCGCCGGTCGGCCACCGTCAGCCGCACGCTGCCGACGCTCCCACGACAACCATAGGACCGGAGGATTTTCCTTGATAGGGAGGATGCCAACGTCGACCGCAAGATCTCCGGCATTTGCCGGGGCTGCTGATCGAACCAGCACCAGATTCTAAAGCGCAATCAAACCGGGCGGCGGCTTGCGCATCTGCGATGCCTGCTCGTAGGCATAAGCCAGACGCAAAAGCTTGTGCTCGCTCCAGGCACGGCCGGCGAAGCTGACGCCGAGCGGATAGTCGGGCGTATCCTTGTCGCCCGCTTCCGAGAGGAAGCCGGCCGGCACCATGACGCTGGGATAGCCCGCTTTAGCCGCAATCGCTGCGCCGGTCGCGCCCGGGAACAGGACAGCGTCCAGCTTGTGCTGATTCATATAGGCGTCCATGCCGCACGTCTTGGCGGCGAGCAAGTCCATGGCACGGGCCGATTTGTATTCGCGCTCGCTCAGATCGCCTTTGGTGAGATCGGCGGCGAGAAACAGGTCCTGGCCGAAGCGCAGCGCCTTGTCCGCATTCGCCGCGTTGAAGGCAATGATATCGGCCATAATCTTGATATCGGTATTGGTTGCCCAATCCCTGAGATAGAGATTGAGCCCGTATTTCAGCTCGTAGAGAAACACGATCGGCGAGCCGGTCGGATTGCCCTTGTTGCGGCTGAGCGGATTACGGTTGAGCACGGCCATGCCGGTGCCCGGCCCGGCAATCCAACCGCGTGTCGGCATGTTGGCGCGCACGATGACGGCGCCCAGATCCTCCATCACCTTGATGACCTCGGCCATCAGCTTGGCCCCGTCGGGTGGCAGCTTGCCGTAGAAGCAATCGTTCAGCGGATCGGCGGGATCGCTCGGCACACCGATGCGCGCACCCTTCATCGCATCGCGTACGAGGTCGACCGTGTAATCGGCCGGCCTGCGCTGCCGCTCCGTCACGGGATCGCACGGGTCGCTGACGGCCAGAACGTTCAGCAGCATTGCCGCGTCGCGCACCGTGCGCGTCATCGGCCCCGCAGTGTCCTGGCTATGCGCGATCGGCACGATGCCGGTGCGGCTGATCAGCCCGACGGTCGGCTTGACCGTGACGAGGCCATTGCGGCTGGCAGGATGCAGCAGCGAGCCCGAGGTCTCGGTGCCGATCGAGACCGCACACAGGCCCGCCGCCACGGCGACCGCCGAGCCCGAGCTTGAGCCACCCGGGTCTACGACCGGGATGCCACGATCGTCCATCAGCGTCGGCACGTACGGGTTTTTCACCTGGCCGCCCAGCGATGAATAGCCCGAGGGCATGTCGATCGCGAGGATGTTGGCGAATTCCGTCAAGTTCGCCTTGCCCAGGATCACCGCGCCGGCCTTGCGCAGCAGCTTGACGATGGTGGCGTCCCGCCTGGCGCGTGCGCCCTCCAGCGCCAGCGAGCCCGCCGTCGTCGGCTGCTTGTCGCCGGTTGCGATATTGTCCTTCAGCAATATCGGGACGCCGGCCAATGGTCGTTTAGCCGACGGCCTAGTCTCGTCCAGCTTGCCCGCGATCGTGAGCGCATCGGGATTGAGCGCGCGCACGGCGTTGAGCATCGGACCATCGCGGTCATAAGCCTCGATGCGCGCGAGATAGAATTGGGTCAGCGCCGTGGCGGTGATCTGCCCGTCAGCCAGAGCATCGATGATGTCGCTCATGGGCGCATGCGCGAGCTTGGGTGCGTGCGCGAGCGTCAGCTTCGGCGCTTCGGCGGCGGCCGCAGCGCGGCGGATTGGCCTCTTCATCGCGTGCCTCATGGGCGACCTCGAATATGCTACAGATGGTAACATTAAGTCTGGTTGCGCGACAAGCCGATCACTGAACCACGCGCTTGCTATCCGTCATCCTGAGGCGCGCGGCATGCGATGCGAATGCAGCGCAGGCCAAGCCTCGAAGGATGAACGGCCCCGATGCAGCCGGGCCGTCGCCCTTCGAGGCTCGCCCAGCGGCGCATTCGCGCCGCTAAGCTCGCGCCTCTGGGTGACGGGTCGGAGCCAAGCGCCGGGATACGATCTTGATCGTCCCCACCAAATAGACCACCATCGCGCCACTTACCGCTCACACCAAGAATGGGCGAGGAAACGCTGACATGAACGCAACGCCCGGGGTTGGCTTGGTCGAACGCGCCCGCGCCATCGCCCCGCTGATCGCGCGCGAAGCTGACGAGATCGAGCGGACGCGGCGGCTGACACCGGCCGTCGTCTCTGCGCTGATCGAGAACGGGCTCTATCGCGCGCTGCTGCCGCAAAGTCTTGGCGGCGGCGAAGCGCCGCCGGAAGGCTTCATGCAGATGCTGGAGGAGATCGCGAAAGCGGATGCCTCCACCGCCTGGTGCCTTGGTCAATGCGCGGTCTGCGCGATGATCGCGGCCTCGCTCGACCACGACACCGCGCAGGAGATCTTCAACACGGCGCCGGGCATCCTCGCCTGGGGCGCGATCGCGCATGAGGCGCGCATCGTCGAGGGCGGTTATCGCGTCACGGCGCGCTGGGATTTTGCCTCGGGCTCGCGGCAGGCGAGCTGGCTCGGGGCACATGTCCGCATCGTCGGCGCCGACGGCACGCCGCGCAAGAATGCCGACGGCTCGGCGGAGGTGCGCACCATCCTGTTTCCGGTCGCGAGCGCCGTGCTGCACGACGTCTGGCAGGCGATCGGGCTCGCGGGCACCGGCACCGATTCCTACGAGGTCGCCGACCTCTTCATCCCCGAGCGCTTCACCGCGTTTCGTGACGTGCCGTTGGCGCTACGCGAGCAGGGTCCCCTTTACAGGATCGGCACCGGCTCGACATTCAGCCTCGGCTTTGCCGCGGTGTCGCTCGGCGTGGCGCGCGCCACACTGGACGCCGCGATCGCGCTGGCGCGCGGCAAGCATCAGTCGCTGGCGGCCAGCGCCATGCGCGACAACGGGGCGGTCCAGGGCCTGATCGGCCGCACCGAGGGCGACCTGCGGGCCGCGCGCGCCTATCTCTATGCGACGGCAAGTGCGATGTGGCGCGATCTCTGCGCGACCGGCGAATTCAGCGCGGCGCATCGGGGCTCGGTTCGCCTCGCCGCGACCTGGACCATTCACCAGTCGGCCAGGGTGGTCGGCACCGCCTATCACATGGCCGGCGCCACGGCCGTATTCCGCAGCAATCCGTTCGAACGCCGATTCCGCGACATGCACGCCATCGCCCAGCAGATCCAGGCGCGCGACACGCATTACGAAGACGTCGGTAAAATGATCCTTTCCGGAGACCGCTGACGTGGACCCGTTGCGACAGTGCACCCACGCTGACCTATATTGAGTTCGCCATCCGGCGTCTTCGCCGCTGAACCTTTGCGGATTTTGCCGGACCAATTTCTATAGCTACAAAAACAACAGCTTTTCCGCTGTGACCGCGCCGACCATTCGGAAGTGATAATTCTGAATTTTTTGTAGCGCGCTGCCTTTGCGCAAGAGAGGTCCATTATGGGCCGAACAGCTGGCAAGAAAATCAGTTGCCATTCCATACGGCATCATTCGCCGGGATGGCACCAACGTAGCATTTTCATTGTTGCCATCCTCTGCTTCGCATGCACTGTCCTGTTCGCGAGCGATGCCCTGGCGCAATGCTCGGCACGAGACGTCCTGCGGAATCACCTGAAGCTCAAGCAAGCGCGCTCTGACGGGCCGCAAATCCCAATCAGATCCGCCGTCGATGTCCCGGCGTGGAAGACGATCAGGATCGGGACGTTTGCAAACTTCTTCGCCCTCAGTAACGCGTTGGATGCGGCAGGCTGCGGCATCGGAAACTCGGCCGGCGAAATTCTCGCGCGACCGACGTTTACCGTCAGCGCCACGACAACAAGCGTGGAGCTTTTCGCGGTGTCGGCGGCCGAATTGGGCTTTCGAACCGACACTGCGTTGCTGGCGGACATCTATGCGCGCGCCAAACGCTTGGGTTTCGGCCTCGCGGCTGCAGAAGTTGGACCACAACTGAGGCTTCAATATTTCGACCAGCCGATCGGCGAATTTCTCATCATCGGAATGGAGCCAATCAGGACCTGGCAGGGCGCCCCCGTCATCTTGAATGTAGCCAATGGCGGCGCGGGACTCATTCTCATCGGCCAGGATGGCAGCGCCGATGCTCAGATTCCCGCGGCATCCCGCTTCGTATTCGTGCGGTCCCATGAAACCGCTCCTGCCGAGGCCGTAACACTTGTCGGCCACTGAATTTCAACTGCGCCCAACTCAAGATGCAAGCTGGCATCCCCCGGCTAGGCCACCATTGCGGCGTCCTCCTCGGCACCATCGATGCCCCGTTGCGCGGCGAGCAGACTGATACTCTCGATATTCGGCCGGGCCTTGCTGAACAGAAAACCCTGGCCTTCGTCGCAGCCCTCAGTGCGCAGACAGCTCAGCTCGGCTTCGGTCTCGACGCCCTCGGCGGTGATGGTGACGCCGAGGCCTTTGCCGAGGCTGACGATGGAGCGAATGATCGCCTGGGCCTCGCGATTGGCGCCGAGATCGCGCACGAAGGACTGGTCGATCTTGATCTTGTCGAACGGGAAGCTGCGCAGATAGCTCAGGCTGGAATAGCCGGTGCCGAAATCGTCCATCGAGATGCGCACGCCGAGCGCGCGCAGCGCGTGCAGTGTCGCCAGCACCTGGGCGCTTTTCTCCAGCAGCAGCGTCTCCGTGATCTCGAGCTCGAGCCGCCGCGGCGGCAGGCCGGAATGCTTCAGCGCATCCGTCACCACCGAAAGCAGATTGCCGCTGCGGAACTGGAGCGGCGACAGGTTGACGGCGACACGGACGTCGTCCGGCCAGGTTGCGGCATCGTGACAGGCCCGGCGCAGCATCAGGCCACCGAGCGGATTGATCAGCCCGGTTTCTTCCGCGACCGGAATGAACTCGGCCGGCGAGATCATGCCGCGTTCGGCATGCGGCCAGCGCACCAGCGCCTCGAAGCCGGTGATGCGGCCGCTCTGGAGGTCGATCAGCGGCTGGTAGTACGGCCGCAGCACGTCGTTCTGGATCGCGTCGCGCAGCTCGACCTCGATCTTGCGGCGGGTCTGCGCTTTCGCATCGAGCGCCGCCTCGAAGAACGCGAACGAGCCGCGCGCATCCAGCTTGGCGCGCGACAGCGCCATGTCGGCGCTCTTGAGCAGCTTTTCGGAATCGTCGCCGTCGCCCGGCGCCATCGCGATGCCGATAGAGGCGCCGATCACCACGGAATGGCCGTCGAGCAGATAGGGATCGGCGATGGCTTCCAGCAGGCGCTTGGCCAGCAGCACCGCATCCTCGGGACGCGTCAGGCCGCTCTGCACGATTGCGAACTCGTCCGAGTTCAGCCGCGCCAGCGCGTCCTCCTCGCGCAAGGTCGAACGCAGCCGCTTGCCGACACCGCGCAGCAGCTTGTCGCCGATCGCGTGTCCCAGCGTGTCGTTGACCGCCTTAAAATTGTCGAGCCCCAGCATCAGCAGCGCGACCTTGTCGGTGCTGCGCCTCGTATGCAGCAGCATCTCGTCGATCTGCTGGCGCAACAAATTGCGGTTTGGCAGACCGGTCAGCCCGTCATGCTGGGCCATGAAGGCGAGCCGTGCCTCGGCGCGCTTGCGCTCGGTGATGTCCATCAGCGCGAGCAGCACCGCGGGCCGCTCGGCATAGGTCAGTTCGCGCGAATAGATCGCAAGGTCGATCAGGGCGCCATCGGCCTTGACGTGCTTCCAGGTGCGCCCGGCCTGCTCCTCGCCGGCCGAATCGGTGGTCCAGGGCGGCTCGCTGTCGAAGGCCTGAAGGGAACGGATCGTCAGCAGCTCGAACTCGGCGCGGCTGTAGCCGTAATGGGCGACCGCGGCATCGTTGACGCCGAGGATGCGCTCGTCGTCGAGTGCGCAAACGATCATGGGGACGGGATTGCCGTCGAACAGCAGGCGGAACGAGGCCTCGCGCTGCTTCAACTCGGTGATGTCCACGCGCAGGCCGACGACGCCGCCGTCGTCGGTCAACCGCTCGTCGATCAGGATGACGCGGCCGTCCGCCAGCTTCTGCTCGTGGCGCGCGCCGGGCTGATAGAGCTTTTGCAGCCGCTCGGCGATCCATTCTTCCTCATGGCCGGCAGCCTCTGGATAGTCGCCGCGGGCGACGCCGATGCGCAGCGTGTCCTCGAGGCGCGCGCCTTCCTCGAACAGATCGGCGGTCTTGCTGTAGATCTCCGCGTATTGCTTGTTCCAGAGGACGTAGCGGCCCTCGGCATCGAGAAACACGATGCCCTGCGGCAGGATCTCGATGGCCTGGCGCAGGCGCTCATGGGATTTGCGTGCTTCCGCGATCGCGGCCTCAGCGCGGCCGCGCAGACCTTCGTCGCGTTCGGACGGAGGATGAGGGGCGCGCGCAAAGCGCGGCTTGCGCGGGTGCAGGCCGGATCTGCCAAGCACACTTCCCTTTCGCTTTTTTGGCTTTCGAAACCCCAAACTCAACTTCACTCGTCCCAGTCGCGCCCAGCGACCGCAACTCTTGGGGCAAGTGTCTGAAAGAAAGGTAATCTTGGGTGGCATGGCGAGGGGACGCACGGTCTGGCAGTCTCGACAAAACAGCCCTCATTGCCCGTTTGCAAGGCGCGACAGTGCCGATGGGCGCTCCAGGCGCATCGCATTGTCGTCATCGGAGAACGAGATGGCGCAAAATTGCGCGCTGCCTTGAATCATTTCCGGGATCGCGCGCGCTTGCATGCAGAAGGGGGTGAGTACGCGTCCCACGCACGAATTTTGGTCAATGCATGAGAGGGTTATCGCATTGTTAAAAATCGGCCGGCCGACGCACCGGGAACTACGACTTCGAGACGATATTTCAGCCGAGGGACTGTTTCTTAACCCTGACGCGGTGTTGGGCTATAAGAATGTCAACATGAGTCCCCGCCGCTTCGCCCCTCTCCTGCTCGTCATGACGCTCCTGGCCGCCGGCGACGCGCTGGCCCAGGACAAGGGCAGCGTCAACCCAAAGCCGCTGCCGCCGCTCGCCAATCCGAACGATCCCAGTATTGGCGCCAAGGAACTGTTCGCGCGCAAGCTGCTGCCGTCGAAGGGACCGGCGCACGTCATCGGCTCCTATGTGAAGGGCTGCATCGGCGGCGCCGAGCAGATGCCGCTCAACGGCGACAATTGGCAGGTGATGCGGTTGTCGCGCAACCGCAGCTATGGTCACCCCGCGATGATCGCGCTGATCAAGCGGCTTGCCGCCAGGGCGCACAAGGACGCGGGATGGCCGGGCATCCTGGTCGGCGACATCGCCCAGCCGCGCGGCGGGCCGGCCCTGTCGGGCCATGCCAGCCACCAGATCGGCCTCGATGCCGACATCTGGCTGACGCCGATGCCGGACCATCGGCTCTCGCGCGAGGAGCGCGAGGACATGTCGGCGGTGATGATGGTGCGCCCGGAACGGCTCGACATCGATCCGAAGGTGTTCACGCCGGGCCATGTGCTGGTGCTGCGCGACGCGGCGCAGGAGCCGGCGGTGCAGCGCATCTTCGTCAATGCCGCGATCAAGAAGGCGCTGTGCCGCGAGGCCAAGGGTGATCGTTCCTGGCTGTCGAAGATCCGACCGTGGTGGGGCCACGACTATCACTTCCACATCCGCATGCACTGCCCGGCAGGCGCGAGCGACTGCGAGGGCCAGCCGTCGCAATCCGAGGACGAAGGCTGCAAGCCCTCCGATCTCGCCTATTGGTTCAGCGACGGCGTGCTGCACCCGAAACCCCCGGCGGAGCCCCCGAAGCCGAAGCCGCCGATGACGCTGGCGCAGATGCCGGCGGCGTGCAAGGCCGTGCTGCACGCGAGCGACGCGAAACGGTAAAGCCTCCGCGGTCATCCCGGCCTAGTGCGCAATTGCGCACTAGGCCGGGATGACGAATTCCTGGTTGTCGCCATGCGAACCGTCGCCTTTGACCTGTTCGGCCACCCTGTTATGATGACCCAGCGATCGCTTGCCGGACCGTAAGTCCGTCGGGCTTGCCGGAACAGCGCTTCCGCCGGTCGCAAGCCTAATTCAACCAACGCCGTCTTGCGCGCGCCGCATTGCGTGCCCTGAACGCGCGCATGGAGCGCTTCCGATGTCCCGCCTTTCCGTGCTGCTTTCGGCTATGTTCCTTCTGGCCGCGAGCCTTTCGCCTGCTAGAGCCGAGGACAAGACCGTCACCGTGTTCGCGGCAGCCTCGATGAAGAACGCGCTCGACGAGGTCGACGCGGCCTACACCGCCAGGACCGGCGTCAAGTTCATCGTCAGCTATGCCGCAAGCTCGGTGCTCGCCAAGCAGATCGAGCAGGGCGCGCCGGCCGATGTGTTCGTCTCCGCCGACACCGACTGGATGGACTACGCGATCTCCAAGAAGACCATCAACGAGCCGACCCGGGTCAATCTGCTCGGCAACAGCATCGTGCTGATCGCGCCGAAGGATTCCAGGCTCGACAACGTGCCCATCGCGCAGGGTTTTGACCTCGCAAAGCTCGCCGGCGACGGCAGGATCGCGACCGGCGACGTCAAATCCGTGCCGGTTGGGAAGTATGCCAAGGCGGCGCTGACGAGCCTCGGCGCCTGGCAGGCGGCGGAGCCGAAATTCGCCATGGCCGAGAGCGTGCGGGCCGCGCTGACGCTGGTCGCGCGTGGCGAGGCCAATCTCGGCATCGTCTATTCCACC
Source organism: Bradyrhizobium sp. 40 (assembly GCF_023100925.1). Classification (NCBI taxonomy): domain Bacteria; kingdom Pseudomonadati; phylum Pseudomonadota; class Alphaproteobacteria; order Hyphomicrobiales; family Nitrobacteraceae; genus Bradyrhizobium; species Bradyrhizobium sp. 40. The sequence continues at coordinate 6,922,009 of NZ_CP064688.1, forward strand.
GATGCGAAGGTCGAGCCCGGCGTGAAGATCGTCGGCACCTTCCCGGCGGATTCGCATCCCGCGATCATCTATCCCGTCGCTGCGACCACGACAGCAAAGGGCGAGACCAGCGACTATCTCGCCTTCCTGCGCTCGACCGCCGCCAAGACCATTCTGGAAAAATACGGTTTCAAGTTCCTGACCAGCCCCTCCACTTAATTTGCGATTTGATGCTCGACATCTCTCCCGCCGAATGGACGGCGATCCTGCTCTCGCTCAGGGTTGCCGTCATCGCGACGCTGGTGGCAACGCCGTTCGGCATTGCGCTGGCATGGCTGCTCGCGCGGCGTGATTTCTGGGGCAAGTCGGTGCTCGATGCGCTGGTGCATCTGCCGCTGGTACTGCCGCCTGTCGTCACCGGTTATCTGCTGCTGCTGACCTTTGGCCGCCGTGGCCTCGTCGGCGGTTTTCTGGCCGATACTCTCGGCATCGTCTTCGCCTTCCGCTGGACCGGTGCTGCGCTTGCCTGCGGCCTGATGGCGTTTCCGCTGCTGGTGCGTCCGATGCGGTTGTCGATCGAGGCGATCGACCGCCGGCTCGAGCAGGCCGCCGAGACGCTCGGCGCCACTCCTTTCAAAGTGTTCTTCACGGTGACGCTGCCCTTGGCGCTGCCCGGCGTGCTCGCCGGCATGGTGCTCGGCTTTGCGAAAGCGATCGGCGAATTCGGCGCCACCATCACCTTCGTCTCCAACATTCCCGGAGAGACCCAGACGATTTCGTCCGCGATCTATTCGCTGATCCAGACCCCGGACGGTGACGCCGCCGCGGGACGGCTCGTGATCGTCTCGATCGTGCTGGCGCTCGGCGCGCTGATCGCGGCCGAATGGTTCGCCCGCCGCGCCACCGCGCGCTTGCACGGGAATTGACCATGCTGCGCGTCGACATCGAAAAGCAGCTCGGCGAATTCTCGCTGTCCGCATCCTTCGAAAGCGAAGGCCGCGTCATCGGCCTGTTCGGAGCGTCGGGCGCCGGCAAGACCTCGCTGGTCAACATGATCGCGGGGCTGCTGCGGCCCGACCGCGGCACCATCGTGATCGACGGCGAGACGGTCGACGACAGCGCGGCCGGCATTCATGTGCCGACCTGGCGCCGCCGCATCGGTTATGTGTTCCAGGATGCGCGGCTGTTTCCGCATCTCAACGTCGCGCAAAATCTCGACTATGGCAGGCGGATGAACGGCCTCGCGCCCGATCCGGCGCAGCACAAGCGCGTCATCGAGCTGCTCGACATCGGCGCGCTGCAGGGTCGCCGCCCCGGAAAACTCTCCGGCGGCGAGCGCCAGCGCGTCGCGCTCGGCCGCGCGCTGCTGTCAAGGCCGCGCCTGCTGCTGCTCGACGAGCCGCTCGGCGCGCTCGACGAGGGCCGCAAGCTGGAGATCCTGCCCTATCTGGTGCGGCTGCGCGACGAGGCTAATGTCCCCATGGTCTATGTCAGCCACGACGTCGCCGAGCTGCGCCAGCTCGCGACGCAGATCGTGATGCTGAAGCAGGGCCGGGTGACGTCGTTCGGCGGGGTGAAGGTGCTGACGTAGCCATACTGGCCGTCGCACCCACCGCCGTCGTCCCGGCGAAGGCCGGGACCCATACCGCGTGCTTTATCGGTAGGCGGCAGTGGGAGTACCGGCGAAGAATAGCAGGCGGTCTTCGCCAAATAACTTCCTGTGGTTATGGGTCCCGGCCTTCGCCGGGACGACGTTGCAATTAAACCCCCGCCACCGACGTCCACAGCTCCGCCAGCTTGCGCCGCAGGGCCTGCCTGCGCGTCAATGGTGCGGGCGTTTCCTCGTCTTCCGGCAGGCGCAGGCCGACGACGTTGACGCGCCCACCGGAGATCGAGCGCGCCACGAGCACGATCGGATCCAGCGCAAGCTCGGCGCCCTCTTTCGGTGCGCGGTCGAGATGGACGTCGAAATAATCGGCCAAAGTCAGCTTGCGCTCGTCCTCGCCGGCCTCCACGCCGTAGATCTCCGCGAGCTCGGCGAGCGTGTGCTCGCCGGAGACCATGAAGTCGCCCAGCAGATGCGGGTCCGGCGCCGAGCTCGGCTGCATGTCGACGAAGAAGCGGTCGAGCGATTCGGCCTTTTCCGGCGGCGCCAGCAGATAGATGTAATCGCCGGGCGCGATCGGCTCGGCTTCCGCCGGCGTCAAGATGTTCTCCTTGCGGATCACGAGCGTCGGCTTCGACCAGGACGGGATCAGGCCGCGGCGGAAATACAGGCTCTTGGACCGCACCGGATAGCCGACGAGCTGCTGCTCGAGCTGCCCAGGCAGATCCAGTTCGACACGGCGCGGGCCGCGTTCGGCGCGCGGGAGCGCAACATGGAGCTTGCGCGCGGCCGGCCCCAGGGTCCAGCCCTGCAGCAGGAGCGAGATGATGACGACGACGAAGGCGACGTCGAAATAGAGATAGGCCTTCGACAGCCCGACCAGCATCGGGATCGAGGCCAGGAAGATCGCGACCGCGCCGCGCAGGCCGGTCCAGGCGATAAAGATCTTTTCGCGCCAGTTGAAGCGGAACGGCGCCAGGCACACGAACACCGCGATCGGCCGCGCCACCAGCATCAGGACGAATGCGACCCCCACCGCCGGCAGCACGCTGCCGCCAAGCCGGCTCGGCGAGACCAGCAGGCCGAGCAGCACGAACATCACGATCTGGGCCAGCCAGGTCGCGGCGTCCAGGAAGGCCACGACCGAATTATGCGCGCGCGTCGGGCGGTTGCCGATGATGATGCCGGCGAGATAGACCGCGAGGAAGCCTGAGGCGTGCATGATCTGCGAGCCGCCGAAGATGACGAGCGCGGCGGTGGTGACAAACGGCGCGTGGAGGCCCTGCGGCAGCGCGACCTTGTTGAGCGCGATGACGACCAGACGCCCGCCGATCACCCCCACGACGGCGCCCAGCACGGCCTCCTGGGCGAACTCCATCAGCACATGCGCGGCCGTGCCTGTTCCCAGCGAGATGTACTCGACCAGCATCAGGGTCAGGAAGATCGCGAAGGGATCGTTGGTGCCGGATTCCACCTCCAGCGTCGCGCCGACGCGCGGGCGCAGGCGCAGGCCCTGTGTATGCACCAGCAGGAACACTGCGGCCGCGTCAGTCGAGGCCACCACGGCGCCGACCAGCAGCGACTCCGTCCAGTTGAGGTCGAGCGCATATTTCGCGAACGGCGCCGTGATCAGCGCGGTCAGCAGCACGCCGACGGTCGCGAGCACCATGGAAGGCGCGAGCACGGTGCGGATGCTGGCAAAGCGGGTCCGCAAGCCGCCGTCGAACAGGATCAGGGCGAGCGCGACCGAGCCGACCAGATAGGTGGTTCGGACGTCGTCGAACTGCAGCTGTCCGGGACCGGAATCGCCCGCGAGCATGCCGATCGCGAGGAAGACGAGCAGAAGGGGCGCGCCGAAGCGCAGCGCAAGCAGGCTTGACAGGATCCCGGCCAACACCAGGACGGCGCCGAGCAATATGGCGAGGCTGACACTGTCGAGGGAAGCCATCCACCTTCCGGGTACGAAATCGCTGGAATTGCATCCTTATCGTCGGCAGACTCCCACGCCAACCCATTTCTCCCGCTCGCGGCAATCTGCCCGCATTTTGCGGCCTTAACGCACTTCACTTGGCGGTGTATCGGTGGTCCGGCCGCGCCCTTTGTGGGATTCTCCGGCGCGCTCGAATCAATGCCTCCCGCCCGCTCCCCGACGAGACCGATAGACATGGACCTCAAAGACTTCATGGAGTTCGTGCAGACCACCGCGCGAAGCGTCGGGGCCGAAATCTCCTCGCCCTGGTTCTACCTGCAATTCGGGCTCATTCTGGCCGCGGCCGGCATCGCCTATGCCGCGGAAGCCGCCGTTCGCAGCCGGGTCGACATGACCTCGCTGGCGATGCGCTGGCCGCTGCCGCTCCGGCACTTCGTCCGGGTGATGGTCTCCAGCGCCTCGACGGCCGTGTTCACCCTGCTCGTGATCGTCTCGCGCGTGGTGATGTACCACGCGACCTGGCCGAGCCGAAGCTATCTCCTGATGGTCGCCGCCAAGCTGGGCCTGGCCTGGCTCGCGATCCGGCTCTTGACCTCGGTGCTGCGCAACGCCTTCATCGTCAAGCTGGTGTCGATCATGGCCTGGTTCGTCGCGGCGCTCTCGATCCTCGGCCAACTCGATGCGACGGTCGACCTGCTCGACTCCTTCGCCATCGTGCTCGGCGGCCTGCGGCTGACGCCGCTGCTGGTGATCAAGGCCGGCGCGCTGCTGCTCATCGCGCTCTGGCTCACTAACATCGCCAGCAATTTCGCCGAGAGCCGGATCAACTCGACCACCGATCTGACGCCGTCGGTGCAGGTGCTGCTGGTCAAGATCATCCGCATCGGCCTGCTTGCAGTCGCGATCGTGATCGCGCTCGGCACGGTCGGCATCGATCTCTCGGCGCTCGCGGTGTTCTCAGGCGCGGTCGGTGTCGGCATCGGTATCGGCCTGCAGAAGATCGTCGCCAATTTCATCTCGGGGATCATCCTGCTCGCCGACAAATCGGTGAAGCCGGGCGATCTCGTCACCATCGGCGACAACACCGGGCGGATCAGCGCGATGAAGACGCGCTATATTTCCGTCGCCGCCGGCGATGGCCGCGAATTCCTGGTGCCGAACGAGGATCTGGTGACGCAAAAGGTCGTCAACTGGACCTACACCGACAAGAACACGCTGGTGAAGATCGCCTTCGGCACCAATTACGACGCGGACCCGCGACTGGTCTGCAAGCTCGCCGCCGAGACCGCGGCCGCGCATCCGCGCGCGCAGAAGGGCAAGCCGCCGAATTCCATCCTGACCGAGTTCGCCGAAGCCGGGATGAAGTTCTCGCTGACCTTCTGGATCGCCGACCCCGACGGCATGGACAACGTCAAGAGCGACGTGATGCTGGCGCTGTGGGACGCCTTCAAGCGCGAGGGCATCCGGGTTCCCTACCCCGTCCGCGAAATCCGCATCCGCGGCGGTGCGCTGCCGGTGGAAACCACCGTAGAAGTCCCGAATTGAACCGGTTTTCGGGCGCATGCCCGCCAAGCTTGGCTTGCATGCAGGCTCGCGATCATTAAATTAGGGCCTTAAATCAGACCCTTGCGCCCACCTCGATACCGGCCCCGTGCCGAGAAGACCGCATCCGCATGAGCTACGTCGAAGCTACCGATACCTCGCTCCGCAAGACCGGGCAGATCAAGCTGCATGGACCAAGCGCCTTTGCCGGCATGCGCAAGGCGGGAGCGCTGGTGGCGAAGTGCCTGGACGAGCTCACCGACATCGTCGGGCCCGGCGTTCCGACCGACCGCATCGACCAGTTCGTCCGCGACTTCGCCTTCAGCAACAATGCCTATCCGGCGACGCTGATGTATCGCGGCTACCGCTATTCGACCTGCACCTCGCTCAACCACGTGGTCTGCCACGGCATGCCCGGCGACCGTCCGCTGAAAGAGGGCGACATCGTCAACATCGACGTCACCTTCATCGTCGACGGCTGGTACGGCGATTCCAGCCGGATGTATGCAGTCGGCCCGATCGCCCGCAAGGCCGAGCGGCTGATCGAGGTGACCTATGAGGCGATGATGCGCGGCATCGCCGCGGTGAAGCCCGGCGCCACCACCGGCGACATCGGCCATGCCATCCAGAGTTTCGTCGAGCCGCAGGCCATGAGCGTGGTGCGCGATTTCTGTGGCCATGGCCTCGGGCGCATGTTCCACGACGAGCCGAACATCATCCATATCGGCCGGCCCGGCGAGGGCGTGCAGCTCAAGCCCGGCATGTTCTTCACAATCGAGCCGATGATCAATCTCGGCAAGCCGCATGTGAAGATCCTCTCCGACGGCTGGACCGCCGTGACCCGCGACCGCTCGCTATCGGCGCAGTTCGAGCACTCCGTCGGCGTCACCGCGACAGGCGTCGAGATCTTCACGCTGTCGGAGCGGCACGGCGAGAAGCAGATTGGGTGAGGGCGGCTGGCGGCTGACCTTCGGGATCGTCGGCTGGCGTGAACCGGATTTGCCGCCGCAATTGACGGTTGCAAAAAGGATTACCCGCGGCAATGCTGGCGGCCGATGCCTGCCAAGCCCGACCACGACAAGAGCAAGCCCGAAGAAGCGCCGCACTATCTCGGCCATCGCGAACGGCTGCGCGAGCGCTTCTACAGCGCCGGTGCGGACGCGCTCAGCGACTACGAGCTGCTGGAGATGGCGCTGTTTCCGGCGCTGCCGCGGCGTGACACCAAGCCGCTGGCGAAGTCGCTGATCAAGATTTTTGGCTCGTTTGCCGAGGTCGTGCATGCGCCGGTGGCGCGCCTGCGCGAGGTGGACGGCATCGGCGAATCCGCGATCCATCAGCTCAAGCTGCTCGCGGCGGCGGCGCATCGCGTCGCCAAGGGCGGGGTCAACAGCCGCAACGCGCTGTCGTCCTGGAACGAGGTGATCGACTATTGCCGCACCAGCATGGCGTTCGCCGAGAAGGAGCAGTTTCGCCTGCTGTTCCTCGACAAGCGCAACCAGCTCATCGCCGACGAGGTGCAGCAGACCGGCACCGTCGATCACACCCCGGTCTATCCGCGCGAGGTGATCAAGCGCGCGCTGGAATTGTCCGCGACCGCGCTGATCTTGGTGCACAACCACCCCTCAGGCGATCCCTCACCCTCGCAGGCCGACATCCAGATGACCAAGGCGATCATCGACATCGCAAAGCCGCTCGGCATCGCGGTGCACGACCACATCATCGTCGGCAAGAGCGGGCATGCGAGTCTGCGCGGGATGCGGCTGATCTAGTAGCAATATCTCGGATCGACCGGGACGTAGGAGCCGTCCCGGCGCTGCATGTAGCAGCCGCGCTGATAGGCGTAATAGCCGGAGCGGCGGCGTTCGCCCTCTGAGGCGATCGCAGCGCCCGTGCCGGCACCGACGACAGCGCCGATGGCCGCGCCACGGCCTCCGCCGATGGCGCCCCCCACGATCGCTCCACCGACGCCGCCGAGGATGGCACCGCCAATGGCGTCCTGCGCCGCCGCCTCATGAGCCGGCATCGCGATCACGACCGCCAGACAGGCCACGATAGCGAAACTTCCAATGCGAAGACCTCGAAGCATGCTCGCCCTCCCCTGTGGTCAGAGGAGTCATAGCGCCGCAGCCGGATTCGGACCAGACAAATCACCATGCCGGGACCCCGCACTCTCGCGATGGCGTCGGAGGCTCGGCTCGAAGGCGGCTCAGGCCACGCCCCGTGTCCAGCGCGGGCCGTCCCCATTCATCTCAAGCATCGACCCAGCGCTGCACGGCCTCGGCGGTGTCGGCCGGCGTGGTGTTGAAGCAGATCGCGGCGTCGGGCGCCAGGCGGTGGACGAGGTTGAGCACCTTCTCGAACAGCAGCAGGCGCTCCCTGGGCTCGCGCAGGCCCGCGCCGATCACGATGCAGTCGAAATTCTCCTCGCGCAGCGCTGCCGTGACGGCGGCTTCCGCCGCGGCATCGAGATCGATCAGGCAGTTCGTGACTTCGTAACCGAGATCGCGCAAGCGCAGCAGTTGCGCATCGATATAGTCGCGCACGAGCGCCGGCGTGAGCTGCGGGAATGCACTGTAGTCCGCGTTGCCGGGTTCGATGCCGATCGCGAGGACGCGCGTGGTCATGCAGGGCTCCGTTGCCGGACTGTCTCGCGTCGCTAACCGAGCAGCGGCCCTTTCGGTTCCCTCGCGGGCTGCCGCCCTGATCCCGGTCCTGCCGCTCATTTTCTCGGCGAGGTTGTAACCCACTTCACACGCGGCGCCCCGGCGGCCTGCCAGACTTGCGGGAGATCACGCTGGTCTCACGCCTGATCACGGCACCTGGTTCATTTCGACTGACGCGCGGTTGCAAAATCCATTCATTGCGGGAGCGGAAAATGATTTCATTCGAGAGTTTGAAAAGCGAATACGAGCAGAATTGGGCCAATCTCGAGATCCGGCCTGCACGCCTCTCCGACGCGAACGCGGTCGCACGCAAGGCCGTCAACGGCAAGGCGACCTATCAGCAGATCGAGCGGTTGACCGGCGTCCCCTGGTATTTCGCTGCCCTCTGCCACTACCGCGAGTCCAATTTCGATTTCGACACCTATCTCGGCAACGGCGAAACGCTTCATCGCGTGACGACGCTCGTTCCGAAGGGGCGCGGTCCGTTTGCCACGTTCGTGGACGGCGCCGTGGACGCCTTCAGAATCGAGAATTTCGTCGGCGCTCACGATTGGGGGATCGCGCGGATTCTGTTCCGGCTCGAAGGGTTCAACGGCTTCGGCTATCACGCCAAGGGCTGCAATTCGCCCTATCTCTATGGCGGTTCGACGCTGTATGGCCCGCCCGAGGCAAGAGCCGGCAAATTCGTCCGCGATCATGTGTTCGATTCGGGTCACGTCGATTCCCAGCTCGGCACCGCGGTGATCCTGCATGCAATGATGTCGCTGGATTCCTCGATCACCCTCGACGGCAGCCCGCAATTCGCGAGCCGCGCCGAACCGGAGGACGACGCCGCGTCGACGATCGTTCTCATGCAGCAGGCGCTCAACAAGCTCGGCGCCAATCCGCCGCTCGCCGAGGACGGCGTCAGCGGACCGAAGACCAGGGCCGCGGTCTCGCAGTTTCAGCAGCAGAACGGCTTGAGGGATACCGGACTTCTCGACGGCGCCACGGTCGCCGCCCTCACCCGCGCGGCGCAGTCGGGCCCCACCGGATCGAGCGGCGATGTGTCCAGGATCATGAAGCGGCTGGAGGACCTCGCGCAATTGCTGCGGCCGCCGGTCGGCGCCGTGATCCCGGCAACGACGACATCGGGTAATACGCTGCCCGCCACCAATGATCCGATCAGCCTGTTCGAACGGCTCTTTTCCCTCGTCAACAAGACGGCCCCCATGCCGTGACCCTCACCCCGAGCAGCCCCGCCCCGTCGATCAGTTGAAGCAGGTCGTCGACCTGCTCGGCACCTTGCTCAACCGGGATGGCAAACCTGTCCTCGGCCAGGTCAATGGCGCGCTCGGCGATACCCTCGGCAAGATGCTCGACGGCAAGAAGACTGCGCTCGGCATCGGCGGCTCGCTGATCACAGCGCTGCTCTCTTCGGTGACGGCGAGCCCCAACGCTGGCGGTCTTGCCGGGTTGCTCGGGACGCTGGTGTCGGCGGTGCCGGGCCTCGGCCAATTCGCGATGCCGATCTCCCTGGCGCTCACGGCCTGGGGCGTGCTCGGCAAGATGGAGAAGTGGGCCCAGGGCACCGCGCCGCCGCCCAAGCCGACGACGTAGCCTGCGGCCGTCCCTTCGAGACGCCCGCCTATGGCGGGCGCTCAGGATAAGCTCGCGTTTCGCGGCGCCTACTGGCGCAGCATGATCAGGGGATCGGCGGTATCGGGGACGCGCCGCCATTGCGCGTTGTCGTCGGCCTCGAACTGCCAGGCCTCACCGGCCTTCGACAGCAGGATGATCTGGCCGCGCTCGAGCCGCCATTGCGTCGGGTTGAACTGCGCAATGGCCGCATCGCATTTCGGCTTGAGGAAGACCTGGAAATTGTCCGGCCCGGCTTCGGTGTTGGTCAACGTCAGCCCGCAGACCGGCTGGCCGTTGCCCCGCACGATCGACCAGTCGCCGATCATCTGGTCCATCGACTTCGCCATCGAGCGGGCGGCGGCGAGGTCTTGCAGGATGTAGACGCCCTCGCCCTGCCGCAGGCCCTCGAAGATTCCGGCCTCGACCTCGGTGAAGTCGATCACGGCTTCACCGCTCGAATCCTGCAAGCGGACGATGTCGAGACCCCTGACGCTCCAGGCGACGATGTCCTTGGTGAAGGGCAGCGCGGCCTTGCAGGCCGGCTCCAGCTCGAGCTTGAAGCCTTGAGCCGCAGCGTCGGCCTTGAGCGTGACGACGCAGGTCTTGCTGCGCTCGGTGGTGGAGAGCTCCCACTGCCCGGGCATTTCCTTCTTCAGGGTCGTCGTATCCTGCGCCAACGCAAGGCCGATCGCGGCCCAGTAGGCCGCGACGGTGAATGCAACGACCCGAAGAACTCTCATCAGCGCCCCTTGAAAGGCGTTTCCGCAACCGGCGTCAACGGCGCCTTGCCTGAGAACCAGGACTTGAGATTGTCGACCACGAGCTGATCCATCGCGTTGCGCGTCACCACCGAGGCCGAGCCGATATGCGGCAGCAGCACCACGTTCTGCATGGTCTTGAGCTCGTCCGGCACGTTCGGTTCGGCCGCGAACACGTCGAGACCGGCCGCAAGGATGGTGCCGGACTTGAGCGCCTGGACCAGCGCCGGTTCGTCGATCACCGAGCCGCGCGCGACGTTGACCAGCACACCGCGCGGGCCGAGCGCCTTCAGCACCTCGGCATTGATCATCTTGTTGGTGCTGGCGCCACCGGGCACGATCACCATCAACGTGTCCACCGCCTTCGCCATCTCGATCAGGTCGGGGTAGTGCTTGTAGGAGACGTCCTTGGACGGATTGCGGGTGTGATAGACCACCGGCACCAGCGAGGCATCCAGCCGGCGCGCGATCGCCTGTCCGATCCGGCCCATGCCGACGATGCCGACCTTGCGATCGCGCAGCGAGCCGACGCTGAGCGGATAGTTCTGGGTCTGCCAGAGACCGGAGCGCACATAACGATCGGCCTTGATGAATTCACGCACCGTGGAGATCAGAAGGCCCATCGCGACGTCGGCGACCTCCTCGGTCAGCACGTCGGGCGTGTTGGTGACGATGATGTTGTGCTCGGCGGCGTATTTGGCGTCGACGTGGTCGTAGCCGACGCCGAAGCTCGCCACCATCTCGATCTTGGGCAATTGCGACAGCGAATCCCTGTCGGCGCGCACGGTGTGATAGGTCACCGCCACGCCGCGGATCTTTTCGCGGATTGCCGGCGTCAGCCGCTCGAGATCGCCCCGCGTCTCCGCCTTGTGCACGACGAAATGATCGGAAAACCCGTTCTCGAGGATCGGCCGGACCGGCCCATAAATCAGAAGGTCGATCTTTTCGGACGAAATCGAACCGGTGGTCATCAGTTGTCCTTTCCAAGCGCGCTCTCGTGCCAGCGCCGTAAAACGAGGTGGGAAACTAGCGCCAGCACCCCATAGATGACAATCCCGGCCAGCGACAACAGCAGCAGCGCTGCGAACATGCGGGGTATGTTCAAGCGGTAGCCGGATTCTGCGATCCTGTAGGCGAGCCCGGAGCCGGCCCCGGCCGTTCCCGCCGCGATCTCGGCCACGACCGCGCCGATCAGCGACAGGCCGCCGGCAATGCGCAGGCCGCCGAGAATGTAAGGCAGCGCCGCCGGCAGCTTGAGAAAGCGCAGGGTTTGCTGCGGCGAGGCGCCATAGAGCTGGAACAGGCCGGCGAGGTTGCGATCGACCGAATTGAGCCCGAGCGTGGTGTTCGACAGCACCGGGAAAAAGGCGACGATGAAGGCGCAGACCACGACCGCGGTCTGCTGCTCCAGATAGATCAGCAGCAGCGGCGCGATCGCGATGACAGGCGTGACCTGAAGCACCACGGCATAGGGGAACAGCGATGCTTCCACCCATTTGGACTGGTTGAACAGCAGCGCCAGCGCGATGCCGCCGATACTGGCCGCGACAAAACCTTCGAGCGTGGTCAGCAGCGTCGCGGCGAGCGATTGTGACAGCACCGCCCAATCCTTGATCAGCGTCAGGAAAATGACGGAGGGCGCCGGCAGCACGTAAGGCGGGATGTCCTTGATCCGAACCACGAGCTCCCAGGCGAGCAGTCCCGCCGCGAATACGATGACGGGCAGCGCGAAGCGCACCGCGCGTTGCGCGCCGGACGGCTTCGCAGTGACGGAAGCTTGCGCGTTCATAGCGTCGACTGCCCTGCATAGGACGGCGCCAGCGCCGCCGACACTTTCCGGCAATAATCGGAATAGGCGACTGAAGTGCGAAACTCCTCGCCACGCGGCTCGACCGTCTCGATGCGGAAGTCGGCCTGGATGCGGCCCGGCCGCGCCGTCATCACCACCACGCGCTGCGACAGATAGACGGATTCGAACACCGAATGCGTGACGAAGATGACGGTCTTGCCGAGCCTGCGCCACAGCGCGAGCAAATCGTCGTTGAGGCGGAAGCGCGTGATTTCGTCGAGCGCCGCGAACGGCTCATCCATCAGGAGGACATCAGGATCGGTGACGAGCGCGCGCGCCAGCGACACCCGCATCTTCATGCCGCCGGAGAGCTCGCGCGGAAAGGCGTCGGCGAAATCGCCAAGCCCCACGCTTGCCAACGCCTGATCGGCACGCGCGCGCGCTTCCGCCTTCGGAACGCCTGCGAGCTTCAGCGGCAACCGCACGTTCTCGCGCGCGCTGGTCCAGGGCATCAGGGTCGGCTCCTGAAACACGAAGCCGATGCCATGACCTGGTTGAATATGACCTGGCTGAACATGACCTGACTGCGCACCACCCTCGCGACGCGCCAGCCCCACGATTCCGGACGATGGCGCGCTGAGCTCGGCAATCAGCCGCAGCGCGGTGGATTTGCCGCAACCTGACGGTCCCAGCAACGAAATGAACTCGCCCTTGCGCACCGCAAGGTCGAGCGGGCCGAGCGCCAGCACGCCGTTGTCATAGGTCTTCATCACGCCGCGCAGGCTGACAGCCAGGGCCGTCAGGCTGGTCTCGACCCCCGCCAACGTTTGGACTGATGACATCGGCCTTGCGCTACGGCTTGCTCGGGCGCAGCTCGGCGCCGACGCCCTTGTTGACGAAACGCAGCGTATAGGATTTGCGAAAATCGAGGTCTGCCTTCACGACGCCTGCCTTCACCATCTTGTTGAAGAAGGAGGTGTAGCGCTCGTCGCTCATCGCGCCGATGCCGTTCTTCAGCGAATCGCCGGAATCGACGATGCCGTATTCCTTCATCTTGGCGACGGAATAGGCGAGCAGCTCGTCGGTCATCTCCGGATTGAGCTTCTTGATCATGGCGTTGCCCGCGGAATTGTCGCGGTAGATGTAATTGTACCAGCCGACCATGGAGGCATCGACGAAGCGCTGCACCAGGTCGGGCTTCTTCTCGACCACGTCGCGGCGGCTCTCGATCAGGGTCGAATAGGTGTTGAAGCCGTAATCGGCGAGCAGCAACACGTTGGGCTTGAAGCCGGCGGCCTTCTCGACCGCGAAGGGCTCGGAGGTGACGTAACCCTGCATCGCGCTCTTGGGATTGGCGATGAAGGGCTGCGGATTGAAATTATAGGGGCGAACGTTCTTCTCGCTGAAACCGTATTCGGATTTCAGCCACTGGAAATAGCTGGTCATGCCCTCCTTGGAGACGAACAGCGTCAGCGGCTTGAGGTCCTCGATCTTGGCGACCTTGGCATCGGGCTGCGTCAGCATCACCTGCGGATCCTTCTGGAACACCGCGGCGATCGTGACGACCGGGACGTTGTTGGCGACCGCGTCGAACGACATCAGCGTATTTGCGGCCATGAAGAAATCGATCTTGCCGGCGATCAGCAGCATCCGGTTGTTCTCGTTGGGCCCGCCGGGGACGATGGTGACGTCCAGCCCATATTTCTTGTAGGTGCCGTCGGCGACCGCCTGGAAGAAGCCACCATGCTCGGCCTCGGCGACCCAATTGGTGCCGAACATGACCTTGTCCAGGGTTTCGGCGCGCGCCGGAACGACCGAGACCAAAGCGGCCATCAGGCCCGCCGTTAAGGCTCGCCGCAGATGAGAGGGGCTCATGATGGGACTCCGTCGATCGCTTCTAGCCGATGTCCAAGCAACGCGATAAAACCGCAAGACATTCAGGGACGCGAGCCGGCCTGGCCCGCGTCCCCTGATAACCCAAATTACGCGACAAATTCGGGCAAAGAAACCTTGATGACGCCTTCCCGCGACTGGACCGAGATCCGCTGGGCCGATGCCAGCCCAGCCGAGGTTTCGCGCTGGATCGCAGTGCTGCCGCTGGCGGCGACCGAGCAGCACGGCCCGCATCTGCCGCTCGAGACCGACGTGCTGATCGCGGACGCCTATCTCGCGCGGGTGCGCGAGTTCCTGCCCGAAAGTGTTCCGGCCACTTTCCTGCCCGTTGAACCGATCGGGATTTCCACCGAGCATATCGACTATGCGGGCACGCAGACGCTAGCGACTGAAGTCGCGTTGAAAAAATGGACCGCGATCGGCGAAGACATCGCGCGGCGCGGATTGAAAAAGCTCGTCATCATCACCAGCCATGGCGGCAACAGCGCGGCCATGATGCTGATCGCGCAGGATCTTCGCGCGTATCAGAAACTGTTCGTGGTGACCACGTCGTGGTCGCGGCTATCGGGTGCGGACCAGCTGTTCCCGGCCGACGAAGTACGCCACGGCATCCACGGCGGTGCAGTCGAGACCTCAATCATGCTGGCCCGCTATCCCGATCAGGTGCACGGTGATGCGATCGCGGATTTTCCCGCGAGCAGCATCGCGATGGAGCAGCAATATCGCTGGCTGTCGACGCAGCGACCCGCACCGTTCGCCTGGCAGGCACAGGATCTCAACCCCAGCGGCGCCGTCGGCAATGCGACGCTGGCCGTGGCCGCGAAAGGCGAGCAGCTGATCGACCAGGGCGCCCGCGCCTTTTGCGAGCTGCTTGCCGAGGTTGATAACTTCGACGTGAACAGGCTCGCCAAGGGCCCGCTCGGCTAGCGCTTATCATCCTGGAATCATTCGAGAAAGAGTCAAACTTGAGCTCCGCTTTTACCGGTTTCGAACCGGACGCGCGGAGCCTCCGTCCAACTCGGTACGCGGGCCACAACGGACCGCCTCAACCCGGATGGAGTTTCCCATGTCGATCAAGACCAAGATTTTCGCAGTTGCCCTCACCGCGCTCACCCTGACCGGCAGCGTCGTCGCCACCACCTCGCAGGCGCAAGCCAAGCCGCTCGGCTGGGGCGTCGGCGTCGGCCTGGGCATCGCCACCGCCGCCGTCGTCGGCTCCGCGATCGCCGCCAGCAACGACCCCTATTACAACGGCTATCACCGCTGCGGCTGGGCCGCCCAGTACAACGCCTTTGGCCAGTACGTTGGCCGCGTTCGTACCTGCTTCTGATTTGAGTCCCTGAGGCCGATCTCACGTGGATCCTGCGTCCGACACGGGCGCCTCATCCACCCCTGCCCCGACCCCGCCCGGATGTCCCCCCGGGCGGGGTCAACTGTTTTGGGGCCTCGGGATTTTGTTGCAGCCCCGTCACACAGCGGTGCGAACCATCCCCTGCGGCAATCTGCACTAGTTGCTATTGCGAATTAATCGCAATAAGGTTGCAACAAGCTCAGGGGCTTGGGAAGAAGTCGCGCCGGACTGAGATCATCAGGTCCGATCGCGGAGCACCTAAGCCTGATGACAGGGTCGCCGCGAATCGGCAGGGATAGTGCGGCGAGTGGACACACTCGCTTTTGGGGGCGTGCGTTTTGACGTTGAGGGGTCACCGTTACAGGTATTTGCGGACGGCCGCGGCGATTGCCTCGGGCGTCTTGGCTTTGCCCGCCAGCAGCCGCGCGGCTGATCTGCCGCTGAAGGCACCGGCGCTGAAGGCCGTCTACGACTGGACGGGCCTCTATATCGGTGCACACGCCGGTTTCACCCGCGGCACGTCCTCGGCCATGCTGACCGATCCCGCGGTCGCGACCGATAATCATGTCTTCACCGGCGCGACCGGCGGCGTGCAGGCCGGCTACAATTGGCGCCTCAACTCAGGGCTTCTGCTCGGCGTCGAAGGCGACATCTCCTTTCCGAACTATCTGCCCTCCAACCACGTGGTGTCGTCGACGACCACCGCGCTATCGAGCGCGGAGGAGCGCTGGGATTACGTCGCGAGCCTGCGCGCGCGGCTCGGCTACACCACGGGCGCATTCCTGTTCTACGCGACTGGCGGCGCCGCTTTTGCCGGCGAGCGCTTTCTCTCGACACCGGCAGGCGGCAATGAGGAGAAGGTGTTGAACACGCGGTTCGGCTGGACCGCCGGCGGCGGCGTCGAATATGCCTTCGCGCCGCACTGGAGCGCGCGGCTCGAATATCTCTACAGCAAGTTCGAGAACGCCCGCGTCACCTTCCCCTCGGGCGCGCAATATTCGTCCTCGATGGATTTCCAGAGCCTGCGGATCGGCCTCAATCGCAAGATCGACTGGCCGGGCCTGCCGACCTACAATCCGAAGTCTGACATCACCGATACCGAGTCCAGCCGCTGGGAGATCCACGGCCAGTCGACAGCGCTGGCCCAGGGACATCCCTCGTTCAGAGCGCCCTATACCGGGCCGAACAGCTTCACCCCCTCGCCGGATCTGCAGCAGACCTGGAGCAATTCGCTCTATCTGAATGCGCGGCTGTGGGACGGCGGCGAGGTCTATTTCAATCCCGAGCTGCTGCAGGGCTTTGGCTTCAACAACACGACCGGCGCGGGGGGCTTCCCCAACGGCGAAGCGCAGAAGTCCGGCTTTCCCTATCCGCACTTCAACGCCTCGCGGCTGTTCGTGCGCCACACCTTCGGCTTCGGCGGCGAGCAGGAGGAGCTTGCCAGCGGCCAGTTTCAGCTTGCTGGCAAGGCCGACGTGTCGCGTTTGACTTTGCAGGTCGGAAAGCTCTCCGTGGTCGACGTCTTCGACGGCAATTCCTACGCGCACGATCCGCGCAAGGATTTCATGAACTGGTCGATCTGGGCATCCGGCGCCTTCGACTACGCCGCCGACAAGCTCGGCCTCGGCTATGGTGCAACGGCCGAATTGAATCAGAAGCAATGGGCGCTGCGCGCCGGCTACTTCCTGATGGACGCCCAGTCCAACTCGAACAATTTCGACATGGATATCGGCCGCCGCGGCGAATATGTCGCGGAGCTCGAGATGCGCTACTCGCTGTTCGGCCAGCCCGGCAAGCTGCGTACTCTCGGCTTCGTCAACAGCGCCTATTCCGGCAGCTATCGCGAGACGCTGGATAATCCGCTGCTCAACCTCGACATCAGCCAGACCCGCCGCGGCCGGCTCAAATACGGCTACGCTTTGAATGTCGAACAGGCGATCACCGACGATATCGGCGTGTTCGGCCGCTGGAGCTGGAACGATGGCCGCAACGAGATCATGGCCTTCACCGACATCGACCGTAGCCTGTCCGGCGGTGTCTCGCTCAAGGGAGCGAAATGGGGCCGACCCGACGACGTCGTCGCCATTGCCGGCGCGATCAACGGCCTGTCGCAGGACCATCGCGACTTCATCGCCGCTGGCGGTCTCGGTCCGCTGATCGGTGACGGCCAGCTCAACTACCGCAGGGAACGCGTGCTGGAGACCTATTACGCCTACGCGCTCAACAAGGCGCTGACCTTCACCGCGGACTACCAGCTCATCGTCAACCCCGCCTACAACGCTGATCGCGGCCCGGTGTCGGTGTTCTCAGGACGGCTGCACGGCGAGTTCTGATCGCGGCTCAGAACAACAGCGCGACGCCGGAGACGAACAGCAACGCGAGCACGATCTTACGGAACATCGTCTCGTCGATCCGGCCGAACAGTTTTAGCCCGAGCCACGTTCCCGCAAAGAGAAACGGCAGGCCGAGCGCGAACAGCTTTGCGGTGTCGAACGTGAGCGCCCCCTTGGCGCCCAGCAGCAGTGCCGCAATGGCAAACACCACAACCGCGACGGGCTGGAACGTGGCGCGCTGAACATCCTTCGGCAGGCCGCGCAGATTGCACCAGATGGTGACGATGATGCCGGCGAGGCCGGTCAGCCCACCAAGCAGACCGTTGACGAAACCAATTGTCATGTCTGCGGCCGGCGGCACGATGGTCGCGACCTTGAGCTGCGGCCTGAAGAACGCGTAGAGGCTATAGACGATCAGGATCGCCCCAACCGCGATGCGGACGCTCTTGGGATCGGCCGAGGTCAGAAGTGACACGCCGACCGGCACGCCCACGACGGCACCGATCATGAAGGGCCATAGCCGGCGCCAGTCGAGCGCGCTGCGCAGCTTCCAGACCGAGTAGCCCTGCACCAGGAGGCCGAAGCCGACGATCAGGCTGGCGCTTTGAAGTGGCGTCAGCACGTAAAGCCACAGCGATGCCGCCACCAGGCCGAAGGCAAAGCCGGAGAGGCCGGCGACGAACGCGCCGGCGAAGGTGGCCGTCAGGAAAAGGGTAAGCTCGATTGTGATCCCGTCCATTGCTCGCTCCAAACATCAGCGAGCAGCGCTTGCGTGGGATCACCCACTTCACGGGGAGGCTGCGACACCCCCAAGGCTGCAAGCCTAGGTGAAGCCGCTTCCTTCCACAATGACGATGTTACGCGGCCCGGATCGCGTCCAGGAACTTCCCGACCTCGACCTTGAGGCGGCTGCTCTCGCCGGACAGTGACTTCGCTGACGCAAGCACGGTGGAGGAGGCCGATCCGGTCTGGCTCGCGCCGCGCTGCACGTCGACGATGCTGGCGGAGACCTGTTGGGTGCCGCGTGCCGCCTGCTGCACGTTGCGGGAAATCTCCCGCGTCGCGGCGCCCTGCTCCTCGACCGCGGAGGCGATCGCCGATGCGATCTCGGACATGCGGGTGATGGTGTCGCCGATCGACTTGATGGCGCCGACCGAATCCTCCGTCGCGCTCTGGATTCCCGTGATCTGCTGGCTGATCTCGCCGGTGGCCTTGGCGGTCTGCTCGGCCAGCGCCTTGACCTCGGAAGCGACCACGGCGAAGCCGCGCCCGGCCTCGCCGGCGCGCGCCGCCTCGATCGTTGCATTGAGCGCCAGAAGATTGGTCTGGCCCGCGATCTGGCTGATGAGCTCGACCACGTCGCCGATCCGGCCGGCAGCCTTGGCGAGCTCGCCGACATAGTCGTTGGTCCGCGCCGCCTGCTGCACCGCCTCGCTGGCGACCCGCGCGGAGTCCTGGACCTGTCGACCGATCTCGTCGACCGAAGACGCCATTTCCTCCGCGGCCGCGGCAACGGTCTGCACGTTGCTGGAGGCCTGCTCGGAGGCGGCCGCCACCGTCGCGGTGACCTTTTCCGATTGATCGGCGGTGCTCGTCAGCGTTCCCGCCGACACTTCCAGCTCCGACGATGCCGACGACACGGTGTTGATGACGTCGCCGATCAACGCTTCGAAATCGCGCGCGATCTGGTCCATGCGCTGGCTGCGCCGGAGTTTCGCCTCGGCTTCGACCGCGGCGGCCTCGTCGGCAGCCTTCTTGGCGGAGAGCGAGTCCTTGAAGTGCTGGAGCGAGCCTGCCACCTGGCTGATCTCGTCGTTGCGGCCGGTCACGGGAATCTCGACCTCGTGCTGTCCGGCGGCAAGCGTTGCGATCACGTCCGCGAGCCGGCTCAGCGGCGTCACCACGCGCCGGCGCAGCATCATGGTCACACCACCGAGTGTCCCCAGCAGCGCCAGCACCGCCACGCCCGCGAGCGCGAGCATCGCCAGCGCGCCGTCGCGCGCGGCCGAGGCGCGCTCGGCAGCTTCCGCGAGCGCGGCATCGCGCACGCCGTAGAACATCTGGATGGCGGGGACAATGACGGTGGCCAACTCTTCGGCGTTGATGCCGTATTTGCCGTCGCCACGAGCCGCGGGCATCTCCTTGTCCACGGCAGCGGCTGCTTTTCCGAAATAGGAATCCGTCGCCGCTTTCAGTGCGGTGGCGATGCGGGGCGGACTTCCGAGCTGGTCGATGCCGGCCTCGATGCGCTCGCGGTCGGCCTCGACGCGCCCCTGCATCCGATCCATCAGCGAGAATTCGGGAGCCGTGAGCGGGCGGCGCGCGCTCAGCGCCGGCGACAGCGTGGCGGCGCGGCTGCCGGCCGAGACGCGCAGGTCCTGCGCCGTTCGCGCCAGGCTCAACAGCGCCGCAAGCGAAGAATCGGCATTGATGACCTTGGCTTCGAGCCGGTTCATGATCGGCTCGATATTGCCGATGACCTCTGCAACGCCCGGTAGGAAGCCCTTGACCACAGCGCTGTCGCGCGCCGCCAAGGGAACGCTCATCGCGCGGTCTGCAGCGGTGTAGATATCCTTGAGCCGCCGGGCGGTACGGTCCAGGTTTTCGATCATCGGTCCGGAATCATCCAGCACAAGGATGGCGCGCCTTGCCCCCTCGAATGCGGCATCGGCTGCTTTCGCGGCCTTCGCGGCGCCTTCGATCTGGGCCTGCGTCGCAGGGTTCTCCTGGAAAATCGGCGAAATGTAGGGGGCACGAAGGCCGGCAACGTGCTGACTGACCATCAAGGTCGCACCAAAGGCGTCGACCGTCTTGATCGCGTCGGAGCGGTTCGTGAAGATGCGCGCCTGGGGTACGAGCACCTCGGCGCCAAGGATGACTGCAAACACCGTCACCGTCAGCATCGACAGCGCAAAGAGTTTCCCGATCCGCATTCTGATCCCCCGAATATATTCCTGCAAATGTCGAGAACCTAGCCGGTGGCCGCTAAGAGCCCGTTAAGCAACGGCATGCCCGTAGTTCCGCGGGGTATTGGGCTTCGAGTGCCTTCCGGACGGTGTCGCCGAGGTTCCTTCGCGATGCCGGATGCGACAGAATCATCGGCATTTCTTCCCCGAATACCTATATCAATGCCTGGGCCGCCATCCGGCCACACTCCCTTACCTCGGAACGTCAATGCTCTCCGCCGAACTCGCCATCGTCGTCGTCCTGATCGTCATCAACGGCTTGCTGTCCATGTCCGAGCTCGCCGTGGTCTCGTCACGCCCGGCCCGGCTGTCGATGCTCGCCGCAAAGGGCGTCCGCGGCGCCGAGCGGGCGCTGACGCTCGCGGCCGACCCGGGCAAATTCCTCTCGACGGTGCAGATCGGGATCACGCTGGTCGGCGTGCTCTCCGGCGCGTTCTCGGGCGCGACGCTCGGACAGCGGCTGACGCAATGGCTGCTCGAGCTCGGCCTGTCCGCAGGAATTGCCGACATCGTCGGAGTGGGCCTGGTCGTCACGCTCATCACCTACGCCACCCTGATCGTCGGCGAGCTGGTGCCTAAGCAGGTGGCGCTGCGCGACCCCGAGAGCATCGCGGTCAGGGTTGCACCCGCGATGCACGTGCTTGCGAAGGTCTCGCTGCCGCTGGTCTTCCTGCTCGATCTCTCCGGCAAGCTGATCCTCACGCTGCTCGGCCACGGCGGCAAGTCCGAAGAGAAGGTGTCGGAAGACGAGATCCATCATCTCGTCAGCGAGGCCGAAAGCGCGGGCGTGCTCGAGTCAGGTGAAAAGGAGATGATCGCGGGCGTGATGCGGCTCGGCGATCGGCCGGTCGGCGCGATCATGACGCCGCGCACGGAGGTCAACGAGATCGACCTCAACGATACGCCGGAGAGCATTCAAGCGACCATCGCCAAGAGTCCGCATTCACGCTTTCCCGTGTCCGACGGCGACCGCGACAAGCCGATCGGCGTGCTCCAGGCCAAGGACCTGCTGGTCGCCTTCATGAACGAGCGTACGCCGGATTTGCGCGTGCTGGTCCGCGAGGCGCCCGGCATTCCCGCGTCGGCCGATGCCCGCGACGTGCTGGCGATCCTCAAGGCGGCGCCGGTGCATGTCGGCCTCGTCTACGACGAATACGGCGCGTTCGAAGGCATCGTGACGACGGCTGACATTCTGGAATCGATCGTCGGCGCCTTCCATTCCGAGGAAGGCCCGCCGGAACCGGCCTACGTCAAGCGCGCGGATGATTCGCTGCTGGTCTCAGGCTGGATGCCAGTCGACGAATTCGGCGAGCTGATCGGCGTCGAACTGCCGCCGCACCGCTACAACACGGTCGCCGGCCTCGTGCTGCAACAGTTCAACGTGCTGCCTGATGTCGGCGACGCCTTCGACTTCGGCGACTGGCACATCGAGGTGGTCGATCTCGACGGACGGAGGATCGACAAGATTCTCGCGAGCCGGCGGAGCGAAGTAGAGACGGGGTGAGCGAGCGCTCGCGATACTCTCAACACGACAGCGGAATTTGTTGCGCTAGACCCTCACCCGAACCTCACCCCGATCCGCTTCTCCTTGCGCCAGATCACGGTGCAGGCGAGATGTGTTCCGCCGGCCTGGACGAACAGGCTGAAATGGTCAGGGATGCCGACGGGACTGCTGACGTCGAGCGCGGCGCCGGTATCGGACAGGTTGCGGATAGTGCAGTCGATCGCGCCGCCGCCGCCGAACTCGATCGTTCCGGCCTTCAGCACGCGATGCCTTGCCTTGTCGCGCCGCTCGTCCATGGGGACAATCTATACCCAAAGTTGAACAAAACGTTAAACGCAGCCCATGTCGTGATGCCTTTGCGCAGGACCTGCGGCCTTGCCCTACGGCGCCGGCTGGAACGTCTCCGTCCGCGCCATCCGCCAAGCATCACGGAAGCGTGCGTCTTCGGTACCTTCGAGCAGCTCGCCCGGACGCAGCGAGGGATAGAGCTGCGCGAAGGATTTCACGTCCGTCGTCGAGGTACGCTGGGAGAAGTGGATCGGGCGCAGCTGCTGCGGATGTTCGAGACCGGCCGCGGCGACCAGCTCGGTCAGCGAGTGAAGCGTCGCAAGGTGATAATTGTGCACGCGGTCAATCTTGAGCGGCACGTAGAGTGCGCGCGCCCGCGTCGGATCCTGGGTCGCGACGCCGGTCGGGCAGCGGTCGGTGTGGCAGCTCAGCGACTGGATGCAGCCGAGCGAGAACATGAAGCCGCGCGCCGAATTACAGTAGTCCGCGCCGATCGACATGGCGCGTGCCATGTCGAAGGCGGTGGCGATCTTGCCGGAGGCGCCGATCTTGATGCGGTCGCGCGCGTTGATGCCGATCAGGGCGTTGTGGACGAAACTGACGCCCTCCCGCATCGGCATGCCCAGATGATCCATGAACTCCAGCGGCGCGGCGCCGGTGCCGCCCTCGTTGCCGTCGACCACGATGAAGTCGGGATAGATGCCGGTCTCGATCATCGCCTTGCAGATCGCCAAAAATTCCCAGGGATGGCCGATGCACAGCTTGAAGCCGGTCGGCTTGCCGCCGGAGAGCTTTCGCATCTCGCCGATGAACTGCATCATGCCAACAGGCGTCGAGAAGGCGCGATGCGAGGCCGGCGAGATGCAATCCTCGCCCATGGCGACTCCGCGGATCTTGGAAATCTCCTCCGAGACTTTCGCCGCCGGCAGCACGCCGCCATGACCGGGCTTGGCACCCTGGCTGATCTTGAGCTCGACCATCTTGATCTGGTCCTGGCGCGCGACGCGCGCGAAGGCTTCGGGATCGAAGGTGCCGTCGAGATGACGGCAGCCGAAATAGCCCGAACCGATCTCCCAGATGATGTCGCCGCCCATCTCCGCGTGATAGGGGCTGAAGCCGCCCTCGCCGGTGTCGTGCGCGAAGCCGCCCTTCTTGGCACCGGCATTCAGCGCGCGCACGGCGTTCGGGCTGAGCGCGCCAAAACTCATCGCGGAAATGTTGAACACGGAAGCCGAATACGGCTTGGCGCAATCCGGCCCGCCGATGGTGACGCGGAATTTCTCCTCGGCATGCGTCTTCGGCGAGACCGAGTGATGCATCCACTCATAACCCTGGCGGTAGACGTCCTCCTGGGTGCCGAACGGACGCTTGTCGAGCTGCATCTTGGCGCGCTGATAGACCACCGCACGGATGTCGCGCGAGAACGGCATGCCGTCCTTCTCGCTCTCGAAGAAGTACTGCCGCATCTCCGGGCGTATCTCTTCGAGCAAAAAACGGATATGGGCCGAGATCGGGTAGTTGCGCAGAACGGCGTGGCCCTTCTGCATGAGGTCGCGGACGCCAAGCGCCGTCAGCGCGCCGAAGATCAGGATCGGGATCAGCAGGATGTCGAAGATCTTGCCATCGGCGAAGCCGATGCCGGTCAGCAGCGCCGTGACCACCGCGCAGATCGTCAGGACGATGAAGCGCGGAGAGAATGGCAGCAGCAGGGTTTCCATGATCCCCTCTTCCGCCAGCGGCAGCCGTTTGGCCGATGGGTTGGGCGATAAGCTGGGCGATTCCTGCGTTTTGTTCTCGTCGGCCACGATTCCCATCCTCTCGCCAGCATGAGGCGGTACGATACGCCCGCGCCTGTCATACGGATATGACGCGGCGGTTGTTTCACGCTAGCGAATTCGGCGGGGACAAATCAATCAGCCCGATGGGCGGGCTGCTGCGGTGCAGCAGGGCTCGGAAGGGACGGGCATTAACCCGTCAGAGCGCTTTACCCAGGCAAGCGTCCTGGCTTTTGCCAGGACGACACGAGAGGGCCTACCGCTCGACGAACGCCTTTTCGATCACGAAATGGCCGGGCTTGTTGCCGGAGCCCTCGACGAAGTCGCGGCCCTCGAACATCAGTTTCAGCTCTTCGAGCATCGCCGGGCTGCCGCACATCATGATGCGGTCGGTCGCGATGTCGAGCGGGCCCTGGCCGATGTCGTTGAAGATCTGCTCGGAGCTGATGAGATCGGTGATGCGGCCGCGGTTCTTGAACGGCTCGCGGGTCACGGTCGGATAGTAGATGAGCTTGTCCGCGAGCAACTCGCCGAACAGTTCGTCCTCGCGAAGACCGGCGACGAGCTTCTCGCCATAGGCGAGCTCGGAGACCTGACGGCAGCCATGCACCAGCACGATGCTGTCGAATTGGTCGTAGACCTCGGGGTCCTTGATCAGGCTGGCGAAGGGCGCCAGGCCCGTGCCGGTCGAGAGCAGCATCAGCCGCTTGCCGGGAATGAGATTGTCGGTGATCAACGTGCCGGTCGCCTTGCGGCCGACCAGGATGGTGTCGCCTTCCTTGATCTTCTGGAGACGCGACGTCAGCGGGCCGTCCTGAACCTTGATCGAGAAGAACTCGAGCTCTTCCTCGTGGTTGGCGCTGGCCATGCTGTAGGCGCGGAGCAGCGGGCGGCCCTCAACCTCGAGGCCGATCATCGCGAACTGGCCGTTCTGGAAGCGGAAGCCGGAATCGCGGGTTGCGCGAAAGCTGAACAGGGTGTCGGTCCAGTGCTGGACGGAAAGAACCTTCTCTCGGTAAAACGCGCTCATGATTTTCGATATTCCGAATAATTGCGGTTTTAGGGCAAAAGCGTTGCCCGGCCCCTGAAAGCGGAGCGGACACCATTGCCATGGCGGAGGATTTCGCGTGTGTGATCTACGCCATTGAGACCAATAATCAACCTCGTTCCGGATGCAATTGATGCCGGTCAAACCGGCATTTGCGGCGGAAATGGTCGCATCATTAATGGATCTGCTGTCCGGCGCGCGCGGAGGGCAATTTCTTTTCCCTCCGGGGCCCGAATACAGCACTTAATTTCCGTGGCGCTCGCGAGAATTTCATTAAGAATAGCTCTGATTTCACTCTCGTTTGGCGCCGTTTCCCGCTTTTTTGCGGCTTTTGGCGCCAAGCTCGACTGGAACTGACGGCTGCGAGTGGCGACAAGACACATGGTGAACGGCGAGCGGATCTTCGTCCAGGCGATCAGGCGCTATTGCGCGACCCATGGCATCGCGCTCGAAGTCCGCGCCGATGGCTGGCTGCTCGCGATGCGCCGGGGCGAGCAGCGCCGCTTCGCGTTCGGCTACGACATCGGCCTCAACAGCGCCATCGCGCACCGCCTGGCCAACGACAAATCGGCCACCGCCGAGGTGCTGGCGCTCGAGGGCGTGCCTTGCATTCCCCATCGCCTGTTCCTCAATCCGAAGTTGGGCGAGAAGGTTGTCGGCGTCGCCTCGCGAGAGGCAATGCTGGCGCTGCTTCACGACAATCCGCAAGGCGTGGTGGTGAAGCCGAACGAGGGGACGTCGGGACGATCCGTCTTCAGGGTCACGACGGAAACAGAACTCGATCATGCGGTTGGCGAAGCCTTTTCGATGAGCGCCGGACTCGTGATCTCGCCCTATCTCGTGATCGAGGACGAAGTTCGCGTGGTCCTGCTCGATGATGTGCCACTCGTCGTCTACAGCAAGCAGCGCGGCTCGGATTGGCGGCACAATCTCGATGCGGGTGCAAAGCCCGTGCTGATGCAGGATTGCGATCTTCGCGCAGCCTGCGCAAAGCTCGCTATCGACGCCGCCAAGGCCATCGGCATCACCTTCGCCTCGATCGACCTCGTCCGCGTCGACGGCGTCTGGCGCGTGCTCGAGATCAATTCCGGCGTGATGATGGAGACGCTGGCGAAGCTGCATCCGGCGCTGGTGCGGACGACGTACGATGCAGCGCTGGATCGGGTGTTTGGGGAACGCTGAGCAACACGCGCGCTGTCGGCTTCAACCAACCGCCAACCGATACGCAGCCTTCGCGTTCACGCCAAACGCCTTCTCACGCGCCTGCGGACCGAGCTTCATCAGGCAGGCCTCCAGCGCGCCCTTGATCTCACCATAGCTCCCCGCGAGCAAGCATACCGGCCAGTCCGAGCCGAAGATCAGGCGATCTTCGCCAAAGCATGTCGCGGCGTGCGCGACGAACGGAAACAGCAGCTCCGCATTCCAGTCGCTCCAAACCGCTTCTGTCGCCAGCCCCGAGACCTTGCACCAGACATTGCCGCAGGCCGCGAGTGCCGCGATGCCATTGGACCATTCAGTGCTTCCACCGTCGGCAATCAGCGGCTTGGCCGCGTGGTCGAGCACGAAGCGCGCCTGCGGGAACGCTTGTGCGGTTGCGATCGCGGCCGGCAGCTCGCGGGTGCGGACCAGGAAATCGTAGGCGAGATCGTGCGCGAACACGGCCGTGAGGCCGCGCTGGACGTCCTCGCGCAACAACCAATCCGGATCGGCCTCGTCATGGACCTGGTGGCGGATGCCGACCAGCTTGTCACCGCCGGGCGAAGCGCGCAGCCGGTCCAGCGTCTCACCAAGTGCAGCGTCGGTCAGATCGGCCCAGCCGACGACGCCGATCACCGAGGGCGTCGCATGCGCGATCCGCAGGAATTCCTCGGTCTCCGCCAGCGCGGAGCGGCACTGCACCAGGATGCTCGCGTCGATGCCGTTCGCGCTCAAAAGGGGCGCGAGATCGGCCGGACCGAAGGCACGCCGGATCGGCTTGAGCTCGGGCGCATCCATCCAGGGATAGTCGGCGCGCGCGGGATCCCAGAAATGCTGGTGAGCGTCGATGATCATGCCTTAAGCTCCGTCCGGCAATGGCGCGCGGGCGTCGACGAGTTCTCGCCTACGCAGCTCCTGCCAGAACGCCGCCGGTACCCCCAGCTCCGACATCGCGATGTTGTCGGCAACTTCCGCGGCGTTGCGCGCGCCCATCACGGCGACCGTGACTGCCGGATGGGCCATGCAGAACTGCAGCGCGGCGGCTTTCAGCTCGGTGCCGTGCTTGCGGCAGAGCTCGTCGAGCGCCAGCGCACGGGCGACGAGTGCCGCATCGGCATCCTGATAATTGAACTTCGCGCCGGTGTGCGGATTGGCCAGGATGCCGCTGTTGTAGATGCCGCCGAGCAGGATGCCGATGTGCTTCGACGCGCAGAGCGGGAACAGCGCATCCAGCGCGCCCTGGTCGAGCAGCGTGTAGCGGCCGGCGAGCAGGAAGCAGTCGACCGGAACGGCCTCTGCGAACCGGACCAGCATGTCTGACTGGTTCATGCCGGCACCGATCGCCTTGACGGTACCCTCAGCGCGCAGGCGCTGGAGCGCGCGGAAGGCGCCGGCGACGGCGTCGTCGTAGTGATCGTCGGGATCATGCACGAGCAGGACGTCAACGCGGTCGAGCCCAAGCCGCGCCAGGCTTTCCTCCACCGATCGCATCACGCCGTCATAACTGAAATCGAACACCGGCCGCTCGCGCGGCGTGCCCTTGTAGTGCTCGTCCTCGGCGGCCGCGCCATCGGGCACGCGCAGCAGGCGGCCAACCTTGGTCGAGATGGCGTAGGAATCACGGGGCTGTTGCCGCAGGAATGCGCCCAGGCGTCGCTCCGCAAGGCCAAAGCCGTAGAGCGGCGCGGTGTCGAAGAAGCGAATTCCGAGCGACCAGGCGCGGGCGATCGTCGCTTCCGCATCGGCATCGCTGACGGGGGTGAACAATCCGCCGAGCGGGGCGGAACCGAGGCCGAGTGAGGTGACATCGAGAGAGCCGAGCCGCGACCTTTTCATTCCCATTGCCTCAACCGTCTTCCCCAACAACCAAGATCATCTCTCCCGCTTGCGACAAGCGCAAGCGGGAGAGGCACGCAGGAGCGCGGGGCTGGCGACGCTCCTACTTCAACATCTGCGCAACGTTGTCCTTGGTCACGAGATCGAGGCCGGTATAAACGATCTCCGGCACCTTCTCGCCTTTCTTGATGGCGAGCAGCGTGTCCATCGCCTTCTCGCCCATCTCGAACGGACGCTGGCCGACCAGCGCATTGGCATAGCCATCGCGCAACAGCTCGAGCTGCATCTTCAGCGTATCGGCCACGACAAGCGTGAACTTGCCGGAATCGATATCCTTCTTGTACCTGGAGGCGAAGGCCTTGAAGCCTTCGGGGGCGAACATCGGCCAGCCGCCGATGGGAACGATCGCGGCGAGGTCGGGCGTCGCGGTACGCATGTCAGTCATCTGCTGAACCGCCAGCGCGGGATCGTCGTTGCAGAACGTCGGAGAGCCCGCGACCTCGGTCCATTTCGAGCCCTTCAGCGCCTCGCGGACGCCGTCGACGCGCTCGGCGAGGTTCTTGGCGCCGGGACCACCCGAGACCATGGCATATTTGCCGCCGTCGGGCCGCAGCTTCAGGAGCTGCTTGCCGAGGGCGACGCCGAACTCCTTGTTGTTGGTGCCGATATAAGCGATGCGCTTGGCGCCGGGCGCATCGGCGTCGAAGGTGATGACGGGGATGCCGGCCGCGGTCGCCGCGTCGATCGACTTGGTCATCGCCGCGACGTCGGCAACCGAAATGGCGAGGCCGTCGACCTTCTGAGTGACGAAGTCCTGGATGATCTGGGCCTGCGTCGCCGGCTCGTGCTCGACCGGCCCCTTGTAGATGCACTCGATGTTGCCGAGCTCCTTGGCACGCTTCAGGCAGCCGTCGCGCGCGAAGTCGAAGAACGGATTGTTCATCGCCTTGGGCACGATCACGAACCGGTAGTTTGCGGCAAACGCCGGCGTAGCCATCATCGCGACCGCGATGCCGGCAAGTAGATATTTCCTCATCGTCTCCTCCACCCTTCTTTGGCGCCTGTCCTCTCAAGATCGTCCGGGAAGTGGACAGGCGGCATTTTCGTTGCCGTCCCGGAACGACGTCGTTTCAGATCATCCGCGAGCGGATGCGGTCGACCAATACGGCCAGGATGATGATCACGCCCACCAGCGTCTGCTGCCAGTAGGAGCTAACCTGGGCGAGCACGAGGCCGTTGCGGATCACCTCGAGCAGCACGCAGCCGACGATGGCGCCAAGCGGTCCACCGATGCCGCCGGCGAGATTGGCACCGCCGATGACGGCCGCGGCGATCACGTTGAGCTCGTAGGACGTCGCCATGTTGGCCGGCGCCGACCCAAGCCAGCCCGAGATGATGATGCCCTGGAGGCCTGCGGCGAGCGCGCAGATCACATAGACCTCGATCTTCACCCGCACGACCGGGATGCCGGTGAGTTCGGCCGCCTTCTCGTTGCCGCCGAGCGCGAACACGTGACGGCCGAACGAGCTGTGGTGCAGCACCACGGCCATCGCCAGCGCGAGGACGATCAGATAAATGAATGGCACGGGCACGCCGAGCACGTCGCCCGAGGTGAGCGCGTAGAAATAATCGGCATCCGGCCCACCTGGGAAGCTGCCGCGTCCGTTCGAGACGACATAGCCGAGCCCGCGCACGATCGAGAGCATGCCGAGCGTGGTGACGAACGGCGACAGGCCGAGCACCGCGATACAGAAGCCGTTGACGAGGCCGGCGAGCAGCGCGACGCCGAGGCCGGCGAGAAGCGAGACCACCAGGATCAGGCCGGGGACATTGGCGAGCACGGTCTTGCCGTCGGCCGCCATGTGCACGAACAGGGAGCCCGCCGGCGAGCCGGGCGCCGACAGCTCGGTCATCACCATCGAGGTGACCATGGCGGAGAAGCACATCATCGAGCCGACCGACAGATCGATGCCGCCGGTGATGATCACGAAGGTGACGCCGAGCGTCGCAATGGCGATGAAGGAGAAATTCTTCGCCACGTTCTGCATGTTGCCTTCGGTGAAGAAGTACGGGCTGGCGAAATGCATGACCACCAGCAGCACTGCCAGCGCGAGCAGGACATAGCCGGTCTGGGACGCGAAGATGCCGCGCTGCCACCATCTGATTTTGCCGACATTCGAGAAGGTGATCGGGGATTCCATGGGCATGGCCATCACGCCGCCTCCTTCGCGCCGGTGATCAGGGCGGTGACTTCCTCGGGAGAGGTCTGGTGGATGGGCTTGTCGGCCCGCTTTTCGCCGCGGCGCATGACGATGACGCGATCGCACACCGCGAACACGTCGGGCATGCGATGCGAGATCAGCATCACGGCAACGCCCTGCTCTTTCAGCCGGTGGATCAGGCCGAGCACCTGCTCGACCTGGCGGACCGAGATCGCGGCCGTGGGCTCGTCCATCATGACCAGCTTCGCGTTGGAGAGCCGCGTCCGCGCGATCGCAACCGCCTGGCGCTGCCCGCCCGACATCTGCTTGACGAGATCGTCGGGGCGCGTCTCCGAGCGCAGCTCACCGAACAGCTCCAACGCACGCGCCGCCATCGCCTTGTGGTCGAGCAACGCGAACGGCCCGATCCTGCGCTTCAGCTCGCGGCCGAGAAAGACGTTGGCCGCTGCGGTGAGATTGTCGGCGAGCGCGAGGTCCTGATAGACCACCTCGATGCCGACGCCGCGGGCATCGACGGGCCGGTTGAAATGAACCGCGCTGCCGGCGAAGCGGATTTCGCCCTGGCTGGGGCGGAAATTGCCGGCGATGATCTTGACCAGCGTCGACTTGCCCGCGCCGTTGTCGCCCATCAGGCCGACGACCTCGCCGGGAAGGACCTGCATGTCGACATCATGCAGCGCGCGGATCGCGCCGAACTCCTTGCCTATGCCGGTCAGCTCGAGGACCGGTGTCGCTTGTGCATTTGTCATCAGCGGCCTTCCTCAGACGTAGCGGTTGACGAGGGATTCCAGATATTCCTGCCGGCCCGAGCGCGGCTGCGGGTCAAAGCCCGGGCCGTGCGCGCGGTCGGCAAGTTCGGCAAGCGAGCGCTGCCCGCCGAGAATGGCGCGGCCCTCGGGCCCGGCCCATCCCTCGTAACGTTTCGCAAGCGGCGCAGTGAACACGCCGGCGTCGAGCATGTCCGCGGCGGCGAGCAACGCCCGCGCGCAGGCATCCATCGAGCCGACATGGGCATGGATCAGATCGTCGGGATCGATCGACTGGCGGCGGATCTTGGCGTCGAAATTCAGCCCGCCGGAGCTGAAGCCGCCGCGGCTCAGGAGCTCATGGAACACCAGGGCAAGCTCGGGCACGTTCATCGCGAACTGGTCGGTGTCCCAGCCGAGCAGATCGTCGCCGCGGTTGATGTCGAGCGAGCCGAACACACCCAGCGCCTGCGCGAGTGCGACCTCGTGATGGAAGGAGTGGCCGGCGAGGATGGCGTGGTTCTGCTCGATGTTGAGCTTGACGTCCTTCAGCAGGTCGTAACGCGCGAGGAAGCCATAGCAGGTAGCGACGTCGAAATCATATTGGTGCTTGGTCGGCTCCTTCGGCTTCGGCTCGATCAGGATCGGCCCCTTGAAGCCGATCTTGTGCTTGTGCTCGACGACGAGCGAGACGAAGCGGCCGAGCTGGTCGAGCTCGCGCTTGAGATCGGTGTTGAGCAGCGTCTCATAGCCCTCGCGCCCGCCCCACAGCACATAGTTCTGGCCGCCGAGACGGTGCGTCACTTCCAGCGCGGCGCGGACCTGGCCGGCGGCATAGGTGAATATCTCGGGATCCGGATTGGTGGCCGCGCCCGCCATGTAGCGCCGATGCGTGAACAGATTGGCGGTGCCCCAGAGCAGGCGTACCTTGCTTGAGGCCATCTTCGCTTCGAACAGATCGGCGATGGCATTGAGGTTGGCGACGGATTCCGCGAGTGAGTTCCCTTCCGGCGCCGCATCGACGTCGTGGAAGGTGAAAAAGGGCACGTCGAGCAAGCGAAACAGCTCGAAGGCAACGTCGGCCTTGGCGCGCGCCTGCGCCATCGCATCGGTGCCGTGGTGCCAGGGCCGCAGGAACGTCTCGCCGCCAAAGGGATCGCCGCCGGGCCAGCACAACGAGTGCCAATAGCAGACCGCAAAACGCAGATGGTCCTCCATCCTGCGGCCATGGACGAGGCGGTCCTTGTCGTACCAGCGGAAGGCGGGCGAGTTTCCCGCATCCTTGCCGGCGAAGGCGACAGGTGCGGTTATATCAAAGAATTTCACAGACGCGTTCACTCAGGCACACTCCTTCAACGCAGGATAAAGCTCGCGCCAGCGGCGATAGGCCTCGTCATAGGCCGCAGCCACGGATGCGCGGGGCGTAAAACTCGCGAGCCGGCGCGGACGGGTGCAAACCGCAGCCGCGTCTTCGCCGGTGGCGGCGAGCCGTCCGAGCCTGGAGGCGCCGAGCGCGGCACCAACCTCGCCCTCCTCGACGCGGTGGACGGGAATGCCGAGCACATCGGCGCAGATCTGCGCCCACAGCGGCGAGCGCGAGCCGCCGCCGACGAGATCGACCTCGGGAAGCGGTCCGCCGGCCGCGCTCAGCACCGCCAGATTGTCGCGCGCGGCGAAGGCGACGCCTTCGAGCACGGCCTGAACGATCTGGGAGCGGCCGGTCGCACCGCGCAGGCCGACGAAGGCGCCGCTGGCCGCGGCATCGTTGTGCGGCGTGCGCTCGCCGTCGAGATAGGGCAGGAATTTGACCGGGCTCGGTCCATCGACGCGCTCGCCGAGCGGCGCCAGCAGCGCTGCGGCCGGAACCTCCATCACGCCCGCGAGCCAGGCCAGCGACGCCGCCGCCGACAGCATCACGCCCATCTGATGCCAGCGGCCGGGCAGTGCGTGACAGAACGCATGGACCGCCGAGGCCGGAGCCGGTGCAAACCGATCAGTGACGCGGAACACTACACCGGATGTGCCAAGCGACAGGAAAGCATCGCCCGGCGCGATGGCGCCGAGCCCGATCGCGCTCGCGGCATTATCGCCGGCGCCGCCGGCGACCACGACATTCCTAGCCATGCCCCAGCGTTGCGCGTAGTCCGGCGCGAGCGTCGCGCTGACCTCGCTGCCCTCGACGAGGCGTGGCATGTGATGGAGATCGAGCCCGGTGGCATGCAGCAGCAGGGGCGACCAGCGGCGCAGACCGACGTCGAGCCACAGGGTGCCGGCCGCGTCCGACATGTCCTCGACCATCTCGCCGGTCAGGCGATAGCGGACATAGGCCTTCGGCAGCAGCACCTTTGCGACACGCGCGAAGATTTTTGGCTCGTGCCTGGCGACCCAGAGCAGCTTCGGCGCGGTGAAGCCGGGCATGGCCAGATTGCCGGCGATCGTGCGCAGCGACGGGCAGCGCCGCTCCAGCGCGACGCATTCGGCATGCGAGCGGCCGTCGTTCCATAGGATCGCGGGACGCAGCGGCCGTCCGTCCTCGTCCAGCAGCGTCGCGCCGTGCATCTGGCCCGACAGCCCGATGCCGCGCACCCGCGCGACCTCGCGCGGATGGCGGGCGGCAAGATTGTCGACCGCGCCGACCGCCGCATCGACCCAGCCATCGGGATCCTGCTCGGACCACAGCGGCGCGGGATGCGATAGCGCAAGCTCGCGCGCCGCCGTCGCGACAACCGCGCCGGCTTCGCTGACGAGCACCGCTTTCACACCTGATGTGCCGATGTCGATTCCGAGATACACGCCGTCCTCCCTTTCGCCTGTTGCGGTGCGCGAACTCAAATACGCCTTATCCGCAACGGGTCATTTTGAATTCCACCTGCCGCTAAGGCAGATTGTCCCGCATCACGATGTCGATCCTGATCTTCTCCTGTTCGCGCAAGATCGGCTCGCCACGGGCGAGCGCGAGCAGCACACGCACGGCGGCGCGCGCTTCGTGTCCGGGGTTCTGCGAGATCGCGGCATGCATCACGCCCTGCAGCAGCAGCCGGCGCGTCAGCGCAGTGACGTCGTGTCCGACAAACACCACCTGCTTGTCGCGGCTGGCATCGCCCAAGGCCTTTTCATTCAACGCGTTGGCGACGCCTTGCGTACCGGCGCCGACATTATAAAGACCCACGATGTCGGCATGCCGGCTCAACAGCCGCGTCAACACCTGCTCCGAACGCGCGTCCTCGTCGCGTCCTTCGAGCACCGGCAGCACGCTGAGGCCGGGGAATTCAGAGGCCATCACCTGGTTGAAGCCAAAAATGCGCTCGGCATGATCGCGCAGGCCCTGCGAGCCCGCGACGATCGCGACCTTGCCGGACTTTTGGCCGACCAGCCGTCCGACCAACGCGCCGGCGGTGCGCCCCGCGGCAATGTTGTCAATGCCGACATAATGGTGCCGGCGCGACGACGGCACATCGGAGACCAGCGTCACGACCTTGGCGCCGGCATCGACGAGATCGTCGATGGCGGCGCGGACGCCGGGATGGTCCAGCGCCACCACGGCGATGCCGTCGTAATCGTCCGAGAGCCCTTCCAGGGAAGCCGCGAGCACGGACGGATCGAACACGTCGGTTGCGACGGTCTCGACGCCGAGGCGGCGTGACGACAACCAGCCCGACATCTCGCCGAGATAATCCTGGATCTGCTGCATGAACGGGTTCGGCCCCGACGGCATCACGAAGGCGAAACGGCGGGCGCGGCCGCGGGCGAGCTCGGCGGCGGCCACGTGCGGCTGGAACGAATTGCGCTCGATCGCCTCCTTGACGCGCCGGACCGTATCCGGCCGCACGCCCGGACGATTGTGCAGGACGCGGTCCACCGTCGCGAGGCTGACGCCGGCCTGGCGGGCGATGTCCTTCAGCGTCAGCGCGGTCGTGGTGAGCGTCTCGGCCATGGCTGAAGGCTAGCAGAGGTGTTTTGAGGTACGCAACTCATTTTGAGGGGCGGCAGGCATTTTCCGGCAGCTGGGCCTAGGAACAGCCTTTCCTGTCCGCCGTTGCTGCCCCGTGCGTAACGATATCACCCATGATCCCGGCGAGGGATTGAGCCCGACCCTCGAGCGCAACATCCAGGCGTTGGTCGAGCGCCGCCGCCGCGAGCAGCGCGCGGCCAAGGGTCAGGAAAAGGTCGCCGATGCGATCACGGCGTTCACCGGCAGCATGGCGTTCGTCTACCTCCATGTCGCGGTGTTCGGCTTCTGGATCATCGCCAATCTGCATTGGCTGCCGGGAATTCCGGCCTGGGACGAGAGCTTCGTGGTGCTGGCGATGATTGCTTCGGTCGAGGCGATCTTCCTGTCGACATTCGTGCTGATCTCGCAGAACCGCATGAGCGCAGCAGCGGACAAGCGCGCCGATCTCGATCTCCAGATCAGCCTGCTCGCCGAGCACGAATTGACCAAGGTTGCCCGCCTCCTCACGCAGATCGCCGAGCGGCTGGACGTCCAGCCCGACTCGAAGCGGGATCTGGAGGAGGCAAGCCGCGACATCGCCCCCGAGCGCGTGCTCGATAGGATCGAGCAGACGCGTTCCT
The DNA here is from genome assembly GCF_023100925.1 of Bradyrhizobium sp. 40. Classification (NCBI taxonomy): domain Bacteria; kingdom Pseudomonadati; phylum Pseudomonadota; class Alphaproteobacteria; order Hyphomicrobiales; family Nitrobacteraceae; genus Bradyrhizobium; species Bradyrhizobium sp. 40. The sequence continues at coordinate 6,957,627 of NZ_CP064688.1, forward strand.
GAGCTATCGGCTCGCCGACAGATCCAAGGTCAGGAACAGGCTGTTGGGATCGTCGACATAGCCTTGGAACGGGCCGCTGAGGACAAAGCCATGCGCCCGGTAGAGCGCGTGCGCCGGCTTGAAATAGTCCCACGAGCCGGTCTCGAGGCTGAGCCGCGCCATGCCGCGCGCGCGGGCTGCCGTGATGATGTGGCGGAGCATCTCACCGCCAAAGCCGCGCCGGCGCGTGGTCTGGAGCGTGTGCATCGACTTCACCTCGCCATGCTCGGCTGACAGCGACTTCAGCGCACCGGTGGCGACCAGCGTGTCGCCGTCCCAGCCGGTCCAGAACGCGACTTCCGGGGCACGAAGCCCGGCGAGATCAAGCGCATGCGCACTGCCCGGCGCGGTCTGTGCTCGCGCCGCCGCAACGTGATGGTCGAGCAGCGCGATGACGCGTGGATCAAAGGTGTCGCCGGTGCGGATCTGCATCGTCAGGGCTCACATCTTGCCGTAGGACGCGCCGCGGCGCGTGATGATGACGTAGCGCGCATCCTGTCTGGTCTCGTTCTCGAAGATCACCGCGCGCATCACGTCGAAATCGAGACAGTCGCCTTCGCGCAGGCGAACCGCCTTGGCGTCGATGTGCACCGCGATCGCACCCTCCAGCATCAGCAGTTGCTGGGTGAAGGCATTGCGCCCCCAGGGGCTGTACGGCACCCGCGCACCGGCCGGCAAATCGACGACGATGATCTCGATGCCGCTCGCCGCGTCCGTCGGCGAAGCGTGGCGGCGGCGATAGCCGCTGTCGGGATCGCGCCAGTGCGGCTGGTCGGCGAGCCGCACCAACCGCTCCGGCGGCTTTTCGGCCAACGCGACGACGTCGCTGAGCGACACGTCGAGCGCGGCGCAAAGTTTACCCAGCAGCGCAGCCGTCGCACTGCTCTGCGCCCGCTCTACCCGTCCGATCATCGCACGGCTGACGCCGGAGCTGCCTGCGAGCTCATTCAGCGTCATGCCGGCCTGCGTCCGAAGCGTCTTCAAGCGACGACCGATCGCGCGATCGAGCTTTTGCTGGTCCATTGCTTGTAGGTCCTGACTTTCATCCGAACATGGCCCGGCGCGGTGACCGCAAGCCACCAGGCGAGAGAGCTTAACCGAGAGCGCGCCGGGTGCCGGTCACGACGAGCTAATATATTGGAAACTTGGTCTGGCGCACGCGAGAGAACATCGGCCCTTCTTCGCCAAGGCTTCGAAGGGCATCCTGCTTCGCGTTGCCGAGATATCAAAGTCCTGCGAAGCGCCTTGACGCGAAGCAGGATGGAGCGGGCGAAGGGAATCGAACCCTCGTATGCAGCTTGGGAAGCTGCCGTTCTACCATTGAACTACGCCCGCGGATGCGCAGCCTGCGCCCGCTCTGATTAGCCGAGACGGCGCATCTCGCCAAGCGCTTTGGCGCAGCCCGCCTGACCCTTCTTAAGTTTCCGTCAAGATTTTGGATGCGCCGGATTGTGGCGGTGTTATGATCGCCTGTCTGGGGAGACGTGCACTGAGTGGGGCGTGTGCATGGTGGGGCGTGGCTACGCGATATTCGACACGACCATAGGGCGCTGCGGCATCATCTGGAGCAGCACCGGTATCGTCGCCGTGCAATTGCCGGAGGCGCGGGAGATCGACACCCGCCGCCGGATTTTCCAGGTCCATCCCGAGGCGCGCGAGCAGCGGCCTTCCGCGAACGCCGAGTTCGCAATCGAGGGCATCGTGGGCTTGCTGCAAGGCAGCGATGCTGATTTTTCCGAGGTCAGCCTGGACGCGAGCGGGGTGCCCGGTTTCAACCGGCGGGTCTATGAAGCCGCCTGCGCCATCCCGCGCGGGGAGACGCGCACCTATCACGAGATCGCCAAGACGCTGGGCGCCTCCGGCGCCGCGCATTCGGTGGCACAGGCGATCGCGAGAAATCCCTACATGCTGATCGTGCCCTGCCACCGGGTGCTGGAGGCCGGCAATTACACCGACCGGCTCTCGCCCTATGGCGGCGTGATCTCCAAGCGGCGGCTGCTGTCGCTCGAGGGCGCCCATCCGATCGCCAGCAAGACGCTGTTCGACGTCCTGCTGCCCGTTGCCCCGCCGAGACCCTCCACCTAGATAGGTGGCATGGATGCAACGACGCTGCTGACCACCCCCTCGATGACGGTCTCCGAGTTTCGCTGCGACGCGGGACCGGACGACAGCCCGTTTGCGGAGTGCCGCACCGGCCATTCCATCGCCTATGTCCGCGCGGGCAGCTTTGGCTGTCATTGCCGCGCCGGCTTCTTCGAGCTGGTGGCCGGCTCGATGCTGGTCGGCGCGCCGGGCGAGGAATACACCTGCACGCATGAGCATGTCGCCGGCGACGTCTGCCTGTCCTTTTTCCTCAGCGACGATCTGGTCGACGCGCTCGGCGGCCGGCGCGACGTCTGGCAGGTCGGTGCGACCCCGCCGCTGCCCGAGCTGATGGTGCTGGGTGAGCTCGCCCAGACGGCGGCAGATGGCAACAGCGATCTCGGTCTCGACGAGGTCGGTCAGATCCTCGCCGGCCGTTTCGTCGACGTCGTCTCGGGCAAGACGCGCAAGCCGACGACACCGACGGCGCGCGACCGCCGCCGCGCCGTGGAAGCCGCGCTGTGGATCGACGCCAATTCGCATGCCGAGGTCGACCTCGAACAGGCGGCGCGGCAGGCAGGCCTCAGCCCCTTCCACTTCCTGCGGCTGTTCTCCGCCGTGCTCGGCGTCACCCCGCATCAATATCTGGTGCGCTCGCGGCTGCGGCATGCGGCGCGGCTGCTGGCTGACGACGACATCGCAGTCACCGACATCGCCTATGACGTCGGCTTCGGCGATCTCTCCAACTTCGTCCGCACCTTCCACCGCGCCGCTGGCGTCTCGCCAACCAAGTTCCGTCAGGCCTCGAAGGGGGAGCGCAAGATTCTCCAAGAGCAGCTTGCGCTCAACTGACTAGGTTCGTCTCCGGCGCGCGCCGATTGCGGCGCGCTTTGGAAATGGAGACGACCATGTACGATCATATCGGATTGCGCGTTGCCGACCTCGACACCGCTACGCGCTTCTACACCGCGGTGCTGGCGCCGCTCGGCTATGTCTTGTGCTCGAGCGGCGATGGTTATGCCGGCTTCGGGCCGAAGGGCGAGCCGGCGCTGTGGCTGCACCTGAACAAGGGGCGCAAGGCGGATGGCGCGCATATCGCGTTTCGCGCTGGGGATCATGATTCGGTCAAGGCATTCCATAGCGAGGGCCTGAAGAGCGGCGGTCGCGACAATGGCGGTGCCGGCCCGCGCAAGGATTACAGCCCGACTTACTACGCGGCGTTCTTGATCGATCCCGATGGTAACAATGTCGAGGCGGTCTGCACGTGAGCTCGCTCCGTCATTGCGAGGAGCACTTGCGACGAAGCAATCCAGACTCCAACCGCGGAAACATCTCTGGATTGCTTCGCTGCGCTCGCAATGACGGAGTCCTCGACCAAAATCTAACGCAACCAAGGACACCTTCATGGCCTCCATCCACAACGACATTCTCCTCCCCGCCCCGGCTCACGACGTCTGGGATGCGGTTCGCGATTTCGGCGCGCTGCATCAGCGTCTGGCGCCGGGCTTCGTCACGGCCTGCACGCTCGACGGCGACGCGCGCATCGTCACCTTCGCCAACGGATCGGTGGCGCGCGAGGTGCTGGTCGATTGCGACGATGCCGGGCGGCGGCTGGTCTACGCGATCAACAACGAGCGTCTGAAGCATTACAGCGCCTCGGTGCAGGTGATCGCCGAGGGCGAGGGAAGATGCCGCATGGTCTGGATCATCGACATGCTGCCGAACGAGCTCGCGCCCTATGTGCAGGGACAGACCAAGGACGCCGTCGCCGCCATACACCGAGCGTTTCCAGCCGCAGCTGCGTGATCTTTCTCACAGAGCCCAGCCCTCGTCCGCAATAACCATGGCGGCGTGCGTTCGGTTGGCTCCGCTCTCCCGGCGGCGCCCCGCACGCGAGGAGCAGGCCATGAGAGGTGCGGACAAGGTGATCTGCCAGGCGGCCGCCGTGCTGCTGATGTTTTCGATTTCGAGCGGACCGGCAAAGGCCCAGTTCCTCGGCGGCGGAGGTGCCGGCGGCGAGGACATGATGACCCAGATGGCGCCGATGCTGGAGATGATGAAGGCCAAGATGGGCAAGCGCCGCTTCGGCATGATGATGCAGACCATGGGCCCAATGATGAGCCGCATGATGGAGAATGGCGGTGGTGGTCTTGGTGGCATGATGGGCGGCGGCGGAATTGGCGGCCTCGGCGGCGGCAATCTCGGCGGGGGTTTCGGTGCGCCCAATTACGGCGGCTACGCGCCAATGGCCGGAGGCGGCACCATGCCGACGGGCATGGGCGGCGGCGATATCATGGGCATGCTCGGCGGCGCCGGCGGCGGCGACATGATGGCGATGATTCCGCAACTGATGCGGCTCACCAATGTCGGCGGCAGTGGCGGCCATCGCCGCCACTGGCATCGCTAGTCCGCAGCGGCCGACAGAGCCGGCCTGATCGCAGGTTTGGTTTGGCGCGGTCCCCAGCGCGTCAGCACCACGCTGGAGCACGAGAGCAGGCCGAGCACGACCATCGAGCTCGCCGCCAGCCAGAAGAAGCTTTGCGCGGTGGCATCATGCGTCGACAGCCACCAGCCGACCGCCGAGATGTAGATCAGGCGCGCAGTCTGCGCCAGCACCGGTCCGATCACCTTGGCAGCGCCCTGCGACGAGAAATACATCGTCGAGGCGAGGCCGATGAAGGCGTAGAACGGCGCCACCGTCGACAAATATTGATGGCTGGTGGCGCGCACGGTCGCGCTGTCGGTGAAAATGTTGACCCAGAGATCGGGGAAGGCCGCGACCAGGCACGCCGGTGCACCGACGGCAACGAAGGCGCTCGCCGCCGCGATCCAGGCAATGCGCCGGGCACGGGCGATGCGGCCGGCGCCGACCGCCATGCCGATCATCGGCACCGAGGCGATGCCGAACGAGAACGCGATCGAGGTCAGCAGGAATTCCAGCCGCGCACCGATGCCGTAGCCGGCGAGGATCGCGGTGCCGAATTTCGCAAGCATGTGAGTGAAGATCGAGATCGTCAGCACCGATTGCAGCGGCGAGAAGCAGGCGATGGCGCCGACCTTCAGGATGTCGAAAAACATCGCCCATTGGATGCGCAGCCCGCGCAGCTTCGGCGTCACGCGGGCGCGGCCGGAGAACAGGTACCAGCCCATCACACCGATGTTCATGCAATAGGCAATCAGCGCGCCGGCGGCGACGCCGCGCATGCCGAATTGCGGCACCGGACCGAGGCCGAGACCGAGCGTGCCGCCAAGCACGATCTGCCAGGCCGCAGAATTGAGGATCAACAGCGAGGGCAGCTTCATGTTGCCGGTGCCGCGCAGGACCCCGGCCATGGTGTTGAGCAGCCAGGGCAGCACGGCGCCGCCGAAAAACACCTGGGTGTAGGCGATCGCATGCGTCAACACGTCGCCGCGGCCGCCGAGCATTTCCAGAACGCGCGGCCCGAAGATCAGCATGCCCAGCATGAAGACAAGGCCGAAGCTGATGCCGATCAAGAGCGCGTGCGCGGCGAGCGTCCCGGCACGCTCGCGATCGCCGGCGCCGAGTGCCCGCGCGATGGCGGAGGCCACCGCGCCGCCCATCGCACCGCCCGACATGGTCATGGTCAGGATCACTGTCGGAAACACCAGCGCCATCGCGGCCAGCGCTTCCACGCCAAGGCGTCCGATATAGGAGGTCTCCGCAATCACCGTGCAAGTGCCGGCGGAGAGCGCGACGACGTTGGGCCAGGCCAGTCCGAGCAGCGTGCGCAGGATCGGCCCGTCGGTCAGTGCATTCTTCACCGGGGGTGGCGGCGGAGGTAGCGGTCGCTCTTGTTCATCGACCGGAATCTCGGCGATGTCGGACATGTCCTCTCCCGGGCGCGAGCGCCAGTTGCGGCGCGGCAATGACTGGGTGTGCCAATGAATTTGTTCGCGCAAAAGGCGCGGGTTCAGCTTGTTAGCACGGCAATTGCCGATTCCTTCTGCGCCTGATGCAGGCGTGCCCTGCGGCAGCGCATTTCGGTCGGTGACATCAGCCGACCGTCCAGATCAGCGGGGGCCGGCCCCCCGCGGCCGGGCGCATGTGCACGCCGATGTGCCGCCCGCATCCGGCCGCGAGCCCTTCGAACAACCCCGCCAGCACCTTGGCGCAAGCGGGGTGGTGATCGGCGACGCCGTCCATCAACTTCCAGCTCTGCTGACGGATTTCGAACGTGCCTTCGGATTGCGTCGTCTCAGCCACATCGTCCTGCGCGACAAACAGCGCGTTGAGGAACGTCGCGAATTCGCTCGCACCGCCGCGGCCCACCGACAGCGCCGCAGCGATCTCGTCAAAATATTGCATCCCGATCAGCTTGCCCGTGAGGTGCAGGAGATAGCCGGCATCCTCCGGTCCGAACAGCTGCACCATCACTGGCGCGGCGGTGCGCACATATTCCATCGCATAATTGCGATAGGCTTTGTCCAGTCGCGGTCTTGGCCAGCTTGCGACCGGCAATGCCGGAGCCGCGGCAGCATCGAACAGCGGCGCTTCGAGATGCCGCGCGAACACGAGGCGCTGGTCGAGCTCGAGGGGATGGTCATATTGATAATAGTAGCCTTCGAGCCCATCCTGGCCGTCGACGCTCTGCTTGGTGCAGACGAACCCCAATCTGGTATCGCCGAGCGCCACGCCGTTGTTGGCGTGCCAGCCGCGCAGCATCGCGCGCGAGACTTCGCCCGGCACGCCGCAGATGGCAGTGCCTTTCCAGATCCAGCGCGGTGGCGGATAGCGGATCCAGGCTTTGCGGTCGCTCTCATACATGTATTCGACGTGCACGCCGCCGATCCAGTTCGAGAGGTAGTGATATTGCGCGGCGGCGACTGCTGGCGGCAGATGGCTCAGCCCGAGCTTCTCCAGCCCCGGCAGGAAGCGCTCCTGCTGCTGGCGGCGGAACACGCGAAAGACGAACTCCGCGGCATCTGCCGTGCCGCGACGTGTGACCACGGTGAGGATCAAGCCGGTGAAATAGGCGTGATAGAGATCGGCAACCGCGCGCCAGCGTTTCCATTGAGCTTCCTGCGCGGGGTCAGATGCAGCGGCCATGTTCGCTCCCGATCGTTGTTTTGATCGAGTGTGTCACCGCAGCCGGCGACGGACAAGCTGAGCCGCATGCAGGGCGCCCTGCACGCGGGCTCGCCAATTCCGCATCACGAATTTTGCGCAACTCTGGCGGCACGCTCGCGCTCGACGCGGTCGGTGACGTCGCGTGCCATCGCCACCGACCCCTGCACCACTCCAGCGGCGTCCCGCACCAGCGCAAAGGTCATCTCGATGTAGAGCTTGCGCCCGTCCTTGTGCAGCGCGCGGGTCAGTGTCGGCTTGCCCGCAAGCTTCATCGCGCCGCTGGCTAGTGCGGCCTCGAAACCCTTCCAGTGCGCGGCGCGCAGATGTTCGGGAATGATCAGGTCGAGATTCTGGCCCAGCGCTTCGTCCGCGGAGAAGCCGAACAGTGCGGACGATGCGCGATTCCAGCGCATGATGGTGCCGGCGCGATCCGAATAGATCAGCGCATCGGCGACGTCGTCGAGGATGTATGCGTCGAGTTGGGATGGATTGGTCATGTCAGCACCTGGTGGCCCGGATGGAGCACAGCGTAAGCCGGGATCGTGCCACAAGTGAGACTTTCCCGGATGACGCTTGCGCTCCATCCGGGCGACGGGTGATCGCTACACCCGGAAATGCTTGCTCAGCTTCAGCCCCTGCGCCTGGTAGTTCGAGCCGATGCGCTGGCCGTACATGGCGTCGGGGCGGGCCAGCATCTTCTCGTAGACCAGGCGGCCGACGATCTGGCCGTGCTCGAGGATGAACGGCACCTCGCGCGAGCGCACTTCGAGCACGGCGCGCGACCCCAACCCGCCGGCGCCGGCATAACCGAAGCCGGGATCGAAGAATCCGGCATAATGCACGCGGAACTCACCGACCAACGGATCGAACGGCACCATCTCCGCGGCGTAATCGGGCGGCACCTGCACGGCCTCTTTCGACGCGAGGATATAGAACTCGCCGGGATCGAGGATCAGGCTGCCGTCGGGGCGGGCCGAGATCGGCTCCCAGAACTCCTCGACGGAATAGCCGGCGCGGCGATCGACGTCGATGACGCCGGTGTGGCGCTTGGCGCGGTAGCCGACGAAGCCGCCGCTCTTTTCGCCGGAAAGATCAACCGAGACGGCGACGCCGCCGGTGAGATCGGCGTCATCGATATCGACGAGACGCTCGGTCGCATGCAGCGCCTCGAGATCGTCGATGTTGAGGATGGCGTCGCCGGTGCGGAAGCGCACCTGGCTCAGGCGCGAGCCCTCGCTGACCAGCACTGGGAACGTCTTCGGACTGATCTCGGCATAGAGCGGACCGTGATAGCCGGCACCGATCATGTCGAAGCGGCGGGTGCCGTCGGCGATCACGCGGGTGAAGACGTCGAGCCGGCCGGTCGAGCTTTTCGGGTTGGCGGCCGCGACGATCTCCGGCGGCAGCGCGAGGCTTTCGAGCAGCGGCACGATGTAGACGCAGTTGGTCTCCAGCACCGCGCCGTCGGCGAGGCTGAACTCATGCAGCTTCAACTCGTCAATGCGCTCGGCGACGGTGGCGCCGGGACCGGGCAGGAAGCTGGCGCGAACGCGATAGGCAATGTCGCCGAGGCGCAAATCGAGGCTCGCCGGCTGGATCTGGCTTTCGACGAAGTCGTAAGCGGGCAGGATGAGACCACCCTCCGCCATCGCCGCGATCATGCGGTCGGGCAGGATACCATTGGCGTCGGCGGCGACCGTGAACGTCAACCCGGGGTCCTCATCAGGGATCAAACACATCCCGACATGCGGGAAATATGAGCGTTTTACGGCTATCCGATGGACGTCTTGACGGAAAGGGCATTGCGGAATATGAGCATGACTTATCCCGTGGTGATTTGAGCCGGCCGGCTTGCAGCCACGTTAAATAAGTCGCTAAACAGGCCGGGGACCTCTGTGATCCCGGCCCGTGGAGATATTCCAGGCCGGTTTTTTTGTGACCATTTTCGATGGTCACTTCAGGAGGTCCTATGTCGAAGTCCCCGGCGTCCACCGCGTCCTACCGTCCCGAAACCCGCCTGGTCCATTCCGGCACCCTGCGCTCGCAATATGGCGAGACGTCGGAGTCGCTGTTCCTGACCCAGGGCTACGTCTACAACAGCGCCGAGGAGTGCGAGGCGCGGTTCAAGGGCGAGGACCCCGGCTTCATCTATTCACGCTACTCCAATCCGACCATCTCGATGTTCGAGCGGCGCATGATCGAGCTCGAAGGCGCCGAAGCGGCACGTTCCGCCGCGACCGGCATGGCCGCGGTGACGACCGCGATCCTGGCGCCGCTCAAGGCCGGCGATCACGTCGTGGCCTCGCGCGCGCTGTTCGGCTCGTGTCTCTACGTCGTGCAGGATTTGCTGCCGCGCTACGGCATCGAGACCACGCTGGTCGACGGCCTCGATCTCGACCAGTGGCAGCGCGCCATGAAGCCGAACACCAAGACGTTTTTCCTGGAGAGCCCGACCAACCCGACGCTGGATGTACTCGACATTCCCGGCATCGCAGAGATCGCGCACAGCGGCGGCGCGCGGCTCGTCGTCGACAACGTGTTCGCCACTCCGATCTGGCAGAGCCCGCTCGCGCTCGGCGCCGACGTCGTGGTCTATTCCGCGACCAAGCACATCGATGGCCAGGGCCGCTGTCTCGGCGGCATCATCCTGTCCTCGGAAGCGTTCATCGCCGAGCACATCCACAATTTCATGCGCCAGACCGGCCCGTCGATCTCGCCGTTCAACGCGTGGGTCCTGCTCAAGGGCCTGGAGACGCTCGCCGTGCGCGTGCGCGCGCAGACCGAGACGGCGGCGCGCATCGCGGACGTGCTGGCGAGCCATCCGAAGATTTCACGGCTGGTGTTCCCCGGCCGCGCCGATCATCCGCAGGCCGCATTGGTGAAGAAGCAGATGCGCGGCGGCTCGACGCTGGTCGGCCTCGAGGTCAAGGGCGGCAAGCAGGCGGCGTTCCGCGTGCTCAACGAGCTCAAGCTCGCCAAGATCTCGAACAATCTCGGCGACGCCAAGAGCCTCGTCACGCATCCGGCAACGACGACGCATCAGCGCCTCAAGCCGGAGGACCGCGCCGCGCTCGGCATCAGCGAGGGCTTCATCCGCTTCTCGGCGGGGCTTGAGCACGCGGACGATCTGATCGAGGATCTGACCGCGGCGCTGGAGAAGGCGTAGCCACGCATTCGACATCGTGGGGTGGTCAAAGCGAAGCGTGCCCACCATTCACGATGGCAGCGCCGATGGATGGTGGGCACGGCGCGCGAAGAGCGCGCCTTCGCCCACCCTACGCACCGATGCTTACATCGGCCGATAGGTCCGCACGTCCGCGGGCACGTTGACGCCGAGCTTGATCTGGCCGACAGAGCGGATGATGTCGTCGCCGAGGAGCTGGGCGAAGCAGGCGTAGCCCCAATCGTTCATGTGCAGGCCGTCGGCGATCACGAAGCTCTCGACCGGAATCGACTGCTTCTCGTGCCAGTCGCGCATCACCTCGAAGCGCGGGAAGATGCCGACATGACGAAGCTCGGCGACCTTGCCGAGCAACTTCACCATCTTGCCGGCGCTGTCCGCGCGCTGGTTGACGGCGGGCGAATATTGCGGATCGACCAGCACGACGTCAGTGCCGCCGGCAGCCTGGATGCGGCTGATGCCGTCCTCGACCAGTTTGGCGGTATCGCCGGGATCGAGATTGCGCAGCACGGCATTGGTGCCGACCTGCCAGATCACCAGATCCGGATGCACGTCGATCACCTCTTTCTGGAGGCGCTTCATCATCTCGGGTGCGTCCTCGCCGCCGACGCCGGCATTGACGACGGTGATGTCGGCAGTCGGATAGTGCCGGTGCAGCTGCGCGGCAAGGCGATTGGGATAGTTGAACTCCGGCGAGCTCGCGCCGAATCCCGCGGTCGACGACGAGCCGAATGCGACGATGACGACGGGCTGGCCGGCGACGAGCTTGCCCGCGACATGCGGCAGCGAGCCCATTGCCTTCGCGCCGCCCTTCGGCGACAGGCAGGGGACGCGGCTAAAGATGTCGCCGGCGGATTTCGCGACCTGCTTCACCTTGTCGATGGCGCGCGCGGTGATGCCGCGCTGCTCCGGGGATGTCGCTGCGACGGCGGTCTGGGGCGGCGAAGCGGGAGCCGGATCAGCCGACTGCTGCGGGGCCGGCGTTGCCTGCGCGGCCTGCGTCTGCGCGTGCGACTGCGAGGCCGGACTCAGCAACAGCAGCAGCGCTGCTGCGGGCACAGCCAGCCATGCCGTCAGGCAAAAAGGGCGGAGAGAACTCATTAACGCTAGACCTCAATTTTGCTGCTGGGCCGGCTCCAGATGGGCAGCGTCGATCACGAACTGTGCCAACGCCCGGCCAAGGCAATCATGGACCTGTTTCGCCAGCTCGGGCCCGCGCGACGGGCTGAACAGGTCGAACTGCCCCTGATCATTCCACTGCCGCATGATCGCGAAACGATCGAACAGCGGAATGTCGTGCTCCTGCGCCACCACCCGCATATTGTCGAGGTATGGCGGCACCGAGATCATGGTTTCGGTACGCGGACTGTACTGCAGATTCATCAAGACGACGTCAGCCCCTGCCTTTTGCAACGCAACAACCCCTTCGGTCACCGCGCCACGAAAATCGTCGGGATCAATGGCTCGAATAGCATCCACGGTCCCGGTCTGCCAGATGACCAAAGTAGGCGCTTTTGCTTCCATCAGCTTAACGAAGCTGGCGGCCGCCTCCTCGGCCGTTTTCTTGCTCTGTATTTCTACGGAGACGTGCACAGTCTCGGTCGGCGGCAGCTTCTCCTTCAGGATGGCCTGCATCCGCGCCGGATAAGAAGCGTCCTCGGAGGCCGGAATCGTGGTCGAGCGGCTGCCGATGACCAGGATTTCGAGCGGCTTGCCGGCCTTGATGGCATCGGCGACCTTGGGAAGCTGGCTTTCGCTGGTGAGCAGATAGGACGGCAATTCGCAGGCTGCGGGCGCGGCTGAAGCAGCAGGTGCCGCCGAAGCAGCAGGCGCGGCCGAAGAAGCAGGCGCAGCATCGTCCGCACGCGCCGGAGGCGCGGCGAGACCACCGCACAGCAGGATCAGGCTCAGGAAAACCTTCGCCTTCATCAGCCCCCTCCCGCCATATCGGCGCTGCCGACGGCGCTTTTGGTTTTCGAACCGCTCTTGTCAGCCACCCGCTTGTACCACGAAATCAGCCAGGCCATGGCCCACATGATCAGGATTCCGGAGAGACTAATTAGCGCATGCATCACTGGGCCGCCCGAGACTTCGGCCAGGATGAAATGGCCGGCAAAGGCTAGGAAGACGCCAAGACAGAATATCTCCAGGGAATGCGAGCCGCACAGGATCAGCGGCCGCAGCCAGGGCGATTTCAGGCCCGGCCAGTCCCGGGGCAGGACGCGCACGGTGAGCGCGGCCAGCGCCAGGAAATGCGTGAAGCGCAGCACGTCGAGGTCGGCCTTGTCGATCGGATACATCCACTGCTCGAGCCGCTTCGGCATGAAGTGGGAGAGCTGCGGCACATACCAGGTCAGCGTCACGTAGAATGCCGCGACCAGATAGGCGATCGCGATCCACATCGTCACCCGCGAAGCGAGAATGTGCGACATCCGTCGCGCACCCCCGAGCGCGCACCATGCCCCGAACACGAACAGCAATTGCCAGGCGAAGGGATTGAAGGCCCAGAAGCCGTTTGGATAGGCCGACAGATAGAGATCGTATTCCCAGGTCACCGCGTAGAGCGCGACGGAGAGGCCGAGCGTCACGTCGGGGCGCCATTTCATCAGCCACAGGATCAAGGGCAGCGCCAGCATCAGCACGATGTAGAGCGGCAGCACGTCCATGTTGACGGGACGGAAGCGCAGCAGCAGCGCCTGCACGATCGTGACGTCGGGCTGCTTGAGGAAATCCATGATGCCCATCTCTTCGGTATAGAGCGGGTTCTCGAACCTGGTCGCGACGTAGGAGATTTCGGCAAGGAAGATCGTGAAGAGGAAGACGTGGGCGACATAGATCTGCCAGACGCGCCGCAGGATGCGCGCGGTGGCGACGACGATGCCGGACTCCAGCATCGCCCGACCGTAGACGAAGGCGGCGGTATAGCCGGAGATGAAGATGAAGATCTCGGTGGCGTCGCTGAAGCCGTAATTGCGGATCGTGAACCAGGTCAGAAGGCTCGGCGGCAAATGGTCGATGAAGATCAGCCACAGTGCCAGGCCGCGGAACAGGTCGAGCCGGAGCTCGCGCTCGCCGATGGCGGGCAGCGAAATGGCCGGCGATGCCGCGCGCGGCTTTGCACCCGCGGATTTGACCTCCACAGGTTTGGCGGTTCCCGCGATCGTCGATCCCGTCACTTGGTCGGCAATGGTCATCGGGGGCTAAAAACCCTTCCGCAAATCGCGACGTGGCAAGGAGTGTACCGGTCCGGCCGTCATCTCGCAAAGCGCCCGGATCACATGCAAAGACACTTGGACGTGTACTTCCCTGCGAATTCTGGCGGGACGATGTCGCCAGAACCGCCTCCGGCGTTTGGTTCCCGAGCAGATTTCGGTATGATGGCAATCATGTACCGCGCCGTGACCCGCCAGATCGAAGTGACCGTCGAGCCGAACTTTGTTCCGGAGCAGTCGTCGGCCGACCGCTCCCGCTATTTCTGGTCCTACACCATCGTCATCACCAATTCCGGCGACGAGACCGTGCAGCTCAAGACGCGGCACTGGATCATCACCGACGCCACCGGCCGGCAGCAGGAGGTGAAGGGCGAGGGCGTCGTCGGCGAGCAGCCGACGCTCGCCCCCGGCGAACGCTTCGAATACACCTCCGGCGTGCCGCTCACGACCGCCTCGGGCTTCATGACCGGCCGCTACCAGATGGTCAGCGCAACCGGCGAGCGCTTCGAGATCGACGTGCCGACGTTCTCGCTGGACAGCCCGGACAACAAGCGGGTGTTGAATTAGGGTCTGAGATGGTGGGCACGCTTCGCTTTACCCGCCCTCCGGCACTACAGCACCGCGCTACGCGTCCTCGACGCCCGCCTCGTCCGGTGTGAACTCGTACACCGAGCTGCAGAACTCGCAGGTCACGACGACCTTGTCGTCCTTGACCATCGCGGCACGATCGTCGGACGAAAAGCTCTTCAGCATCGATGCCACCGCGTCGCGCGAGCAGGAGCATTGCGCCTTCAAGGGCAGCGGATTGAACACGCGCACGCCGCGTTCGTGGAACAGACGGTAGAGCAGCCGCTCGCCGGACAGCTCCGGATCGATCAGCTCGACATCTTCGACGGTCTCGATCAGCGAGCGCGCCTCGACCCAAGCATCGTCTTCAGCGACGGCATGCACCTCGACGCCTTCGGGCGCATCGCCGGGATGCAGATCGGCCTGCCGCGCGCGCTCGGGCGCCTTCGGCAGGAACTGCATCAGCATGCCGCCGGCGCGCCAGCGATGCTTGCCGCCGTCGTTCGAGCGCCATTCCTCGCCGACGGCGAGGCGCACGCGGGTCGGGATCTGCTCGGAGCGCAGGAAATATTCGTGAGCGGCGTCTTCCAGGCTGCCGCCGTCGAGCGCGACCAGGCCCTGGTAGCGGCTCATGTCGGGGCCCTGGTCGATGGTCATGGCTAGATGACCGTGCCCCAGCAGCGCGCCGGAATCCTTTGCATCGCCGAGGCGCGCGGCGTCGTAGCGCGCATAGGCGCGTAGACGATCCGGCGCCTGATAGTCCACGACCAGAAACGACACCGGACCGTCGGTCTGGGCCTGGAGGATGAAGCGGCCCTCGAACTTCAGCGCCGAGCCGAGCAGCGTGGTCAGCACGATGGCCTCGCCGAGCAGCTTGCCGACCGGCGCCGGGTAATCGTGCTTGGTCAGGATCTCGTCGAGCGCCGGACCAAGCCGCACCAGCCGACCGCGCACATCGAGCGCGTCGACCTCGTAGGGCAGCACGGCGTCATCAATCGGAACCGCGGATGGCGCGCGAACCGGGCCTTCGGGCCCGGTTTTCATGTCAGAGGATTGGGAAACCATGGCGCTTTATCTGGGGTCGGAAGGCGGAATTGGAAGGGGTTCGGAGCAGCTCATCTGGACACTGGTTTGATCATGATACGGCAACTTCGGTGTCGCCCCGGCGAAGGCCGGGACCCATAACCACGAATATTGGTTTGGCGAAAACTCGTTGCCTCCGCCGATCTGCCACAAGAGAGATTCCGCGGTATGGGTCCCGGCCTTCGCCGGGACGACGGAAAGTTAGCTCGCCGCGTCGATCTACTTCACCGCGTCGAAACACCAGGCCAGAATGCCCTTCTGCGCGTGCAGGCGGTTTTCGGCCTCGTCGAAGACGACGGATTGCGGACCGTCGATTACCTCATCGGTGACCTCCTCGCCGCGATGGGCGGGCAGGCAGTGCATGAACAGCGCATCCGGCTTGGCCAGCGACATCAGCTGGGCATTGACCTGATAGGGCTTGAGCACGTTGTGCCGGTGCTCGCCTTCTTTGTCGCCCATCGACACCCAGGTGTCGGTCACGACACAATCGGCGCCGCGCACGGCGGCTTCGGCATCCGTGCCGAGCATGATCGGCGCGCCGGTCGCCTTGATGAAGTCGCGCATCGCTTTTTTCGGCGCGAGCTCCGGAGGAGTCGCGACATTGAGCTGGAATTTGAAGCGCTCGGCGGCGTGCGCCCAGGACGCCAGCACGTTGTTGTCGTCTCCGGTCCAGGCCACCGTCTTGCCCTCGATCGGGCCGCGATGTTCCTCGTAGGTCATGAGGTCGGCCATCACCTGGCAGGGATGCGAGCGCCGCGTCAGGCCGTTGATGACGGGCACGGTGGCGTTCGCCGCAAGCTCCAGAAGGGCGTCGTGATTGAGGATGCGGATCATGATCGCGTCGACATAGCGCGACAGCACCCGCGCGGTGTCGGCGATGGTCTCGCCGCGGCCGAGCTGCATCTCGGCACCGGTGAGCATGATGGGCTCGCCGCCGAGCTGGCGCATGGCAACATCGAAAGACACCCGCGTCCGCGTCGAGGGGCGCTCGAAGATCATCGCCAGCGTCTTGCCTTCGAGCGGCCTGACCGGCTGATGCGCCTTCTGCTTCGCCTTCATCGCGGTGGACGCGGCGAGCATGCGCTTGAGCTCCGACAGCGGCAGCTCGTTGATATCGAGGAAGTGCTTCGGTGTTTTCTCGTGTGTATTATCGGGCGACTTGCTCATCAGCTTGCCGCCCGCTTGTTGCCGGATAACGCGGTGCAGGCGCGCTCGAGCCGCCCGACGCTGTCCTCGATCTCGGCTTCGGTGACGATCAAAGGCGGCAGGAAACGCACGACATTGTCGCCGGCACCGACGGTGAGCAGCTTTTCTGCGCGCAAGGCGGCAACGAGATCGCCGGAAGGCACCACGGCCTTGATGCCGATCAGGAGGCCCTCGCCGCGCACTTCGCTGACGACATCGCCATGACGGTCGATCACGGAGGCGAGCTTCTGCTTGAGCAGCAGCGACATCCTCTGCACGTGATCGAAGAAGCCGGGCTTGAGCATGACGTCGAGCACGGCATTCGCAGCCGAGATCGCGAGCGGATTGCCGCCGAAGGTCGAGCCGTGCGAGCCCGGCGTCATGCCGGATGCCGCTTCCGCGGTCGCAAGGCAGGCGCCGATCGGGAAGCCGCCGCCGAGCGCCTTGGCCAGCGACATCACGTCGGGTTCGACGCCAAGGCGGCGGTACGCGAACAGATCGCCGGTGCGGCCCATGCCGGTTTGCACCTCGTCGAAGGCGAGCAACAGACCCTTCTCGTCGCAGAGCTGGCGCAACGCCCTCAGGAAGGCGGGCGTTGCCGAACGCACACCGCCCTCGCCCTGGATCGGCTCGATCAGGATTCCGGCGGTCTGCGGACCGATCGCCTTTTTCACCGCGTCGAGATCGCCATGCGCAACTTGGTCGAAGCCCTCCATCGGGGGGCCGAAACCTTCGAGATATTTTGCCGAACCCGTCGCGGCAAGTGTCGCCAGCGTGCGGCCATGGAAGGCGCCTTCGAAGGTGATCATGCGATAGCGGTCGGGATGGCCCTTCGCGGCGTGATAACGGCGCACGACCTTGATCACGCATTCCAGCGCTTCGGCGCCGGAATTGCAGAAGAACACGAACTCCGCGAAACTTTCATTGCACAGGCGCGCGGCGAGCTTTTCGCCGTCCGGGCTCTGGAACAGGTTCGACATGTGCCAGAGCTTCGTGGCCTGCTCCTGCAACGCCGCGACCAGCGCCGGATGGGCATGGCCGAGCGCATTCACCGCAACGCCGGAGGTGAAGTCCAGATAGCGCTCGCCATTGGTCGCGATCAGCCAGCAGCCTTCGCCACGCTCGAAACCGAGGTCGGACCTGGCGAAAACGGGGAGCAAATGCGGCGCTGCGCTGTTAGTCATGACGGTCACTTGAATGTTGCGGACGGTGTGAGCGTGCATTGCGCAACGCACCATCGACCGGCCCGGAAAACGAAACGTGCCGCCTCTTGAGGGCGGCACGCGCGACTATCTTAGGCCTGGTGAAACGGGTGTCAATGCCGCCCGGAAAGCCTCGCGAAACGCTGAATCCGTAGTCTTGCGGTGCCGATTTTGCGGGATTTAGTCACGGAACATGTGGAAGCGAGTCGGCGGACTCTTGCGCGGGAGTCACGCCATATTGTAGCGTTTGGATTGTCAGATACGACATCTCGTGCAGTGGTTCTGATCTTTAAGTCCTTATGTACCGGCGTAAACGTTCGGGCGTTCAAGACGCGCCCGGCGAGCCTTAAGGGATTCTGGCGGCACGGGTTTTTGAAGGCTTAGGCATTCGCTGCGAGGCCCCAGGATGGCTGGCGCGCAGCGAGGGAAAGGGTGCAATGACGGTTTTGACCTGGTCCGATGATCGCGTCGAGCAGCTGAAAAAGCTCTGGGAGGCCGGACTTTCGGCCAGCCAGATCGCGGCGGAGCTCGGCAATGTGACCCGCAATGCCGTGATCGGCAAAGTGCACAGGCTCGGCCTTTCGGGCCGCGCCAAGAGCCCTTCATCGGCAGCGCCGCGCCCGCGCAAGGCGCGCCCCGCGCAGCACATGATGCGGGTGAGCCGCCCGATCTCGCGCGGCAACACCGCGCTGGCGCAGGCCTTCGAGGTCGAGGCTGAGCCGGATCCGGTCACCTATGACAACGTGGTGCCGATGAGCCAGCGGCTGTCGCTGCTGGAATTGAACGAGGCGACCTGCCACTGGCCGGTCGGCGATCCCTCAAGCCCGGACTTCTTCTTCTGCGGTGGACGGGCGCTGTCCGGCCTGCCCTATTGCGCCCAGCACTCGCGCGTCGCGTACCAGCCGGCGTCGGATCGGCGGCGTGCACCGGTGAAGCCGGGGCCGCGGTAATTACGGCAAGTCGTCGCGCGAAGACGGCTCAACGATTTCAGTCTCGTCCCGGCCTAGTGCGCAATTGCGCGCGGGGGGCCGGGACCCATACTCCGAGCGCGCAGTTGCCGTGCGAAAGGGGTCGCTCCGAGTCTTCGCCAAACCACGTTCGGTGGTTATGGGTCCCGGATCAGCGCTCGCTTGTCCGGGACGACGTCGAAGAATTCGGGACAGCTTGCCAACAAACAAGGCTGCAACCCTATACCTGCTCCGCCTTGGCAAACCGATCATCCAGCGCGTAACCGGCGCCGCGGACGGTGCGGATCGGGTCCTGCTCGCGGCCGAGATTGAGCAGCTTGCGCAGGCGGCCGATATGCACGTCGACGGTACGCTCGTCGATATAGATGTCGCGGCCCCAGACGCTGTCGAGCAGTTGCTCGCGCGAGAACACCCGTCCCGGATGCTCCAGGAAGAACTCCAGCAGGCGATATTCGGTCGGACCGAGATCGATCGGCCGGCCCGAGCGCGCCACGCGGCGCTTGTCGCGGTCGAGCTCGATGTCGCCAAAAGCAAGGACGGTGGCGAGCCGCTCCGGGCTTGCGCGCCGCAGCAGGCCTTTCACGCGCGCCAGCAGCTCCGGCACCGAGAATGGCTTGACGATGTAATCGTCGGCGCCGGTCGCAAGACCCCGCACCCGCTCGCTCTCCTCGCCGCGCGCGGTGAGCATGATGATCGGGAGCTGCTTGGTCTCGGGACGGGTGCGAAGCCGCCGGCACAACTCGATGCCTGACAGGCCCGGCAGCATCCAGTCGAGCACGATCAGATCGGGGATGTGCTCCTTGAGGCGGGTGTCGGCGTCGTCGCCGCGCATCACCGTCTCGACGTCATAGCCGTCGCCTTCGAGGTTGTAGCGGAGAAGCTCGGTCAGGGCTTCCTCGTCCTCAACCACCATAATGCGTGCGCCCATCGGGTCGTCGCTCCCTTAAGTCTTCAGGTGTTCGGTACCGTGTTGGCGAAGGTCGTCATGTCGCCCTTCGGCCGCTTGTCGGTGATCGCCTGGCCCTCAATCATGTAGAACACGGTCTCGGCGATGTTGGTGGCGTGGTCGCCGATCCGCTCGATATTCTTGGCGCAGAACATCAGGTGAATACAGAACGAGATGTTGCGCGGATCCTCCATCATGTAGGTGAGGAGCTCGCGGAACAGCGAGGTGCAGATGGCGTCGACTTCCTCGTCACCCTTCCACACCGCCATCGCCGCCGGCAAATCATGCGCGGCATAAGCGTCCAGCACCGACTTGACTTGCTGCTGCACGAGGTCGGTCATGTGCTCGAGGCCGCGGAACAGCTTGAGCGGATGGAAGTCCGTCTCCAGCGCCGCAACGCGCTTGCCCATGTTCTTGGCGAGGTCGCCGATGCGCTCGAGATCGGTCGCGACGCGCATGGCGCCGACGATCTCGCGCAGATCGACCGCCATTGGCTGGCGCCGGGCGATGGTGAGCACCGCGCGTTCCTCGATGCGCTTCTGCAGCGCGTCGAGTTCAGTGTCGATGGCGACGACGCGCTGGCCGAGCGGGACGTCGCGGCGGATCAATGCGTCGACGGACTCGACGATCATGCGCTCGGCGATGCCACCCATCTCGGCGACCAGGCGCGTGAGTTCCTGGAGGTCGGTGTCGAAGGCCTTTGCGGTATGTTCAGAACCCATGTCGCGTCTCCTAGCCGAACCGGCCGGTGATGTAATCCTGCGTGCGCCGGTCGGACGGCGACGTGAAGATCTTGCTGGTGTCGTCGAACTCGATCAACTCGCCGAGATACATGAAGGCGGTCTTGTCGGAGACGCGCGCCGCCTGCTGCATGTTGTGGGTGACGATCGCGATCGTGTAATCCTCGGACAGCTCCTGGATCAGCTCCTCGACCTTGGCGGTCGAGATCGGGTCGAGCGCCGAACAGGGTTCGTCGAACAGGATCACCTCGGGCCGCACCGCGACGGTGCGGGCGATGCAGAGGCGCTGCTGCTGGCCGCCGGAGAGCGACAGGCCGGAGGCGTTGAGCTTGTCCTTGACCTCGTTCCACAGCGCGCCGCCGCGCAGCGCCTTCTCGACGCGGCCGTCCATTTCGGACTTCGAGATCTTCTCATAAAGACGGATGCCGAACGCGATGTTCTCGTAGATCGTCATCGGGAACGGCGTCGGTTTCTGGAACACCATGCCGACGCGGGCGCGCAGCAGATTGAGGTCCAGCTTGCCGTCGAGGATGTTGGTCTGGTCGAGCATGAGCTGACCGGTGGCGCGCTGACCGGGATAGAGGTCGTACATCCGGTTGAAGATGCGCAGCAGGGTCGACTTGCCGCAGCCTGACGGACCGATGAACGCCGTGACACGGTTGGCGCCGAGCGTCAGGTTGATGTTCTTCAGCGCATGGTGCTCGCCGTAATAGAAGTTCAGGTTGCGCACGGTCACCTTGGGGGGCGCCTCCGGCAGCACTGCCGCGTGCGGCAGTCCACCTGACGCGCTCATCGATACGGAAAGATCACTCATTTTGCGGTCCTCTCGGCGCCAAGGATGCGCGCGAAAATATTAAGGGCAAGAACGGTCAGGGTGATGAGCAGCGCGCCGCTCCAGGCCAGCTGCTTCCAATAGGCATAGGGGCTCTGCACGAAGTTGTTGATGGTCACCGGCAGGTTCGCCATCGTTTTGTTTAGGCCGAGGCTGAAGAACTGGTTGGACAGCGCGGTGAACAGCAGCGGCGCGGTTTCACCGGCGACGCGGGCGGTCGCGAGCAGCACGCCGGTGATGAGGCCCGAACGGGCAGCGCGATAAGCGATCCGCTTGATCACCAGCGAGCGCGGCAGGCCGAGCGCCGAGGCCGCCTCGCGCAACGCGTTCGGCACCAGCAGCAGCATGTCCTCGGTCGTGCGCAGCACCACCGGGATCACGATGACCGCGAGCGCGAGCGAGCCTGCGATCGCCGAGAAGCCGCGCATCGGCACCACCACCGCGCCGTAGATGAACAGGCCGATGATGATCGAGGGTGCCGAGAGCAGGATGTCGTTGATGAAGCGGATCACCGAGGTCAGCCGGTCATTGCGGCCGTATTCGGCGAGATAGGTGCCGACGAACATGCCGAGCGGCGCGCCGATGCCGACGCCGATCACGGTCATGATCAGCGAGCCGACGATGGCGTTGAGCAGGCCGCCCTCGTTCGATCCCGGTGGCGGCGTGTTCTCGGTGAACAGCTGGACATTGAGTCCCGCCAGGCCATTGTAGAGCAGCGTGATCAGGATCAACGCGAGCCAGGTGACACCGAAGGCGGTTGCGGCGATGCAGAGCCCGCGGACGACGATGTCCTTGCGGCGGCGGCGTGAGTAGATCGGATTCATGGCGTCAGTTCCCCGCCTTCTTTTCCAGCCGCATCAGCATCAGCCGCGCCGCCGCGAGCACGAAGAAGGTCAGCACGAACAGCAGGAGGCCGAGCAGGATCAGGCCGGACTGGTGCAGGCCGTCGCTTTCGGCGAACTCGGATGCGATCGCCGCCGAGATCGTGGTGCCCGGCGCGAAGATCGACGACGAGATCCTGAACGAGTTGCCGATAATGAAGGTTACCGCCATGGTCTCGCCGAGCGCGCGGCCCAGCGCCAGCATGACGCCGCCGATGACGCCGACGCGGGTGTAGGGGATCACCACGCTGCGGACGACTTCCCAGGTGGTGCAGCCGACGCCGTAGGCGGCTTCCTTCAGGACCGGCGGCACCGTCTTGAACACGTCGACCGAAATCGAGGTGATGAAGGGCAGCACCATGATGGCGAGGATCAGCGCGGCATTGAACAGGCTGAGATAGGACGGGGGACCTGCGAAGATCGCGCCCAGCACGGGCACGCCATCGAAGATCTTGATCATGAAGGGCTGGAACGTGTTGGCGAGGAACGGGCCGAGCACGAAGAAGCCCCACATGCCGTAGATGATCGAGGGGATGCCGGCGAGCAGCTCGATCGCCATGCCGATCGGGCGGCGCAGCCATTCAGGGCAGAGCTCGGTGAGGAAGATCGCAATGCCGAGACCCACGGGAATGGCGATCAGCATCGCGATGAAGGAGGTCACGAGCGTGCCGTACATCGGCCCGAGCGCGCCGAGCACCGGCGGATCGGCGGACGGCGCCCAGCGCTGCGTCCACAGGAACGAGACCCCGAATTCCTTCATCGCCGGGAAGGCGCCGACGATCAGCGAAATGATGATGCCGCCGAGGATCAGAAGCACCGAGATCGCGGAGAGCCGCGTGATCCAGTAGAAGGTGACGTCGCCGAGCTTGAACGCGCTCAAGGCCTTGGCGCGATCATACGGTCCGGCATCGTCGATTACATCGCTCTGAACGGCCATCTCTGCCACGCCGATCCCCTGTACCAAATAGTATACGTTTTTTTTGTTGGTCCGCGCCCCGGATGCGGCGCAGCGCATCCGGGGCACGAGCGTCGCGAGCCTAGCTCTTGATGTCGGCAGCCCAGGTCTTCTCGATCAGCTGAACGATCGGGTCCGGCATCGGGATGTAGTCGAGCTCTTCAGCCGCCTTGCCGCCGCTCTTGAAGGCCCAGCGGAAGAACTTGATGGCTTCCTGCGAGGCCGCCTTGTCGGTGGCGTCCTTGTGCATGAGGATGAAGGTCGCCGCCGTGATCGGCCAGGACTTCTCGCCGGGCTGGTCGGTCAGGATGACGTAGTAGCCGGGAGCCTTGGCCCAGTCGGCGTTGGCGGCGGCCGCCTGGAACGCTTCGACGGTCGGCTGCACCGGCTTGCCGGCCTTGTTGACGAGACCGGTGTAGGTCAGCTTGTTCTGCTTGGCATAGGCGTACTCGACATAGCCGATCGAGTTCTTGGTCTGGCTGATGTTGCCGGACACGCCTTCGTTGCCCTTGGCGCCGACGCCAACCGGCCACTCGACGGCGGTACCCTCACCGACCTTGCTCTTCCAGTCCGCGCTGGCCTTGGCGAGGTAGTTGGTGAAGTTGAAGGTGGTGCCCGAACCGTCCGAACGGCGGACCACGGTGATGGCCTCCGAGGGCAGCTTCACGTTCGGGTTCAGCTTCTTGATCGCGGCGTCGTCCCATTTGGTGATCTTGCCGAGATAGATGCTGGCCAGCGTCTCGCCGTCGAACACCATCTCACCGGGCTTCACGCCCTCGATGTTGACCACGGGAACGATGGCACCCATCACCATCGGCCACTGGACGAGGCCGTCCTTCTCGAGCTGCTCGGCCTTGAGCGGCGCGTCGCTGGCACCGAAGGTAACGGTCTTGGCCTGGATCTGCTTGATGCCGCCGCCGGAGCCGATCGACTGGTAGTTCAGACCGTTGCCGGTCTCCTTCTTGTAGGCATCGGCCCATTTGGAATAGATCGGGAACGGGAACGTCGCACCGGCGCCGGTGATGTCGGCAGCAAAGGCCGCCGTCGTCGATGCGGCGACCATGCCAGCAGCGACGAGTGTTTTGAGGAAATTCATGCTGGTCTCCATACAGGGGAGCGAAGCGCCATCCGCGCCCGATCGCGCTCCCCGTGCCGCCCCTTTAGGAGCGGACAGCTGAGCTTTTACGAAGGTTTGGTGACAGTCGGATGACAGTGTTAAGCAACTGAAATCGCCGGAATTTAGCTCAGAGCCGCAGGCTTGCCCTGGGGGAAACAGGCAGCGAAAGTGGCGCCCTGCTTGGGCACGCTTTCGATCAAAAGCCGGCCGCGATGGCGGTTAAGAATATGTTTCACCAGCGATAATCCGAGGCCGGTGCCGCCCTGCGAGCGGCTGTCGCCGACATCGACCCGGTAGAACCGCTCCGTCAGCCGCGGCAAATGTTCTGGCGCGATGCCGGGGCCGAAATCCCGGACCAAGACCCGGATTTCCTGAGTTCCATCAGGGGCGGAACTGGACGTCAGCGACACGATGACACGACCGCCCGAGGCGCCGTATTTGAGCGCGTTCTCGATCAAATTCTCGAACAGGCGGAGCAGCTCCTCACGGTCGCCCGCGATCAGCACCGGGGTCTCAGGCAGCTGGGTCTCGACCTCGACCTGGCGTTCCCGGGCCAGCGGCTCGAGCCCGTCGGCGACCTGCAAGATGATCGGCAGCAGGTCGACCAGGGTGTCGGGCCGCACATGGGCCGACAGCTCCACCCGCGACAGCGACAGCAGATCGTCGATCAGACGCGCCATCCGGGTGGCCTGGTTGTGCATGATGCCGAGGAAGCGCTCGCGCGCCTTGGGATCGTCCTTGGCTTGGCCCTGGAGCGTGTCGATGAAGCCGGACAGCGCGGCCAGCGGGGTGCGCAGCTCGTGACTGGCATTGGCGACGAAATCGGCCCGCATCTCCTCGACCCGGCGCAGCGGCGTCTGGTCGTGGAAGGTCATCAGCATGCATTTGTCGGCGCCGCCGAAGGTGGTCGGCACCGGCACCGGCGTGATGGTCAGCTCCATCCAGCGATCGACCGGGACATGGTCGAGATAGGTCGCGCGCCGCGGCTCGGTGGTCGCGATCGACTCGCGCAGGGCCGTGATGATCTCGGGCGAGCGCAGCGCGAACTGGGCGAGCTCATTCCGGCGCAGCGCCGGCGCGAGCTGGGCGGCCGCAGCGTTGAGATGGATGACGCGGCCGGCGCGATCGAGCAGCACCGCGGGATCTGGCATGCCGGCGACCACCGCGGCGACTGCCGCGCTCTCGACCGGGTTGACGCGGCGGGTCTCTTCGCGCGAGGCGGCGGTATCGTGCAGGCGCCACGGGATCAGCGCTGCGGCCGCGATGCAGACGAACACCGCAATCGCATGCAGTGCCGACAATTCGCCCAGCGAGACCACCACCGACAGTGCCAGCGCCGCGGCGATCAGGATGACGGTCGAGTGCCGCAGCCGGTCGGACCAGGGCTGGGAGGAGGGAGAAGATGGGGCGTCGATCGCCATCGGGGCGGGCTTCTCCAAAGGACTTTGCGCCGGTCAGGCGCCGCTGTCGCTGCGCTTTCTCACGTAAGCGGCTTCAGGTGCGGGGCCGGGGTCGAGCTTGAGCGCCGCCTGCTGCAGGCGTTTCGATCGTGCGCCGATGATAACTTCGCGAAACGTCAGCAAGATTACAGAAATGACGAAAGGGGACAGATAATAGAGGACGCGGAACAGCAGCATCCCACCCAGCAGTTCCTCCCGGTCCATCTGCCAGAGCCCGACCAGCATCGCCGCGTCGAACACACCAAGGCCTCCGGGCGAATGGCTGGCAAAGCCGAGCAGCGTGGCCGAGACGAAGATCACCGCGACCACCACGAAGCCGAGATTGGGCTCGTCCGGGACCAGCACGTACATCGCGAGCGCGCAGAAGCCGAGATCGATGATGCCGATCGCGATCTGGAGCAGGGTCAGCGGGCCGCCCGGCAGCATCACGGTCCAGGGCCCGCGGCCGACCATCCGCGGCTGGGTCCAGACCCAGACCACGTAAGCCACCAGTCCGACGATGATCATCATCGCCAGCATCCGGTTGAGCCAGGGCGGAAGCATGTCGATCGAGGCCGCGGCCTCCGGATGATAGGAGATGCCGAGGCCCAGCACCGCGGCATTACCGAGCCAGAAGGTCAGGCCGGCGAGGAAACAGATTTTTGCGACGTCGATCGCGTTCAGGCCGTAGGCGGAATAGATACGGTAGCGCACCGCGCCGCCGGTGAAGACGCTGGCGCCGACATTGTGGCCGATCGAATAGCTGGTGAAGGCGGCGAGCGCGTTGATCCGATAGGGCACGTGGGGGTGGCCGATCGCGCGCACGGCGAACAGGTCGTAGAAGGTCAGCGTGAAATAGCCCGCGGCGACGAACAGCGCCGCCATCGCAATCTGGCTCGGCTCGGTGCTCTTGATCGCTTCGAGGACTTCGTTGACATCGATGCCGCGCAGCATGTGGTAGAGCACATAGCAAGCGATGCCGATGACCGCGACGCTGATCACAACTCCAAGCTTATGCAGGATTTGCTTCTGGCGCAGAAACGACATCGCCCTGCGTATGGCTTCCAGCATCTAAACCTCGAACAACGCTTCAGCGGCCAGGGTGGCCGGCGAACAGGCGGACGACACGCAGGCACCCGACGAATCCTCGCCGGCGGCTCCGGCATCGCGCATGCCCCCTGCCCCTCCACTAGCGCGTTTTGGGGCGGAGTGGAATTCGACAATTCGAACAAAAAGTCGTGGCTTCAAGGTTTTAGGCAGGTTGCGGGCTCCTGATGCACGGTTTGGCGCTTTCGGCGGCAAGCCTGACGCGAATCTCCATGGCAATCCTGCGCAGACGCCATGAAGTTTTGATGATTTCGGCCGTACAATGTTCCGTCACGGCTTAAGTCGAAATCAATCTATGGGCGGGATTCCGCTGTTGAAAGAGGGTCGCGCCGCGCGCGGCCGCCGCGGCGCGCACGATTACGTGGCCGACGGCTCGCACTCGATCATCCGGTTGCACTGCGACATCACAGACGTCATTGCGGCCGCCCGCCAGCGGCCGCGATGAGCACGTCGTTCGGAGGTAGCGTTCTGCTCAGGCCGCAAGCTGCGGGCGCACCGCCTCGATGCCCGCGATCCAGCCGGCGACGGAGCGCCCGATCGCCTCGGGGTGATCCTCCTGGAGGAAATGCAGGCCGGCGCCGAGACGAACCAGCGCGCAGTGCTTCAGGGAGGCTGCAAACCGTTCGGCAAATTCCGGTGCGACCAGAGCTCCGGGCTCACCGGTGAACAGGAGCTTTGGATAGGACGACGAGGCCAGCACTGCATGCGCGGACTGGAGCACCTGATAAACGTCAGCGGGCTCGCCTGCGATCGGCATGTCAAGCGCCCACGACGCCTCTTCGCGTTTCACCTGCCGAGCGATGAGTTATCGGAGTTTGAGGCCCAGCGGATTCGAACTCAGGCCGGCGGCATGCTGCGCGCGACCACCCGGTCGCGCAGCCAGGCGCCGATGGCGGCGCCGACGAGGTAGCAGGCGAACATGATCAGGCCGAGGTCGAGCCAGTAGCCGAAGCGGCCGGGGACCACATGCGCGAGCGAGGCCGCGACCAGGCCGGCAACAAGCACGGCGAGCCAGCGCGCGGTCACCTTCGAGGTGCCGTTGCCGCGTTGGACCACCGAGATCCAGCCCATGCAGAAGCCGAGCAGCAGCGAGCCGATCAGCCAGCCCAGATGGAACGAGACGAGATAGGGCATCGTCACCTCACCAGAAATTCGATGCGGCGGTTCTGCGCCTTGGCGTCTTCGCTGTCATTGCCGGCGACCGGCTGCGTGCTGCCGTAGCCGACCGCGGTGAAGCGGCTGGCAGGCAGGCCGGCCTTGACCAGATAGTCGATCACCGCCTGCGCGCGCTTCTCCGAGAGTGCCTGGTTGAAGGAATCCTCGCCGTCGGCATCGGTATGCCCGGCGACCTCGATATTGGTGGTGGGACATCGCAATGCCGTCTCGATCAGATGATCGAGAATGCCGGCGGAATCCGGATCGATGTCGGCGCGCTTCGCCCCGAAGCGAATCTTGGCCTTGGCCAAGAGCTCCGAGAACAATTGCTGGCACACGGTGCCGTCGACCGGCCCGGCTGCGGGTTTCACGGTGATTTCCGGCTTGTACTGCCAGTTTTTCGGAAAATCCTTGCCGAGGCCTGCGCGGATGTCGTTGGCGGCACCTTCATATAGCGCATCGCCCGACAGCTTCACCTCGCGGTCGGACACGACGAGCGTGCCGGTCGACAGTCGCGACAGCGCGCCGAGCGCTGCGACCACGGCGGGGCTGAAGGCACCGGGCGCGCCGACGCTGGCCTTGAGATTGTCGACGACCTTTTCGTTGAAGAATTTCCGCGACGCGCTGGTGGCGATGGCGGCGTGGACATTGTTGTCGGGGACATAGCCGGTCAGCGTCACGGTCGCAGCCACCGGATCCTTGTAGGCCTGGAAGACGTAAGGCGGCGCCTTGACGTCGTTGGCGGCGATCGAAAAGCCCTCGGGCAGGTTTTTGAGCGCCGCTGCAACCGCTTCGCGGCCGCCGAGATCGCGCGCCATCCCCGACAGCGTGACTTTGGTGTCTGTGATCGTGATCTTGCCGTCCTTGAGCTTGCCGATCTGGTCGAGCAGCAGCATCGCAGCCGCCTCGAACCGCGGCGGCGCGCCGCGGGCCAAACCCATCTGATCGGCCACCTCGGTACCGGCGACCTCCTTGCGGGCCGCCTCGGTCAGGCGGCCCTTCATCGACGGCAGGGGCGCGGAGCCTGACAGCGTCACCCGCACCACGTCGCGTTCGGCGTTCCAGACGAAGGGCTTTGCCTCGGGAACGAGGCGGGTCCGGTCGTCGACCAGGCGCACGCCGGGCACGGTCTCGACCGCCACAACAGCGTCGCGGCGCCCCTCCTCGGAAAAGGCCTCCGCAGCCAGGCTGACGTCGCGGCCGTCCACCGCGATCCGGGTCTTGTCCAGAACGGTATCCTTTAGCGCCGCCGAGCCGCGGGCGGAAAGGTCCGCCTCGACCGGCAAAGTGTTATTCCAGGCCGCAAATCCCCACATGACGGCCAGGGGGATGAGCCCCGGCCACCATTTGCTGGCCCACCTGAAAAGCTTCTGCATTCGACGACCCGAACTCTGGAACCGGAGACAAAACAAACCCTTGGCGGGCTGTCAAACCGGAAATGACGCCCTTCCGAAGGCCGGGCGTGGACAATTGGAATAACTTTTTCTTCAAGGGTTCTTCCGTAAGTTGAAGGCGGAATGCCAAAGTCCGCCAGCGGGTCATGAAACAACTTCGTAACAACGTCATCCGCGCCGGGCTGGAAGCACTCTATTTCAGCGGCGCCCACCACCTGTTGCGCCCGCTTTTGTCGGGCGTCGGCGCCATTTTCATGCTGCATCACGTGCGGCCGGCCCGCGCCGCGGCGTTTCAGCCGAACCGGCATCTCGAAGTCACCCCCGAATTCCTGCGCGCGACCCTGTGCCATCTGCGCTCGCGTGAGATCGACATCGTCAGCATGGACGAGCTGCATGAGCGGTTGGTGCAGCGCCGGTTCGACCGCCGCTTCGCCGCCTTCACGCTCGACGATGGCTATCGCGACAATCTCGATTTTGCGCTGCCGGTTCTGCGCGAATTTGACGCGCCTCTGGCGGTCTATGTCGCCAGCGACTTCGCGGAGGGCACGGGTCGGCTGTGGTGGGAGGCGCTGGAGGCCGTGATCGCCAAGGCCGAGCAGATCGAGGTGACGATCGGCAATGCCGCGCTGCGGCTCGATGCGACGACGCCAGCCGCCAAGCAGGCGGCGTTCGACCGTCTGCACGACTGGTTGCGCGCATTGCCCGGCGAGCACGATCTCAAGCGCGAGATCGAGGCGCTCTGCACGAAGTACGGCGTCGACATGGCCGCGCTGTGCCGCAGCCTCTGCCTGTCCTGGGACGAGGTGAAGACATTTGCCGCCGATCCCCTGGTCACGATCGGCGCGCATTCCATCAGCCATTGCAATCTCGCCAAGCAAAGCGAAGCGATCGCCACGCAGGAGATGGCCGTGAGCCGCGCCCGGATCGAGCAGGCGCTCGGCCGCAATGTCCAGCATCTTGCCTATCCCTATGGCGATCGCGAGGCGGCGGGCGAGCGTGAATTCGTGCTCGCTGCATCCGCCGGTTTCAAGACCGCGGTGACGACGCGACCCGGCATGCTGTTCGCCGAAAACGCCGGCCACATGACCGCGCTGCCACGGGTCTCGCTCAACGGCAATTACCAGGACACGCGGATTCTGCCGGTGCTGACCTCGGGCGCCGCGACCGCGATGTGGAACGGCTTCCGCAGGATCGCGGCGGCTTAAATCTCTCCGTCTTCGCTGCCCGAACTCAGACGTGGTCCTGGCGAAAGCCAGGACGATGATGCGGCGCCTTCCTTGACTCCCCTCCCCACCCCGCTCACAACCGGCGCAAACCAAGGGAGGCACCATGTTCAACGATCTGTTCTCGCTCAAAGGCCGCGTCGCGCTGGTGACCGGCGGTTCGCGCGGCATCGGCAAGATGATCGCGGCGGGATTTCTCAGCGCAGGGGCCGCGAAGGTCTACATCACCGCGCGCAAAGCCGGGCCTTGCGAGGCGACCGCGAACGAACTCTCCGCACAGTATGACGGAGAATGCATCGCACTGCCGATCGACATCTCGACCGTCGACGGCTGCGACAGGCTCGCTGGCGAAATCATCAAGCTGGAGCCGAAGCTCGACGTCCTCGTCAACAATGCCGGGGCTGCCTGGGGCGCGGAGTTCGACGAATTCCCCGAAAGCGGCTGGGACAAGGTAATGGACCTCAACGTCAAGTCGCTGTTCTTCCTGACCAAGGCGCTGGCCAAGCCGCTGCGCGCGGCGGCTTCGCATGAGCGGCCCGCCAAGGTCATCAACATCGCCTCGGTCGACGGCATCTTCGTCAATCCCGGCGAGACCTACTCCTATGCCGCGAGCAAGGCCGCGGTGATCCATTTGACGCGGCGCATGGCGACGAAACTGATCAAGGACAACATCAACGTCACCGCGATCGCGCCCGGCGCGTTCAAGTCCGACATGAACCGGGCTGCGCGCGACCATTCGGACGAGGTCGCCAAGCGCATTCCGGCGCGGCGGATCGGAACCGACGAGGACATGGCCGGCGTGGCGATCTATCTCGCCTCGCGCGCGGGTGACTACGTGGTCGGCAACACCATCGCGGTGGATGGCGGAGTGGTGTACGCGAACGCGGGGCTGGAGATCGCGGGGTAGGCGGGGGCGCGTCAGCACGACGCCCTCACCTCACGCTCCAGGGGTCGTCCCTGCCTACGACTCGATCCTCACATACTCGAAATCGCCGGGCTTGTTGTCGATGCCGACTTTCGGCGGCGAGATCCAGGAGGCGAACTGGCCGGTCTCAGTGACGGGCTGCATCAGCGAGGTGATGAAGTCGCCGTCGGCGGTCGATGGCAGCCATTCGTCCTTGCGCTTCGCCCAGGTGGCATCGTCGATCAAAATGCCGTCAGGCGTCGCGTGGATGCTCTTGAACTCGCCGATATGGCGATGGAAGGCGACGTTGGGCAGCTTGAGCTGGAATTGGTAGCCCGCGGTCGAGATCACCTTGTTCCAGCGCAGCATGCCCTTGACGCAATCCTGGCTGTAATCGTCGCGCAGGCGCATGTTGAGCGCGGTCAGCGCCGGCTCGTCCACCAGCTTGATCTCGCCATCGATGAACTTCAGCACCGGATAGGTCGCGTTCTTGAGCTGATGATCGTCGTCGATCTGGGTCTCGTGATAGCGGCCCTTGATACCGGTGTTGAAGGCGTTCGCCGCATTTGTCGAGACTTCCGAGCCAAACAGATCGAGCGACAGCGTATAGTGCAGATTCAGCTTCTTCTGGATGGTCGGCAGATCGATCACGCCGAGCGCGCGGACTTTCGCGATATCGGTGGGATCGGTGATGCCGGCTTCCCGCATCGCATCGCAGGTGCGCTGCACGACACGCGTGATGCCGGTCTCGCCGACGAACATGTGGTGCGCTTCTTCCGTCAGCATGAAGCGGCAGGTGCGCGACAACGGATCGAAGCCGGACTGCGCCAGCGAGTGCAGCTGCATCTTGCCGTCGCGGTCGGTGAAATAGGTGAACATGAAGAAGGACAGCCAGTCCGGCGTCGCCTCGTTGAAGGCGCCCAGCATGCGTGGCGAGTCGGCGTCACCCGAGCGGCGGCGCAACAAATCGTCAGCCTCTTCACGTCCGTCGCGGCCAAAGTACTTTTGCAGCAGGTACACCATCGCCCAGAGGTGACGGCCTTCCTCGACATTGACCTGAAACAGGTTGCGCATGTCGTATAGCGAGGGCGCGGTCTTGCCGAGGTGGCGCTGCTGCTCCACGGAGGCAGGCTCGGTGTCGCCTTGGATCACGATCAGACGGCGCAGCATGGCGCGATATTCACCCGGGACTTCCTGCCAGGCCGGCTCGCCAAAATGCTCGCCGAACGGCACGACGCGGCTCTCTTCCTGGGGAGCAAGGAGAATGCCCCAGCGATACTCGGGCATCCGCACGTAGTCGAACTTGGCCCAGCCGCGCGGATCGACCGAATAGGCGGTCCGCAAGTACACCAGCGATTCCTGGAAGCCTTCCGGCCCCATGTCTTTCCACCAGTCCATGTAGCCGGGATGCCAGCCTTCCAGCGCCTTGAGCACCTGGCGGTCTTCGGCCAGATTGACGTTGTTCGGAATCTTGGTCGAGTAGTCGACGTTCATGATGTTCATGGAGGACCTCCCGTGGGGGACTTACTCGTTTAAAGGGTGCGAATGGCGAGTGGCGAGTGGCGAGTAGCGAATGGAAATCCCTATTCGCCCTTCGCCACTCCCCACTCGCTAGACTCGCGTCATATCGAATTTCGGCTTCTGGCCGCTGCCGTAGCGGCGCAGCGCGCCTTCCTCACCGACCGCGTTCGGGCGCTGGAAGATCCAGTTCTGCCACGCGGTGAGGCGCGAGAAGATTTTCGATTCCATCGTCTCGGGGCCGACGAAGCGCAGGTTCGCTTCCATGCCGGTGAGGCTGTCGGGCGAGAAGCTGGCGCGCTCCTCCAGGAATACGCGGACCTCGTCGTCCCAGTCGATGTCGTCGAGCGCGAAGGTGACGAGACCGAGCTCTTCGGCCTGCTCGGCGTCCAACGCGGTGCCCATCGTGGCTTCCGCGCGTTCCACATCGGCTGGATCGGCCTGGAAGCGCGACTGAAGCCGCGTCAGGCCATGGCTCATCGGATAAGGGCCAAAATTCAGCGCTGACAGTTCGATCGACGGCGGCGGGCGGTTGTCGCCCTGGCGCGTGCCGATCAGCATGTAGGAGCGGTCGGCGGCGAAGACGAGTTCGGCGAGCGTGCCGGCGAAGCAGGAGCCGGGCTCGACCAGCGTCACCAGCGTGCGCGAGGTGACGTCGATGCGCTTCAAGACGCGCTTCCAGTAATGCCTGATTTCGTTGACCAGCCAGTGCGCCTTGTTGGCTTCGAGGAAGGCGTCGCAGGCGAGCACATGGGCGCGGTCGCCATGGCTCTTGAACACCAGCATGGCGATCTCGAGCTCGTTGATGCGCAGATGCAGGATGGCGTCATCGAGTTCGCGCGCGACCTGGAGCGGCCAGAACGCGACACCCTGCGCCATCATGCCGTCGATGTCAGCGGGCGGCGCGGCTTCAGGCGCCTTGATCGAGATCGTGGCGATGCGTGCCGCGCGGTCGATGTCGACGCTGACAAAGCCATAGCGGATGCTGGTCTCATCGATGATGCGCTTGAGCGGCGTCAGCGCGATGCCCTTGCCGCTGCCCTTGCGCTTCGAGGCCTCGGCGAATTCCCTCGCGCGCTCGGCAACCTTGCCTTCGAGCTTGCTGTTCGGCGCGATCTCGTCGACCAGGCGCCATTGCACGGCGCGCTTGCCCTTCACGCCTTCTTCGATGGTGCAGAAGAAATCGGCGTGATCGCGGCGCACCTTGCGCTTGTCGACCACACGCGTGAGGCCGCCGGTGCCCGGCAGCACGGCGAGCAGCGGCACTTCGGGCAAGGCGACGGCGGACGCGCCGTCATCGGCGAGCATGATGTAGTCGGTGGCGAGCGCGAGCTCATAGCCGCCGCCGGCGGCCGAGCCGTTCACGACGGTGATGAAGCGCTGGCCGGAATTCTCCGACGAGTCTTCCATGCCGTTGCGGGTCTCGTTGGTGAACTTGCAGAAATTGACCTTGTGGGCATGCGTCGAGCCCGCGAGCATGCGGATGTTGGCGCCGGCGCAGAACACGCGGTTCTTGGCCGAGCGCATCACCACGACCTTCACCTCGGGGTGCTCGAAGCGCAGGCGCTGGACCGCGTCGGCAAGCTCGATGTCGACGCCGAGATCGTAGGAATTGAGCTTGAGCAGATAGCCCTCGAACAGGCCGCCGTTCTCATCGACGTCCATGGTCAGGGTGGCGACGTCACCGTCGATCGCGAGCTTCCAGTGCCGGTAGCGGGACGGCTCGGTCTGGAAATCGATGAATGTCGCGCCGCCTGCGAGGCGCCGATCTTCCCCGGCCATGGGCCACCCTTGAGCTTGATTACGCGTTTTGGTTGTCGTGTTAGATGCACAATAATGCACATTTTTGTGCGCGTCTACCCTTTAAGCGACCGAACATGCATTTTGCTTCATGTCTTCGCGCAGGGCCGCTGCTGCAAATTGCTCAATCGCGTCAAGCGTCTGTCCCGGAGCTTCGCGGTGGGGAGAATGCGCCGCGCCTGAAATGACTTTCAAATCGACCGGGCAATAGCATTCTTGCTGCGCGATCTCGGCCTGACGCAATGTCCCATATTGGTCGTCCGCGCCCTGCAGGATCATGACGGGGACGCGGATATAGGCGAGATGTTCCGAGATATCCCAGTCGCGGAATTTCGGATCGAGCCAAGCGGCGTTCCAGCCGTAGAAGGCGTTGTCGACGTCCTTGTGCCAGCGCGCGAGCTTTGCCTTCAGGTCGGTGGTCTCGAAGGTGGTCTTGATGTCCGCAATCGACTTCACCGAGATGTCCTCGACGATGAAATGCGGCGCGATCAGCACGAGGCCGTTCAGGCGATGATCCTGATGCGCGCCGGCATAGATCGTCGCGATCGACGCGCCGTCGGAATGGCCGAGCAGCAGGCCGCGCCTGAAGCCGATCGCGTCGAGGATCTTCGGCAGCACGTCCAAGGCCTCGCGCTGCATGTAGTCGAGCGGGCGCGGCAACGTGACCGGGCTCGATTGGCCATAGCCTGCACGCGAATAGGCAAAGATGCCGGCGGAGGTTGTCTGCTGCAGCTTTTCCGGGAAGTCACCCCAGAGCCCGACGGAGCCGAGGCCTTCGTGCAGCATGACGATGGTGGGTGCATCGGCGGATTTCGGCGCGAGCCATTTGTATTCGAGGCTGGCGTTGCCGATGCTGAGGAAGCCGGTGGGAGTGAGAGCCATTTCTTCGTCCGTCCTTCTCCGTCGTCATGCCCGGGCTTGACCCGGGCATCCACGTCGCTCCTCAATCGCGGTCGCGCGTGGATGGCCGGGACGCTTTGCTCAAGACGCGCTTCGCACTTTTGCCCGGCCATGACGACCTGTTGTCAATTCGTCCCGTCCCGCAGCTTGAACCGCTGGATCTTGCCCGTCGCCGTCTTCGGCAGCGAGTCCACCACGTCGATCCAGCGCGGATATTTCCATGGGCCGATCTTCTGCTTGACGTGGTCCTTGAGCATCTCCTGCAGGCCCGTCGTCGTCGCGCCGGGGCGCAGCACGACGAAGGCCTTCGGCTTCAGCAGACCTTCCGGATCGGCTTCGGGCACGACCGCGGCTTCCAGCACGGCTGGATGCGTAATCAGCGCGCTCTCGACCTCGAACGGCGAGACCCAGATGCCGGAGACCTTGAACATGTCGTCGGCGCGGCCGCAGAAGGTGTAGCGGCCCTCGGCATCCCTGACATATTTGTCGCCGGTGCGGGTCCATGGTCCCTCGAACGTGCGGCGGCTCTTGTGGCGCTGGTTCCAGTAGCCCTCGCCGGCGGAAGGCGCATCGACCAGCAGTTCGCCGACCTCGCCGTCGGCGACATCCTGTCCCGCCTCGTTGACGAGCCGCACCGCGTAGCCCGGCACTGGCTTGCCGGAGGAGCCGTACTTGATGTCGCCGGGCGCGTTCGACAGGAAGATGTGCAACAGCTCGGTCGAGCCGACGCCGTCGAGAATGTCGACGCCGAAGCGCGATTTCCAGTTGTTGCCGACGGATTCCGGCAGCGCCTCGCCGGCAGAGGTGCAGATGCGCAAGGCGCCGCCGCCGCGCTCGCTCTTCATCGCCTCGTCATTGAGCATCGCCGCGAACAGGGTCGGCACGCCGTAGAAGATCGAGGGATTGTAGCGGTTCATCAGATCGAACATGCGCGCCGGCGTCGGCCGTTCGCCGTTGAGTACCACGGTGGCGCCGACCGACATCGGAAAGGTCAACGCATTGCCGAGACCATAGGCGAAGAACAGCTTTGCCGCGGAAAGACAAACGTCGTTCTCGCGGATGCCGAGCACCTGCTTCGCATAAGTTTCCGCGGTCGCCTGCATGTTCGAATGGATGTGACGCACGCCCTTGGGCATGCCGGTCGAGCCTGACGAGTAGAGCCAGAACGCCGGCTCATCCGGATGCGTCGCGGCGGTGGTGAACCGGTCGCTCTCGTCCGCAATCTCCTCGGCAAGCTGCTTGTGGCCATTCTGCTTGGCGCCGGAGACCACGACATGCTCGAGATCCGGCATGCGGCCGACGACGTCCTTGATCACGGGATAGAGCGCTTCCGAGACGATCAGCACGCGCGCGCGGCAGTCTGCGAGGATGTAGGCGTATTGATCTGATGTCAGCAGCGTGTTGAGCGGCACCGGCACGATGCCGGCGCGGATCGCGCCCAAGAACACGATCGGGAAGTCGACCGTATCCAGCATGATCATCGCCACGCGCTCTTCGCGGCGGACACCGAGCCGGCGCAGCATGTTGGCGGCGCGCCGCGTTTCGCGCTGGAGCTCGCCATAGGTGAGCCGTGAGACGGTGTCGTCGAAGGCGAGCTTGTTGCCGCGTCCCTCCTCGACGTTCCGGTCGAGCAGCCAGGTCACCGCGTTATAGGATCCCTCGCTCACGGACTTCTCCCCTGAATTTAGAATTATAATTCATAGAAAGACACCGCATCAGCTTGCTGTCAATGCCAGCAGGCACTATGTTTCATTAATACTCGCCGCAGGACCTCTTTAAAAGCAGGACCTCTTTAAAAGAAGACATCCGCTCAAGCAGGCCCATGATCCGCAGTCCATGACCGACAGTCCCGACGCCGAATCCCGATTTCTCGAACAGCTCGGCCAGCGCGTGCGCACCATGCGCGCGCTACGCGGCATGTCGCGCAAGGTGCTCGCCAAGGTATCAGGAATATCGGAGCGCTACATCGCGCAGCTCGAAAGCGGCAAGGGCAATGTGTCCATCGTGCTGCTCCGCCGCGTCTCCGACGCGATGGGCGCGCATCTCGAAGACCTGCTTCCCTCGGCCGATCCGACCCAGGACTGGCAGATGTTTCGCGATCTCTTGCGCAAGGCGACGCCGGCGCAGATCGCGCAAGCCAAGGATCTGCTCGCGGGCGGCAGCGCCTCCGCGCCGCGGCGCGCGCCGTTCTGCGGCATCGCGCTGATCGGCCTGCGTGGCGCCGGCAAATCGACGCTTGGGCGGATGCTGGCGAAGAAGGTCGGCTGGAGTTTTGTCGAGCTCAACAAGGAGGTCGAGCAGCAGAACGGCCTCTCGGTCGCCGAGATCATCGCGCTCTACGGCCAGGAAGGCTTTCGCCGCATGGAGCAGGCGGCGCTGCAACAGCTGCTCGCGCGCAACGAGCTGATGGTGCTCGCGACCGGCGGCGGCATCGTCTCGGAGCCCTTGACCTTCGACCAGATCCTGTCGTCGTTCTACACGATCTGGCTGAAGGCCGAACCCGAGGAGCACATGGCCCGCGTCCGCCGCCAAGGCGATTTGCGCCCGATGGCCGACGACCGCTCAGCTATGGCAGAGCTGCGCAACATCCTCTTGAGCCGCGAGCCGCTGTATGCGCGCGCGACGGCCGTGGTGGACACGGCGGGACTCTCCGTCGATGCCGCCGCGGCAAGGCTGATCGATGCGGTGCGGCCGGTGCTGCAAAACGAGGCGCGCAGCTTTGGGCTGCGCAGCGTGGCGCTGTAGGTCTGAACTCCCATGACCGACGGCGACGTTGCAATCTCCATGTTCGAGCGTATCGGCGGCAGCGCCACGATCAATCGACTGGTCGATCGCTTCTACGAGCGGATGGATACGCTGCCGGAGGCGAAGATCATCCGCGCAATGCATGCGGACGACCTCGGCCTCATCAGGGATGTGCTGAAGCGCTATCTCACTGAGTGGACCGGCGGCCCGAAACTCTACTCGGTCGAGAAGGGCCATCCACGGCTGCGCCAGCGCCACATCGGCTTTGCCATCGGCGATGCCGAGCGCGACGCGTGGATGCTCTGCATGCGCGGCGCGCTCGAGGAGACCGTCGTGGACGCCGCGGCGCGGCAGGACCTCGACAAGGCGTTGTCCGGCCTCGCCGACTGGATGCGCAACCGGTAGCCAGGCTACAACAGTTGCGACCGCACCGCCTCCGCGCCCTCACGCAACAATGGCAGGAAGCGACCGATCAATTCCTGCGCCGGCACGCGGTCGACATGGGCGCCCATGTTGATCGCAGCGACGATCACGTCGTCGTAGCGGCGGACGGGGACCGAGATCGAGCGGAAATGCGGCTCGGCCTCGCGATCGACCAGCGCGTAACCTTGCGCGCGGTCGGCAACGATGCGCGCGAGCAGCACCTTGGGATCGGTTACCGTCTGCGGCGTCAGCGATTCGCGCTTCGTCGCCGTCAGGCGCGCTGCAAGCTCGGCATCGTCGAGCTGACCGAGCATGACGCGGCCCACCGAGGTGCAGAAAGCCGGCAGGCGGTAGCCGATGTCCAGCCCACCTGAAAACATCCGCGCCGGACTGCTGCGCGCAATGAATACGACCTCATCGCCGTCGAGCACCGCGAGCGAGGCGATTTCGTTGGCCGCGGTCGCGACGCGGTCGAGCACCGGTTGCAGGACGGTGACGAGCTGGCTGGACCGCAGATAGGACGCGGCCAGTGTCAGCACATGTGGCGTCAGCGAGAACAGCTTGCCATCGCCGCTGACGAAGCCGCCGCGCTGGAGCGTGAACAGCATGCGCCGCGCGGTGGCGCGTGGAAG
This sequence comes from Bradyrhizobium sp. 40, assembly GCF_023100925.1. Taxonomy (NCBI): domain Bacteria; kingdom Pseudomonadati; phylum Pseudomonadota; class Alphaproteobacteria; order Hyphomicrobiales; family Nitrobacteraceae; genus Bradyrhizobium; species Bradyrhizobium sp. 40. The sequence goes on from NZ_CP064688.1 coordinate 6,996,946, forward strand.
CTCTGCGGCACGGCCGAGATCGCTCAGCGTCATCGGCCCTGCTGTGGTGCCGAAGCATTGCAGCAGGCGCAGCCCGCGATCGAGGCTCTCGACGAAATCCGTCGCGCGATCGTCGCTCTCGCTTCGCTTCAGCTTGGGCATAGTGTCGGGTCATTCCTGCAAAATAATGCTTGCTGCCAGATCAAGGCATGTCATAATTCGCCCATTCGTTCAATAGGCGAACAAACGCCACTCCACAAAGGATGCACTCGCCATGATGAGCCAGGAGCAGAACGACCTGATCACCCGCACTGGTCCAAAGGACCCCTGCGGGACGCTGATGCGGAGCTACTGGCAGCCGGCGGCGCTGGTGGATGAGCTGGAAGGTGAGCGACCGATCCGCCCCGTCAGATTGCTCGGCGAAAGCCTGGTGCTGTTCCGCGACGAGACCGGGCGTTACGGCCTGATCGATCGGCACTGCGCGCATCGCGGCGCCGATCTCGCCTTCGGACGGCTCGAGCATGGCGGCCTGCGCTGCGCCTTCCACGGCTGGCTGTTCGACGCCACTGGGCAATGCATCGAGACGCCGGCGGAGCCGAAGGACTCAAAGCTCTGCCAGAACATCCGCCAGCGCTCTTATCCCGTGGTGGAGAAGAGCGGCATCCTCTGGGCTTATCTCGGCGAGGGTGAGCCGCCGGCCTTTCCGGAGCTCGACTGTTTCGTCGCGCCCGGCACGCACACCTTCGCGTTCAAAGGCCACATGGCCTGCAACTGGCTCCAGGCGCTCGAAGTCGGCATCGATCCCGCGCACGCCTCCTACCTGCATCGCTTCTTCGAGGACGAGGACACCTCCACCGCCTACGGCAAACAGTTCCGTGGCGCATCTGCGGGAAGCGACCTGCCGATGACGAAGATTTTGCGCGAATACGATCGTCCGATCATCAATGTCGAGCACACCGAATACGGCCTCCGGTTGATCGCGCTGCGCGAGATCGACGAGGAGCGCACCCATGTGCGCGTCACCAACCAGCTCTTCCCGCACGGCTTCGTCATCCCCATGAGCACGGAGATGACGATCACGCAGTGGCACGTGCCGGTCGACGACGAGAACTGCTACTGGTACGCGATCTTCACCAGCTACACGAATGCCGTGGACAAGAAGAAGATGCGCGACCAGCGGCTCGAGCTCTATGAGCTGCCGGACTACAAATCGCGCAAGAACAGGACCAACGATTACGGTTTCGATCCGCACGAACAGCAGACGGCGACCTATACCGGCATGGGCACCGACATCAACGTCCACGACCAGTGGGCGGTGGAATCGATGGGCGCGATCCAGGACCGCACCAGGGAGCACCTCGGCACGAGCGACAAGGCCATCGTGCAATACCGCCGCCTGCTGCGGCAGGAGATCGAGAAGGTCGCAGGCGGCGAGAAGCCGATGCTGCATCTCGACGAGACCACCGCACGTTCGATCCAGGGCCCGGCAACCATGGACGGCATCGGGCCGACACGAGGCTGGGAGATTTACTGGATGGAAGTCGACGTCAAGCGCCGCCGCAACGCGCCGTGGACGGCGCCGGTGCCGAAGGAGATCGCGGACAACGTGCATCGGCTGACGGCGGCGGAGTAGCGCAGAATGCAGGTCCCTCCTTCGTCATTGCGAGCGAAGCGAAGCAATCCAGACTGTCTCTGCGGAGGGATCCTGGATTGCTTCGCTTCGCTCGCAATGACGGAGAATGTAGCGCATGCTTCGCCTCTCACGGATAGAGGAGTGAAAAAGTGACTTTCGTCGCGCGTCATGCGCTGTGGTCGGATGAGCAGAGGGACGCGGCGACGCGCATGCGCCGCATCGTCGAGGAGAAGAACCTCGAGGTCATCCGCCTCGCCTTCCCCGACCAGCACGGCATCTTGCGCGGCAAGACCATCATCGCGGCCGAGGCGATCGCCTCGCTCGATAGCGGCTGCTCCATCACCACCACCATGCTCGCCAAGGACACCTCGCACCGCACGGTGTTTCCGGTGTTCACGTCGGGCGGCGGCTTCGGCATGAAGGAGATGGAGGGCGCGGCAGACGTGCTGATGGTCGCAGATCCCACGACGTTTCGCGTTTTGCCCTGGGCGCCGACCACGGGCTGGGTTCTCTGCGACCTCTATTTCAACGACGGCCGTCCCGTGCCGTTCGCGACACGCGGGCTCTATCGCAAGGTGCTCGACGAGCTCGGCACGCGCGGCCACGATTTCGTCGCGGGGCTCGAGGTCGAATTCCACATCTTCAAGCTCGACGATCCGCATATGCGCCCGGAAGATGCCGGCCAGCCCGGCACGCCGCCTTCGGTGAGCCTGCTCAGCCACGGCTATCAATATCTCACCGAGCAGCGCTTCGACCAGATGGAGCCGGTGCTGGAAATCCTGCGGCGTGACATCGTTGCGCTCGGATTGCCTTTGCGCTCGGTCGAGGTCGAGTTTGGGCCGAGCCAGTGCGAATTCACCTTCGCCCCGAAGAAGGGTCTGGAGCCCGCCGACAACATGGTGCTGTTTCGCTCCGCCGTGAAGCAGATCGCGCACCGCCACGGTTATCACGCCACCTTCATGTGCCGGCCGAAGCTACCGAACCTGTTCGCGAGCGGCTGGCATCTGCACCAATCGGTGGTCTCACGCGCGAGCGGCGAGAACCAGTTCATGGCCAAGGACGGCGGCGAGCCGCTCAGCGCGTTCGGCCGCGCCTGGCTTGCCGGCCTGCTCGACCACGCCCGCGCGTCGACCGTGTTCACCACCCCGACCATCAATGGCTACAAGCGCTACCGCTCCTATTCGTTGGCGCCGGACCGCGCGATCTGGGGCCGCGACAATCGCGGCGTGATGATCCGCGTGCTCGGCGCGGCCGGCGACGCCGCCACGCGCCTGGAAAACCGCATCGGCGAGCCCGCCGCCAATCCCTATCTCTACATGGCCTCGCAGATTCTCTCCGGCCTCGACGGCGTCGACCGCAAGCTTGATCCCGGCCCGTCGGCCGACACGCCCTACGAAACCAAGGCGCCGCTCTTGCCGAAGTCGCTGCGCGATGCGGTCAGCGCACTGAAGGACGATCCGTTCTTCCGGGAAAAGCTCGGGGCTGAGTTCGTCGACTACTACACCCACATCAAGAATGCCGAGATCGACCGCTTCCTGTCCGAGGTGACCGACTGGGAGCACAAGGAATACTTCGAGGTGTTTTGAGCCAGATGCGCCCTCACCTCCCCGTGAGGCGACTTCGTCCGCTCTGTTCCGACGACATTTCACCGCTCCCGACGAAGCCGTATTCCAAGGCCCGCGAAAACCGCCGGAAAGACCGGCGATGTAAATTGGCGCCGTGATCAACGATGGAGTTCGGTCATGTGGGGTCAATTGTTCAGCCTGATCTATCGCCTGTCCTGCCGTGCCACCTTGATCGAAATCGGGATGGGCCGCTCGTCGCGATAGAGACCCAGCGAATTAGGTAAGACGGATTGACCAGGTAAGGGAGGTTGTCATGCGAAAGCTGATCCTGATCGCGGCAATGTCGCTGCTGGCAAGCCAGGCCTATGCCGGTGGACCACGGAGCCTTAGCCTTGCGGCGACAAATGCGAGCCAGCAGACCGCCGAGCCGGCAACGACAGCAGCCACGTCGCCACAAGCTCCGGCGGCAGCGCCCACGAATGTCCAGACGGCGACCACCGCCGCAACTTCAACGCCTCCAGCAGCGACCGCCACAACATCCGCGATCACTCCGGCCGCAACTCAGTCCAGTGCCGCGCCGGTTGCCAGCACAAGAGAAACGACGAAGCCGAAACATCGCCAGCCGTCCACGGAGGCGCGCGTGATCCGCGAACTGCATCGTCATGGGATTTACTGGTGATTGCCAATGTCGTCCTGGCGAAAGCCAGGACCCATTACCCCAAGAAGGCGTGGCGAAGAGTGCCGTTCGGTACTTATACTTCCCACAATAGATAGACCTCGCGGCATGGGTCCCGGCTTTCGCCAGGACGACAGCAAGGGAAGCGGCCAAGGCGTATCCCACCTCACCGCCCAGCCTCAAATCCCCAGATATTTGTGCTGCAGGTCCGGCTCAGCCAATAGCTCGTCCGAGGTGCCGCTCCACACCGTCTTGCCGCGCTCGATGATGGTGTGGCGGTCGCAGATGCGGGCAAGGTGGTCGACGTTCTTGTCGACGACCAGGATCGATTGTCCCCGGCTCTTGAGCAGCGACAGGCAGCTCCAGATCTCTTCGCGGATCAGGGGCGCCAAACCTTCGGTCGCTTCATCCAGGATGAGGAGCTTCGGGTTGGTCATCAGTGCGCGGCCGATCGCGAGCATCTGCTGCTCGCCGCCGGAGAGCTGGTTGCCCATGTTGGAAGCGCGCTCGGCCAGGCGCGGAAACATCACGTAGATTGCCGCCAGCGTCCAGGGGTTGCGGCTGTCGAAACGATCGGCGGCGGCCGCGACCAGGTTTTCGCGCACGGTGAGGTTCGGGAAGATCTGCCGCCCCTCGGGGACGAGGCCGACACCGAGTTGCGCTATCCGGTAGGACGGCTGCGTCCGCACTTCCGAGCCTGCGAAGCGGATGCTGCCTGCGCGCGCCGGCGTCAGGCCCATGATCGAGCGGATGGTCGTGGTCTTGCCCATGCCGTTGCGGCCCATCAGCGAGACCATCTCGCCTGATTTGACCGACAGCGACAGGCCGAACAGAACCTGGGACAGGCCGTAGCAGGTCTCGATGCCGTCGACCTCGAGCAGCGTGTCACCCATCCCTTTTTCAGACATGGTGCGTCACCACATGCGCCTCGCCGAGATAGGCGCGCTTGACGTCCTCGTTCGCCCGGATCGCGGCCGGATCGCCGGAGGCGATGACGCGGCCATAGACCAGCACGGAGATGCGGTCGGCGAGCGCAAATACCGCCGGCATGTCGTGCTCGACCAGCACGATCGAGACCTCCTTGCGCAGCTCCTGGAGCAGCTGCACCATGCGCTGGGACTCGGTGACGCCGAGGCCCGCCATCGGCTCGTCGAGCAGCAAAAGTTTCGGCTTGCTTGCCAGCGCAACCGCCAGCTCGATCTGGCGACGCTCGCCATGGCTGAGCCTGGACACCAGGACGTCGGCACGATGGGCGAGACCGACACGGTCGAGCGCGGCATGCGCGGCATCGCGCAGGCCCTTCTCCTTGCGTGCATCGGCGAAGAATCGGAATGAGGTGCCGGCATGCGCCTGCGCCGCGAGCGCGACATTGTCGGCGGCGGTGAAATCGAGCAGCAGCGAGGTGATCTGGAACGAACGTGCCAGGCCCAGCGCGCAGCGGCGATAGGCTGGCAGATAGGTGATGTCGCGCCCCGCCAGCGAGACGCTGCCGGAATGCGGCTCCAGATGCCCGGTGAGCTGGCTGATCAGCGTGGTTTTGCCGGCACCGTTCGGGCCGATGATAGCATGCAGCTCGCCTGCCGCAACGTCGAGCGAGACGTTGTCCGTCGCAACGATGCCGCCGAAGCGGCGCACCAGCTTGTCGACGCGGAGCAGCGGCTCAGCCACGGTTGAGCCTCCCGAGCAGGCCCATGATGCCGCCGCGGCCGAACAGCACGATCAGCAGCAGCAGCGGGCCCATGATCAGCGCCCAGTATTCGGTGAGCTGCGACAAGAACTCTTCCAGCAGCAAATACACCACCGCGCCGATGACCGGACCGAACAGCGTGCCCATGCCCCCGAGGATCACCATCACCATGAGGTCGCCGGAACGGGTCCAGTACATCGCGGCCGGGCTGACGAAATCGGTGTTGTTGGCGAGCAGCGCGCCGGCGAGGCCGCACATCATGCCCGAGATGACGAAGCAGACCAACTGGTAGCGTTTCGAGGGAAAGCCGATCGCCTGCATGCGTTGCTCGTTGGAGCGCAGGCCCTGCAGGACGAGGCCAAAGCGCGAATTGACAATGCGCCAGATCAGGAAGACCACGCCGAACAGGCAGGCGAGGCAGAGATAGTAGAACTGCGTGCGGTTCGACAGGTTGATCAGCCCGGAGAAGTCGCTGCGCTTGTAGACGGTGAGGCCGTCATCGCCGCCGTAACGCGCCAGCCCCGAGGCGACGTAATAGGCCATCTGCGCGAAAGCGAGCGTGATCATGATGAAGTAAACGCCACGCGTGCGAAGCGAGAGCGCGCCGATCACGACGGCGTAAGTCGCGGAGGCCGCGAGCGCGACCGGAAACTGGATGAAGCCGCTTCCGACGCCTTCCTGCGCCAGCATGCCGACCGCGTAACCGCCGATGCCGAGATAGGCGGCGTGACCAAAGCTCATCATGCCGCCAAAACCCATGATGAGGTTGAGGCTCGCGGCCGCTAGCGCCAGGATGACGATGCGGGTGAACAGCGTCAGGATGAAGATGTTGCCGGAGAGTTGCGAATAGAGCGGCAGCAGCACGAGGCCCGCCAGCATCAGGGCCGTGACGGCCTTGCTCACAGTGAATGACTTCATCGGCGGTTGGCCGGAAACAGCCCCTCCGGCCGCACCACCAGCACGATCGCCATCAGCAGATAGATCAGCATGGACGACAGCGCGGGCGCGGCAGTGGAAGCAGCAGCGCCGCTCAGCACCTGCCGCAACAAATTCGGCAAGAAGGCGCGGCCGAGCGTGTCGATCATGCCGACGAAGATCGCGGCCAGGAACGCGCCCCGGATCGAACCGATACCGCCGATCACGATGATGACGAAGGCAAGGATCAGGATGTTCTCGCCCATGCCGATCTGCACGGTGAGGATCGGCGCCTGCATCAACCCGGCAAGACCAGCGAGCGCGGCACCGAGGCCGAACACCAGGGTGTAGAGCAGCTTGATGTTGATGCCGAGCGCGCCGATCATCTCGCGATTGGACGCGCCGGCCCGGATCAGCATGCCGATGCGGGTACGCATCACGCCGAGATAGAGCAACAGCGCAACCAGCAGCGCCACGACGATGATGGCGAGGCGATAAGCGGGATAGTGAATGCCGGGCAGGATCGGCACCGGCACGGTGAGCCAGGCCGGCAGCGGCAGCGCAAGCCCGGCCGGCCCCCAGATCAGCCGCACGGCTTCATTGAAGAACAGGATCAGGCCGAAGGTCGCGAGCACGTGGTCGAGATGGTCGCGTCCGTAGAGGTGCCGCAGCGCGGTCATCTCGAGCGCGATACCGAGCACGAGGGTTGCACCGAGCGCCAGCAGCGCACCGAGCAGAAAGCTGCCGGTCCAGGCTGCGAAGGTCGCGGCGAAATAGGCGCCCATCATGTAGAGCGAGCCGTGCGCGAGGTTGACGAGATCCATGATCCCGAACACCAGCGTCAGGCCGGCGGCGAGCAGGAACAGCAGCAGGCCGAACTGCAAACCGTTCAAGAACTGTTCGACGACGAGCAGCATCAAAACTCTTTCAGGCGCACGCAGGTTCGCGCCGATGTTCGAACACGGTCGCCATCAGTGAAAGAGCTCCCCCTGCCTGTACAAGGCGGAAAAATGGGTAATGGCAGTATCGTTCCGAGGCAAGAGCGATTCGACACCCAACATGCACTTTGTTGCATGCCGATGCATCTGATCGATCCTGGCCCTGTAATTTGCCCTGCAAGAAGACTGCCGCGCAGGATGGGTCAACCTGCCGCACCCAAACGGATCACCCTCCCTCCGTCCCGGAGAGAGGGTGTGAAATTCGTCGCAACGTATGGATGGAGACGCCTAGTGCGACGTCATCTGCCGCGGAAGGTCATCCGGCTCGGCAAGCACGCTATTGGCTGTCGAGGCCTCCAGCGCCGCCATCCGGAACAGATAGGCGAGCGTCGCCAATCCGGTGTCTTCCGCCATCTGCGCGAGCTCGAGCGCCATGTCGGACATGTAGCCGAGATTTTCGTCCTTGATCTGCGCCATGATCTGGCTGTCCCGCATCATGTTCGACATCTCAGGCGCTCTTTCGTTGCGCGGCAGCGAGGCCGCAGAGGTTGGCAAGGGCGATGCAATCGATACGCGGACCGTCCTATTGGACGACGTTTGTCGTCCCGATACGGTCACACACGGCATCCAGCGACTCCTGACGGATCTCGATCGTGGCCGCCATCGTCCAGGAATCTTCGACCAGCGCCGGCAATCCCAGCGGCGCGACGATGAATCCGATCTCGTGGAAGCGCGGCAGCCACCAGGTCTCCATCACAAGAGAGAGACGCTCGATGCCCTGATCGAGACAGAACTCCTGCGCCGCTGCCATCAATTGCCAATTGAACGCGCCGTCGCGGCGCTCGCGCGAAACGAAGAAACGTGACCACTCCCATACCAGCGGGTTGGAGGGGCAACCGCGCACCGCGGCGAGATGCGGGAAGACCTCGCTCATCATCGTCGGCTTGGTGGTAGGATAGAGGCGGGAGCCGCCGAGCACCCGGCGATTTTCGAGCGCTAGCAGGTAGACCGCGTCCTCATTGTCGTAGGTATCGACCTCGCGGCCATCGGGCTTGCGCAGCGCCTCCCATTTCCGCTCCTCGACAAAAATCTCGTGACGCACCCTGAAATGTTGCTCGAGAACGTCCTCGTAGAGGTGCCGGTTGGCGGCAGAAATCACATGAATCATTTATTCCCCCATTGTTCGAAATAAGGGGAACACTCACGGAAAACGGCCAAAGCGACTATTGGGAAATTTCCCAGTAGGCGCGGATTTCAGGGAGTGATGATTCTGTGGCGGATTGCGATCGCAACCGCATGCGTCCGGTTGACGGCACCAAGTTTGCGCGCGGCAGTTGCGAGATGCTCTTCGGCGGTGCGCTGCGTGATGTGCAGGATCTCGCCGATTTCCCAAGCCGACTTGCCCTGCGAGGCCCAGGCGAGCACCTCGCGCTCGCGCGGGGTAAGGCGCATCGATCGATGCGGCGCCGGATCGAGCAAGCGGCGAATGTGATCGAAGCCGCACATGCCGATCAGGTGCAGCGCCGGCTTGCTGCGCGCATTGAGATCGAGGCGAACGCCACCGAGCGAGACGCCGGCCTCGTAGCCGGTCAATCCGTGGATCGGCACGACGAAGCCGCGCGACATACGGAAATCGGCAGCGCGCCGCATCACCTCCACCGCGCCCGGCTCCAGCTCCGGATCGTACGGCGCCTCGGACCACTCGAAAGGGTTCACCGTCTGCCGGCATTTGCGGATCACGGGATCGACGCGGTCGTAGCCTTTTTGGGTATAGAGGCTGAACCACTCCGCCGGCCACTTCTTGGCGAGCACCATCTGGGAAAAACGCTGATCGGGATTCGGCAAGCCGGTTACGATGATGTGCTCGAAGCCGTAGCGCCCGAACGCGGTCGCAAGCGCATCCATGGCGTCCGGAACCTTGGTATAGGCTCCAAGCCCCTCAATGAAGTCGAGCGCTTCCCGGCCATAATCCACGGCGGACATCGGTGCGTTTCCTGACCCTCGTTATCGCTATAGCACGTCTTGGCGACTGCCTCAATTCAGCGCTTCCGTAGTTTCCCGGTATCTCATTGACCCCGAAGGCGTAATCTACTTGTGGAAGAAGTGACGTCAAGTTACACCTACAATGTCTGAAGCGGGGAAACCACGATGGAAGACGAGGACATCGCCCTCAACAGCGTGCTCGGCCTGGAACTCAACCGCGTATTTTTCGCCGTCCGCGAAACGGCAAACAAGCAGAAGATCATCGAGTTCGCGCGCGGGGTGCTGCAAAGCGAGCGCAGCAAGCCGGCCGAGAGCGCCTCGCCGGACGGACCGGCGAGCTAGCACGCAATTGCTGTGAGCGCACGAACGGTCCGTTCGGTGCCATGGCTTGCTCTGATCTGAACCGAACAACCGAACGCGAATGTTTCCTTCCTTCTCCCCTTGTGGGAGAAGTGGCGTAGGCGGCCTTCGGCCGCCGTTCTTAAAACAAAACGCCGATGCTTCGGATCGGCTATGGCGCCGGATGAGGGGTTGTTTCCACGCGTTCAAATGCGCGAGGCTCGCGCGGGGAGAGAACCCTTCACCCGTCTCGCCCTATCGCGGCGGTCCACCCGCCTCCACAAGGGGAGAGGGAAAGGCAGCGCCGACGACGATTATCTTTTGGATGCCCAAGACATGATGACGCTGCGCCAGGTTGAAGTGATCCGTGCCGTGATGGTGACGGGCACGATCGGCGGCGCGGCGAAGCTGCTGAACGTTTCGGCGCCGGGCATCAGCCGCCTCGTCAAATACACCGAGCGCTCGCTCGGCATCCGCTTCTTTCAGCGCCAGAACGGCCGCTATTTCCCGACGCCGGAAGCCGAGAACATCTTCGAGCAGATCAACGGCGTCTACAAGAAGGTCGACGACCTCTCCGAGATCATCTCCAAGATCGGACGCGGCGGATTGTCGGAGTTGCGAATCGGCTCGGTGCCGAGCATTTCGCAAGTCATGGTGCCGCGCGCAATCGAGCGGGTCCGGCGGCGCTATCCGGATTTGGGCATCGACATCAACATCCTCAAGCTCGAGGAAGCCATCGACTATCTCATGCTCGGCCGCGGCGAGTGCGTGGCGATGAGCTACCGCCTGGAGCATTCCGGACTCGACTTCATGCCGCTCGCCTCCGGCGAGCTCTATTGCATCGTGCCGCCGGGCCACGAGCTCGCCGGCCGCAAGCAGGTCTCCGCCGCCGAGATCACCCGCTATCCGCTGATCGGCATCGATCCGAACGATCCCTACGGGCGGATCATGGCCGAGATCTTCGCGCGCCACCGCCTCGAGTACAACATCACCATCCGCGCCCGCTTCGGCACCACGGTCTGCGCGCTGGTGAAGGCGGGGCTCGGCATCGCCATCATCGACCAGTTCACGGTGGCCCATGGCGGCTATCCCGGCATCGAGCTTATCAAGATCACCGAGCCGACGCGATTCGATACCTATATCGCGGTGAAGCGCGGCGCGCCGCTGTCGCTTCATGTCGAGTACTTCATCGAGGCCCTGCGCGCGGAGATGCGCGCGGTCGAGCCGTCGCGGGGCAAAGGCAGGGCCGCGCCGCCACGGCGGAAGAGATAACATTACGTTAGGTTTGCAGGACAAGAGGGTAATTGTGTTAGGCCGAAGAAAGGCTATCGTCCCTGTGGAAGCCCCTTGGAATTGGGCGGATTTCCCCGCTAATGGCCGGGACCAAACGCTCCCAACGAGACGATAGCGAACCATGTCAAAGCGCGGACCTGCCGCATCCAAAAAGCTCCTGACCGGCCTGATCGGCGCACCCATCGCGCATTCCGCCTCCCCTGCCATGCATGAGCGCGCCGCGGAGGGGCTTGGCCTGCGCGGACATTATCAGCTCATCGAAGTGGCCGGCGCCGATGCGGCCGGGCTCCGGCTGATGCTGGAAGGCGTGCGGCGGCTCGGCTTTGCCGGCGTCAACGTCACCTTTCCCTACAAGGAGGCAGTGGTCCCGCTGCTCGATGAACTGGCACCGGGTGCAGCCGCAATGGGGGCGGTCAACACCGTCGTCGCCAGCAACGGCCGGCTGATCGGCCACAACACCGACACGACGGGCTTTGCGCGCGCAGTCGCGCCGCTGCTGGCGGCCTCTGGAAACGCGGTCGCCGTGATCGGCACCGGCGGCGTCGGCAAGGCTATCGCGTTTGCGCTGGCGAGCCTTGACGTGACCGACATCCGCATCTTCGACAGCGAGCCGGCACGCGCCGAAAAACTCGCCGCACTGCTCGTCAAGCAGGGTGGCGCCAGGGTGGCCGCGAGCGTCGAGGACGCGCTCGACGGCGCAACGGGCCTCGTCAACGGCACGCCGGTCGGCATGCTGCCGAACCGGGAAACGCCGGTCGCGCCGACGCTGTTGCGTCAAAACCTGTGGGTCGCCGACGCCGTCTACTCACCGCTGATCACGCCGCTGCTGGCGGCTGCCCAAGCCAAGGGCGCACGGATCATGACCGGCCGGGAGCTTGCGATCTACCAGGCCGCCGACGCTTTCGAACTGTTCACTGACCTTGCCCCATCCACCGAGATCATGGGAGAGGCATTCGACGAGGTGATGGCGGCACGAAGCCCGGCCTATCACGCAGCGTAACCGAAGCGGCCGGACACAAGGCCGCGCGTAACATCAAAAGAAATCGGAGGATAGACCATGAAATCGACCATTCTGGCAGGCGCCCTGCTTGCATTCGCGACCGCAACCGGTGTCCACGCCCAGGCGATCAAGCTCGCCGACGTCGCCGAGTTGTCCGGCGGCGGCGCCACCGTCGGCACCAACTGGAAGAACGGCATCGACCTCGCGATCGAGGAGATCAACGCCAAGGGCGGCGTGCTCGGCCGCAAGCTCGAAGTCACTCATGCGGACTCGCAATCCAACCCGGGCGTCGCGCGCGCGCAGGTACAAAAGGCGCTCGACGCCGAGCCCTATGTGCTGCTCGGACCCGGCTATTCCGGGTCCGTGAAGGTGACGGCGCCGCTGGCGGCCGAGGCCGGCATCGCGCAGATCATGGGCGGCGAAGCCGCCGAGCTGACGCAAGGCGGAAACAAATTCCTGTTCCGCACCTCGTTCGGCCAGCAATCGTCGATGCCGAAGGTCGCCAAATACATTCACGACGACATGAAGGCGAAGTCGGTCGCGGTGGTCTGGGTCAACAATGACTTTGGCCGCGGCGGTCGCGATGTCGTCGTCAAGGAGCTCGACCGGCTCGGCTCCAAGGTCGTCGCCGATCTCTCCACCGAGGCGGGCCAGGCCGATTTCGCCGCCGACGTCGGCAAGATCAAGGCCGCCAATCCCGACGCCGTGTTCGTCTATTTGAACGAGGAAGAGAGCGCGCGCATCCTCAAGGAGCTGAAGCGCCAGGGCGTCACCGCGCCGCTGATGGGCGAGACCACGCTGATCGGCCAGAAGGTGATCGAGCTTGCGGGCGATGCCGCCAACGGCGCGCGCGGCCATGTCGGCCTCACCACCGATGCGCCGGTCGACCTGATCAAGGCTTTTCGCGACAAGTTCGCGAAGAAGTACAATTACGTGCCCGACCATAACGGCCTGAAAGGCTATCTCGCGGTCTACATGGTGAAGGCCACGACCGATAAGATGGGCAAGGTCGATTCCAAGGCGTTCGCCGACACGCTGCACGGCCTGACCATCAAGGCCGCGGACGAGCCGGGCATCCTGATGGACGTCACCTTCAGCGACACCGGTGACATCGACCGCCAGAGCTTCCTGGTCGAAGTGGTCGAAGGCAAGCAGGTCGTGAAACAGGTGCTGCCGAAGGTGAAGTGAGGTCTTTGCCCTTCGCCCGCTTCTTGCGGAGCGAGATCTTTCGTCTCCCTCTCCCGTAAGAATGGGGGGAGGGAGAAGAAAGAGAGTGGGGAGAGGGAGAAGACAGCGCGCCGAGAGGGGAAAATGTCCAATCTGTTCGATCTTCTGGTCGCCGGACTTGCCACCGGCGCGATCTATGCGCTGGTCGCGGTCGGCTTCACGCTGCTGTGGCAGACCTCTCAGACCATCAATTTCGCGCAAGGCGAATTCGTGATGCTGCCGGCGTTCCTGATGCTGGCGGCGATGCATGCCGGCGCGCCGTTCTGGCTCGCGATCATCCTCGGTATCCTGCTTTCGATGCTCCTGCTCGGCCTCGCCTTCAAGATGCTGCTGGTGGATCCGATGATGCGCCATGGCGTGCTGCCGCTCGCGATCGCGACCATGGCGCTCGCGATCGGCCTCAAGGAGGCCGTAAAACAGTTCTTCAGCGCCGAAGCCTCACCCTTCCCCTCAATCGTGCCGACCGGGGACGTCTCCATCCTCGGCCATGCCGTCTCGCTGCAAAGCATCGGCGTCCTCGTCCTCGCTATCGTTGCCGTCTTCGGCTTGACCGCGCTTCTCAACCGCACCTCGCTCGGCCACCAGATGCAGGCGGCGGCGCAGAATCCGACCGTGGCGCGCATCATCGGCGTTCCGGTCGAGCGGATGATTCTCCTGACCTTCCTGATCAACGCGTTCCTGGTCGCTCTCGCCTCGCTGTTGATCACGCCGATCTATCTCGCGAAATTCACGTCCGGCGAGGTGCTGGGCCAGGCTGCCTTCATCGCCGCGATCGTCGGCGGGTTCAATCAGGTGCGCGGCGCGATCGCAGGCGGTCTCCTGATCGGCGTGCTCGACAATCTCGCGGCCGCCTATGTCTCGACGCAGTACCGCGCCGCCGTGCCGATGATCTTCCTGATCGCCGTCATCCTGTTCCGGCCGCAGGGCCTGCTCGGTCGCGCCGAGGAGCGGACCGTATGAGTGGCTTCGCCAAACCTCTCAAGATTGCGTTCGGCCTCATCGTCATCGCTGCGCTGATCGTCGTCCCCATGAACTTCAACCGCTATGGCCTGTTCATCCTGAGCCAATGGGCGGTGATGGCTATCGCCGCAATGGGCCTCAACCTCACGCTTGGCTATGCCGGCCAGGTCTCGCTGGCACAGGGCGCCTTCGTCGGCATCGGCGCTTACGCCGCGGCGATCATGACCACCCATGGCTGGCCGCTGCCGGCGGCGATCATCGTGGCGATCGCCTTGAGCTTCGCGGTCGGCTGGGTGCTCGGCTATCCCGCGCTGCGGGTGCAGCACCATTACCTGGCCTTCGTCACGCTCGCCTTCTCCACGCTGGCCTTCCTGGTGTTTCGCAACGAGAGCTGGCTCACCGGCGGCATCTACGGCATCTCCAACATTCCGCGTCCGCACATCTTCGGCATCGCGACCAACAAGCCGCTGCCGTTCTACTATGTCTGCCTCGGCTCGCTCGCGATCGTATCGCTGGCGGTGTGGTGGCTGATCCGCTCGCCCTGGGGCCGCGCCTTCATGGCGCTGCGCGAAAACCCGCTGCGGGCGCAGTCGCTGGGCGTCGACACACGCCGCTATACGCTGATGGCGTTCGCGATCGGCTCGGCGCTCGGCGGGGTCGCCGGCGCGCTCTATGCGCCGCTGACGCAATATATTGATCCCGTGCCGTTCAACCTGTCGCTCTCGCTCGACCTCCTGATGATGGTGATCGTCGGCGGTGCCGGCTTCTTCCTCGGTCCGTTCCTCGGCGCGATGATCGCCGTGCTGTTGCCGGAATGGCTGCGTTTCACCGAGGGCTATTATCTGATGCTCTACGCGATCGCGGTGATGGGGCTGCTGATCTGGTCGCCGACCGGAATCTTGGGAATCCTCGACCGCTATCTCGCCGAACGCCGTACCAAGGTGGCCTCCGCCCAGCGCGCCGTCGCAAAGTCCCGGCTGGAGACGGTGCAATGAGCGCGGTCCTCGAAGTCACCGACATCAAGAAGAACTTTGGCGGCATCAGCGCCGTCGGCGGCGTCTCTTTCGACGTCCGCGAAGGCGAGATCCTCGGGCTGATCGGACCGAACGGCTGCGGCAAGTCGACCCTGTTCAACTGCATCCTCGGCCAGCTCACGCCGAGCGGCGGCGAGGTCAAGCTCGACGGCAAGGTCGTCACGGGCTTGCGCCCCGCCGAGCTCAACAAGCTCGGGGTCAGCCGCACCTTCCAGCTCCTGCAGGTGTTCCCAAAACTCTCGGTGCGCGAGAACCTGATCCTCGCGGGACAGGAGCACCAGGGCAGTATGGCCTCGCGCCTGGTCGGCCGCTCCGATGCCGGACTGGCGGAGGCCGCCAACCAGATGATCGGCTTTTTCAAGCTCGATCATCTCGCCGACGAGCCGGCCGGCGGGCTCTCCTATGGCCAGCAAAAACTGCTCGACGACGCCATGGCCTTCATGGGCGGACCGCGGCTGGTGCTGCTCGACGAGCCCGCCGGCGGCGTCAACCCGTCGATGCTCGCTGACCTGAAGGACCGCCTGGTCGCGATCAACCGCGAGAAGAATGCCACCTTCGTCGTGATCGAGCACAACATGGAATTCGTGATGTCGCTGTGCTCGCGCGTGATGGTGATGGCGGAAGGCAAGGTGCTGGCAATGGGACGGCCCGACGAGGTCCGAAAGAACCCCGCCGTGATCGAAGCCTATCTAGGACATTGAGGAACCAGCCATGAGCGATCCGATCCTCTCGGTTCACAATCTCGTCGGCGGCTACGGCAAGATGACGATCCTGAACGGCACCACCTTCGCCGTGCCGCAGGCCACCATCACCACCATCATCGGCCCGAACGGCGCCGGCAAGTCCACCGTGTTCAAGGCGATCTTCGGCCTGCTCAAGCTGCGCGAGGGCAAGATCAACTTCGCCGGCCGCGACGTCACCCATTTGGGCCAGCGCGCGCTGCTCAATGCCGGCATCTGCTACGTGCCGCAGGGCCGCAATATCTTTCCCGAACTGTCGGTGCGCCACAATATCGAGCTCGGCGGCGTTTCCGCCGGCAAGGGCATCGACCTGCGGAGCAGGATCGAGGCCGCGCTCGACCTGTTCCCGGCGCTGCGGCGGAAATCGACGCAGCAGGCCTCCACGCTGTCCGGCGGCGAGCAGAAACAGCTCGAAATCGCCCGCTCGCTGCTGCTCGAACCGAAGCTCGTGCTGATCGACGAGCCCTCGATCGGCCTTTCGCCGCTGATGGTGCAGCAGACTTTCGACATCCTGAAATCCCTGCGCGACCGCGGTGTCACCATTCTGATGATCGAGCAGAACGCACGCTCGGCACTGGAGATTTCCGACATCGGCATCGTGCTCGAGCTCGGCCAGACCCGGATGATCGACGGCGCGAAGCGCATATTGAATGATCCCCGCATCGGACAATTGTTCCTGGGCGGCGCGATGGAGGACAACGCAGCATGAGTAAACGCTCGATCGCAACGGTCTCTCTTTCCGGCGCCCTTGACGAGAAGCTCCGCGCCATCGCGTCTGCAGGCTTCGACGCGGTCGAGATTTTCGAGAACGATCTGCTGTCGTTCGGCGCCGGCCCGCGCGACATCGCAAAACTCTGCAAGGACCTCAATCTCGAGATCTGCGCGTTTCAGCCGTTCCGCGATTTCGAGGGCATGCCGGAGCCGCAGCGTTCGCGCAACTTTGCCCGCGCCGAGCGGAAGTTCGACCTGATGCAGGAGCTCGGCACTGACCTGCTGCTGATCTGCTCCAACGTGTCGCCGGCCTCGCTCGGCGGCATCGACCGCGCCGCGGATGATTTTCGCGAGCTTGGCGAGCGCGCGGCCAAACGATCTTTGCGGGTCGGCTACGAGGCATTGGCCTGGGGACGCCACGTCAACGATTACCGCGATGCATGGGAAATCGTGCGGCGCGCCGATCACCCCGCGATCGGTGTCATCCTCGACAGCTTTCACGCACTGGCCCCCGGCTTTCCGGTCCGCGCGATGGCCTCGATCCCCGGCGACAAGATCTTCCTGATCCAGCTTGCGGACGCGCCGAAGCTCGAGCTCGACATCTTGTCGTGGAGCCGGCACTTCCGCTCCTTTCCCGGCCAGGGCGACCTGCCGGTCGGCGAGTTCATGGCGGCGATCGCGGCAACCGGCTATGCCGGACCGCTGTCGCTGGAGATCTTCAACGACCAATTCCGCGCCGGCTCGGCCGTGCAGACCGCGGTCGACGGGCTGCGTTCGCTGATCCTGCTGGAAGACCAGCTTGCACCGGATTGGCCAAAGCTCATCAGCGAGCCCTTGGCGCCGAAGCCCAGAAGTCGCGGCACGGGCTTCATCGAGTTTGCCGTCAACGAAACCAAGGCCGGCGAACTCGCCCGCCTGCTCGCGCAGCTCGGTTTCCGCAAGACCGGCAAGCATCGCAGCAAGGCGGTGGAGCGCTGGTCGCAAGGCAAGGTCGAGCTCGTCGTCAACTCCGAGACCGACGGCTTTGCGCATTCGCACTACGTGACGCATGGCCCCGGCGTCTGCGCCATCGCGCTCGACGTCGACAATGCCGGCCTCGTCATGCAGCGCGCCGAAACACTGAAAGCGCGCACCTTCTACCAGCCGGTCGGACCGGGCGAACTCGAGATTCCCGCAATCCACGGCGTCGGCGGCAGCCTGCTGTATTTCCTCGACCAAGCCGGCAAGAACTGGGACACGGATTTCGAACAAGTCCCGAGCGACGCTCGCGCGGACGCCCTGCTGGCCGTCGATCACATCGCGCAGTCGATGCCCTATGACGAGATGCTGTCATGGCTGCTGTTCTACACCGGCATCCTCGACCTCAAGCGGCTGCCGCAGATGGAGATCGCCGATCCCAGGGGCCTCGTGCAAAGCCAGGCCGTCGTCAACGGCGACCAGAGCCTGCGCTTCGTGCTCAACGGCTCATCCGCCAACCGCACGCTGCCGGCCCGCTTCATTTCGGAGTTTTTCGGCTCGGGCGTGCAGCACGTCGCGTTCACGTGCCGGGACATTTTCGCGGCGGTCGCGGAGATGCGCAAGCGCGGCGCGGATTTTTTGGATATCCCGGATAACTACTACGACGACATCGAAGCCAAATACGACCTCGCGCCCGAGCTGATGGCGCAGCTGCGCGCCAACCACATTCTCTACGACCGCGAAGGCGACGGGGAGTTCTTTCAGGTCTACACCCACATCTTCGACGAGCGTTTCTTCTTCGAGATCGTGGAGCGACGCGATTATCAGGGCTTCGGCGCGGCCAATGCCGGGATCAGGCTCGCGGCGCAAGCGCGCGAGGTGCGGCCTGTGAGTATGCCGCGGGTGTAGTCTCTACCGAGGCCGTCATTGCGAGGAGCGAAGCGACGAAGCAATCCAGAGTCTTTCCACGGAAGGATTCTGGATTGCTTCGCTGCGCTCGCAATGACGTGGAGGGAGCATGAGAGTGCGGCGACAGGGCTGCCCGCAGAGGCAGCCCTCACCCCAACCCTCTCCCCGTAAGAACGGGGCGAGGGAGGAGAGAGAGCTCGCCCGGACTCACTTCATCGTGCATTTGTCGTGGAAGCGATCCTGGTCGTTTTCAACGATGGTCGCGACCGTCTTCAGCGAGAGCTGGCCTTCGCCGTCCTTGACCACGTCCTGGAGATAGAAGTTCTGCACCGGGATGTGGTTCTTGCCGTACTTGAAGGGGCCGCGTAGCGACTTGAAGTTGGCCTTCTCCATCTCGGCTTTCATCGCGTCCTTCTTGCTGGTGTCGCCCTTCACCGCGACCACCGCGCTGTTGATGAGCTGGGCCGCGTCATAGGCTTGCGCGCCATAATAGGTCGGGCGCAGGCCGGGGTACTTCTTGCGATAGTCGGCGACGAAGCGCTTGTTCTGCTCGTTGGGCAGATCATTCACCCATTCCTGCGCGCCGGGAACGCCGAGCGCGTTCTCCTTTTGCAGCGGCAGCGACAGCTCGTCGACGGTGAAGGCCGTGTAGAGCGGCATCGTGCTCTTCAGCCCGGCCTGCGCATATTGGTTGAGGAACTGCACGCCGGCTGCACCCGGATAGAACACGAAGATCGACTCGGCGCCCGAGGCCCGCGCCTTGGAGAGCTCGGCGGAGAAGTCGAGCTGGCTCGGCCAGACCGTGTATTCCTCGCCCTTGACCTCGCCCTTGAACGTGCTCTTCACGCCCGCGAGCATGTCCTTGCCGGCGGCGTAGTTCGGGCCGATCAGGAAGACGCTCTTGACGCCCTTCTGGTTCATGTAGAGGCCCATGGCGGCCGGCGTCTGGTCGTTCTGCCAGGAGGTCGAGAACACGTAAGGCGAACAGAGCTCGCCGGCGAGCTGCGACGGACCGGCGTTGGCCGAGATCAGGATGGTCTGCGAATCCACGGCGGTCTTGAGCGAGGCCAGCAGCACGTTCGACCAGATGTAGCCGACGATGAAGTCGACCTTGTCGGACTGCACCAGCTTCTCGGTCTTCTGCTTGCCGACGTCGGGCTTCTGTCCGTCGTCCTCGTAAATCACCTCGACCGGCTTGCCGTCCATCTTGCGGCCGATGTGATCCAGCGCGAGCTCGAACGAGTTGCGCATGTCGTTGCCGATCACGGCGGTCGGGCCGCTGAAGGTCGAAACGAATCCGATCTTGATAGTGTCGCCGGCGGATGCCGGGCCTGCCAGCACCAGCGCCGCTGCGCCCGCCAGCCAGAATGCCGTCCTCATAACCACTCCCCTCCATATTATTATGCCCGGAAGCGGGGTGATTGCCGCCCCGGGTCATCTCTATTGAACGCAAAATCTGTCGCGCCGCCAATGGCTCAGCGCCCGCCCTGCACCATATTTCGCCCCGATCGTTAATGGCAAGAAATATAGTTCTACTCACTTCGGCGAGGGCTGCTGCGCTTTTTCGCGGGATATCGATACGTCAGGCCTATCCAGCGATTGATGAGGGCTATTGGACCGCGGCGCCCGATCAGCGTTTAGATGAGGATAGAGCCGCGAGATTCGGAGGGGCGCATCATGACCACGACACCGCATCGCGTCGTCATCGTCGGAGCCGGCTTCGGCGGGCTGGAGACGACCTACCGGCTCGCCGGCAGCCCGGTCGAGATCACGCTGATCGACCGCCGCAACCATCATTTGTTCCAACCGCTGCTCTACCAGGTCGCGACCGCCTCGCTCGCCACCAGCGAGATCGCATGGCCGGTCCGGCACCTGATGCGCGACCGGCGCGATGTGACGACGCTGTTTGCGACCGTCAGCGGCATCGACGCCGACAGGCGCTGCGTGCTGATCGACGACGGCAGCGAGGTGCCTTACGACACGCTGGTGCTCGCCACCGGTGCGCGGCACGCCTATTTCGGCCACGACGAATGGGAGCAGTTTGCGCCGGGCCTCAAAACACTGGAGGACGCGACGACGCTGCGCCGTCACATCCTGGTGGCATTCGAGCGCGCCGAGCGCGAGACCGATCCGGCCAAACGCGCGGCACGGCTGACTTTCGTCATCGTCGGCGCCGGCCCCACCGGCGTGGAGCTCGCCGGCACCATCGCGGAGATGGCGCATCACACACTGCCCGCCGACTTCCGCAATATCGACACGCACAAGGCCCGCGTGGTGCTGATCGAGGCGGGTCCACGCGTGCTCGCAGGCTTTCCCGATGACCTCTCGGCCTACGCGCAGGCCTCGCTGGAGAAAATCGGTGTCGAGGTCGTGCTCGGACAGGCTGTCACCGAGATCAACCGCGAGGGCGTGGTGTTCGGCGGCAAGCTGCTCGAAGCCAAGACACGAATCTGGGCCGCCGGCGTCCGCGCCTCCCCCGCGGCCGAGTGGCTGGGCGCACCGGCCGATCGTGCCGGGCGCGTGCAGGTCGAAGACGATCTTACGATCCCCGGTCATCCCGAAATCTTTGCGATCGGCGATACCGTTTTGATCAACGCCTGGGACGGCAAGCCCGTGCCCGGCATCGCGCCCGCCGCCAAGCAGCAGGGCCGTCACGTGGCCGAGACCATCAAGGCCCGGCTGCGCAAAGAGCCGACCGGCCCGTTCCGCTACAAGCACTCCGGCAGCCTCGCGCAGATCGGCAAGCGGCTCGCGGTGATCGACTTCGGCCGCATCAAGCTGCGCGGCACCATCGCGTGGTGGATCTGGGGCATTGCCCACATCTACTTCCTGATCGGCTTGCGCCACCGCCTCAGCGTCGCCCTGAGCTGGCTCTGGATCTACGCCCGCGACCAGCGCGCCGCCCGGCTGATCACGCAGGGGAGTAGTAAGGTGGTGTAGGGCTTCTTCTCCCTCTCCCCGTTCTTACGGGGAGAGGTTAAGTGACGCGCGCTCGCCGCCCCTACTTCACCAACTCGCACCCACCATCCGCCAACGGTCGAAACGCCTGCTCCGCGGGAATCGTCGAGACCAGCTTGTAATAGTCATATGGATATTTCGACTCCTCCGGTTTCTTCACCTCGAACAGATACATCGGATGCACGACGCGACCGTCCTGGCGGATCGTGGTGTCGCCGAACAGCTTGTCCTTGCCCTTGAACTTCTTCATCTCGGGCACGGCATCCTTGGCATTGTCGCTGCCGGTTGCGGCGACCGCGTTGAGATAAGCGAGCGTGGAGGCATAGACCCCGGCCT
Organism: Bradyrhizobium sp. 40; assembly: GCF_023100925.1. NCBI lineage: Bacteria > Pseudomonadati > Pseudomonadota > Alphaproteobacteria > Hyphomicrobiales > Nitrobacteraceae > Bradyrhizobium > Bradyrhizobium sp. 40. Next base: position 7,018,786 of record NZ_CP064688.1, read on the forward strand.
GGTTGCCGCTCGGCATCTTGCCGTTCATGCCGGGCCGCGCCGCGAACCGCTTGGCGAAGGCGCGGGTATCGTCGTTCATGTCCCAGTAGAAGGCCTCCATGAGTTGGAGCCCTTGCGCGACCTTGATGCCCATGCCGTGGACGTCGTTGATGAAGAGCAGGAAGGCGACGAGCTTTTGTCCGCCCTGCTGGATCCCGAACTCGGCCGCCTGCTTCACCGCGTTGATGGTGTCGCCGCCGGCATTGGCGAGCCCGATCACCTGGGCCTTGGAGCCCTGCGCCTGCAACAGGAACGACGCGAAGTCGGACGTGCCGAGCGGATGCTTGCTGGAGCCCAACACCTTGCCGCCATGCGCCTCGATGTATTTCTGGGCTTCCGCCTCGATGCCCTTGCCGAGCGCGTAATCGACCGTGAGGAAATACCAGTCCTTGCCGCCGCGCGACATCATCGCGGCCGCCGTGGTGTTGCCGGTCGCCCAGGCGTCGTTGACCCACTGGATGGTGTTGGGCGAGCAGGCCTTACCGGTGAGATCGGAGCTCGCGGTAGATGATGCGAGAAACGTCATGCGGCTGCCGCGCAGCAGCGTGTTGATGGAGAGGCCGACCGCCGAATTCGGCACGTCGACAATGGCGTCGACGCCCTCGACATCGAGCCATTTGCGCGCGATGGCGTTGCCGACGTCGGCCTTGTTCTGGTGATCGGCGTAGACGATGTCGACCTTGATGCCTTTGCCGCCGCCGTTGAAGTCCTCAGCGGCCATCCGCGCGGCCTCGACCGAGCCCATGCCGTTGGTATCCTGGAAGATGCCGGAGATGTCGTTGAGCACGCCGACGCGCACGACATTGTCGGAGATCTCGGCATTTGCCGCGCCGCCAATCAGGCTCGCGGCCAGCGCAAGCGTCCACTTCAAGTTCTTCATTGGTCCCTCCCCTGTCGTATTGATTATTTCCGATGCCGGCAGCGTCAGCCCGGCGTGATGGTTACAGGCAGGCTGTCGAGCCCGCGCAGCGTGTTGTTGAAACGGCGCTGTGGCTCGCCCGTGATCTCGATCTTCGCGATCCGGCGGGCCAGAGCCGCGAGCATTGTCTCGCCTTCGAGCCGCGCGACCAGCTGACCGACGCACATGTGAATACCTGAGCCATAGCCGACATGGCCCGACGTGCGGCGGGTGACGTCGTAGCTGTCCGGCTTGTCCCAGCGCCGCGGATCGCGATTGGCAGCCGCCAGGAACATCAACACCTTCTCGCCCTCACCGATGGTCGCGCCTGACAGATCGACCTCGCGCGTTGTCGTGCGAAAGAAGGTCTGCACCGGACTTTCAAAACGGACGGCCTCCTCGAAAGCGTTGCGCGCCAGCGTGAAATCGCCGCGCAAGCGCTGCCACTGCTCCGGGAAGCGCGCGAGACAGTAGACCGCTGCACCGATGCCGTTGACGGTGGTGTCGAGGCCCGCCGACAGCAGCGAACGCACCAGCAGCGGCGCTTCGGTCGCGGTGATGGCACCCTCGTCGACATGAGCGTGGATGCAGGCGCCGATGCCGCCGGGCGTGAGGTTGTCCCGCTGGCACTGCTCGGTAACATAGGCCTGGTGCGGCGCCGAGCGCGCGATCGCCTCGTTGCGCAACTGGTTCGGCGGGCCGAAGGCGTTGAACACCACGCTCGCATAGGGAATGAGATTCTCGCGTCCTTCAGGCTTCAGCCCGAGCGCATCCGGGAAGATCGACAGCGGATAGGCTTCGGCGAGGTCCGTGATAGCATCGAAGCTGCGCTTCTCCAGCAAAGCGTCCACACGCTCTTCCGCTGCCGCGGCAAAGCGGTCGCGGAGCCCCTTCATCACCGTCGGCGACAGCACCTTCGAGAGCACGGCGCGGGTGCGGGCGTGCGCGGGTGGATCGGCTTCGAGGATCAGGCTCGGCGGGCGCCACGGCGTCTCCTTCTTGAAGTCGGACAGGCCGACGCCGCGGCTCGAGCAGAAGGTCGCGGGATCGTTCAGCACGGCATGGACTTCGGCATAGCGCGCCACGCCATAGACGTTCCACTTGTCGAGATAGACGACCGGTCCCGCCTCTCGCAGCAGCTCATGCGTGGGATAGGGGTCGGCGAAAAAATCCATGTCGAAGGGATCGACGTCGAGATGCGGGACGGCCGACGAACCGTTGATTTCCGGGGAGCTGGAAGTGCTCATGGAAGTCCTCCCTCATTTTGATCTTGTGAAAGGGCCGCGCTTACCTTTAGGTCTCCAGACACGCCGCGAGACAGAATCCCGACATGCCGCCGTCTTCGACCAGAGCCCGCCAAAAACCTGCGTCCACCGAGACGGGACCGACGCTCGATCTCGACCGCTACGTCCCCGCGTTCATCACCTTCATCGCCAACAAGCTCTCGAACAGCGCCACCGCGTTCTATCAGCGGGAGTTCGGCGTCAACGTCACGGAATGGCGGATCATGTCGCTGCTGGCGATCGAGCCCGGCATTCCCGCCTCGCGCATCTGCCACGTCATCGGTTTCGACAAGGGCCCGGTGAGCCGGACGCTGGCCGGCCTGGAAAAGCGCGGGCTGGTGTCGATCCGCACCGATCCCAAGGACGGGCGCACCCATTCGATCGCGCTGACGGCGAAGGGCCGCACCACCCATGACAAGGTGATCGTCGCGGCATTCGAGCGCGAACGGCGCCTGTTGTCCTGCCTGGACAAGGACGAGCGCGAGGTGCTGATCGAGCTGTTGCGCCGCCTGCACGAAAATCTCGGCGCGGTGACCGGCAGCACTGAGACCTGACGGAGCACGCGCGGTACGCGGACCTCTCTCATGTCCAGGCATGCGCCGGCATTCGCCGGCGGCACTCTCTCTGCCGAGCATTGCTTCCTCCAGAATCCGACGCGGCGGTTCCTCCCGCCGTCATCCCAGCCTGGAACTGGTTCGCACAAATTAGTTGCTTAGGCAACAAAAGAATCATGCAGGATAATGCGGCAGGGCAGCTGGCCTAACGGCGAGCTGTTTTCAGCCCGTTATTGCGAGAGGAGGCCTACGGCCGCCCACCTAATGCGAAGAGCTGCCGTTTCAACTGCTACAGACCGATCCACTCACCCGAGACATCGTCATCCAACCGCGCCAGCGCATCGGCGCGCCGCGTCAGCACGGCGCGCTGATTGATGTAGCCCTTGTCGGTGATCTCACCGCCGTCCACCGATGGCGGCTCGACGAGCAGCAGGGCGCGCGTGGCGTGGCCGGAGGAGTTGGCGCCGTGTTGCTTGAGTTTCGCCAGACCCTGCGCGATCGCGGCTCTGATCTTGTCATGCGCGAGCAATTCGTTCACGTTCGCGATCTCGGGCAAGCCGGCATGCGCGCGGCATGCGGCGATGTTCGGGAACACCAGGAAACGCACCTCGTCGCCGCCATGGCCGGTGACGACGATGTCCTGCGCGAGCGGCGCCAGCGCGGCGATGCCGGCGAGGCGCAGCGTGCCGACACTGACCCAAGTGCCGGAATTGAGCTTGAAGTCCTCCGCGACACGGCCATCGAAGAACAGGCCGCGCTCAGGCCGGTTCGCATCGGCGAACTTCACGGCATCACCAATGAGATAAAAGCCCTCGTCGTCAAACGTCTGCCTGGTCAGCTCCGGCGCCTTCCAATAGCCCGGCGTGACGTTGGGGCCGCGCACGCGCACCTCCAGCTTGTCGCCGGAGGTCACGAGTTTCAATTCGGTGCCGGGGATGGGCACGCCGATATTGCCCGAGCGCTCCGCGAGGAAATGGCAGTCGGTGGCCAGCGGCGACGTCTCGGTCGAGCCCCACGCCGAGACCATCGGCATCGCGCGGCCAACGGTCTTGACGGAGAGTTCTTCCAGCGCGTCCCAGAGATTCTGCGGCAGCGCAGCCCCTGCGTAGAAGGCGAATTTCACCTCGCTGAAGAAGCGGCGACACAGCTCCTCGTCTGCGCGCAGCGCCGTGATCAACATGTCGAAGCCGCGCGGCACGTTGAAATAGACCGTCGGCATCACGCTTTTGAGATTGGCAAGGGACGTCGCAAACAGGCCGGGCGCCGGCTTGCCGCCGTCGATATAGAGCGAGCCGCCATTGCGCAGCACGAGATTGAAATTGTGGTTGGCGCCGAACGTGTGGCTCCAGGGCAGCCAGTCGAGAATGACGAGATCCTCGCGCGCCTGTTCGAGAAAGGTCCACGTCTGGGCCTTGGCCTGCTGGCTGGACGTCAGCATGCGCTGGGTGTTGATGACCGCCTTCGGCATGCCGGTCGAGCCCGAAGTGAACAGGAGCTTTGCGATCGTCGCGGGCGCCACCGCGGCGAAGGCCTTTGCGACGTCGGCGCTCTCGGGCGTTGCCGCGATGGTGCGGAAGGCCAGCGCATCGGCATCGTCGGCATTGCCGCTGATGATCTGCGCGCTATGCAAAGGCTTAATCGCGGCCAGCGCCGCCGCAAACAGCCTCGTCGCGGAAACATAGATGGCGCCCGGCTCCAGCAGCGTGATCATGCTCTTGAGCTTGTCAAAGTCCTTTGACATCAGCGAATAGGCCGGCGAGATCGCCGCCGAGGGCACGCCGACATGCTGGGCCGCCAGTGCCAGCAGCGCGTGATCGATGCTGTTGTCGGAGAGGATCGCGAGCGGGCGCTCCGCGCCGAGACCTTGCGCCAGAATCCAGGACGCTGCCGCGCGCACCTGGCGCAACGCCTGCGCGTAGGTAACGGTGGTCCATGGCAATTCGGCACTGCTGCGCTCGGCGAGAAAAGTTGCATCGGGCCTCTGCCGCGCCCATTGCTCCAGCCAGTCGCCGATGCAGCGCGCGCCATCGCGCAGCGGCTCGGGCGAGCGCAGCACGATGCTACCGTCGGCGCGATGCTCGGCAACGGTTCTGGGTGTCGCGAACAGGCTCGCAGCATCACCGCGAGGGGCGGTTGTCATGGTTTCCTCCTCGCCCGGAAGCCGGGATCGGCCGCAGCCTCGTCGCGGACCACGTTGGCCTGCATGTTGGCCATGACAATTGTTGGGGCGCAAGCTCAGGCCCGTTGAGCTGCCCATTATTTGCGCAAATGCTCGTAACAGGGCGCTGACACGAAGCTCCGCCAGCGCTCGAAATATCCCACAAGCCTCTGATCTCTCGGTAATATCCGCAGCACTTGTCCTGCCCGGATTCTGTACACAATGGCACATCGCTTGCTTCGATCGGGGTGAAGAGACGTTGCCGGAGATTTGTCGCCATGAAGGCTGAAATGGGGGCTGAGCAGCCTGAAACGATCGCCGCGATCGTGGCCGCGCATCGCGCGGGCACGCTCACGCCGGCGCAGACGGTCGCACGCACCTATCAGCGCATCCGCGACCACAATGATCCCGCCGTCTTCATCAGCCTGCGCGACGAAAAGGACGCGATCGCCGAGGCCGAGAAGCTCGCCACCAAGGAGACCGCCAGCCTGCGGCTCTATGGCGTGCCGGTGGTGGTGAAGGACAATATCGACGCGCTGGGGTTTCCGACCACCGCGGCGTGCCCGGCCTTCTCGTACATCCCGACACACGATTCGACCGCCGTTGCGCGGCTGCGCGCCGCCGGCGCGATCATCATCGGCAAGACCAATCTCGACCAGTTCGCGACCGGCCTTGTCGGCGTGCGCTCGCCCTACGGCATCCCCAGGAACGCGATCCGCGATGACCTCATTCCCGGCGGATCAAGCTCGGGATCGGCCGCCGCCGTCGGCGCCGGGCTGGTGCCACTGTCGTTAGGTACCGACACCGCCGGCAGCGGCCGCGTGCCGGCGATGCTCAACAACATCGTCGGTCTCAAGCCGAGCCTCGGCATGATTTCGACCGCTGGCCTGGTGCCGGCCTGCCGGACGCTGGACTGTATCTCGGTGTTCGCTTTGACGGTCGACGACGCCGCGCTGGCGCTCTCCGTGATGGCAGGTCCCGATCAGGCCGATCCGTTCTCGCGCGACCGGCCGCTTGGCGCGATCACTCCGCTCCCGGCAAACCTGCGCCTGGGCGTGCCGCGCAGCGGACAGCTGATCTTCTTCGGCGACAAGAAGGCGGAAGCGGCTTACGCCGAGGCGCTGAAGCGCTGGACCGCGCTTGGCGCAACGCTCGTCGAGTTCGACCTCGAGCCGTTCTATGAGACGGCCCGACTGCTCTACGGGGGACCGTGGGTCACGGAGCGCTATCTCGTGATCCGCGACCTGCTGGCGTCCGCGCCGGATGCCATCCATCCCGTGACGCGCGAGATCACCGCGGCCGGTGCGCGGTTGACGGCGGCGGACACCTTCTCCGCGCTCTATCGTCTGCAGGGCCTGCGCAAGATCGCCGAGCGCACCTTCACCAATATCGACGCGCTGGTGCTGCCGACGGCGCCGACGGCCTATACGACCGCGCAGGTGCTGGCCAATCCGGTCGAGCTCAACAGCCGGCTCGGCACCTATACCAATTTTGTCAATCTGCTCGACCTCTGCGGTCTCGCGCTGCCGGCGGCGATGCGCGCCGACGGCGTTCCGTTCGGCATCACGCTCCTTGCTCCCACCGGGCACGATGCGCTGCTCGCCAGCATCGGGCGCGTGTTTCATGCCGATACCAAACTGACGCTTGGCGCAAAGGGCGTGGCGCAACCCGCGCTGGCGCCGCTTGCCGCTGATAGCAGCGACGAGATTCCCATCGCCGTAGTCGGCGCGCATCTGTCCGGCATGGTGCTGAACAGCGAGTTGAAAGCGCTGAACGGCCAGCTGATCGAGGCGACCAGGACCGCGGCAGACTACAAGCTCTACGCATTGAAGACCACGCCGCCGAAGCCGGGCATGCTGCGCGTCGAGGCCGGCAAGGGCGCGTCGATCGAGCTGGAGATATGGTCGCTGTCGTCGTCCGCCTTCGGCAAGTTCGTCAACGCGATTCCCGCGCCGATGGCGATCGGCACCGTGCGGCTGGCGGATGGCCGCAGCGTGAAGGGATTTCTCGTCGAGCCCGAGGTGCTGGGCGAGGCTCGCGACATCACCGCGTATGGCGGCTGGCGGAAGTATATGGCGGACGCTGCGACAGCGTAGGTCTCCTAGGGTGGGCAAAGCGAAGCGTGCCCACCATCACCGTCAGCTTGGGTAGATGGTGGGCACGGCGCTTTGCGCCTTAGCCAACCCTACGGCACCGTGCGCGCGGCCCTAAACCGATACCGCGTAGATCTCGTACTCCCCGCGCACCAGCTCGATATGCGCACGCATCGCGGCGGCGGCGCTCTGCTTGTCGCCGCGCATGATGGCGACGACGACGCGATCGTGTTCCGCTTGCGACTTGGCGAGACGTCCGAGATTGCGGAACTGGGCGCGGCGGAACGGCTGCACGCGCACGCGCGTCGCCAGCGTGATCTCGGCGATGTAGCCGTTCTGCGATCCCGCATAGATCGCATTGTGGAAGCGCTCGTTGACCTCGTGGAAGCGATCGGGGTTGCCGGCGTAGCTCAACACCCGCAGCTCTTCGTGGATGGCTTCCAGACCGTGACGCTCGGCGGCTGACATGCGTTCGGCGGCAAGGCCCGCGCACAGCGCTTCCAGCTCCGCCATCGCCTCGAACATACCCGTCAGCCGTTCGAACGAGGGCTGCGCCACCACCGCGCCGCGATGGGCGCGCGCTTCGACCAGGCCGCTTGCCACGAGCTGGCGCAGTGCTTCCCGCACCGGCGTGCGCGAAACGCTGAAGCGGCGCGCGATGTCGGTCTCGTCAAGCGGGGCGCCAGGCGGCAAAGCTCCGCGCACGATCTCGTCGGCGAGCTGCAGGCGCAGCTCCTCGGCGCGCGTGACCTTGTGCGCTGATGGCGACGCCCGGTCGACACGCGGCACCGCCGGTTCGGCCGGCAGCGCTCCGGGCGGAAGATCGTCAAGCGTCATACGGTCAGGTCTCTTTCGACTCGTCGATGATGCTGACATGGGCGGCGACGACGCGCCAGCCCTCCGGGAATTTTACCCAGGTCTGCATCTGCCGGCCGACCTTACCCGGCATCGTGTCGCGATAGAACAGGGTGGAGGCGACCGCGGTGTCGCGGCCATAGCTGGTGATCACGGTTTTCGCGGTGCGGCGATTGAGGCCGACCGGCGAGCGCCCGGCGCGAAAGCCGGAGATCGCTTCATAGCCGTAGAGGTTCTCGCCGATGCCATAGCGCAGCGTGCGGGGATCGTTGCGGAAGAGCTCGCCGAGCACCGCGACGTCGTTGGTGATCAGGGCCTGCTCATAACGCTCGAACGCGGCTTTGACGTCCGCGATCACGTCAGGGAGATCGATCTCCATCTCAAAATCCTTTTGGGCTGGGCGCGGCGGCGACACCCATCTTCTCCAGCGCGTACGCAACGCGCAGCGCGATGTCCTCGCGCCACGGCGCGGCGATGATCTGCACGCCGATCGGCAGCGGCTCGAGCGGCACCGGCACGGCGACCACGGGCAGGCCGATGAAGGAGATCGGCTGGGTGTGGATGCCGATATTGGCGCGCACCGGCAGCTCGACGCCGCCAAGGTTGAAATTGACTTGGCCGAGCTTCGGCGCGGTGCATGGCGTCGCCGGCGCGAGCAATACGTCGACGGATTTGAAAATCTCAGCGAGTTGCGCGCGATACCAGCGGCGGAATTTTTGCGCACGGTCGACCAGCGGCGCCGGCACCATGGCGCCCGCGATCAGCCGGTCGCGCACGGCGGGATCGAAATCGTTCGGCCGCTTGCGCAGCCGATCGAGATGCAGCGAGGCGCCTTCGGTGGTGGTTATGACATAGGCCGCCGCGCGGGCGCGTGCGGCTTCGGGCACGTCCACCACGCGCGTTGCGCCCAGCGCCTTGGCGACGCGGCTGACGGCTTCGACGGCTTCCGGAAACAAATTGGTCTGGAAGTACCCGCCGGCGATCCCGATGCGCAGGTCGGACACCGGATTGGCGAGCAGCGGTGTCGTCGGCTCCAGACCACGTGTGGTGGTGCAGGCGGCATCGTCCGCATCCGGTCCCTGCATGGCGTCATAGGCCAGCGCGAGATCGGTGACGGAGCGCGCGAACGGGCCGAGATGATCGAGGCTCGCGACGAACGGGAACGAACGCGCACGCGAGAGCCGGCCATAGGTCGGCTTCAGGCCGAAGATGCCGCAGAACGAGGACGGCACGCGGATCGAACCATTGGTGTCGGAGCCGAGCGCGATCGGCACCAGGGCGCCGCCGACGGCGCTCCCCGAGCCGCCGGAGGAGCCGCCGCTCATCCGCGTCGTGTCGTGCGGATTGCGCGAGGGACCGTCATGGACGTTCTCCCCGGTGAAGTCATAGGCGTATTCGCCCATGTTGAGCGCGCCGACCAGCACGGCGCCGGCCGCTTCCATGCGCTCGATCAGCGTGGCGTCGCGCGTGGCGGGCGCGCGGTCGCGGTTGATCTTCGAGCCGGCGCGCGTCGAGAGCCCGGCGACGTCGAACAGATTCTTCACCGCGAAGGGCACGCCAGCCAGCGGGCCAACGGTCCTGCCGGCCGCGATATCGGCATCGATCGCGCGCGCCTTGGCGCGGGCGCGATCGGCGGTGACGTCGGTGAAGGAGTTGAGGATGGCGTCGTGCTGCGTGATGCGCGCGAGCGCGGCTTCGGTCGCATCGAGCGCGAACAATTTTCCGCCGGTCACCGCCTTGGCGATCTCGGAGGCCGTCATCTCTGGCTTGGTCGTCATGGCGGCGTCAGACGGTGAAGATGGGCGCCGGCTCGGTCTCGTCCGGCAGCGCGAATTCGTCGACGAGGCGGCCGAGCCGCAGCGAGACCTCGAGATTGGCGCGAATGGACGACCTCCATGCTTCCTCGACGGGCAACGCCAACGCTTTCGTGGCAGCGTCGATATAATCGTCCAGCGGTTCGGCCATCACGCTCCCAAACAAGCTCTCAGTGTGCGCCCTGTGTCTGCAGCGGCGGATGCGGGATCGCCGTCAGCAACTCCTTGGTGTAATCGTCCTGCGGATCGCTCAAGACCCTCTCGGAAGAGCCTTCCTCGACGATTCGACCCGACCGCATGACAATGACACGATCGCACAACAAGCGCACTACGTTCAAATCATGCGAGACGAACAGATAACTCATACCTAGCCGCGCCTTGAGGTCCTGGAGCAGATTGAGGACCACGGCCTGGACCGAAACGTCGAGCGCGGCGGTCGGCTCGTCCAGGATGACGAGTTTCGGGTGCAGGGCGATGGCGCGGGCGATGCCGACGCGGGCCTTCTGGCCGCCCGACAATTGGTGCGGAAAGCGATCCAGCAGATTGTGCGGCAGGCCCACCATGGTGGCGAGCTCCTCGCAGCGGGTGCGGAGCGCGTCGCGCCCCCTGATGTCATCGAGCTGCATGATGGGATCGGCGATGGCGCGGACGGCAGTGAAGCGCGGATTGAGGCTGTCGGTCGGATCCTGGAACACCATCTGGATGCGGCTGCGCTGCGGCAGACGCGCGAAGCCGGCGGGCGCGATGGCGCCGATGTCCTCGCCGTCGAACTGGATCAGGCCGGAGGTCTGGTCGAGCAGTCGCATCACCATCATCGACGTGGTCGATTTGCCGCAGCCGGATTCGCCGACCAGGCCGACGCTTTCGCCGTGGCCGACCGAGAAGCTGATGCCGTCGACGGCGCGGAACACATCGGGCTCTACAGGCGGCTTGCGGCCGAACAGTTTGCCGAGCGTCGCGGTCGCGCCCTGACGGGGATATTCCTTGACGAGCTTGTCGATGAGGAGAAGGGGCGTCTTGCCCGCCGGGACGATCGGAGCCAATTCCGCGGATGCTGCGCTCGTGGCGGCGAGTGCTGAGCCTTCCTCCTCCGGCAACAGATCCCGCAGGCTCACGCCGAGGCGCGGCGTCGCGCGCATCAGCTTCTTCGTGTAGGGGTGCTGCGGGTTGGCGAAGATGTCGGCCGCCTTTGCGGTCTCGACCACCCGGCCCTTCTCCATCACCACCACGCGGTCGCAATAGGCCGCGGCGAGGCCGAGGTCATGCGTGATCAGGATGGTGGACATTGCCTTGCGCTTGGTCAGCTCGACGATCAGATCCATCACCGCCTTCTGCGTGGTGACGTCCAATCCGGTCGTCGGCTCGTCCGCGATCAGCAGTTGCGGATTGCAGGCGAGCGCGAGCGCGATGACGACGCGCTGGCACATGCCGCCGGACAATTCGAACGGATAAGCGTGATAGCGCTCGCGCGGCCGGGCGATCTTGACCTGCTCCAGCGCCTCGATCGCCTTTTCGCCGCGGTCCGAAACCATGGCCTGCTGGACATGGGTGCGCAGCACGTCCTCGATCTGGTCGCCGACTTTCCGGATCGGGTTGAGCGCGGCGCGCGGGTTCTGGAAGATCATCGAGACTTCGCGACCGCGCAAATCGCGCATCTGGTCTTCGGTCGCGGCCTTGACGTCGATACCCGAGAACATCACCGAGCCTTCGGCGATCCGCCCCGCGCGGTCGAGGATGCGCATCACCGCATACGACGTCACCGACTTGCCGGAGCCGGACTCGCCGACGATCGCCAGCGTCTCGCCCTTGGCGACGGAGATGTTGACGTGCTGCACCGCCTTGACGATGCCGCGGCGGGTGGTGAATTCGACGGTGAGGTCCTGGACGTCGAGCAGCGGCTGGGCGGTCATGGGCACCTCCCAAACAAAAACGTCGAAAACAACCCCATGCACAGTAGAACGGGATTGATTTCATTGAATAATTTTGAGCGAAAATCTGCGCGGAATCCAGCCATCACGTCCTCCGCTGGGGGTCGACGATGTCGCGCAGGCCGTCCCCGAGGAGGTTGAAGCAGAACACGGCGATCATCAGAGCGAGGCCCGGGAATAGCGCGATCCACCATTCGCCTGACACCATGAAGCCGGCGCCTTCGGCGACCATGATGCCCCATTCCGCCGTCGGCGGACGGACGCCGAGGCCGATGAACGAGAGGCCGGCGGCATTGAGGATGGCGTAGCCCATGGTCAGCGACATCTGCACGATCATGATCGGCATGATGTTCGGCAGGATATGCACGAGAAGAATTCGGAACTCGCCGTTGCCGGACAGACGCGCGGCCTGCACGAAGCCGGCATTGCGGCGGACATTGGCTTCGGCGCGCGCGACGCGGGCATAGAGCGGGAAGTTCACGATGGCCGTTGCGAGGATGATGTTCTGCACGGTGTTGCCGAGCGCGGCGACGATGCCCATCGCGAGCACGAACAGCGGGAACGCCATGATGGTGTCGGCGATGCGGCCGACGATGCGATCGGTCCAGCCGCCGAAATAGCCGGCCGCGATGCCGGCGAGCCCACCCATCAGGAACACCAGCGCGACGGAGGCGACCGCGATGAACGTATCGAGCCGCGTCGCCACCACGACGCGGCTGAAGATGTCGCGGCCCAATTGGTCGGTGCCGAACCAGTGCGCGGCCGAGGGCGGCTTCAGCGACGCCGCGGTGTCGGACGCCAGCGGATCATACGGCACCACATAGGGGCCGAAGATCGCGGCAAGAAGGATCACGATCAGCAGCGCGAAGGCAAAACCGGTGACCTTGTTCTCGCCAAGCACGTAGCGGGTCTGGTCGAGCAGCGCGACGAACCCTGAGGTCCGCGCGGGACCGACAGGTTCAACAGCAGGCGCAACGGTGCTCATGATTAGCCCTCCAAGCGCACGCGCGGATCGATCACGCCATAGAGAATGTCGATCACGAGATTGAGCAGCACGTACATCACCGCCATGGTCAGCACGAAACCCTGCACCGGCGCGAAGTCCGACGAGATCAGCGCCTCGACCGCATAGGAGCCGATGCCTGGCCAGGCGAACACTTTCTCCACCAGCACGTTGGCGCCGAGCAGGAACGAGAACACCATGCTCAGCGTGGTGATGACCGGAAGCATCGCGTTGCGGAAGGCATAGGTGACGATGACGGTTGCCGGGGACAGGCCGCTGGCGCGCGCGGTGCGAACGAATTCCGACGACAGCACCGCCAGCATCGAGGCGCGCGTCATGCGCGCGATCGGCGCCAGCGAGAAGATCGCAAGCGTCGTCGCCGGCAGGATCAACTGGCTGCATGCCGAACGGAACGCCTCGAAGTCACGCGCGATCAGGGTGTCGATCAGATAGAAGCCGGTCACCGTCGGCGGCGCGCTGTAGAACACATCGAGCCGGCCGAGCGGCGCAGGCGACCAGCCGAGCCGGAAATAGAACACATAGACCAGCACCAGGCCTGTGAAGAACACCGGCAGCGAGACGCCGGCCGTCGTCGTGACACGACAGAGATGATCGACCCATGAGCCCGGCCGCGTCGCCGCCAGCACGCCGAGTGGAATCGCGATCACGACCGAGACGATGAGGCCGAGCAGCGTCAACTCGGCGGAGGCCGGCAGGCGGTTGCGGATCTCGGCTGCGACTGGCTGGCCCGTCGTGAGCGAATTGCCGAAATCGCCATGGGCGAGATCGTTGGTGTAGCGGAAGAACTGCTCGATCAGCGGCTTGTCGAGGCCGAGTTTTTTCCGGATCTGCTCGACGGCTTCCTTCGTTGCGGCGGGCCCTGCGAAATAGGCGGCGGGATCGCCCGGTAGTGCGCGGGTCAGCAGGAAGGTGACGATGACGACCCCGATCAGCGACGGAATCGCGAACATCAGGCGCTTGCCGATCATGGTCAGCATGGGGTTGCGCTCCTGCTGCTCTGCGTTTGTGGGCGGGTTCGCGCCACCTGCTCCGCTGCGCCCCCTCTCCCACGCAACCGGGGTCTACCCCGGTTGCGCATTGGTGATTGGCGCAAGTCGGGCAGGCCCGACTTGCGATGGGAGAGGGTTGGGGTGAGGGGTAGCCCCAAGCGAGGTCGGAGTTCGTGGCTACCCCTCACCCTGCCCCTCTCCCACAAGGGGAGAGGGAATGAGAGAGCGGTGGCCGCCTCACTCAGAAGGAGAGTCGACGACGCGACCATCTCGCCCGCCATCCCCTCACCCCTTCGCCATCGCGCGATAATCCAGGCGGCGGTGGAACCAGTATTGGTAGCCGCTGATGTTCTTCTGCATCGCGACGTTGACGAAGGGCTGATACAGCGGGATGCGCGGGATGTCGCTGTAGGCGAGGTCGACGAAGCCCTTCACGTCGGCGTCGTAGGTCGCGGTGTCACCGGTCGCGGCAGCATTCCGCGCCCCGTCGATCAGCTTGTCCATCTCCGCCGACTTGTAGCTCATGGTGTTGAAGACGGAATTATTGCCGTGATAGCACCAGTAGAAGAAGTATTCGGGGTAATCGAGCCAGCCCGAGAACACGTTGGTGAAGAGCGGCATCTCCTTCTTGTTCAACTCGGTGCGCCAGTTGGCGCCGGGCACCTTGTTGATGGTGGTCTTGATGCCGATCTGGGCCAGGCTCTCCTGCACCAGCACGCAGAGCGGCTCGTTGACGCCGGCGAAGTTGAGGTCGAACGAGATCGTGGTCTCGAAGCCGTTGGGATAACCGGCTTCAGCCAGCAGCGCCTTCGCCTTGTCCATGTCGGTGTTGAATTTGTGCGGCTGCGGCCAGGCGACTTCGGTCGGCTTTTCCTTGGCGGCCCCGAACATGGGATTGGCCAGCCCGAACATCACCGCGTCCATGATCTTCTGATAGGGAATCGCGTAGGCGACCGCCTGACGCACTTTGGGATTGTCGAACGGCGGCTTGGTCACGTTCATGCCGATATACTGGATACCGTTGGAGAACGGCAGCGACACCACGTTGAGCTTGCCGCTCGCCTTCATCTCCTGGAAATCCTTGAACGGCAGCTCGTAGGAGATGTCTGCGTCGCCACGCTCCAGCAGCGCGCGGCGATTGCCGGCCTGCGGCACCATGCGCCAGATCACGCGCTTGATCTTCGGCAGCGGGCCGCCGACCCAATCGTCGTTGCGCTCCATCACCACTTCGGTGCCGGCGGTCCACTTCGTCACCTTGTAGGCGCCGGAGCCCGCGGTCTGCTGCTTGGTGAATTCGAGACCCCAGGGGTCCTTCTCGCTGGCGTTCTTCTTCACCAGTTCGGAATTGATGATGCAGGGCACGATCACCGCGAGATCGGGGATCGTCAGCTTGTCCTTCTTCAGGAAGTCGACACGCACGGTGTAGTCGTCGATCACGACGAACTGCTCGGGTTTCGTGAGCGAGCCGGCGCTCATCTGGAAGGTGGGGAAGCCGCCGACGCTGACGGCGCGGTCGAGCGACCACTTCACGTCCTTGGCGGTGACAGGCGCGCCGTCGTGGAATTTGGCGTTCTTCTTCAGCTTGAAGGTGACCGACATGTCGTCGATCTTGAAGTCCTCGGCGAGCTCGCCCTTGAATTTGTCGCGGTCGTAATAGGGCACGCCGCCGGGGCCGGTCTTCATCTCGTGGCTGAGCAGGCGGTCGTAGCAATTCCAGGACACCTCATAGCCGGGCACGTTGGTGCCGACGCCGTGGATGTCGAGATTGTTGGGGCCGCCTTCCGAGACGATCAGCAGCGTCTCCGAGCGCGCATCGGCCATCGCCGACGAGATCACGGACGGCATGGCCGGAAGCGCCGCGCCTGCGGCCAATCCGGAAACGGACTTGAGGAAATCGCGGCGCTTCATGAAATGGCTCCAACACAAAGTTTTCTGGTTGGAACTGGATTCGCAAGGTTCGTGCCAAGGCTTAATGAGAGTTTAAAACAACATAAGCCACTGATATAAGCGCGAAAAATGGCCATTGCTTCGACTGTCGATCAGAAGCCGATCTCCAGCGCGTTGCATACAAAGAAGCAGATTTGCATATAAAATGGGCTTTCTGGAACGCTCGCTCATTGCGTGGGCGCATCTCGTCCCAAGTCACTCGGCTACTGATCCGCGGCAATCACCCCGGCCAGATCAGCTCCTGGAGCTCGACCAGATCGTCGGCCTCGTCCTGCCAACCCTCAATGCAGATGTGGTTGTTGAGGTCGCTGGCGCGATGCAGCAGCATCAGCGCCATCAGGCGGCGCTTGAGTGAATATTCGAGCTTCGCATAGCCAAACCCTTCGAGCAGGCTGCGCACCCTCCCCGGCCGGCCCGCTGCCATGAAGGCGCTGGGGCCGAGCAGATCGTAGTCGCGCCATCCCGCCAGCACGTCGCCGAAGTCGAACAGGCCGGCGAGCGACCATTGATCATTATGGCAGGCGAGCAGGAAGTTCTCCGGAATGTATTCGCCGATCAAGATCACCGGCGGCGCATCGATGGGAATGAGCGCGGCCGCGTCACGCAGGAGGTCGTCGAGGCCGGCGAGAAATTTTGGCGCGAGGCCGAGACGCGTGTGCCGCGCCTTGCAGCCCTGCATCTGGGCCCGCATGAAGTCGGCCCAGCGCGGCTCGATCTGCGCGAGCGGGCCGAGCGGCGCGCGCTGCACGGACGCGATGGTCTCGCCGATCTGGCGCAGCACGCGGTCCTTCTGCGATTCCGCCAAGTGCGGCCAGACCTCCGAACCGAGCGTGCCGGCAAGGCGTGTGATTGCGAGATAAGGCCAGCCGTCGCGCTCGCCTTCCGCGACGATCTCGGGGATCGGCAAATGGAGGCGGCCGGCAAGCTGGGTCAGCGAGCCGTGCTCGGAGACGAATTGCGCGCGGAGCAGCGGCGGGAAGATTTTCAGGATCAGGTGATCGCCGAAGCCGACGACGAGATTGGTGCCGGTGGCAAACACGTGCGGCGCGCTGACATCGAGACCGTGGCTGCGGGCGATGTCGATGGCGATCGGCAGCCATCGCGGAGGGTCGGCGCGAAAGGCGCGAAAGGCAGCAGCGTCGGTGAAAGTCGGCAAGATTTGCGATGGAACGCTGGTCATGCGTGCCCGATCAGGCAAGCAGGTTTTGGTTGATTTGATGCGCGCCAAGCAGACGGTGCACCTTTCCCGCTTGCGGGGGAGGTCGGCGCGAAGCGCCGGGTGGGGGTTCTCTCCTCTAGGGGATTGTCCCTTTGCGGAAAGACCCTCTCCCCAACCCTCTCCCGCAAGCGGGAGAGGGAGCGCACTTCCTTCGCGGTTAAAGAGAGGTCCAATCTGAGAACTCTACCGATCCGGGCTGGCGCGCTCGAACTGGCGCAGGATCTTGTTGCCGCGCTCGACCGCGGCATCGAGCGCGGCTTGCGCGCTCTTGCGGCCGGCAAAGGCCTGCTCCAGCTCGTCCTCGATCGCGCCGCGGATCAGCACGAAGGAGCCGAGCCGGATGCCCTTCGAATTCTCCGTCGGCGGATGCAGCGTGATCTCCTCGAACGACATCGCCGAGCCCGGATTGCGCTCGTAAAACCCTTGCGCGCGCGTCAGCTCGAAGGCGGCGCGGGTGACAGGCAGATAGCCGGTGTTCTGGTGCCAGGCGGCCTGCACGCCGGGCTGCGACAGATAGGCGAAGAATCGCGCCACGCCCTTGTATTCCTCGCGCGGGCGGTCGCGCAGCACCCACAGCGTGGCGCCGCCGATGATCGAATTCTGCGGCGCGCCCTTCACGTCGGGCCAATACGGCATCATGCCGTAGCCGATCTCGAACTTCGAGTTCGCCTTGATGTCGGCGCGCGTCGCCGAGGAGCCGATGAAGATGCCGCATTCGCCGTTCTGGAAGCGCGGCTCGGCCGACTGGCCGCGGCCGCTATAGTCGAACACCTTCGTCTTCTGCCACTCGCTGAGCTCGGCGACGTGACGCACGAGAGACGGATTGTTGATGGTCAACTCGGCATCGAGCGCGGCAAAGCCGTTGGTCCGCGTCGCCAGCGGCAGATTGTGAAACGCTGAAAAATTCTCGACATGGATCCAGGACGGCCAGGACGTGGTGAAGCCGCACGCCGCGCCGCGATCGCGCAGGCGTTTAGCGGCAGCACCGAGCTCCGGCCAGGTCTTCGGCGGCGCCTCCGGATCGAGCCCTGCGTCGCGGAACATGGTCTTGTTGTAATAGAGAATCGGCGTCGACGAATTGAACGGGAAGGACAAGAGATTGCCGGCCGCATCGGTGTAGTAGCCGGAGACCGCGGGAAGATAGTCATTGAGCGAGAACGGCTCGTTCATGTCCCGCATCAGGCTGAACACGGGATAGATCGCGCCCTTGGCCGCGGTCATGGTGGCGGTGGCGACCTCGTTGACCTGGACGATCGCGGGCTGGCTGCGCGAGCGGAAGGCGAAGATCGCGGCCGTCACCGTCTCGGTGTAATTGCCCTTGTAAGTCGGCACGACGCGATAGTCCGGCTGCGAGGCGTTGAAGTCGGAGGCGAGCTTCTCGAGCTGGCGGCCGAGTTCGCCGGACATGGCGTGCCACCACGCGATGTCGGTCGCGGCCCGCACCGGCGCGGCCAAGGAGAGGGCCGCAAGGGCGGCGATGACCTGCAAGAAGCGCAATGCTGAAATCACGATGGCTCTTTCCGTATCGCGCGACGACGGCGACCGTCCCTGCTTAAGGCGCGGCATTTGCGGTTTCAACCGGGAATGAGCGCCGGCCGCGCCGCACAATCACGCCGAAGCCCCGGGCGGGATGGCCTTCCCCCGACCATCTGCTAGATTGCATTGAACCTTTTGCTCCCGCCATAGACTCCACCACTGAGGGGTTGAGTGTGCCAGTGTTGAACCGTGCCGAACGCTCGCGGACCGGGGTGGTTTTCGTCGCGCTTCTGATCGCCATCTGCGCGACGGGGGCCGCTGCGCGGGAATTCCGCGCCGCCGACACCCAGGCCGAGGATTATCCGACCGTGCAGGCGCTGCGCTACATGGGCGCCCTGATAGCCGAGCGCAGCGGCGGCCGGCACGAGGTCAAGGTGTTCCACTCCCGCCAGCTCGGCGAGGAGAAGGAGACCATCGAGCAGACCCGGGTCGGCGCGATCGATCTCAACCGGACCAATGTGGCGCTGATCGGCAACTTCGTCCCGGCGATGAACGTGCTGGCGATGCCGTTCCTGTTCCGGTCCATCAAGCACATGCAGAAGGTGCTGGACGGGCCGATCGGCGGCGAGATCCTCGGCAGCTTCGAGCCCTATGGCTTCGTTGGCCTCGCCTTCTACGATTCCGGCGCGCGGTCGATCTACAACGGCGCCCGCCCGGTCAGAAACGTCGCGGACCTCAAGGGATTGCGGATCCGGGTGCAGCAGTCGGAGTTGATGAGCCAGATGATCCGCGCGCTCGGCGCGGAGCCGGTCGAGATGCCCTATGGACAGGTGCTTGCCGGGCTTGCCAACCATCTGATCGACGGCGCCGAGAACAACTGGCCCTCCTACGTGACGACGGACCATTACAAGCATGCCGGCTATCTCGCGCTCACCGAGCACACGATGAGCCCCGAAGTGCTGGTGATCTCGCTGAAGGCGTGGAAAAGCCTGTCGGCCGACGACCAAACCATCTTCCGGGAAGCCGCGCAGCGCTCCAGCCGATTCATGCGCGAGAAATGGCGCGACCTCGAGGAGCAGTCGCAGCGCAAGGCGGAAGAAGCGGGCGTCACCATCGTCAGGGATATCGACCGCAAGCCGTTCGAGGACGCGATGGTCGCGATCTACACCAAGGCCGGGCAAGATCCGGCCGCGGCCGCGCTGATCGAACGCATTCGCAAGGTGGAGTGAGGCCTCTTGCCCGGGCTTGGACACAGCGAGCATGCAGACAGGTCGCCCGGCCCGATGGGGCGGCTGCGCGCGCGGCTGGTCGGCGTGCTCCGGGCGGTGCCGATCCGCTGGCGCATCCTGTCGATCGCGGCGCTGAACTCTGCCGTGGTCATCGTGCTGGTCGGGCTGATCTGGAACGGCTCGCAGGTGCTCGGCTCGGCCTGGGAGGACGTGCGCCAGGTGCGCGAATCCGACCGGATGCTGGCGCTGCTCGAAAGCGAGACCGGGCGGCTGCACAATCTGATCCACCGCTACATCAACCAGCCGAGCCCCGACCTGTTCGCCGAGATCCTGCTGCTGCGCGAGGCGGTGCTGGGGACGCTGACCAACCGCGCCGCCAAGGACCCGATGCTGTCGGGCTCGGTCGAGGAGCTGGAGCGCACCACCGACCGCTTCCTCAACGGCTTCGGCGAGCTGCGCGGCGTGCAGGCCACTATCGCGAAGACCTATGAGGATCAGGTGCAGGGACCGGCCAGGGACATGGCCGGGCTTTACTCCATCATCGAAGGCGCCACCGGCCACCGCGACGCGCTGATCTGGCCTTCGCTGGGCAAGTCGCGCGAAGCCTTCACCGCGATGCTGGTCGCGGCCAATTCCTACTATCTCTCGCTGTCATCGGGTGCGGCCGACGACGCCCGCCGCAATACCGAAACCATCGAGAAGACCATCCCCGTGATGATCGATCTCGCCGACAACGACCTCCAGCGCATGGCGCTGCGGCGGCTGGCGGCCCGGACCGCCGCGCTGCGCGAGGGCTTCGCAAAGCTCTCCGAGCAGCTCACGAACCGTACCGAACTGCTGCGCAACACCATCGACGCCAACCAGGCCGAGGCCATCGGCGCCATCGACGATCTCTCCACCAAGATGCGCCAGCGCGAGCAGAAGGCGCAGGAGACGTTCGACCGCACGCTGGCGGACATTTCCCGCCGCGTTCTTTCCATCGCCGTGATCTTCCTCGGCATCATCCTCACCGCCGGCGTGCTGATCGCCCTGTCGATCCGGCTGCCGCTGCAGCAGATCATGGCGGCGATGCGCGCGATCACGCTCGGCGACCTCGGCCGCGAGGTGCAGGGCACGCGTGCACGTGACGAGGTCGGCGCCATGGCGCGCGCGGTGGAAGTGTTCCGCGAAAACGCCATCGCAAAGCGCCAGACCGAGGACGAGCTGCGCGCGTCCAAGGAGAAGGCCGAGAGCGCGCTGCTCGAGCTCAACGCCGCGCAGCAGAATCTGATCGATGCCGAGAGGCTCGCAGCCCTCGGCGGCCTCGTCGCCGGCGTCGCGCACGAAGTCAACAATCCGATCGGGATCAGCCTCACCGTTGCGTCGAGCTTTGCCCGGCGCACCGAGATCTTCGAGGCCCAGCTCAAGGGCGACGGCGGCCTACGCCGCTCGCAGCTGGAAGAATTCGTGCAGTCCTCGCGCGACGCCTCGCAGCAGCTCGTCGCCAATCTCCAGCGCGCCGGCGAACTGATCCAGTCTTTCAAGCAGGTCGCGGTCGACCGCTCCCATGCCGAGCGGCGGCAGTTCTCACTGAGCGAAGCCACCGACCAGATCATCGCGAGCCTGCGCCCGGTGCTGAAGCGGTCGCCGATCACGCTCCATGTCGACATGCCCGAGGGGCTGCTGCTCGACGGCTATCCCGGCTCTTACGGCCAGATCCTGACCAATTTGTTCCTCAACGCCGCCAACCACGCCTTTGCCGACGGCCGCGCCGGCACGATCACGATCTCGGCGCGGCCCCGCGGGGCCGACGACGTCGAGATCATCTTCACCGATGACGGGGCCGGCATGACCTCCGACGTGCAGCGCCAAGCCTTTGACCCATTCTTTACCACCAGGCGCAATGAAGGTGGCACGGGACTCGGCCTCCATATCGTCTATAACCTCGTCACCCAGCAGCTCGGCGGTCGCATGATGCTGGAATCCAAGCTGGGACAAGGCACTACATTTCGCATTATCATGCCCCGGGTCGCCAGGGGCGGCGGGCAAAGCACAGAGACTGACGGGACTTCTCAATGGCCGAACAGGACGATGTCCTCCACCTGATCGACGACACCGGTACCGCATCGGAGGATGTTGACGCCCGGAAATGGAAGATCGCCGTCATCGACGACGATCCGGCCGTGCATGACGGCACGCGTTTTGCGCTCTCGGACTATTCCCTCAACGGCCAGGGCCTGGAGATCCTCTCCGCCCATTCCGCGGCGGAAGGTCGCAAGCTGATGGCGGCGCACAACGATATCGCCGCCGTGCTGCTCGACGTCATCATGGAGACGGACGTCGCCGGCCTCGAGCTGGTCGAGTACATCCGCAACGAGCTCAAGAACGAGACCGTGCGCATCATCCTGCGCACCGGACAGCCCGGCCAGGCGCCCGAGCGGCGCGTGATCGTGCAGTACGACATCAACGACTACAAGGCCAAGACCGAGCTCACCGCCGACAAGCTGTTCACCTCGCTGACCGCGGCGCTGCGCTCCTACCAGCAGCTCGAGCGCATGCTGCAAACAAGGCGCGGGCTCGAGATCATCATCGACGCCGCCTCGACGCTGTACGACTTCAAGTCGATGCAGCGGCTCGCCGAGGGCGTGCTGACCCAGCTCGCCTCGCTGCTCAACGTCGATTGCGCCGGCATCCTGGTCTTGCGCGACAATGGCGGCCTCGACCCCGAGCTCTCGGTGCTCGCCGGCAGCGGCTGCTACAGCCGCTTCATCGGCACGACCTCGTCGAAGGCGCTCGACCCCGATCTGCGCGCGATGGTGGAAGCCGCTTTCCAAGGCCGCAAGAACGAATTCGCCGACCACCGCAGCGTCATTTATTTGCGCACCGGAAGTGGGCGCGAGGTCGTGGTGCTGCTGCAGGCCGAACGCGAGCTGTCCGAGACCGACCGCTCGCTGGTCGAGATCTTCTCCAGCCGGCTCTCGATTGCCTTCGACAATGTCATCCTCTACCAGCAGCTGCAGGCCGCCAACACCCAGCTGGAAGACCGCGTCGCCCAGCGCACCCGCGCGCTGATGCAGGCCAACCGCCGCCTCTCAGCGCAATGGCTGCGGCTGCAGCGCGCCAACGGCTTCAAGAACGAGATCCTCGGCACCGTTGCCCACGATCTCAAGAACCCGCTCGGCGTCATCCTCGGCCGCACCGAGATGCTGAAGGAGCTGATCTCGACCGGCGCGTCGTCAGGCGGCGTAGTCGCCCAGGTCGATCACATCCGCGATGCGACCAAGCGCCTGACCTCGATGGTCGATCATCTGATCTCGGACGCGATGGCCGATGCCTTCGACATCACCATCCGCCGCGAGCCGGTTGACGTCGCGGCCCTGGTCAAGGAAGTCGCCGAGGCCAACCAGCCGCTCGCCATCAACAAGCAGCAGGCGATCAGCGTCACCGCACCCGTCAACATCGTCACCATGTGCGACACCGACCGGATCCGCGAGGCGATCGACAACCTCATCAGCAACGCCATCAAATACTCGCCGATCGGCGGCAAGATCGGCGTCATCGTGAGCCATGAAGGCGGCGACACAATCATCCGCGTCAGCGACGAGGGCGCCGGCCTGTCGCCGGAGGATCTCGGCCGCCTGTTCGGCCGGTTCCAGCGGCTGTCGGCAAAGCCGACCGCCGGCGAGAGCTCGACCGGGCTTGGGTTGTCCATCGTCAAGCGTATTATCGACATGCACGGCGGCGAGGTGACCGCCGAGAGCGAGGGCCCCGGCAAGGGCTCGACCTTCACCATCACCCTCCCCGCGACCGAAATTCCGTGATCTCAGGACCATGACCCAAAGCCAGCACATCATGATCGTCGACGACGAGGCCCCGGCCCGGGAGATGGTCGGCGATTACCTCAAGATGCACGGCTTCACCGTGACGCTGTGCGACGGCGGCAAGTCGTTGCGCACGGCGATCGACGGCAGCATGCCCGACCTCGTCGTGCTCGACCTCAACATGCCGGAGGAAGACGGGCTCTCGATCATCCGCGACCTCAAGAGCCGCATCAACGTGCCGGTGATCATGCTGACGGCGACGGCGAGCCCGATCGACCGCGTCGTCGGCCTCGAGCTCGGCGCCGACGATTACGTGGCCAAGCCGTGCGAGCTGCGTGAGCTGATGGCGCGCATCCGCTCGGTGCTGCGCCGGAGCGCGCCGGCGAAAGCCGTGGCGGAAACGGCGGCTGCGAAATCGGACAAGGAGCAATTGGTACGGTTCGGGACGAAGTGGCTCGATCTCGAAGCTCAGGCCTTGCGCGACGACGAGGGCAACGAGCACCCGCTGACCGCATCCGAGTTTGGGCTCTTGAAGGTGTTCGCGGCCAATCCGAAGCGCGTGCTGTCGCGCGAGCGCCTGCTGGAATTGGCCAACGCGCGCGACGCCGAAGCCTTCGACCGCGCCGTCGACCTGCGCATCATGCGCATCCGCCGCAAGATCGAGCCCGATCCGGCAAAACCCGCCGTGATCCGCACCATCCGCGGCGGCGGCTATCTGTTCTCGCCGGCGGGCGAGAAGGCGTAGATCACGCACCACCCACGGTGTCGTCCCGGCGAAGGCCGGGACCCATACCGCGTGATGCATCGTGGGCGCAGGGTCTAGTACCGTGGGAAGACCTCTCCACTGCCAGCCTTCGTCAAACTTCTCCCTCGGGTTATGGGTCCCGGCCTTCGCCGGGACGACAGCTGGGATTGAGGCGACATCGAACGCAAAGGCCCGAAATACGTTCCCGGCGCCTCCGTCCGCCTCCATTTCCCCCCCCGTATTTTCCGTACATTGAAATTCCACGCTTTTTTGCCCCGAATGTTTCGTCGCGGCTAATCCGACGAAACAATTTGATGGCGCACGAAACCATTTTCCCCTTTTCGTGCAGACGTCCCGAAACGTTGGCTCATTAACACTTTGGTCGAAGGAAACGCCGCTCGGTTGCGGCGCTACGGGGAGCCAAGTCAATGCCGAACGTCATCGCCATCAACGCCCAAGCCAGCCAGAGCATCATTGCCGCTCAGGCGACCTCGGACGACATGCTTCTCGAAAGCATTGCCGACGGCAACCGGACGTCGATGCACATCCTTTATTGCCGTCACAATGTGCGCGTCTACCGCTTCATCCTGCGGATCGTGCGCGACGCCACCACGGCGGAAGACCTCGTCAGCCAGGTGTTTCTGGACGTGTGGCGGACCGCCGGCCAATTCCAGGGCCGCTCGCAGGTTTCGACCTGGCTGCTCTCGATCGCCCGCTTCAAGGCGCTGACCGCGATGCGCCAGCGCCGCTTCGAGGACATCGACCAGGAGGATGTGCGTCAGATCGCCGACGGTTGCGACACGCCGGAGACCTCGCTCGACCGAAGCGACACCAGCGCGATCCTGCGCGCCTGCGTTCAGAAGCTGTCGCCCGCGCATCGCGAAATCATCACCCTCGTCTACTACCATGAGAAGTCGGTGGAGGAGGTCGGGCAGATCATCGGCATCCCGCAGAGCACGGTGAAGACCCGGATGTTCTACGCCCGCAAGCAACTCGCCGAATTGCTTAAGGGCTGCGGCGTCGAGCGCTTCGCCGCCTGAAGTTCAGATATTTCAAGGGGATAGGCCGTTGGTTTTGGCCTAACTCCGGACACGGAAGTGTTACCGCCGACGAAACAATTGAAACAAAGCACAACATCAGGCGGAAAAACTTCCCTCCTATAAAACTCACATACGGTTTCGTTAAACCTCCCAAGACCTCCAACGACCCGGACGGGATGCCCCCCCTCCGGGTCGTTTTGTATTTGGGCTTGGTTCAGGTGCCGGACTTATGGTTCGAGACGCCCGCTGCAGCACTCCCGTCACGAAGGCGTGACGCGGGGTAACGACTGCCTCTCTCATCCCGAACAGCCCTCGTGACCCCCATTCACGAGTGCCCCGATGCTCGAACTCACCTTCGCCGTCCTCGCCGGCATCCTCACCATCGCCGCGCCGTGCACGCTGCCGATGCTGCCGATCCTGCTCGGGGCCTCGATCGGCCGCAGCTCGCATCTGCGCCCCGCGATGATCGCGCTCGGCTTCGTCATCTCGTTCTCCGCGACCGCGCTGTTGCTCGGCGCCATCACGCGGCTGTTTAATTTCGATCCGAACGTGCTGCGCGAGGCGGCGTCGATCCTGCTGCTCGGCTTCGGCCTGTTGATGCTGTGGCCGGCGCCGTTCGAATGGCTGTCGATCCGGCTCAACGGCTGGCTCGATCTCGGCAACTCCGGCGCCACGCAGCGCGAGGGCGCGCTCGGCGGGCTCGTGCTCGGCACCACGCTTGGCCTGGTCTGGACGCCCTGCGCCGGCCCGGTGCTCGGCTCGATCCTGACGCTGGTCGCGACCACTGAGAACGCGACCTGGGCCGGCACGCTGCTGATCGCCTACGCCATCGGTGCGGCCATTCCCATGCTGGCGATCGCCTATGGCGGGCAGGCCGCCACCACGCGGGTGCGCAGTCTCGCGCGGATCTCGCCGCGGCTGCAGCAGGGCTTTGGCGTCGTCGTGATCGGTTTCGCGCTCGCCGCTTATTTCCAATACGACACGCTGATCGTGGCGTGGCTCACCGGCTTCTATCCCACCGGCCAGATCGGCCTGTGATCATCCCTCATCTTCACCGGAGGACTTGTCCATGACTTTCAAACTGCTCGCCGTCTCCGCCGCACTGATCGGCATCGCCGTAACCGGCGCCGTCATCCCCGGCATCTGCGACGAGGCCGCGCGCGCCGTCCCTGTCGTGACAGCGGCCGCCAGCCAGGACACCGCGCCCGACTTCGCCGGCATCAACAACTGGTTCAACTCGAAACCGCTGAACATTGCCGATCTCCGCGGCAAGGTCGTGCTGGTTGATTTCTGGACCTATGGCTGCGTCAACTGCGTCAACACGCTGCCGCACGTCACCGACCTCTATGCCAAGTACAAGGACAAGGGCCTCGTCGTGGTCGGCGTGCACACACCGGAATTCCCGTTCGAGCGCTCGGCCTCCAACGTCCAGGCGGCGCTCAAGCGCCACGGCATCACCTATCCGGTGGCACAGGACAATGACTCCAAGACCTGGAACGCGTACCGCAACCGATATTGGCCGGCGCAATACATCATCGACCAGAACGGCAAGATCGTGTTCCAGCACGAGGGCGAAGGCCGCTATGACGAGATCGACCGCACCGTGGCAAAGCTGCTGAACGCCAATAGCTGACGCCGGATTGGCGCGCCACGCCCTTGTTGCTTGACTCCACGGACCGGTCCGTGGAGTTTCGCGGGCCACGTAATCAGCCGCCCGCGATGGACGACGTCACCAGCAGCACCGACATTCGCCTTCGTGAAGGCGCCTCGATCGCGCAGCGGCTGGTCATGTCCGGCTTTGCGGCCGCCGTTGCGCTATGCTTCACGCCGGGCCTGTTCACGCACGACACTCTGGAGGTCATCATCTCCGTGGTCGCGCTGCTGGTGGGAGCGGCGTTCGTCGCTATCATCATGCTGGCGCCGGCGGTGGTGTGGATCATCACGCCGGATGAGATCCTGATCGGGGAGCAGCGTCCGTTCGGAAAACTTCGGACGCGGGTCGTTGCCAAGGACGACATCAGGGGATTGCAGGTTCCCGGCAGCAAGAGGGCGAAAGCCCGCTTCCAGCTCGCCTTCACGTTGGCCTCCGGTGAGCGCCTGACATCGCCGCCGATCGCCGATGTCACCCACGTGCACGACACGGTGGCGCGGATCGCCGCGCAATTCGACGTTCCCGACGTCGAGTCTCCCGTCAATCCGCTCGATGCCAGCAATCCCGAGATGCGTCTCGGCGACCCGCTCGAGCCGTTCTCGAAGAGAGACATCAGGATCGTCGCACTGATCGTCGTCGCATTGTGCGCCGTTCCCTACGCCTACAGGCTCTGGCGTGGCCTGTCGCCCGGGCCGGTCGACATCATGCTGCTGCCGGTCGGCGCGATCGCCGCTTTCGGGGTGTCCCGTTATGCCAATCTTGTGACCGGCGCCTTCTGGATCATCCGGCAAGGTGATATCCGCGTCGAACGCCTGTGGGGCGACGGCACGTTGCGCGACGACCACATCGAAGGGCGCGACGTCAAGACGATCACGGTCGAGCGCCGCGGCCGGTCCGAGGACGAGCACTGTATCGTGGTGATCCGATTGCAGTCGGGACGGCGGTTTCGCAGCCCTCGCATCGGGTCGAGGCCTGAGGCCCGGGCCGTAGGTGCCGAAATCGTCCGGCGGCTCGGGATCGCGGCTGAGAATAACCAGATCTGATATCGCGTCGCTTCCACATCGTCATGGCCGGGCTTGTCCCGGCCATCCACGTCTTTGCCCATAGCGCCAAGAACGTGGAGGCCCGGGACAAGCCCGGGCATGACGGCGTTTGTGAATGCAAATTTGGTCGCCCCACCCCAAGCGAGGCCGTGGCTACTGCTTTTCGCGCCATCCCCTGTTTGTGGCATTGCCCGGCCTCGTCAAAAAACCAAAGCATTCTCGTGACATATCGGCTAAGTGTGCCTTGAACTTGCCATGAAGAGGGCCCTCAGATTTGATGGTTCCAGATGGTTTTGGCCTTGGCCGTGGGGGAGAGCTTGAAATGACGGATTTTCGTCGTCTGACCGGGATGTTTGTGGCTGCGATCGGCCTGATCCTGTCCGCGCCCCATGCCTACGCCCAGCAGCCCGACCGCGGCGACGAGCCGGGCCTGGTCGCCGACGATGCCTTCGAACTCGATCCGGAGTGGCAGAAGCAGGTCGTCTACTTCCGTACCACCGAAGCGCCCGGCACCCTCATCATCTCGACCGCCGAACGGCATCTCTATCTGGTGCAGCCTGGCGGTCGCGCGATCCGCTACGGCATCGGGGTCGGCCGCGACGGTTTTCAGTGGCAGGGGCTGGTGAACATCACCAACAAGAAGGAGTGGCCGGACTGGACGCCGCCGGCGGAGATGATCCAGCGCCAGCCCTATCTGCCGCGCTTCATGGCCGGCGGCCCCGGCAATCCGCTCGGCGCGCGCGCCATGTATCTGGGCACCACGGTCTACCGCATCCACGGCACCAACCGGCCCGACACGATCGGCACCAAGGTCTCCTCGGGCTGCTTCCGGCTCGTCAACCGCGACGTCGCCGATCTCTACGATCGCGTCCCGGTCGGCACCAAGGTTGTCATCCGGCAGAAGCCCGAGCTCTGATCTCCTCGCCTTAGCGAATATTCCTTTTCCCGATTATTTCGAGAGAGCAACATGATGCGCACTTTTCGTGGCGGCCTGCTGATCGGGCTCGCAGTCGCCGTGCTGGTCGCCGTCCTGGCCATCATCTATGAATTCTACGACACCCGCACGCTGAAGCGCACCGTCCGCCGCGGCGAAGTGCTGTGCGGCGTCAACAAGGGCCTGCCGGGCTTCTCGATCCCCGACGACAAGGGCAACTGGACCGGCTTCGACGTCGATTTCTGCCGTGCGGTGGCCTCCGCGATCTTCAACGACCCGAGCAAGGCGAAGTTCGTCGCGCTGGATGCCAACGAGCGCTTCAAGGAATTGCAGAGCCGAAAGGTGGACATCCTCTCGCGCAACTCGACCTGGAGCATGGCGCGCGAGCTCGACTACGACCTCTATTTCCCTGCGGTCGCCTATTACGACGGCGCAGGCTTCATGCTGCCGCGCGCGCGCAACAAGGAAACTGCGCTGGACCTGACCGGCAGCAAGGTCTGCGTCCAGACCGGGACCACCACGGCGCTCAACGTCGCGGATTACTTCCGTGCCAACAACATGAAGTATGAAGAGGTGAAGTTCGACAAGCTGGACGACGTCGTGAAAGCCTACGACACCGGCAAATGCGATACGCTCTCCGCCGACGTCTCCCAACTCTACGCACTGCGGATCAACCTGTCGAAGCCCGGCGACCACATGA
Source organism: Bradyrhizobium sp. 40 (assembly GCF_023100925.1). NCBI lineage: Bacteria > Pseudomonadati > Pseudomonadota > Alphaproteobacteria > Hyphomicrobiales > Nitrobacteraceae > Bradyrhizobium > Bradyrhizobium sp. 40. Next base: position 7,048,205 of record NZ_CP064688.1, read on the forward strand.
TCCTGCCGGACATGATCTCCAAGGAGCCGCTCGCCCCCGTCGTGCGTCAGCGCGACGACGACTGGATGATGATCGTGAAGTGGACGCTGTACGCGATGATCAACGCCGAGGAGCTCGGCGTCTCCTCGGAGAACATCGACGAGGCCCTGAAGTCGAAGAAGCCGGAAGTGATGCGGCTGGTCGGCACCGAGGGCAATTACGGCGAGCAACTCGGCCTCACCAAGGATTGGGTGGTCCGCATCATCCGCCACGTCGGCAATTACGGCGAGATGTACGAGCGCAACATCGGCGAGAAGTCGAAGCTGAAGATCCCGCGCGGCATGAACCAGCTGTGGAATGCAGGCGGCGTGCAGTACGCGCCGCCGGTGCGGTAGGAGGTCTTTCCGCCGTCATTGCGAGCGAAGCGAAGCAATCCAGGATCTTTCCGCAGAGGCTGTCTGGATTGCTTCGTCGCAAGTGCTCCTCGCAATGACGAGCTTGGGGCAAGCGCTGTCCACACTCTCAACTGTCATCGCCCGGCTTGACCGGGCGATCCAGTACGCCGCAGCCTCTCGGTAGATCTCTGCCGTCTCTGGAATACTGGATCGCCCGCCTTCGCGGGCGATGACACCGAATGCGACGCGACGGTGCGCCTCAATACCCCCGCGCCCTTGCCAGCTGCTCGGTGTGGTAATCGGCGTCGCCGAACAACTCCTCGCACACGCGCGCGCGCTTCATGAAGAAGCCGATGTCGAACTGGTCGGTCATGCCCATGCCGCCATGCATCTGCACGCCTTCCTGCACCGCGCGGGTGGCGGTGGTGCCGGCGCGGGCCTTTGCCACTGCGACGGCTGACGCCGCCTTGGCGACGTCCGTATCGAGCGCCTGCAGCGCCTTCATCACGGCGGCACGGGTGATCTCGATGTCGACGTAGAGCTCGGCGGCGCGGTGCTGCAGCGCCTGGAATTCGCCGATCAGCTTGCCGAACTGCTTGCGGCTCTTCAGGTACTCGACGGTGCGGTTGAACACTTCTTCGCTCAGGCCCACCATTTCGGAGGCCACCGCGCCGCGCCCGATATCGAGCACGCCGTCGAGCAGCGCACCACCCTGGTCGACTTCGCCGAGCACGCTGTCGGCATCGACCTGGACATTGGCAAGCTCGAGCCGCGCCGCATTGTGTGCGTCGACCATGATGGTGCGCTCGATCGCAACGCCCTTGGCCTTCGGGTTGACCAGGAACAGCGTCAGCCCCTCGCGTTCGCCGGCCGAGCCGGCGGTGCGCGCAGCGACGATGAGGAGATCGGCGACGTGACCGTCGACCACCAGCGCCTTGGCGCCGGAGAGCCTGAAACCGTTGCCGGCGCGCACGGCCTGGAGGCTGGTCTGAAGCGGGCGATGTTTTGCGCCCTCGTCGACCGCAAGCGTCGCAAGCAGGGAGCCGTTGGAGATCTTCGGCAGATATTCCGACTTCTGCGCGGCATTGCCGCCACGGTTCAGCGCCGAGGCCGCGACCACGCTGGTGGCGAGGAAGGGCGACGGCATCAGCGTGCGGCCGATCTCCTCCATCACCACGCCGGCCTCGACATAGCCGAGGCCGCTGCCGCCGAACTCTTCCGGCACCAGCAAGCCGGCAAAGCCCATCTCGGCGAAGGAATGCCAAAACTCCTTGGAAAAGCCGGTGGGGTCTTTGCTGTCGCGCAGATGCCGCAAATGCGACACCGGCGCCTTGTCGCTGATCAACCCGCGCGCGCTGTCGCGGAGCATCGATTGTTCTTCGGTGAGGACGAGGGCCATGGGTGCGTTCCGATTCGAAATCTGTTTTGTCTTGATCATTCCGGGATGGCCCGAAGGGCCAGGCCCGGAATCCATCAGGGGGCATATACGCGGTGAAATGGATTCCGGGCTCGCGCTTCGCGCGCCCCGGAATGACGGGAAGTCTACGCCCCCGGCAGATCGAGGATGCGCTTGGCGACGATGCCGAGCATGACCTCGGTCGTGCCGCCCTCGATCGAGTTGGCCTTGGTCCGCAGCCAGGCGCGTGGACGGGCGCCTTGCTTCGAACGCTCGCTCTCCCATTCCAGTGCATCGACGCCGCCGGCCGACATCAGGATCTCGTAACGGCGCTTGTTGAGCTCGGTGCCGTAATATTTCATCGCCGACGAGAACGCCGGATGCGCCTGCCCCGCCTTGGCGAGATCGACCGCGCGCTCGGCGCAGGCTGCAAGGGCGGCTTCATCGACGTCGAAGCTGGCGATCCGGCCGCGCAGCATGGAATCGTCGAGCCGTCCCAGCGCATCGGTGCCGACGGAATCGGCCGCGATCTGGCCGAGCGGACGGCCGACGCCGCGCTCGCCCATGCCTGATATCATCGCGCGCTCATGCTGGAGCAGATATTTTGCGACGTCCCAGCCGCGATTGACGGTGCCGACCACGTGCGATTTCGGCACGCGGACATTGTCGAAGAAGGTTTCGCAGAACGGCGAGTAGCCGGAGATCAGCAGGATCGGCTTGGTCGTCACGCCCTTCGAGGTCATGTCGAACAGGATGAAGCTGATGCCGTCATGCTTCTTCGCGGCGGGATCGGTGCGGACGAGGCAGAAGATCCAGTCGGCGTAGTTGGCGTAGGACGTCCAGATCTTCGACCCGGTGATGACGAAATCATCGCCGTCGCTCTCGGCACGGGTCTGCAGCGAGGCGAGATCGGAGCCGGCGTTCGGCTCGGAATAGCCCTGGCACCAGCGGATCAGGCCAGCCGCGATCTTCGGCAGATGCTCTTTCTTCTGGGCGTCGTTGCCGTATTTCAGCAGCGCCGGCCCGAGCATCCAGATCCCGAAGCTCGACAGCGGCGGACGCGCGCCGATTCGTCCCATCTCCGCGCGCAGCACCTTGTGCTCGGCGGCGCTGAGGCCACCGCCGCCGTACTCCTTCGGCCAATCGGGTACGGTCCAGCCCTTGTCGCGCATGCGCTCGAACCAGATGCGCTGCGGCTCGGACGAGAATTTTGCGTTGCGTCCGCCCCAGAACACGTCGGCATCTGAAGTTGCGGGCTTGCGCATCTCCGGCGGGCAATTGGCCTCGAGCCAGACGCGCGTTTCGCTGCGGAATGTTTCGAGATCGGCGGTCTCGGTCTCGCTGGCCCTGGAGTCAGTCATTGGTCGTTTCCATCAATCTAAATCGGCTTGTTGCCCGCGACTCTGGGCCAAGCTCCCGCGGAATTCAACCACTTCCGTGTCACGCATCCGCTATAGTCGCCGCGACGGCGAAGCTTGAAAACAAAGAGGAAACAACAATGCGCCTGAAACTTCTTTCGCCTGGCGAAATGAACGAGAGCCAGCGGCAGACCTATGACGAGTCGATTGCCGGCAAGCGCGGCAAGCCGCCCGCGCCGATGATGGCCTGGCTGAACAGCCCCGACATGGCCCGTCACGCCACGCGGCTCGGCGAGGTCCTGCGCTACGACACGATATTTCCCGCAAAACTTTCGGAGATCGCGATCCTGGTGACGGCGCGGCACTGGACCGCGCATTACGAATGGTACGCGCACAAGCGCCTCGCGCTTGCCGGCGGCATGGCCCCTGACATCATCGATGCCATCCGCGACCGCCGCACGCCCGTCTTCGACGATCCCAAGGGCAAGATGATCTACGACGTCGCAAAGTCGCTGCATGAGGGCCACGGCGTCGAGAAGGGCCTCTATGACGAGGCGGTGAAGCTGCTCGGCGAGCGCGGCGTGGTCGAGGTGATTGGTCTCTGCGGCTATTACACGCTGGTGTCGATGACGCTGAACACGTTTGAGTTCGAGCTGCCGGAGGGCGAGGTGCGGGAGCTGTCGTAAGTTGCCTATCCGGAAACGCTGGGTTTCTGGATAGGCCGGTAGCACTGTCCCAAGCCCGCACTTATGTGGAGTTCATCAACGGAGCAGCCGCATGTCGCAGAACCAAGCCGTCGCCGCCGGCACCAGGATCGGCCACGTTCACCTCAAGGTCGCCGATCTCGATCGCGCGCTCGGCTTCTATTGCGGCGTGCTCGGTTTCGAGCTGATGCAGCGCATGGGCTCCGGCGCGGCCTTCATCTCGGCCGGCGGCTATCACCACCACATCGGGCTCAACACCTGGGAGAGCAAGGGCGGCTCGCCGCCACCGGCGGGCACGACCGGGCTCTATCACACCGCGATCCTCTATCCGACGCGACCGGCGCTGGCGGATGCGCTGCACCGCGTGCTCTCGTCCGGCATTGCGCTCGACGGGGCCAGCGACCATGGCGTGTCCGAAGCGCTGTATTTGCGCGATCCGGACCAGAACGGCGTGGAGCTGTATTGGGACAAGCCGCGGGAGCAATGGCCGTTCGGGCCGGATGGGAAGCTCGCGATGTTCACGAAACGGCTGGATGTGGACGAGCTGCTGAAGCAGCGCGAGGCTTAAACTCAACTCTCTCCTCGTCATTGCGAGGAGCGAAGCGACGAAGCAATCCAGAATCTTTCCGCAGTAGCAGTCTGGATTGCTTCGCTGCGCTCGCAATGACGGAGGATGTTGAAGCGACGCCGCGCCTCTACGCAGTCTTCACATGCGGCTTCCCCCGCACCATGATCAACGCCGCCGCCGCCAGCTCCAGCGCAATACACAGATAGAACGGCAGCTCATAGCCACCGGAAAAATCGCGCAGAAGGCCGACCACGCCGGGGCCGAACGCATACGTCACCTGGTTGATCGCGGTGTTGAGGCTGATCAGCACGCCGAACGAGGCGGAATCGAATTCCTGCTGCACGATCAGCGACGGCAGCGTGATGAGATTGCCGACCGAGAAGCCGAACAATGCGCAGGCCGCGATCAGCACGTAATCATTGTGCAAATTGATGACGACGAGAAGCGCCACGGCCTGGCTCAGGAACGACAGCGCCGAGGCGAGCCGCTGGTTGAGGCGGTCGATCACCAGAGAGAACAGCACCCGCCCGATCACCGCCATCGCGGTCAGCACCGCAACCGCGACGGCTGCGCGCTCGCGCCCGATCACGGGATCGAGGAACGAGATCAGGTGGACGATGAAGCCGACCTGCGCGAACAGCACCAAGGCAAAGGCAATGGTCACAGTGAGGAAGCCGACGTCGCGCAAGGCCTGGCTGCGAATTTGCGCGGATGATTGCGGCTTCGCCTTCGTCGCGGCGCGCCGGCCATGGAGATCGGGCGGGTGGCCGACGACAATCAGGATCACCGGCACGAGCAGCACCAGCATGGCGCCGGCGACGGTAAACATCGCGCTGGCGAAGCCGATGTGGCCGATCAAGGTCACCAGCAGCGGCACGCCGACGATGCCGCCGAAGCTTGCGCCATTCAGCGCGAGGCTGATCGCCATGCCGCGCTTGTGGTCGAACCACAGGCTGATCGTGTTGGTGATCATGGCGAGGCTGGTGCCGGCCCAGCCGAAGGCGAGCACGGCGTTCGCGAGATAAAGTTGCCACGGCTCGCGCACCGCGCCGATCGCGACTGCCGCGGCCGACATCGCCAGCGTCCCCGCGATCAGGCCAAGGCGCGGGCCGTATTTGTTGACGGCTTCGCCGACGAAGACGACGAGCAGCGCGCCGAACAGATAGAAGAACGTCGTGCCGGACGAGATCAGCGAGGCCGACCAGCCGTGCGCGCGCTGGAGCTCGGCGACATAGACGCTCTGGCCGTAGAAGCCGAGCCCCCAGCCGAAGGTCGCGAGCAGGAAGCAGACCGCAACGATGCGCCAACCTTCGTAGCGGAGGGAGGATTCGTCGATGGATGCGTCGTGCCGGGGATTGTCGAGCATTTGCGCTTGTCCTTCGTTTCCCCCGCGAGCGCCGTGCTTCACGCTCGCCTGTTCATGACGAGCATCATGTAACAACCCAAGCCCCGGAAATCACTTCGACCTGGATCGAACTATCAACGCTGCTGACAGCCTCCTGCCAATTCAGATCGCATCCGGGAACTCGCCCATCGCCGCGTCCAGCCGCGCTTTGCGACGGCGGGCAAAGGACGCCAGCGAGAGCACGGCGAGGCCGAGCAGCACCGGCGGGAACACCACCATGTTCACCGCGGACCAGCCGTAACTGGCTAGCAATTGGCCGGACGAGAACGAGCCGATCGCCATCATCCCGAACACCAGGAAATCGTTGAAGGCCTGCACCTTGTTGCGCTCCTGCGGCCGATGCGTCTCCAGCACCAGCGCGGAGGCGCCGATGAAGGAAAAATTCCACCCCACACCGAGCACGACCAGCGTGGCCCAGAAATGCATCGCGGTGATGCCGGACAGGCCGATGCAGGCTGCGCCAGCCTCCAGCAGCAGGCCGGCGGCAACGACCTTGCGCGCGCCGAAGCGGGCAATCAGCGCGCCCGTGAAGAAGCTCGGCCCGTACATGGCGACGATGTGCCATTGAATGCCGAAATTTGAATCGGAAACGCTCAAGCCGCACAGCTTCATGGCGAGCGGCGCCGAGGTCATCACCAGATTCATCATGGGGTAGGAGATGACGCCGCACAGCGCCGCCGCAATGAAACGCGGCTGGGCCACGATCTCGAGCAGCGGCCGCCCGCCGTGAAGATCGGCCGGTGCTGGCTTCGGCATGTCGACCCCGGCGACGATGCCCATCGCGATGAGCGCGACGGCAGCCTGGACCAGGAAGCTGAAAGCGAACAGATAAGGCTGCCAGACATCCATGGTCCATTGCACGAGCTGCGGACCGAGCACGCCGGCGAACACGCCGCCCGCCATCACCCAGGACACCGCCTTGGGCCGATAGGCAGCGCTGGCGCCGTCGGCGGCAGCGAAGCGATAGGACTGCGCCACCGCGCCGTAGAGGCCGCCGAGAAAAGTCGCCAGACAGAACAACGGAAACGAAGCGTGCAGGATCGCGAACGAGCCGAGCAGACCGGTCAGCGCGCCCAGACCTGTGCCGACGATGAAAGCCATTCGGCGGCCGAAGCGGCGCGAGATCGCGCCGGTCGGCAGCGTGCCGGCGGCGAGGCCGAGCACGTACATCGAGATCGGCACGGTCGCGAACGAGACGTCGGGCGCGAGCGTCGCGCCGACGATCGCGCCGGTGGCGAAGATCACCGCCGAGTTGGCGCCAGTCAGCGCCTGCGCGGCGGCCAGGCGCACCACATTGGCGCGCACGCGGGTGTCGGCGGCGATCTCATTGGCTGCAGTCACATCCAGCATCGGCATTTCCGCCCCAACGGGCTTTCGAGGGGCTTTTAAAGGCTTTCAAGGGCTCGCTTGATTCCCGGCACTATGGCGGGGCGCGGGAGGCCGGGCAACCGGCGCAAACGGGCGCAGGCCATGTCTCTGACGCAATCGGGCCGATGATAATGGGCCGCGCACTTGACGGTTTGCGCTCGATCAAATCCTATCCGCCGCGACCTTCCGGAGTTTCGTTCATGTCCGTCGACGACAGGCCTACGCTCAGCACTCCCGACGACGATCCCTGGCTCTGGCTGGAGGAGATCGAAGGCAAGCAGGCGCTCGATTTCGTCACGCGGCAGAACAGCCTGACGCTCGAGGCGTTCGGCGGAGCGGCCTTCGCGCGCGACCGTGACATCCTCGCGGCGATCTACGATCGTCCCGACAACATTCCCTATGTCAGCCGGCGCGGCGACGAACTGCACAACCTCTGGAAGGACGCCACCAACCCGCGCGGCCTGTGGCGGAAGACTTCGCTCGCGGAGTTTCGCAAACCGCATCCCACGTGGGAGATCATGCTGGATGTCGACCAGCTCGCGGCAAGCGAAGGCGAGGACTGGCTGCTGAGCGGAATCACCACACAGAAGGGAAGCGCGCGCGCCATTTTGGGCCTGTCGCGCGGTGGCAGCGACGCCGTGACCTTGCGGGAATTCGACCTCGACACCAAGAGTTTCGTCGCGGACGGATTTGCGCTGTCGGAAGCCAAGGGCGGCGCCGATTGGCTCGATGCCGACACGCTGCTGCTGTCGAGCGCCTATGGCGAAGGCATGGCGACGAGCTCGGGATATTCCCGGACGGTTCGGCTGTGGCGACGCGGCCAGCCTATCGATCAGGCGCAGGTAATCATCGAGACCACGGCCGATCATATGGCGATCTCCGGCATCGTCGACGACACCGCGGCGGCGCCGCGCAGCTGGATCGTCGACCAGATCGACTTCTTCAATCATGCGCTCTGGCTGCGCGGCGCGGACGGCACGACGACAAAGCTCGATCTGCCGACCGGCATCTGGTTGCAGGCGCATGGCGACTGGTTCGCGATGAAGCTGCGCGAAGCCTGGTCGATCGAGGGGAAAACCTATGCCGCCGACACCGTGCTCGGCATGTCGCTCTCGGCCTTCCTCGCCGGCAGCCGCGATTTCGCAGTCCTGTTCGAGCCGGAATCTCGCCGCGCCCTGCAAGGTCTGTTCTGGACCGGAGGCAGGCTGGTGCTGTCGATCCTCGACGAGCTCCAGCCGCAATTCGAGATCTGCACGCCGTCCGCCACGAGCTGGAGCCGCGCGTCACTCGGCGGCCTGCCGCAGATCGGCGTGGTCGACATCTGGCCGCTGGATCGCCATCCCTCCGAGAGCAATGGCGACCTGCTTGCCAATGTGCAGGATCCGCTGACGCCGCCGTCGCTGCTGCTGATGGAGCGCGGCGTCGCGAGCCCGACCGTGCTGAAGCAGGCGCCGAAAACATTCAGCGCCGACGGCCTCGTGGTGACCCAGCACGAGGCGATCTCGATCGACGGCGAGCGCATCCCTTATGTGCAGACCGGCCCCAGCGGCGAGACCGGCGATGCACCGGTCTATATGAGCGCCTATGGCGGCTTCGCCCATTCGGTGAAGCCGTATTACAACGCATCGCTCGGCAAGCTGTGGCTGGAGCGCGGCGGCACGACGGTGCAGGCGAATTTGCGCGGCGGCGGCGAATTCGGCACGCGCTGGCACGATGCCGGCCGGCTCGCCGGCAAGAAACTGTCGCACGACGATTTCGCAGCCGTTGCCGCCGATCTCGTCCGCCGCGGCGTGACCAAAGCAAAGCGCATCGCTGCGCAGGGTGGATCGAACGGCGGTATCCTCATCACCAACATGCTGGTGCGCTACCCCGAACGTTTCGGCGCGCTGTTCTGCACCATCCCGCTGATCGACATGCGCCGCTACACGAAGCTGCTCGCCGGCGCGAGCTGGATCGCGGAATACGGCGATCCCGACAAGCCGGAGGAGTGGGACTGGCTGAAGACCTACTCCGCCTATCACAACGTCAAAGCCGGCCAACCCTATCCGCCGATCCTGATCGCCACCACGCGGCGCGACGACCGTGTCCATCCCGGGCATGCGCGCAAGATGGCCGCAAAGCTCCAGGCCATGGGCTACGAGGCCTGGTTCTACGAGCCTGAAGCGGGTGGCCACGGCTACGGCAAGGACAACAAGGAGCGCGCCGGGTTCGAGGTGATTGGCTTTCGGTTCTTGAAGGACAAGATCGGCTGGAGGGATGGCGAGGGCTAGCGTTGCGGCGCTGACGTCTTCGGATCGTCATGGTCGAGCTTGACCCGGCCATCCACGCCTTGGCTGGTGCACGAAGAACGTGGATGCCCGGGACAAGCCCGGCATGACGACCTTCTATCGCGCGAATACCAAGGTCAGATTATTCGCGGGCATGTCGATCGTATCGACGAGGCGAAGACCTGCGCCGCGGGCGAGCGCCTCGACGTCGGCGATATCACGCACGCCCCAGTCGGGATTGCCTTCACGCAACGACGTGTCGAACACGGCATTGCTGAGCGCGATGTGCTTGCCGTCGCGCTTGAAGGGGCCGTAGAGGAACAGCTTGCCGTCGGCCCGCAAATAGCGGCCGGCGCCGGCGAACAGGCCCTCGGCGACGCTCCATGGCGCGATGTGGATGACATTGGCGCAGAACAATGCGGCAAGACTTGACGGCGCCTGCCCGCTTTTCATCTCCGGGCACCAGTCCGGATCGGTGAGATCGATCCGCAGCGGCGAGCGGATGTTCTTCAGGCCTGAATGAACGCGCCACGCCTCGATGCTCTTGAGGTGGCGCTGGTTGAGATCGCTGGGCCACCAGATCAGGCCGGGCGTGTGCCGGGCGAAGTGGACCACGTGCTGGCCGGTTCCGCTGCCGAGCTCGACCACGTTGCCGGTGCAGCCGGTGAGATGCTTTTCGAGTGCCGCCCAGAGCGGCTCGTGATTGCGATGAAATGCCGGCGCGTCGAGCCGCCCGTCGGACTCGACCCGACCGCCATCCCTGCCGAATTCGACGACATATTCAGCCAAGTGAGGTCCCCTTGAAAAAACGAGAACGCGTTGAAAACACGATGAGCGCCCAAACGCTCAGGAAACAGCCGGCCCGCGCCACGGCTCTTAACTCTCGGGCCAAATCGGCTGAACAAATAATCTCATTAGTTGCAATGGGGAAGATATTAACTTCATTTTGTCGCGTGCATAGTCTGGATTGTCAGGCGGTGCCCTTTGTGCTTTGGAACGCTTCTATTTCGCGATCGAGACCATCGATATAACGCTTTGGAATGACGCCTTGACCGCCTTTTCCCGGACGCCCGTTCTGTTCATCTTGCTGGTCATTGCCGCCCGCCTCGCCAGCCCGGCGTGGGCGCAGTCCGTTGTGGCCGACGGCCAGAAACTCGCTTTCGACCGCGGCAAGGGCAATTGCCTGACCTGCCATGTCATCAGGGGTGGCGACCTGCCGGGAACGATCGGGCCGGAACTGAAGGACCTCAAGGCCAAGTACCCCGATCGCAACGAGCTGGCCGCGATCATCTTCGACGAGACCAAGCGCAATCCGCAGACCATGATGCCGCCGTTCGGCCGGAACCGGATTTTGACCGAGCAGGAGATCAGCGCGATCGTTGATTTCCTGCAGACCCTGTGACTTCAGGCACGCCACGAGATTTGGTTGGGAGACCCGAGATGACCATACTCACCGGCCCAAGCGCGACGCGGCGCCTGATCCTTCAGGGCGCAGCCTCGGTCGCGTTGCTCGGCCTCGGCAATCTGCCGTTCGGCGCCGCTCCCGCGCGCGCCGCGGCCAACGACAAATATCCGGAAGAGGCCTTCAAGCAGAAGAGCGAGGCGGACGCCATCAAGGCGCTCTACGGCAAAACCGCCGAGCCGTCCGACAAGGTCAAGCTGGACGCCCCTGAGATCGCCGAGAACGGCGGCGTGGTGCCGATCTCGGTGACGACGACGCTCGACAAGGTCAACTCGATCTCGTTCTTCGTGGCCGAAAATCCCAGCGCGCTGGCCGCGTCCTACAGGATTCCCGAAGGCACGATCCCTGCTGTCGCCAACCGGCTGAAGATGGCCAAGACCACCAACGTGGTCGCGATCGTGGAGGCCGACGGCAAACTCTACAGCGCGACCAAAGAGGTCAAGGTCACCGTCGGCGGCTGCGGCGGCTAAGCGAGGAAGATCGATATGGCATCCAGCATTCGCGTTCGCGCCACCGCCAACGGCGATATCACCGAGGTGCAGGCGCTGATCCAGCACCCGATGGATACCGGCTTCGTCAAGGACGCCAAGGGCGAGCTGATCCCGGCGCATTACATCCAGCAGCTGAAATTCGAATGTAACGGCAAGGACGTCTTCGTTGCCGATTGGGGCACCGCGGTATCGAAGGACCCCTACGTCAAGTTCAGCTTCAAGGGCGCTAAGAAGGGCGACGATCTCAAGGTCTCCTGGACCGATAACAAGGGTGCGTCGGACACCACCACCGCGAAGATCTCGTGATGAACGCCCGCACCTCCATCCTGCTTGGTTCGTTGAGCGCCGCGCTCGTCGCCTTGGCCCTCACCTCTCCGCGCGTGGTGGCGGCCGACAAGGTCGATCCCATCGCCGATGCCAAGGCGTTCCAGAACTTCTTCTTCCAGAAGTTCCCGACCGTGAAGCACGAGGACTTCGTCAACGGTCCTTATTCCATGAACGAGGACATGAAGCGGCAGTGGCAGGAGAAGGAGGAATTCCCGCCCTACGAGTTCGCGCTCGACGCCGGCAAGGAGATGTTCGCCACCCCGTTCAAGAACGGCAAGACTTATGCCGACTGTTTTCCGAACGGCGGCATCGGCATCCGCCAGAACTATCCTTATTTCGACGAGAAGGATGGCAAGGTCGTCACGCTGGAGCTGGCGCTCAACCGCTGCCGCGAGGCCAATGGCGAGGCGCCCTATTCCTACGTCAAGGACGAGATGGCCTCGCTCACCGCCTACATGGCCTTCACCTCGCGCGGCAAGCCGATGGACATCACGATCCCCGACGATCCTCGCGCGCTCGCGGCATTCGAGAACGGCAAGCGCTATTTCTACACCCGCCGCGGCCAATTGAACTTCTCCTGCGCGAGCTGCCATGTGCAGAGCCCGGGCGAGCGCATCCGCGCCGAGATCCTGGCGCCGGCGCTCGGCATTCTGAACGCGATGCCGATCTACCGCTCCGAATGGAGCGGCATGGGAACGACCAGCCGCCGCTTCGTCACCTGCAACAGCCAGACCCGCGCGGTTCCGCTGGAGCCACAGGCGGATGAATACCGCGACGTCGAATATTTCCTGTCCTACCTCGCCAACGGCCTGCCGATATCGGGACCGGGAGCGCGGCCATGAAGCGGTCACTTGCTCTCGCCATGCTGCTTGCCCTGAGCTTCGCGCCGGCGGCGCACGCGGCGAATGAGGCAGACTACAAGGCGGCCTATGCCGCCGCCGAGGCCTCCTCCAAGGAGGCGGCCGGCATGCGCAACCAGTGGACCGTGACCGTCTCGACGCTGGCCGCCGCGAAGAAGGCGGCCGATGGCGGCGATTTCGACCGCGCCGTTGCCGCAGCCAGGGAGGCCGAGGCGCTGGCGAAGGCGTCGATCTTCCAGGCGATTTCCGAAAAAGAAGCCTGGAAGGCGATGGAAATCCGCTAGACTGTTCGCTTGTGCAACAGCCTTGCGGCCATGAGAGGGCGCGGAGAATTTCTGGATGGCGATCCGCCGCCGCGATTTCCTGAAGAATGCAAGCCTTGCTGCCGCATCGCTCAGCCTGCCACGGCTTGCGCGCGGTGCTGAGGCCGCGAGCATTTACGACCTCGAACGGTTCGGCAATGCGCGCATCCTTCACCTCACCGACACGCATGCGCAACTCAATCCGGTCTATTTTCGCGAGCCCAGCGTCAATATCGGGATCGGCGAGATGGCGGGACGGCCGCCGCACCTGGTCGGCCGCGCCTTCCTCGACCGTTTCGCCATCAGGCCCGACAGTGCGGACGCCTATGCCTTCAGCTGCTTCGAGTTCGAGAAGTCCGCAGGCCGCTTCGGCAAGCTCGGCGGCTTCGCCCATCTGAAGACGCTGATCGACCGCTTGCGCGGCGATGTCGGCGAAAAACACTCCGTGCTCGTTGACGGCGGCGACCTCTGGCAGGGCTCGGGACTCGCCAACATCATGCAGGGCCGCGACATGGTCGAGGCCGCAAACCTGCTCGGTATCGAGGCGATGACCGGGCATTGGGAATTCACCTACGGCGAGCAGGCGCTGCGCGACAATCTCGCGCGCTTCAAGGGCGAGTTCCTGGCGCAGAATGTTTTTCTGACCGAGGAAGCGGCATTCAACGACGCCGCCGCCTTCGACAAGGCGACGGGGCGCGTGTTCAAGCCCTCCGTGATCAAGGAGCTCGGCGGCCATCGCGTCGCGATCGTCGGCCAGGCCTTCCCTTACGTGCCGATCGCGCATCCCAAACGGTTCACGCCGGACTGGACCTTCGGCATCCGCGAGGAGGAACTCCAGAAGCATGTCGACGGCTTGCGCGGCGCCGACAAGGTCGATGCGGTCATCCTGCTGTCGCACAACGGCATGGACGTCGATCTCAAGCTCGCAAGCCGCGTCACCGGCATCGACGTCATCCTCGGCGGCCATACCCATGATGCGATCCCGCAGCCCATCGCAGTGAAGAATGCGAGCGGCACGACGCTGGTCACCAATGCTGGCTCCAACGGGAAATTCCTTGCCGTGCTCGATCTCGCGCTCGACAAGGGCAAGGTCGGCGACGTCAAATATCATCTGCTGCCGGTCTATTCCGAGCTGTTGAAGCCCGATCCCGCAATGGCGGAACTGATCGGCCGGTTGCGGGCGCCCTTCGTCACCGACTGGTTGGAGAAGATCGCGACGCCCGATCGCCTGCTGTATCGCCGCGACAATTTCGCCGGCCCGGTCGACGAGCTGATCTGCAGCGCGCTGCGCACCGAGCTCAACGCCGAGATCGCGCTGTCGCCGGGCTTCCGCTGGGGCGTCACCGGGCTGTCCGGCCAGGCGCTGACGATGGAGGATTTGCTCGCGGAAACCGCGATCAGCTATCCCGAGACCTATGTGCAGGAGATGACCGGCGCCCAGATCAAGGACGTGCTGGAAGACGTCTGCGACAACCTCTTCAATACCGATCCCTATTACCAGCAGGGCGGCGACATGGTGCGCGCCGGCGGGCTCAGCTACACCTGCATGCCGACAGCGCCGATCGGCAGCCGCATCTCGGAGCTGAAGCTCAATGGCGGCAAGGCGCTCAGTGCCAGCCACCGATACAAGGTCGCGGGCTGGGCCTCGGTCAACAGCCAGCAAGGCGCGCCGGTGTGGGATGTGGTGGCAAAATATCTGCGCTCGGGCCGGATGTTTCAGGAGCGGCTCGGCTCCGGCGTCACGCTAAAGGGCGTCGAGGGTAATCCGGGCATTGCAGGACAGGGATGATGCGGTCGCAAACCCTATCCGCGATGCTGCTGGCGCTGTTCGCCTGGGCGGCGCCGCCGGCTTTCGCGCAGCAGGTGCCGCTCCAGGACAAGCCGTTCGCCGAGCACAAGATCGTGCTGCAGCTCTCCGACGGCGATTCCAGGAAGCAGGCTCTGGTGCTCAGCGTCGCCAACAATTTGCTGAAGGCCTACAACCCCGACAAGGTCGCGATCGAGGTGGTGGCGTTCGGTCCCGGCATCGATCTCCTGTTGTCAGGCAGCGAGCGCCGCAAGCAGGTCGAAAGCCTGATCGCGCAAGGCGTACGCTTCGACATCTGCCTCAACACCGTCGACACGATCGAGCGGGAGACCGGCAAGCGGCCGGAGTTCATCCCCGCCGCCACGCCGGTGCAGGTCGGGGTCGGGCAGATCCTGCTTCTCAGCGAGAACGGGTACACATTGGTGAGGCCCTGAGCCTTTTGTCGGGGCAAGGCGTCGCGGCACAGCCGGTGTCATCGCCCGCGAAGGCGGGCGATCCAGTACTCCGAGACGGCGAGGGGTACGGAAGGGGCGCGGCGTACTGGATTCCCCGCCTTCGCGGGGAATGACAGCGGTGGCCAGGTGACACCCACTCGCCCCTCACAGGAATAAAAATCTTCCAAATTTTCTTGCTTACACAGTGAATTGCTTCTCTTGTGAGCCCGAAATGGAGTAGAATCTCCGGGTAATTCACGCCGGGCCTTGCCATGATCTTCCGCCAGCTCTTCGACAGTGTTTCGGGCACCTACAGCTATCTCCTGGCGAGCCGCCCCGGCGGCGAGGCGCTGATCCTCGATCCCGTACTGGAGAAGGTCGACCGCTACTGCCAGCTGCTGCGCGAGCTCGACCTCAAGCTGGTTAAGGCCGTGGACACCCATCTCCATGCCGACCACGTCACCGGCCTTGGCGAGCTGCGCGACCGCACCCATTGCATGACCGTGATGGGCGACCAGACCAAGGCCGACGTGGTGGCGATGCGGGTTGCCGACGGCGACAAGGTGACGATCGAGGGCCTGGCGCTCGACGTGATGTACACGCCCGGCCACACTGACGATTCCTATTCCTATTTGATGGGCGACCGCGTCTTCACCGGCGACACGCTGCTGATCCGCGGCACCGGCCGCACCGATTTCCAGAACGGCTCGTCGCGCGCGCAATACGATTCGATCTTCAACCGCCTGCTCAAGCTGCCGGACGAGACGATGGTGTTCCCGGCGCATGACTACAAGGGCGACACCGTCTCCACCATCGGCGAGGAGAAGCGCTACAATCCGCGGCTCCAGGTCCGCTCGGTCGACGACTACATCGAGCTGATGGCCAATCTGAAGCTGCCCAATCCGAAGATGATGGACGTCGCGGTGCCCGCCAACATGCATGTCGGCCTGCACCAGGAGGAGCTGGAGAAAGAGGGCCGCGCGCTCCGCGCCGTCGAGGCGATCCGCAGCCTCGGCCGTCCCGATATCCTGCTGGTCGATTTGCGCGAGACCAACGAGCGGATGAAGCACGGCATGCTTGAAGGCGCGCTGCATACGCCCTATCCGTCCGTTGAGGACAGCCTCAAGCCCGGCGGCATGCTGCGCGAGGTCGCGGCCGCCACCGGCCGCCGCGTCGTGTTCTTCTGCGCCTTCGGCGAACGCTCTGCGATGGCGGTCGCCGCCGCCAAGGAGGCCGGGCTCACCAACACCGCCCACATCGCCGGCGGCATCGATGCCTGGAAGAAGGCCGGCGGGCCGGTGGTGCACTGACCGTCTTGCCGCCGTTCTTGAGATAAATCAGCAGCTGCCCATATATTCAGGCTAGACGGATGCAGCATCACCATCCGGGACCAGCCATGGCCAAGATCGGCAAGCCGAGCGCGCCGCCGAAAATTGCGGACGACACGCCAGCAAAAGACAAGGCGAAGAAGCCTCCGCCTCCGCTCGACACCGACGACGATGATTACGAGGACGGCGACATGGCGACCCCGAAGCGCGACCGCTACGGGCCGGATGACGAGCCGTTTTGAGGGGCTCGGCTCTTGCCACGCTCTCAACTGTCGTCCTGGCGAAAGCCAGGACCCATTCCGCGTGATCTCTCGATTATGACGGATCGCAGTCCCGGACGATGATCCTCCGCCAAACTGCCCCCTGGGGTAATGGGTCCTGGCTTTCGCCAGGACGACAATGTGGAGCCACCGTCCTCGCCATTCTCATGACCCCCTCTCGCCCCGCCCCCACTACCAGCCATGCGCCTGCGTTCATGGACAAATAACCGCTCTGCCCGATAGTTTGCGCGTCTCCAAAGGACATAAAACGGAACTGCAATGGTCGACGTTCTCGCCGCACCGCAGCAAGGCAAGGCGGACAGCGCGCTACGCACGCTGACGGGAATCTCGATCGCGCATTGGGTCAGCCATTTCCATCTGCTGGTCCTGCCGATGCTGTTTCCCTTCCTCAAGAATCAACTCGGCGTCGGTTATGTCGAGCTCGGCTTTGCGCTCACCGTGTCGGCCGTGGTGTCGGGGCTGACGCAGGCGCCGACGGGCTATCTCGTCGATCATTTTGGCGCGCGACGGATCCTGCTGGGCGGCCTCGCCCTCGGCGGCTTCGCGCTGATCCTGCTCGGCCTGCATCTCAGCTACACCTCGCTAATCGCCTGCGCCGTGCTGCTCGGGCTCGCCAACAGCGTCTACCATCCCGCCGATTACTCCATCCTTGCCGAGCACATGGACGAAGCGCGGATGGGCCGCGCCTTCTCGATCCATACTTTTGCCGGCTATTTCGGCGGCGCGGTGGCGCCGGCGATCGTCGCCGCGATGGTCACCATATCTGGCGGCGCCGGTGCGCTGATCGCATCGGGCGCGATCGGCGTTCTGGTCGCGCTGTTGCTGGTGACGATGAACATTCCCGATGCCGGCGCGCACAAGACCAAGCCGGGGACCGAGGGCGCACCAAAACAAGCCGTGATCACGCCGGCCCTGATCACGCTGACGGCGCTGTTCATGCTGCTCAGCCTGTCCGTCGCCGGCATCAACAATTTCGGCGTGGTGGCGCTGATGAGTGGCTATGGCGTCACCTATTCCGCGGCCAACGTCGCGCTCACCGCCTTTCTCGGTGCAAGCGCCGCCGGCGTGCTCGCGGGCGGCTTCCTTGCCGACCACACCGAGCGCCACGGCTATGTCGCCGCCGCCTGCTTTGCCGCTAACGCGGCGATCGTGCTGCTGATCGCGCTGGTCACGCTGCCGGGCTGGGCGCTGATCGCCACGATGGCGACCGCGGGATTCCTCTCCGGCGTGATCGCGCCCTCGCGCGACATGCTGGTGCGCAATGCAGCGCCGCCCGGCGCGGCGGGGCGCGCCTTCGGCATCGTCTCCACCGGATTCAATCTCGGCGGCATCGTCAGCCCGCTGCTGTTCGGTTGGATCATGGACCAGAGCGCGCCGCATTGGGTGTTCGGGGCTTCCGTGATTTTCATGGTCGCGACGGTGGTGCTGTCGCCGTTCACGGAGCGGAAGCGGCGGCCGCAAACCTAGTCGTGGTCCCGGCCTGGAGCGCAATTGCGCGCCAGGCCAGAACGACGACTGTAATTGGGTTTGGCGGAGCCCACCCCTTACGTCGGCGACACCGCGCTCTTCAGCGGCGCGGCCTGCGGCGTAGCTCCACCGGTCAGCCTGGCCTTTTCCGTGTTGGGCCAGAGCAGGAGCAGCCCGAGCAGGCCGGAGCCGACCATGATCGCGGCGTTGATGGTGAAGCCGGTCATGTAGCCGTCGAGCATGCTGCCGGCACGCTGGATCACGCTGCCCATCACCAGCGGCGCGATGATGCCCGAAAGCGTATAGAGCGCGCCATAGATCGCGAGAACCGCGCCGCGCTGCGACGTCGGCGTGAACTCGCCGAGCATGGGCGGGCAGACGACGTAGATCGCGCCGCACAGGCCCGAGCCGACCACGAGCAGGGCGATCTGAAGGCCGGCGCCTTGGACGTGCGGCATCATCGAGAGGATCAGGCCGCCGACGATCAGCGGCACCGAGCCGAGCACGCCGCGGGAGATCCGCGACGTGTAGCCGCGTGCCAGCATCACCTGCGAGATCCAGCCCGTGAGAATGACGATGGTCGCACCGAACACCCAGGGCAGGATCGAGACGAAGCCCGCCTGAGACTGCGAGAAGCCGAGGCCCTTGACGATGAAAGGCGTGAACCAGGTGAGCCCGAGCGACAGCGCCCAATAGGCGCCGAAGGTCGCGGTCACACAGCCGATGAAGGTGCGCGATGTCAGGAGCTGGAGATAGGGTATTTTCGGTTCGATCACGGCCGATGCGTGGGTGTCCAGCGGGCCTTCCTTGCCGAGTGCGAGCCAGGCGGCGACCCAGATCAGACCGACGATTCCAAGCGCACCGAACGCATAGTGCCAGGAATGATTGACGATGATCCAGTTCAGCGCCGGGACCGCCAGGATCACGCCAAAGGCCGAACCTTGCGACAGGATTGCGGTCGGCATCGTGCGCTTCTCGTCAGGGAACCATTTGTAGACTGCGTGCATCGCCACCGAGGCCGCCGGGCCTTCGCCCGCGCCGAGCACGATGCGGCAGATCAGGAGTGTGGTGAAAGAGACGGTGCCGACCATCGGAAACTGCGTCAGCGCCCAGATCACCGCGAGCGTCAACAGCACCCAGCGGGTCGGTACCTTGTTGACGATGAAGCCGACCACGATCGCCGAGATCGAGAACAGGAAGAAGAACGACGAGCCGAGCAGACCGAACTGCTCGGGCTCGAGCTTCAGCTCGGTCATGATCGGAACGCCCGCAAGACCGACGACGATCTTGTCGGCGAAGTTCACCAGCATGAAAAGAAACAGGAGAAATGTAACGGTCCAGGCACCCTTTGGCGTTTCCTTGGACGTTTCCTTGGACATCCCCGTCATCTTGCCCGCCGCGGGCTGCGTTGCCTGAGCGCTCATCGTTCTCCCCGTCGTCCCTTTTTGGCACTTTTTTGATTTGGTCCTCTTAGGAGCTAACAACGGCTTCAAGACCAACGCAACCCGGCATTTCCGCAGCAAGTGTGCTACGCAGCAATTCCGCTAATTCCGTCCGGCGCCATTCATCGTGCTGAGCATTCGCAACCTCTCCAAGACGTTCTCTTCGGCCGGTGAGCCGGTCCATGTGCTGCGTGGCGTCGATCTCGACCTCAAGGCCGGCGAACGCGTCGCGCTGACCGGCGAGTCCGGCAGCGGCAAGAGCACGCTGTTGCACCTGATTGCAGGGCTCGATGCCGCCGATAGCGGCACGATCCGGCTGGAAGATACCGAGGTCACCAAATTGTCCGATGCGGGACGCGCCGGTCTGCGGCGCGACCGGATCGGCCTGGTGTTTCAACAGTACAATTTGATCCCGAGTCTGTCGGTCGGAGACAATCTGGTGTTTCAGGCGCGGATCGCCGGCCGGTACGACGCAGCCTGGTATAAAGAGCTGATCGAACGTCTCGGGCTTGGCGGCCTGCTCAAGCGGTATCCAGAACAATTATCGGGCGGGCAGCAGCAACGGGTCGCGATTGGCCGGGCGCTGGCGACAAAGCCGTCGTTGCTGTTGGCGGACGAGCCGACCGGCAATCTCGACGAGGCCACCGCCGAGGACGTGCTGGCTCTGACGCGCGACCTCGTCACGCGCACCGGCTGCGGCTTTCTGATGGTGACGCACAGCCTGCATCTGGCCGCGACACTCGATCGCCACGTCAATCTGCATGCCGGGCGGATCGCATGAGGCGCGCGCTCTGGGTCCTCGCCGTGCTGCTCAGTCATTGGCGGCGCCACAAGATGCAGTTCGCGACGCTCCTGATCGGGCTGATCGCGGCGACTGCGCTGTGGAGCGGCGTGCAGGCGATCAACCAGCAGGCCCGCAACGCCTATGACCGCGCCGCGGCAACCTTCGGCGGCGCGCGCACGCCGATGCTGGTCGCGCCTGATGCCGCGACCTTTCCGCAGGAATTGTTCGTCAAGCTCCGTCGCGCCGGCTGGCCGGTCTCGCCGATGCTGGAGGGCCGGGTCCAGGTCAAGGGGCGCTCGGTCCGGCTGCTCGGCATCGAGCCGGTGACGCTGCCGGTCGATGTCGGCAATGCACCTCGGCTCGGCGCCGCCGATCTAAGCAGCTTCGTCGCGCCGCCGGGCCAGACGCTGGTGGCGAAGGAAACGCTGACCGATTTGCAGGAGCAGGAGGGCGCGGCACCAGCGATCAGCAACGGCGCAAAACTGCCGCCGCTGCGGGTGCTGCCGCAGCTCGTGCCCGACGTGCTCGTGGTCGATATCGGCGTGGCACAGCGGCTGCTGAACAAGCCGGACCAGATCTCGCGGCTTCTGATCGGCAAGCCCAAGGGCAAGCCCGCGCCATTGGCGAGCGTCGTCGGCGACCGCTTGCAGCGGGTTGAGCCGGATGCGGAGACTGAGCTGGAGCGCCTCACCGACAGCTTTCATCTCAACCTCACTGCGTTCGGCCTGCTGTCGTTCTTCGTCGGTCTTTTCATCGTCAATTCAGCCGTCGGCCTCGCTTTCGAGCAGCGGCTGCCGATGCTGCGTACGCTGCGGGCCTGCGGTGCCTCGGCGCGACTGGTCAACACCGTGCTGGTTGTCGAGCTCGTGGCGCTGTCGCTGATCGCAGGCCTGATCGGGCTTGCCTGCGGCTATTTCATTGCGGCCGCGCTCTTGCCCGACGTCGCAGCATCCCTGCGTGGACTCTATGGCGCGCAGATCCCGGGGCAGCTCAGCTTGCGACCTGAATGGTGGCTCGCCGGGATCGGCATCAGCATTGCCGGTGCGCTTGTTGCCGCGGCGACCAGCCTGATCAAGGCTGTCAGGATGCCGGTGCTGGCGACCGCGCAGCCGCGCGCCTGGCAACAGAGGCAGCGCCGTTGGCTGATCCTGCAAAGCGGAGCTGCCTGCGCCGTGTTCGCGGTCGCGCTGTTGCTGCTCCAGTACGGGCAATCGCTGATCGCGGGCTTTGGCGTGCTGGCAGCGCTGATGCTCGGCGCCGCGTTGATCCTGCCGGCCTTCCTCGACATCATCCTGCAAACCGGGCAGCGTTTCGCGCGAAAACCGCTCGCGCTGTGGTTCTGGGCGGACAGCCGGCAGCAGCTCTCGGGTTTGTCGCTGGCGCTGATGGCGCTGCTGCTCGCGCTCGCCGTCAATGTCGGAGTGTCCACCATGGTGGAAACGTTCAGCCGCACCTTCATCGGCTGGCTCAACGGGCGGCTCGCAGCCGACGTCTACATCAGCGCCTCCGACAATGCGAAAGGCGTCGCGATCCGCAACTGGCTGAAGGAGCGCAGCGACGTCCAGGCGATCCTGTCGGGCGGACGCGCCGAGGCGCAGGTGCAGGGCCAGCCGGTCGAGCTGCTCGGCCTGCCCGATCATGCGCTCTATCGCGAGCGCTGGCCGCTGCTGGAAGCCGCGCCCCGTGCCTGGACCCGGCTCGTGCCCGGTAATGCCGCGTTCATCAGCGAGCAGCTGAGCCGCCGCCTCAACGTCCGCGTCGGCGATGTCGTTGACGTCCCGGCGCCGGGCGGGACCTGGGAGCTCGACATCGTCGGCATCTATGCAGACTACGGCAACCCCAAGGGACAGCTTGCGGTGAACGTCGCGGCACTGATCCGGCAATTTCCGCAGACGCCGCAGACGCGCATCGGTCTCATCGTCGCGAAGGAGAATATCCCCGGCCTGATCACGGCGCTGCAGAAGCAGTTTGCGCTCGACGAGCGCAGCGTCGCCGACCAGGCGACGGTGAAGGCAGAATCGATCCGGATCTTCAACCGCACCTTTGCGGTGACGTCGGCGTTGAACGCGTTCACGCTCGGCGTCGCCGGCATCGCGCTTTTGACCAGCCTTCTCACGCTGGCGAATTCCCGCCTGCCGCAGCTTGCGCCGCTCTGGGCGATCGGCATCACACGGCCGCGCCTCGCCGCGATCGAACTGACCAAGACGCTGTCGGTTGCGCTGTTCACCTCGCTCCTGGCCGTGCCGCTCGGCCTGCTGGTGGCGTGGTGCCTGATCGCGATCGTCAACGTGAAGGCGTTCGGCTGGCGGCTGCCGTTCCATGTGTTTCCGCTGCAACTGGTCGAGCTGGTCGCAGTCGCGCTGTTCGCCTCGTTGCTTGCCGCCTTGCTGCCGATGATCCGACTGGCCCGGATGCAGCCGGCGAGCCTCGTCAAGGTGTTTGCCAATGAGCGCTGACAGGATATCGCGGCGCACCTTCGCCGGCGGCATCGCCGCGCTCGCGGCAGTCCGCCGCGCGGGCGCGCAAGGCTATGCCGGGCTCGGCGCGACGGCCGACGGCTTTGCCAAGGTCACGCCGGGGAAGACGTTCGCCTTTCCGGACGATCACGGGCCGCATCCGGAGTTTCGCATCGAGTGGTGGTATCTCACGGCGAATCTCGTCGATGCCAGCGGCGCTGCTTGCGGCCTGCAATGGACGCTGTTCCGGCAGGCGACGCAACCGGGGCCACAGGGAGAAGGCTGGGCCAATCAACAGGTGTGGATGGCGCATGCCGCGGTGACACGCGCCGACACCCACCGCTTCAGCGAGCTGTTTTCCCGCGGTGGCGTGGGCCAGGCTGGCGTCACCGCAAAGCCGTTCTCGGCCTGGATAGATGATTGGGAGATGAACGGATCCGAGCGCACCGCCGATCGAACGCTGGGGCCGCTAACGCTGAAGGCCGCTGGCACCGACTTCAGTTACGTGCTGACGCTAGAGGCCGATCGTTCGGTGGTGCTGCAGGGCGACGGCGGTTACAGCCGCAAGTCGGAGCGCGGACAGGCCTCCTACTATTACAGCCAGCCGTTCTATCGCGCCCGCGGCACGCTCACCATCGACGACAGGACGGTCGATGTTTCCGGCCAGGCCTGGATGGACCGCGAATGGAGCAGCCAGCCGCTCGACACCGACCAGACCGGCTGGGACTGGCTGTCGCTGCATCTGGCGTCCGGCGACAAGCTGATGCTGTACCGGCTGGGCCAGAAGGACGGCCGGAATCATCCGTTCGGCAACTGGATCTCCGCCGCCGGCGATACGCACATGATTGCGGGCGACGACATCCAGATGACTCCGAAGGCGACCGCCGAGGTCGCGGGACACAAGCTGCCGGTGGAATGGCAGATCGCGATCCCCTCGCGGTCGTTCTCGATCCAGTGCAAGCCGCTCAATCCAAAGGCGTGGATGGGGACCGGCTTTTCTTATTGGGAAGGGCCGATCAGCTTTGCCGGCACGCATGACGGCGTTGGCTATCTCGAGCTGACCGGGTATTGAAGAAGCGCGACCTGTCTAGATCCTCGTTTTGACGCGTTTTTCTTTACGCGGGCCGGGTGTCGACTTCGCTCGAAAACGCTTTAAGGAAACCAACGATGTATCGTCTCACCGCCCTCGTCACGCTGCTGGCGATCGCATTTTATTTCTTCACCTGCATCAATGTCTCGCGGGCGCGGACCAAGACCGGTGTTAAGGTGCCGGCCACGTCAGGCCATCCGGATTTCGAGCGCGCGTTTCGCATTCAGATGAACACGCTGGAATGGATGCCGATCGTCCTGCCGGCGCTGTGGCTGTTCGCGATCTATATCGGCGACGCCATCGCGGCCGGCATCGGCGCGGTGTGGATCATCGGCCGCATTGTCTATTTCATCGGCTATTCGAAGGCTGCCGCTAAACGCGGCCCGGGCTTCATGATCCAGGGCGTCGCGGCGATTGCGCTGTGGGCGGGGGCGTTGGGCGCGGTGGTGCTGCGGCTGGTGTGAGGGGCGGGCAACCGCCACACACTCAGAGTCGTCCCGGCGAAGGCCGGGACCCATAACCACGGGATGTGGTTTGACGATGACTCGGAGTTACCAGTTCGCGCCCACAACTTTTCCCTGGGGTTATGGGTCCCGGCTTTCGCCGGGACGACATAGGAGTTATTGGCTGGCCCTACTTCGTCAGCGGACAGCCGCTCTCCTTGGCCGTGAAGAACGCCTTCTCGCCGGGAACGACCGCGAGCTGCTTGTAATAGTCCCAGGGCTTCTTCGATTCGGAGGGCTTCTTGACCTCGAACAGATACATGTCGTGGACCATGCGGCCGTTCTCGAGCACCTTGCCGCCTTGCGCGAAGTCGTCGTCGACCGGCAACTCCTTCAGCTTCTTGGCGACCGCATCCGGATCCTTGGTGCCGGCGGCCTTGACCGCCTTGAGATAGCTCAGCGTCGCCGAATAGGTGCCGGCCTGGATCATGTTCGGCATCCGGCCGGTGCGCTTGAGAAAGCGTTCACCGAGATTGCGGGTGCGGTCGTTGATATCCCAGTAATAGCCTTCGGTCAGCACCAGGCCTTGCGCGGCCTGCAAGCCGAGGCCGTTCACTTCGGCGAGCGTCATCAAGAGGCCCGCGAGCTTCTGGCCACCGGAGACGATGCCGAACTCGGACGCCTGCTTGATCGAGTTGGTGGTGTCGAGGCCGGCATTGGCAAGGCCGACGATCTTCGCCTTTGAGCTCTGCGCCTGGAGCAGGAAAGAGGAGAAGTCCGAGGAGTTGAGCGGCACGCGCACTGAACCGAGCACCTTGCCGCCATTGGCGGTGACGATCTCGCTGGTGTCCTTCTCCAGCGCGTAGCCGAAGGCGTAGTCCGCAGTGAGGAAGAACCAGCTGTCGCCGCCGGCCTTGGTCAGCGAGCCGCCGGTGCCGACGCCGAGCGCGCGGGTGTCATAGGCCCAGTGGAATCCATAGGGCTGGCAGGCATCGCCGGTGAGGCGCGAGGTCGCAGCGCCAACCACGATGTCGATCTTCTTCTTCTCCTTGGAGAGCTCGTGGATCGCGAGCGCGACCGATGAGGTCGTCAGCTCCGTGATCATGTCGACGTTCTCGACATCGTACCAGCGCCGCGCGATGGAGGTCGCGAGATCCGGCTTGTTCTGGTGGTCGGCGGTGACGAGTTCCACCTTCTGGCCCAGCACCTCGCCGCCGAAATCCTCGATCGCCATCCTGGCGGCCTCGACCGACCATTTGCCGCCGTAATCGGCGTAGACGCCGGACTGGTCGTTGAGAATGCCGATCTTGACGCCTTGCGCATAGGCCGGCGCGGCCGCCAGCAAGGCCGAAATTGCGACAGCGGCCAAAAGTGCTGATTTCATAGGTTGCTCCCAGCAGTTTTCTGTTTTGAAATCGCGCGGATACTAGTGAAGAACCCCGGCGGTGCCCATCCATTTCGGCCTAGGCCGTTAGTAGGAAAGATCGGCGTCCAACCCAATGCTGTCGTCCCGGCGAAGGCCGGGACCCATACCGCGGAATCCATCGGTTGCATTCGGCAGGAGCACCGAACGACGAGTCTTCGCCAAACCACGTTCGGTGGTTATCGGTCCCGGCCTTCGCCGGGACGACAGCGTGAATATTGGAGCGTCGGTTGCTGCCACTGATACTTATGCAGCCACCGCCGTCGGCTTCCCCTCGTTCTTCCCCTCGGCCAGGTTCCTCACCACCACGTAGAAGATCGGCGTGAACAACAGCCCGAACAGGGTGACGCCGATCATGCCGAAGAACACGGCGACGCCGACCGCTTGCCGCATCTCCGAGCCCGAGCCGGACGAGATCACCAGCGGCAGCACGCCGAGGATGAAGGCGAAGGACGTCATCAGGATCGGCCGCAGGCGCAGGCGGCAGGCGTCGATCACGGCCTCCAGCCGCGGCTTGCCTTCCTTCTCGATGTCGCGGGCGAACTCGACGATCAGGATCGCGTTCTTTGCCGCCAGCCCTACCAGCACGACGAAACCGATCTGGGTGAGGATGTTGACGTCCTGCCCCATGATGCGCACGCCGATGGTGGCGGCCAACAGGCACATCGGCACGATCAGGATCACCGCGAACGGCAAGGTCCAGCTGCCATATTGCGCAGCGAGCACGAGATAGACGAACAGCACGCAGATCGGGAACACGTAGAGACCCGCATTGCCGCCCGTGATCTGCTGGTACGACAGGTCGGTCCATTCGAAGGTGAAGCCGCTCGGCAGGGTATCGTCGGCGAGCTTCTTGATGGTGTTGAGCGCGGTGGTCGAGCTGGTGCCCGGCGCCGGCTCGCCCTGCAATTCGGACGCCGCATAGAGATTGTAGCGCGCAACGCGGTCGGGGCCCGAGACGTCCTTGAACTCGACCACGCTGCCCAGCATCACCATGTCGCCGGAGGCGTTCCGCGTGCGCAGGCGCGACAGGTCGCTCGGTTCTTTGCGGAACGGGAAGTCCGCCTGCGCGGTGACGTGATAGGTGCGACCGAACAGGTTGAAGTCGTTGACATAGGTCGATCCGAAATAGGTCTGGATCGTGTCGTTGATGCCGGCGATGGGAACGCCGAGCTTCTGCGCCTTGGTGCGGTCGATGTCGACGAAGAGCTGCGGCGTATTGGCCGAGAACGGAGAGAACACGGAGGGAGCGAGCAGCGAGGGCGATTTGCGCGCCGCGGCGACAAGCTCGTCAGTAGCCGCGGCGAGCATCTCCGGCCCACGGCCCTGGCGGTCCTGGATGCGGATGGTGAAGCCGCCACCGGTGCCGATGCCGGGCACGGCCGGCGGCGGAATCACGATGATGAAGGCACCCTGAATCGCGGCCAAGCGTTTGCGCAGCTCGACCGTGATGGCGTTCGCAGACAATCCCTTCTTGATCCGCGCCTCGGGCTCGTCGAACACCGGGAAGAGCGCCGCCGCGTTGCCGGCCTGCGTCCGCGTCGCGCCGGAGAAGCCGGCGAAAGCGGCGACGCGGATGATACCCGGCGTATCCAGCGCGATCCGCTCGATCTCGCGCACGACCTCGGTGGTGCGTGCCAGCGAAGCGGCGCCCGGCAATTGCACGGAGATGATGACGTAGCCGCGGTCCTGCGCCGGAATGAAGCCTTGCGACGTGGTGGCGATCAGCCAGCCGGCGCTGCCGATCAGCACGACGTAGATCAGGATCATCACCGCCGAATGCCGGATCACGAAATTGGCGAGGCCGGCATAGCCATGCGCGAGACGGTCGAACACGCGATTGAAGACGCCCGTGAAAGCGCTCCAGCCGCGGGCGAGGATATTCCAGCGCGCCGGCGGCCGCTTCTCCTGGTGCGGGACGAGGAGAAGCGAGGCCAGCGCCGGCGATAGCGTCAATGAGCAGAAACAGGAGATTGCGGTCGCGACCGCAATGGTGACGGCGAATTGCTGGAAGAATTGCCCGGATATGCCGCCCAGAAACGCAGTCGGAACGAACACCGCGCAGAGCACCAGCGCGATCGACACCAGTGCGCCGCCGACCTCCTCCATGGTCTTCAGCGCGGCATCGCGCCGGCTCATGCCATGCTCTAGATGCCGCTCGACATTTTCGACCACCACGATGGCGTCGTCGACCACGATGCCGACGGCGAGAACGAGCCCGAACAGCGTGAGATTGTTGATGGAGAAGCCGAGCGCCGCCATCACCGCGAAGGTGCCGACCAGCGAAACCGGGATCGCGATGATCGGAATGATCGCGGGTCGCCACCCTTGCAGAAACACCAGAACCACGATGACCACGAGCAACATGGCCTCGTAGATGGTCTTGATCAGCTCATGGACGGACTGCGCGATGAACTCGGTCGGGTTGTAGCCGATATTGAAGTCGAGGCCCTTCGGAAAGGTCTCCTTCAGCTTCGTCATCGTGTCCGAAATGTTCTTCGCGGTCGCGAGCGCGTTCGATCCCGGCCGCTGCGTCACCAGCATGGCGACCGCCGACTTGCGCAGCAGGAAGCTGTTGGTGGAGTAGGCGAGAGCACCGAGCTCGATGCGGGCGACGTCGCGCAGGCGCACCGTGCGGCCGTCGGAGCCGGCCTTGATCAGGATGTCCTCGAACTGCTTCTGGTCTTTCAATCGCCCGGTAAAGGTGAGGTTCGGCTGGAAAGCGCGATCCGCGATCGGCGGCTCGGCGATCTGGCCGCCCGC
Organism: Bradyrhizobium sp. 40; assembly: GCF_023100925.1. Taxonomy (NCBI): domain Bacteria; kingdom Pseudomonadati; phylum Pseudomonadota; class Alphaproteobacteria; order Hyphomicrobiales; family Nitrobacteraceae; genus Bradyrhizobium; species Bradyrhizobium sp. 40. Next base: position 7,076,805 of record NZ_CP064688.1, read on the forward strand.
GATCTGCACGTTCTGCGCACGGATCGCGGCGAGCACTTCGGCCGAGGTCAAGCCGAGATTGGCGATTCTATCCGGATCGAGCCATAGCCGCATCGAATAATCGCGTGCGCCGAAGATCTGGATGTCGCCGACGCCGTCGATCCGGAGCAGCTGGTCGCGGACCTGGAGCAGCGCGTAGTTGGAGATGTAGAGCTGGTCGAAAGTGTCGTCCGGCGACAGCATGAACACGACCATCAAAATGTCGGGCGAGTTCTTGCGTGTGGTGACGCCGTTGCGCTGAACCTCTTCAGGCAAACGCGGCTGCGCGATCGCGACGCGGTTCTGCACCAGCACCTGGGCCTTGTCGAGATCGGTGCCAAGCTTGAAAGTGACGGTGATGGTGAGCTGGCCGTTCGAGGTCGCCTGGCTGTAGAGATACAGCATGTCCTCGACGCCGTTGATCTCCTGCTCGATGGGAGCTGCAACCGTGTCGGACACGGTCTGCGCGGAGGCACCAGGATATTGCGTGGTGACGACGACGGTCGGCGGCACCACTTGCGGATATTCGGAGACAGGCAGCGTGGTGTACGCGAGCGCGCCGACGATCAGCAGCACGATCGACAGCACCATCGCGAGAATGGGCTGATTGATGGAGAGGCGGCCAAGATTCATGACTTGTCACCGGGCTTGCCACCGGCTGGTGCTGGCGCAGTCTGCGGGGTGACCTTGGCGCCGACACGGGCGCGCTGGATGCCGTTGACGATGACGCGGTCGTCAGCCTTCAGCCCTTCGCGGATCACGCGCAAGCCGTCATCGAGCGGCCCTAGCGTCACGGGACGCGCCTCGACAGTGTCGTCCGGCTTCACCACGAACACGATCTTGCGCGACTGGTCGGTCGCAACCGCGACGTCGGGAATCAGCAGCGCCTCATATGGCGCGCTGCCGATCAGGCGGACGCGACCGAACTGACCCGGCAGGATCGACAGATCGGTGTTCTTGATCACGGCGCGGCTGCGCAGCGTGCCGGTGGAGACATCGAGGCGGTTGTCGAGGAAATTGATGCTGCCTTCACGGGATGGTTTCGTCTCGCCGGCGAGCGTCACCTGCACCGGGTTCGCCGTATCGCGCGAGCTCGGGCGGCGGCCTTCGAACCACAGCTTGCTGTATTTGATGAAGGTCGCCTCATCCATGTCGAAATAGATATAGATCGGGTCGAGCGTCACGATCGAGGTGAGCAGCGTCGACGTTCCGGTATCGCTGCCCTGCACGAGATTGCCAGGGCTGACAAGATGGCGGCTGACGCGGCCGGTCAGCGGCGCCGTCACATGCGTGAATTCGATATTGAGCTTGGCGACTTTGAGTGCACCCTCGGCCTGTGTTTCGGCAGCGTGCGCGGCCTGCAAGGCCTGACGGCGCTGATCGACCACCTGCTCGGAGACGGCGCTGGTCTGCACCAGGCTCAAACCGCGATCGAGCTCCCGCTTTGCAAGCTCCACCTTGGCACGCGCATCGGAAAGCTGCCCCTCCGCCTGCGTGGCCACCGCCTCGAACGGACGTGGGTCGATGACATAGAGCAGATCGCCCTGACGCACGATGGCGCCATCCTGGAATTCGACAGAGTTGACAAACCCGCCGACGCGCGGGCGGACCTGCACCTCCTCCATGGCCTCGAAGCGGCCGGTGAACTCGTCCCAATCGGTGACGGTGCGCTTGACCGGCTGGGCGACGGTCACCGGCGCGGGCGGCGGGGCGGCCGCTTGCGGGGTCGGCTGTCCACAGCCCGCAAGACCGAATGCCGCGGCGAGAAGCCCCGCGATCACGCGAGGTCGAGGCGAAACGAAATCGTGCCTTTTGACAAACTGCTCGCTTCCGTCCGGTCCAGTCATCCCAGGTCCTCGCATAAAAACCGCGGAAATAGCAGGGTACGCCTGTACCCGCGGGCGCCACAAGATGGGTCGCAATGGTGAACTCTTCAAGACCAAAGCGCGCGCAAGGCTCGGCGAGATGCCCTAGCCGGATGATGGGTTGACAGGTTCTTCTTCGCCTCTCCCCGCCTGCGGCGAGAGCTATCGCATCTGACAGAAAAACTTGGGGCATTAACGCTTCCACAGCGTCATGGCCGGGCTTGACCCGGCCATCCACGTCTTGCCCCGTGGCGCAAAGAACGTGGACGCCCGGGCCTTCGCCTCGCAGAAGCGGCTTCGGCCGCGCAGGCGGTACAAGCCGGGCATGACGACCTCTCGGCCAGCGTCTTCGCGCATGACGAATGCCGCCAGCGCGGTTAGACTACCCCCCACAAGAACAAGACGAATTGTCCGGGGAGGGACAGGCGTGCACCAGGGACGTGTCGTTTACGGCGCGATCGAGGAAGTCGTGTTCGGCCACCCCGCGGCCGAAGCCGTGGTCGCGCAGATGGACCGGCTGGGGACGCGCCGCGCCTTCCTGATGGTCTCGGGGACGCTCAACCGCCAGACCGACGAAATCACGAAGATCAAACAGGCCCTGGGCACAAATTGCGCGGGCGTCTTCGATGCCATGCCGGCGCACACCCCGCGGGAGGCGGTGATCGCCGCCACCAATGCGGCGCGCGACGCGGGCGCCGACCTGATCGTCACCGTGGGCGGCGGCTCGATCACCGACGGGGCCAAGGCGGTGCAGCTCTGCCTCGCCAACGGCATCGACGATGTCGACGGCATCGAGCGTATCCGCGTGCACAAGGGCGTCGCGCCCGAGATGAATGCGCCGACCGTGCGTCAGATCAGCGTCCCGACCACGATCGCCGGCGGTGAGTTCAGCTCGATCGCAGGCGTCACCGACCGCACCGCCCATGTGAAACAGATGCTGCGGCATCCGCTCAGCGTTCCGCGGGCGACCATCCTCGATCCCGCCATCACCGTGCACACGCCGGAATGGCTGTTCCTCTCGACCGGCATCCGCGCCATCGATCATTGTGTCGAGGCGATCTGCTCGCGCGAGACGCATCCCTATGCCGACGCGCAGTCGGTGAAGGGCCTCGCCATGCTCGCCGACGCGCTGCCGCGGGTGAAGGCCGACCCTGGCGATCTCGACGCGCGCATGGATGCGCAGATCGGCACCTGGCTGTCGATGGGCGCGCTCGCCGCCGGCGTGCCGATGGGGGCAAGCCACGGCATCGGCTACGTGCTGGGTGCAGCCTTCGACGTGCCGCATGGCTACACCTCCTGCATCATGCTGCCGGCCGTGATGCGCTGGAATGCGCCCGACAATGCCGAGCGCCAGATGATCGTCGCGGCCGCAATGGGCTTTCCGGGTCACAAGGCGGCCGATGTGCTGGATGCCTTCATCCGCTCGCTCGGCATGCCGCGCAGCCTCGCCGATGTACGCGTCTCGCCGGAGCATTTCGACGCCATCGCGGACGCTGCGATGCGCACGAACTGGATTCCGCGCAACCCGCGCAAGATCGACGGCCCCTCGCAGGTGCGCGAAATCCTGGTTCTTGCCGCATGATCTAAAGCCGGAGGACCGATGTACCCAGGTCAGCATGCCCGCCTGCGTCCGCTCCAGCCCGCCTTCATCATGGCGGGAACTGGCGAGGCCGTCACCTATCGCGAGCTCGATGCGCGCAGCAATCGGCTGGCGCATTTGTTCCGCAAGCACGGCTTGAAGCGGCTCGACCATTATTCGATCTTCATGGAGAACAATTCGCGCTACCTCGAAGCCTGCGGCGCGGGCGAGCGCTGCGGCCTCTACTACACCTGCATCAACTCGTTCCTGACGCCGGGCGAGCTCGCTTATCTCCTGGTCAACAGCCAGTCGAAAATCCTGATCACGTCGGTTGCGAAGCTTGAGATCGCGCGCGAGGCGATCAAGGTCTGCCCCGACATCAAACTGTGCATCGTCGCCGACGGCCCGGGCGAGAGCGAGCGCATCGTCGGCCTCACCGAGGTGACCGCCAATCTGCCGAAGACGCCGATCCCGGACGAATGGCTCGGCACCGCCATGCTGTATTCATCGGGCACGACGGGACGGCCAAAAGGGATTCTGCGACCCCTTCCGGAGGAGCCGCCAAAGCACAATCTGCCGTTGTTCGATTTCCTGACCAAGCTTTGGCGATACCGCGAGGGCATGATCTACCTCTCGCCGGCGCCGCTTTATCATTCGGCGCCGCAAGCCGCCGTGAACCTCACGATCCGGATGGGCGGCACCGTCATCATCATGGAGAATTTCGATCCCGAGCGTTACCTCCAGCTCGTGCAGCAATGGGGCATTACTCATACCCAGTTGGTGCCGACGATGTTCTCGCGCATGCTCAAGCTGCCGGAGGGGGTGCGAAAACACTATGACCTGTCGTCGCTCGAGATCGCGATCCATGCCGCAGCGCCCTGCCCGGCCCTGGTGAAGGACGACATGATCAAATGGTGGGGACCGATCATCCACGAATATTACGGCGCGACCGAAGGCCTTGGCTTCACCGCCTGCGACAGCGCGGAATGGCTCGCCCATCGCGGCACCGTCGGCAAGGTGCTGCTCGGCGAGCTCCATATTCTCGACGAGACCATGAAACCATGCCCCACCGGCACGCCAGGACAGGTCTGGTTCAAGACGGCCTCGCCTTTTGAATATTTCAACGACCCGGAGAAGACCAAGGAGGCGCGCTCGGCCGACGGCAGCATGAGCACGGTCGGCGACGTCGGCTATGTCGACGAGGACCGCTTCCTTCATCTAACAGACCGCGCGACCTTCATGATCATCTCCGGCGGAGTGAACATCTATCCGCAGGAGTGCGAGAATTTATTGATCACCCATCCAAAGGTTGCGGACGCCGCGGTGTTCGGCGTGCCCAATCCCGACCTCGGCGAAGAGGTGAAGGCGGTGGTGCAGCCGATGCCCGGCATCGTGCCGGGCGAGGCGCTCGCCGAAGAGCTGATCGCGTTCTGCGGGGCGTCGCTGTCGCGGCAGAAGGTGCCGCGCTCGGTCGATTTCGAAAAGGAGTTGCCGCGGCTGCCGACGGGGAAGCTGTACAAGCGGCTGCTGCGGGACCGCTATTGGGGGAACAAGGCGTCCAGGATCGTGTGAGGGGCTTGGCCGACGCGCGCCACACACTTGGTGTCGTCCCGGCCTAGTGCGCAATGCGCACGGGGGCCGGGACCCATAACCACAGCGAGTGGTTTGGCGAAGATTCGTCGTTTGGTACTCCTGATGACTGTATCGATAGATCACGCGGTATGGGTCCCGGCCCCCGTGCGCAATTGCGCACTAGGCCGGGACGACGGTGGAGTTAGTGGCCAGAGATTGGGCTCCCTCACTTTGTGAGAGAAAACCCCTGCGGCCTTCCGTCATCCGAATTGCCGAGAGAGTAGCAGACCTTGCCGGTTGCCTCACCGCGCTCGCGTCGCTATCGTCCCCTCAAACAGGCCGCAAAAGGCCTAAAAGACAAGATGTCCAGGGAGGACGAGGATGCGGAGCGTACGAGCGCTCGCCGCGACGGCGGCGCTATCTTTGCTTGCGTTTTCGACCATTGCACCCGCCGGCGAGCCCAAGCAGGGCGGCATTTTGCGGATGTACCACCGCGACAGTCCCGGCAACGCCTCGATCCACGAAGGCGCGACCTACTCGCTCAACGTTCCCTTCATGCCGGTGTTCAACAACCTCGTCATCTACAAGCAGGACGTGGCGCAGAACAGCATGGACACCATCGTGCCCGAGCTCGCCGAGAGCTGGGCCTGGGTCAACGACAACAAGACGCTGACCTTCAAGCTGCGCTCGGGCGTGAAGTGGCACGACGGCAAGCCGTTCACCTCGGCGGACGTCAAATGCACCTTCGACATGCTGATGGGCAAGTCGCAGCAGAAGTTCCGGCAGAACCCGCGCAAGAGCTGGTACGAACAGGTCAACGATGTCTCCACCAACGGCGATCTCGAGGTCTCCTTCAACCTGAAGCGGCCGCAGCCTTCGCTAATTGCACTGCTCGCCTCGGGCTACACGCCGGTCTATCCCTGCCACGTCTCACCCGGCGACATGCGCACGCACCCGATCGGCACTGGCCCGTTCAAGTTCGTCGAGTTCAAGGCCAATGAATCGATCAAGCTGACTCGCAATCCCGATTATTGGCGCAAGGGGCGGCCCTATCTCGACGGCATCGAGTTCACCATCATCCCGAACCGCTCGACCGCCATTCTCGCCTTCGTCGCCGGCAAGTTCGACATGGCCTTCCCGACCGAAGTGAGCATCCCGCTTCTCAAGGACGTCAAATCGCAGGCGCCGAACTCGGTCTGCGTGGTCGAACCCAACAATGTCGCGACCAACATCATCGTCAATTCGTCTGCGCCGCCGTTCGACAATATCGACATCCGCCGCGCCATGGCGCTGTCGCTCGACCGCAAGGCCTTCATCTCGATCATGTTCGAGGGCCAGGGCGACGTCGGCGGGACCATGCTGCCGCCGCCGAATGGGCTGTGGGGCATGCCGAAGGAGATGCTTGAGACCATTCCGGGCTACGGCCCCGACATCAATGCCAACCGCGAAGAGGCCAAGAAGCTGATGCAGAAGGCAGGTTACGGACCGGACAAGCATCTCGCGGTCAAGGTCTCGACCCGCAACATCCCGGTCTATCGCGATCCCGCGGTGATCCTGATCGACCAGCTCAAGAGTATCTATATCGACGGGGAGCTCGACGTGGTCGAGACCGCAAACTGGTTCCCGAAGATCGCGCGCAAGGACTACATGCTCGGGCTCAATTTGACCGGCAATGCCGTCGACGATCCCGACCAGTCCTTCTACGAGAATTATTCCTGCGGCTCCGAGCGCAACTACACTAATTACTGCAACAAGGAGATCGAAAAGCTGTTCGATGTGCAGTCCCAAGAGACCGACATCAACAAGCGCAAGAAGCTGGTGTGGGACATCGACAAGAAGTTGCAGGAGGACGTCGCCCGCCCGATCATCTTCCACGCACGGACCGGCAGTTGCTGGCAACCTTACGTCAAGGGCGTGACGGTGATGTCCAACAGCTCCTACAATGGCTATCGTTACGAGGATGTCTGGATGGACAAGTAGCGCGGGCGACTGACGGGTTCGACGGGAGGCGATGCATGTTTGCCTATCTGGTGCGGCGCCTGTTGCTGATGCTCGTGACCCTGTTCGGGATCTCGATCGTCATCTTCTTCCTGCTGCGCATCGTCCCCGGCAACATCGTCGACATCCTGTTTGCCGCGGCCGGCTATGTCGATCCCGCCGACAAGGCCAATCTGGAAAAAGAGCTCGGCATCGACCAGCCGCTGGTGGTGCAATATTGGCACTGGATCAGCGGCTTCCTGCGCGGCGATTTCGGCTACTCCTACGTCTCGGAGAAGCCGGCGCTCCAGGAGATCCTGCCACGGATTCCGATCACCGCACGGCTCGCCGGGCTGGCGCTGTTGTTCTCGGCGTCCATCGGCATTCCTCTGGGCGTGATCAGCGCAGTGAAGCAGGGAACGAGGCTCGACTACGCGTTACGTGTGGTGAGCCTCAGCGGATTGTCGCTGCCATCGTTCTGGCTGGGCCTGCTTATCCTCACCGCCTCGGTCGCGATGTTCAACCAGATGCCGATCTTCAACCCGAATCCGGCGACCTGGCTGGAAGCCTTCGCGACCTATGCCGTGCCCGCCGCCGCCGTCGGCTTCCGCAGCGCGGCGCTGACCATGCGCATCACGCGGTCCTCGATGCTGGAGGTCCTGCGGCAGGACTATATCCGCACCGCGCGTGCCAAGGGCGCATCGGATGCCGCCGTGAACTATCAGCATGCGCTGAAGAATGCGATTCTGCCCGTCATCACCGTGATCGGCATCGAGGCGGCGTTCCTGATCGGCGGCCTCATCGTGACAGAGACGGTGTTCAACATCCCCGGCGTCGCGCGCTTCCTGGTCGAGGCGATTCGCTGGCGCGATTATCCGATCGTGCAGAACCTAGTGATGCTGATTGCCATCGTCGTGGTAAGCGCGAACTTCATCGTCGACATGCTGTACGCCGTGTTCGACCCGCGCATCAGGTACACGGATTAGGAGAACCTGTTGGCCGCAATCGACTATGACGTTGAACTGAGGCGCGCCGGGGCGCACGCGACCGTCGGCTGGCGGCGCGTGCTGTTTTTGGCGCAGCGGCATGTGCTGGGCGCGGCCGGGCTCGTCATCATGACCCTGTTCGTGTTCACCGCGATCTTCGCCGACTTCATCGCGCGTTACGATCCGCTGACGATCGATGCCGCCCGGGCACTGGCGCGTCCAAGCCTGGCACACTGGATGGGGACGGATTCCTTCGGCCGCGATGTCTTCAGCCGCATCATTCATGGCGCGCGGATCTCGCTCGCGGTCGGCATCGGCTCGACCGCACTCGGTGGCTCGATCGGCGTCATCGTCGGCCTCACCTCCGGCTATCTCTCCGGCTGGGTCGATCTCGTGTTTCAGCGTGTCTCCGATGTCCTGCAGGCGCTGCCGCTGCTGGTGCTGGCCCTGATCATGACCGCGGCGCTTGGGCCGTCCTTGCCGAACGTCATTATTGCGATCGCCATTCCGCTGATCCCGACCGTCTCGCGCGTCATCCGCGCCAACACGCTGGCGCTGCGCGAGCTGCCATTTATCGAGGCCGCCAAGTCGATCGGCATGAGCGAGGTACGCATCGCGCTCCGTCACGTGCTGCCGAACACGCTGGCGCCGCTGATCGTGCTTGCGACCGCCCAGCTCGGCTCGACCATCCTCACCGAAGCCTCGCTCTCCTTCCTCGGCCTCGGGATACCCGAGCCGTACCCGTCGTGGGGCCGCATGCTCTCTGAATCCGCCGCCGAATATGTCCGCACCGCGCCCTGGCTGGTGATCTTCCCGGGCATCGCCATCAGCCTCGCGGTGTTCGGCGCCAATCTGTTCGGCGACGCCTTGCGCGACATCCTCGATCCACGGCAGCGCGGCTGATGGCTGACAAATCCGATCTCGTGCTCGAGGTGAAGAACCTGAAGACGGTGTTCTTCACCAACTCCGGTCTGTTCAAGGCCGTCGATGATGTGTCCTTCACGGTGAAGCGCGGCGAGACGCTGGCGATCGTCGGCGAATCCGGCTGTGGCAAGAGCGTCACTGCACTATCCCTGATGCGGCTGGTGCCGGATCCGCCCGGCCGCATCGTCGGCGGCTCCGTCACGCTTGAAGGCACCGATCTTCTGACGCTGGACGAAGCAGAGATGCGCGCCGTCAGGGGCAACCGCATCTCGATGATCTTCCAGGAGCCGATGACCTCGCTCAATCCGGTGATGCGGATCGGCGACCAGATCGTCGAGGCCGTGCGGCTGCACCGGAACATGTCGAGCAAGGAGGCCCGGGACATCGCGATCGAGATGCTGCGCCTGGTGCGCATCCCTGAACCGGCTCGGCGCGCGCGGGAATATCCGCATCAACTGTCCGGCGGCATGCGCCAGCGCGCCATGATCGCGATGGCGCTGGCGTGCCGGCCGGCGCTGCTGATCGCGGACGAGCCCACGACCGCGCTCGACGTCACCATCCAGGCGCAGATCCTGGCGTTGATCCTGGACCTTCAGAAAGAGCTCGGCACTGGGCTCGTGCTGATCACCCATGATCTCGGCGTCGTCGCGCAGACCGCGCAGCGGGTCATCGTGATGTATGCGGGACGGAAGGTCGAGGAAGCGAGCGTCGAGGCACTGTTCGCCGCGCCGAAACATCCCTACACGCGCGGATTGATGGCCTCGATCCCGGCGGTGCCGGCGCCGGGCGTCGCCGCGCCAGCACGGCTGAACGAAATTCCCGGCACGGTGCCGTCGCTGGTGCGGCTGCCCAAGGGTTGCGCGTTTGCGCCTCGCTGCAAGCTCGCGATCAAGCGCTGTGAGGCCGAATATCCGCCGCTCACCGATTGGGGCGGTGGCCATCTCGCGGCATGCTGGCGGGCGGCCGAAGTGGCGGAGGTGGCATGACCGAGGCGCTGCTCGAAGTCACCGATCTCAAGAAGCACTATCCGGTGCGCGCCGGTGTGTTGCGCCGACAAATCGGCACAGTGCATGCAGTCGACGGCGTCTCATTTTCGGTTGGGGTGGGCGAGACGCTGGGCCTCGTCGGCGAATCCGGCTGCGGCAAGTCGACGGTGGCGCGCAGCGTGCTGCGGCTGGTCGAACCGACCTCGGGCCAGATCCGCCTCGAAGGCGAAGACATCACGCATCTGTCCAAGTCCGCGCTGCGGCCGCACCGCCGTTCGATGCAGATCGTGTTCCAGGATCCTTTCGCCTCTCTAAATCCGCGGATGACTGCCGGAGACATCGTGGGCGAGCCGCTGTTCGTGCACGGGCTCGCGGCCGGCAAAGCGCTGGAGGCGCGTACCGCAAACCTGTTCGAGCAGGTCGGCTTGCGGCCCGACCAGATGCACAATTTCCCGCATCAATTCTCTGGCGGCCAGCGCCAGCGCATCTGCATCGCCCGCGCGCTGGCGCTGGGGCCGCGGCTGATCGTCTGCGACGAGCCGGTCTCCGCGCTCGACGTCTCGATCCAGGCGCAGGTGATCAATCTCCTGATTGACCTGCAGCGCGAGCACGGTTTCTCCTACCTCTTCATCGCGCATGACCTCGCGGTGGTCGCTCATATCAGTCACCGCGTCGCCGTGATGTATCTCGGCCGCATCGTCGAGATTGCCGACAAGGACGAGCTGTTTGCAAATCCGCGCCATCCCTACACGCAGGCGCTGCTCGCCTCGGTGCCGGTCGCCAATCCGCTTGCCAAAAAGCTCGTGCCACTGGTCGACGGCGACGTGCCAAGCCCGGTCAATCCGCCGCCGGGATGCGCGTTTCACACCCGCTGCCGGTTTGCAATGGATCGATGCAGGACGGAGCGGCCGGCGCTGGTGGATGCGAACGACGGGCACCAGGTGGCGTGTTTGCTCAATGACGGGACGGGGCGACCAAATGAGATGCCGTAGGGTGGGCAAAGCGAAGCGTGCCCACCATTCAATCGCAATTGCCGCACGATGGTGGGCACGGCGCTGCGCGCCTTTGCCCATCCTACGATAGCTACGATTGCCGCTCTAACCCGCCCCGATCTCGGCCACGATCCGGCCCGTCGTCACCTGCTCGCCCTCGGCGACGTCGATCGCGGCGACCACGCCGTCGATGCCGGCCTTGTGGACGTGCTCCATCTTCATCGCTTCCAGCGTCATCACCGGCTGACCGGCACTGACGCGGTCGCCCGGCTTGACCAGGACGGCAACGACGCGGCCGTTCATGGCGGCACGAACCTTGCCGTCGCCGCCATTGCTTGCGGCGGCCTTCGGCGCGGCGAGCGTGAGATCGGACGCCGCGAGCGGGATGCCGCGGCGCTGGAGGTGGAGCCGGTCGCCATCGCGTAGGAATTTGGCCCTGTCCATCACGCCGTCATGACGGAAGCGGATCACGTCGAGATCGAGCTGATCGATCTCGAACTTGTCTTGCCGGCCGTCGCTGGCGACAATGTAGCTGCCATCGCGTTCGCGCCAGACTTCAAGCTCATACGCCTGGCCTGCGATCTCGATCTTCGCCGGTAGCGGGAACGTTGCCGCGAGGCTCCGTCCGCGGCGCCACGACGGTGCCTGCGGGTTCGTGACGTAGAGCAGCAGGCCGGCCAAAGCGACATCGAATGCGGCGTCCGTGCCCGGCGCCAGCAACTCGTCGCGATGCGCGCCAATGAAGGCCGTGGTCGCCTCGCCTTTGGCGAAGCCGGGATGACGCAGGCATGACAGCAGGAAGGCCTGATTGGTGGTCACGCCGAAAGCGGTGAGCTGTTCGAGGCCGACGATCAGGCGCCCCCTCGCCTCCTCGCGTGTCGCGCCATGGCCGATCACCTTGGCGATCATGGAATCGTAGAACGGCGGAATCTCGGAGCCGGATTGCAGCGCATGCTCGACGCGGATGCCATCCGGCACCTGCCAGCACGCCATGCGCCCGGACTGCGGCATGAAATCATGCGCGGCGTCCTCCGAGCACAGCCGCACCTCGATGGCATGGCCTGTGAAGCGAATGTCCTGCTGCTTCACCGGCAACGGCTCGCCGCGCGCAACGCGCATCTGCAATTCGACGAGATCGAGCCCGGCGATCGCCTCGGTCACGGGATGCTCGACCTGGAGGCGGGTGTTCATTTCCATGAAGTAGAATTCGCCGCTCGCATCGAGCAGAAATTCGAGCGTGCCGGCGCCCTCGTAGCGCAGCGCCTTCACCGCGGCGACCGCGACCTCGCCCATCTTCGCGCGCAGTTCCGGCGTCACAGCGGGCGACGGTGCCTCCTCGATCAGCTTCTGGTGGCGCCGCTGCACCGAGCAATCGCGCTCGCCGAGATGGATGGCGTTGCCATGGCTGTCGCCGAACACCTGAATTTCGATGTGGCGGGGATTCTGGATGGCGCGTTCGAGGATCACGGTCGGATCGCCAAACGCCGCCTTCGCCTCGGACCGCGCGCTACGCAGCGCATCAGGAAACGACGACGCGTCCGTCACGAGCCGCATGCCGCGTCCACCGCCGCCGGCGACCGCCTTGATCATCACGGGAAAGCCGATCTCTCTCGCCTCCGCGAGCATGACCTCATCGCCCTGATCGGCGCCCTGATAGCCGGGCACGACGGGCACGCCGGCCTTTTTCATGATCTCCTTGGCACCGGCCTTGTTGCCCATTGTTTCGATCGCCTGCGGCGACGGGCCGATGAAGACGAGGCCGGCATCCTTGCAGGCCTGCGCAAACTCCTCGTTTTCGGCGAGGAAGCCATAGCCGGGATGAACGGCATCCGCGCCACTGGCCTTTGCGGCCGCAACGATCGCGGGAATGTTGAGGTAGGATTGCGTCGGCAGCGGCTCGCCGATCCGCACGGCCTGGTCGGCCTGTTGCACATGGAGCGCGTCGCGATCCGCATCCGAATAGACCGCGACGACACCGAGCCCGAGCTCCCGCGCGCTGCGCATCACCCGTAACGCGATCTCGCCGCGATTGGCAATCAAGACCCTGAAGAACGGTCGGTGCTGCGTTGATCCGTTCCTCATGGCCGAGCCACCGAAAACTGCATGCGCTGGGGCGTGCGCGCATCGCCCTCGCGGCAAATCGCGAGCACTTCCGACAGCAGCGCGCGGGTGTCGCGCGGATCGATCACGCCGTCGTCGAGCACGCGCGCGCTGGTCGAGAACACGTCCATCTGGCCGTCGAACACGCCGACGATCTGCGCCTTCATAGCATCGAGCTTTGCCTTTTCGACCGGCTTGCCGCGGCGCGCGGCGGCGGCTTCGGTGACGATTGCCATGGTCTCGGCGGCCTGCTCACCGCCCATCACGGCGGTCTTGGCATTGGGCCAGGAGAAGCAGAAGCGCGGATGGAAGCCGCGCCCGCACATGCCGTAATTGCCGGCGCCGAACGAGGCGCCGCAATAGATGGTGATCTGCGGTACCGTCGCCGACGTCACCGCCTGGATCATCTTGGAGCCGTGCTTGATCATGCCGGCTTCTTCGTAAGCTTTGCCGACCATGTAGCCGGTGGTGTTGTTCAGATAGAGCAGCGGCGTACGGGTTTGACAGCAAGCCTGGATGAAATGCGTCGCCTTGTTGGCGCCCGCGGGATCGAGCGGACCGTTGTTGGTGATGATGCCGATGGCTTGGCCCTCGATGCGGGCATGGCCGCAGACGGTGGCCGGGCCGTAGTTCGGCGCCATCTCGGTGAAGTCGGAATCATCGACGATACGTGCGATCACCTGCTTCATGTCGACGGCGCGCTTGTGGTCCATCGGCATGATGCCGAGCAGCTCGTCCTGGTCGTAGCGCGGCGGCTTATATTCCGCGCTCGCCCTGCCCGGCCGCTCCCATTCCAGCGCCGCCATGATCTCGCGCGCGATGCGCAGGGCGTCACGGTCATTCTCGGCGAGGTAGTCGCCAAGTCCCGACACCTGCGTGTGCATCTCGGCCCCGCCAAGCTCCTCCTCGGTTGCGATCTCGCCGGTGGCGGCCTTCAGCAGCGGCGGGCCGGCGAGGAAGGCGCGGGTGCGGCCACGGACCATGACGATGTAGTCGGACAGGCCGGTCTGATAGGCGCCGCCGGCGGTCGAGGAGCCATGCGTCACGGTGACGACGGGCAGCCCCGCCGCCGAGAGCCGCGCGAGGTTGCGGAAGATGTTGCCGCCGCGAACAAAATCCTCGACGCGATAGCGCAACAGATTGGCACCGGCGCTTTCGACCAGCTGGACATAGGGCAGCTTGTTTTCGAACGCGAGCTCCTGCACCCGCAGCGTCTTGTCGAGGCCGTAGGGCTGGAGCGCGCCGGCATCGATGCCGGAATCGTTGGCGCTGACCATGCAACGGATGCCCGAGACGAAGCCGATGCCGGCGATGACGCCGCCGCCGGGCACGCTTTTGTCCGGATCCGATACGTCGAACATGAAGCCGGCGAGCGTGGACAGCTCGATGAAGGGCGCGCCGGGATCGAGCACCAGCGCGACGCGTTCACGCGGCAACAGCTGGCCGCGCTTGTGGAAGCGGTCTTTCGCCGCGGCTGATGCCGCACGCGTGCGCTCTTCCAGCGCGCGCATGCGGTCAATCAGGCCAAGCATGCCGTCGCGATTGGCGCGGTAGGCGGCGCTGCCGGGGGAGATGGCGTTTTCGAGAATGGACATAACTCAATCCTGCTCGTCATTGCGAGGAGCGAAGCGACGAAGCAATCCAGGCTGCATCCACCGAGAGATTCTGGATTGCTTCGCTTGCTCGCGATGACGGTTGAGGCGATAATTTACCTATTCGTCCCAAAAATCTTTCGCGCTTCCGCCGGGCTCGCTATCTCGCGGCCCGCACGGCGGGCGCAGGCGGCGATGGCCTCGATCAGCTGGCCGTTCGACGTCACCTTCTTGCCGTCGGCGAGATAGAAGGCATCTTCGAGACCGGTGCGCAGATGACCGCCGAGCTCCGCACAGCGCTGGTGCAGCGGCCAGATCTCTTCGCGGCCGATCGCGGTGACCTGAAATTGCGCCTCGGGACGCTTCAGCTTGATCAGGATCGGCAGCAGATCGGGATCCGACGGCATGCCGGAGGCGACGCCCATCACAAAGTTATACTCGAGCGGGCCCTTGTACATGCCGACCTGGCGGTACATGCCGACGCAGCGGACGATGCCGACGTCAAAACATTCGAATTCGGGGATGGTACCGACCGCGTTCATGACGTCGAGATAGTCCTTCACCTTCTCGACCGCATTGTCGAACATCATCGGCGGCCAGGCCCAGCTGTTGTCGGCCTTCACCTTCAGATAGTTCAGCGAGCCTGCATTGCAGGCGGCGATCTCCGGCCTGGTCTCACGGATGCAATCCAGCGCACCGCTGTAGTTCGGCCCGGAGACGCCGGAGGTGTGGTTGATGATCACGCCGGGGCAGGCTTCGCGGATCGCCTGCTGGATCTCCTTGCTGACGCTGACCTCCCAGGACGGCAGATGCCCCTTGTCCGGCGCCTGCTGACGCAGATGGATGTGCATGATGGACGCGCCGGCATCGAACGCAGCCTTGGCCTCGCGCGCCATCTGCTCGGGCGTCACAGGCACGTTGTGCTGCTTCGGGTCGGTGAGCACGCCGTTCAGCGCGCAGGTGATGACGGCCTTGTCGCTCATGCCTTGAATGTCTCGCACGTTGATAATTCAACGCTTGCGATCATGTGATGGGCGGCATGCGGCTTCTTGCGCGGAGAAGCTGGAATGGGCCAGATGTCGTAGGGTGGGCAAAGGCGCTCTTGCGCCGTGCCCACCATGTCTCAGCGTGGATCGAAGATGGTGGGCACGCTGCGCTTTGCCTACCCTACGAGAGCATCCTACGATGCCTCCGCGAGCCTCACCGTCTCGGTGCTGCGATAAATCGCAAGATCACGCGAGCCGACGAAGATCGCGCGCGGCTTCAGGCCGTAGAAGCGGCGGATCGAATGGCTGAAATGGGTGGAATCGGGATAGCCGATGTCCTGCGCGAGATGGGCGAGGTTGAGGTCCTGGTTGGCGAAGTGCAGCAGATGTCGCGCGCGCTTCCAGGCGCGGAAGGAGCGGAACGAGATGCCGGTCTCTTCCTTGAACAGATGCAGGAAACGCGAAGCGGAAAGTCCGGCGTCCGCCGCGCACGTGTCCGCCGTCACGGGCTCACCTGTGAAGCGGCCGATACGGGCGACCGCACGCGTCACGCGGGGGTCGAGCACCCGGCGCGGCAGCGCTTCGCCAAAACACATCTCGTCGAATTCGGCGGTGGTGATGTCGCCGTAGCGGCGCTGGCGCATCAGCGTGTAGGCGGCGAGGATCTTGCGGGCATAGACGGCCTTGTCGGGTCCGGTGAGCCGCTCGGCCAGGACCTCGATCACGCCATCAGGCATGCTCTCCGGCTCCAGCGTGACGCTGATCGCGGTGCGGTAGTCGCTGGCAATGGAATGCCGCTGGTTCGGCAGGGTGACGAACAGCTCGCCAGTGGCGAGGGCATCATCGATCGTCAGATGCAGGCTGCCCTTGACCGCGACATAGACGTGACAGCAGCCGGGGGTCCGCTTGCGGGGGCGGCCGAGCAGGCCGGCATAGAATACCCGCTCCGGCGTGATCAGCATCAAATGGTCGGATTCGCGACCGTTATCTTCCATTGGGATCCTCCTCGCGCGGCTCTTTGGCCGCTGCGGACGGAGGTCACCTTAGCGGAAATCTGGGCGCTGTCACGGCGGGATAGCGCTATCATGAAGCGCAAGAGGTCGGCAGCCCGCGAGGGTGGTGGACGAGACGGAACTCCTGGCAATATCGTCGTCCCGGCTTTCGCCAGGACGACAGTTAAGCCCTTACTCTTGGCGCCACGTTCTGCTCGACGCCGGCCTGTTGCTCCGCAGCAACCGCGCGCTTGAAACCATCGCGCTGCTGCAAGCGCGTCCAATAAGCTGCGACATTTGGCCCAAAATCCTTGGCAAGCCCGATAGTATCGGCGAGGCGGAGCGCGTATCCGATCACGATGTCGGCGGCGGTGAAGCGGCCAGCACACAAGGCCTCGGTATTTGCGGTGGCTGCCTCGACGGCGCGCAGCCGGCCCAAGAACCATTTGGCATAGTCGCCGGCGACCTGCGGATTGCGGCGCTCTTCCGGCTCGAGCTGGGTGTATCGGAGCACCAGCGTCTGCGGGAAGGTTAACGTGGCGTCGCTGAAATACATCCAGTTCAAGAACGCGCCATAGGCGGGATCCTCCGGCCCGACCATCAGTGGCGTCGGTCCATGTCTGACGCCGAGATAGTGGCAGATGCCGGACGATTCCGTCATTCTGGTCTCGCCATCAACCATGAAGGGAATCGTGCCCAACGGATTGAGCGCGAGGTATTCCTTGGCGAAGACCCGGGGCGGGAACGGCAGCATCTTGAGCTCGTAGGAAAGCCCCATTTCCTCCAGCATCCAGAGCGGACGGAACGAGCGCGCGCCGTCGCAGTGATAGAGCGTGATCATCAGGAACTTCCTTTGCTGCCGGGCAGCGTGCCCATCATCTTGCACAGGACCATCAGCATGACCTCGTCGGCGCCGCCGCCAATCGATGTCAGGCGGCTGTCGCGATAGGCTCGGCTGACCGGCGTCTCGTTGGTAAAGCCCATTCCGCCCCAATATTGCAAGCAGGCGTCGGTAAGCTCGCGGCCGAGCCGGCCGGCCTTCAGCTTGGCCATGGTCGCCAGTTTTGTGACATCCTCGCCCGCCACCAGCGCCTCGCCGGCACGGTAGATCAGCGCGCGCAACAGCTCGACCTCGGTCTGCATTTCGGCAAGCTTGAAATGGACGACCTGGTTGTCGAGGATCGACTTCCCGAAGGCCTTACGGTTGCGGGTGTATTCGATGGTCTCGTTGATGATGTATTCATGCGCCTTCAGGCAGGCGGCCGCGCCCCAGAGGCGCTCCTCCTGGAACTGGATCATCTGATAGGTAAAGCCCTTGCCCTCCTCGCCGATCCGGTTGCGCTTGGGCACGCGGACATTGTCGAAGAAGATTTGTGCGGTATCCGACGAGCGCATGCCCATCTTGTCGAGCTTGCGCGCGACAGTGACGCCCTTGATCTTCATGGGCACGCAGATCAGCGACTTGTTGCGGTGAACGGGCCCGTCGCCGGTATTGGCGAGCAGGCAGATCCAGTCGGCCTGAGTGCCGTTGGTGATCCACATCTTGCCGCCATCGATGACGTAATCGTCGCCGTCGGAGCGCGCATTGGTCTTGATCGAGGCGACGTCGGAGCCTGCGCCGGGCTCGGAGACGCCGATGCAGGCCACATAGTCGCCAGAGATCGAGGGCGCCAGGAATTCGCGTCGCACCTCGTCGGAGCCGAACCGCGCCAGCGCCGGCGTCGCCATGTCGGTCTGCACCCCGATCGCCATCGGCACCCCGCCGCAATTGATGGCGCCGAGCTCCTCCGCCATCATCAGCGCATAGGAATAGTCGAGGCCGGATCCGCCGAATTCGACCGGCTTGTTCAGTCCGAGAAAGCCGAGGCTGCCCATCTTCCTGAACAGCTCGTGCGCCGGGAAGATGTCGGCCTGCTCCCATTCATCGACGTGCGGATTGATCTCGTTGGCAATGAATTTCTGTAAGGAACGACGGATCTCGTCGTGGTCGGCGGTAAACAGCATTGCTTCCTCTCGTCGTCACAATCCCATCTGCCGCGACGCCAGATCCTTCATGATCTCCTCGGTGCCGCCGCCGATGGCGTTGACCTTGACCTCGCGGTAGATGCGCTCGGCCTTGATGCCGCGCATGAAGCCGGCGCCGCCAAAAATCTGCACGGCTTCAGAGGCGCAGAATGCCATGGTCTGGGTCGCCTGGTTCTTCATCATGCAGATTTCGGCGACCGGGCTTTCACCCTGCTCCAGCCGCCAGGCCAGCATCTCCAGCATCGCTTGCGACGCGGCGACCTTCTGCGCCATGTCGACGATCTTGTGGCGGATCACCTGGTGCTGCGCCAGCGGCTTGCCGAAGGTCTTGCGCTCCTTGGCGTAGGCAATGGCTTCGTCGAGGGAGACGCGCGCGAACGCGGTGCAGCCCGCCGCCATGCCCATGCGCTCGCTGTTAAAATTCCGCATGATGATCTTGAAGCCTTGGCCCTCCTCGCCGATCAGGTTTTCCGCCGGTACGCGGCACTCGTCGAAATGCAGGGTCGCGGTGTCAGAGGCCCACCAGCCCATCTTCTTCAGCTTTGTCCGGGACAGGCCCGGCGTATCCCCCTCGATCAGGAGCAGGCTGACGCCGCCGGCGCCCTCACCCCCGGTGCGCACCGCAACGGTCAGATAGTCGGCGCGCATACCCGAGGTGATGAAGGTCTTCTCGCCGCTCACGACGTAGTGATCGCCATCGCGCCGCGCCTTGGTCCGGAGGCTCGCAACATCAGAACCGCCGCCCGGCTCGGTGATCGCGAGCGCGGAGATTTTCTCACCCGCGAGCACCTGAGGCAGCACGCGCGCCTTAACCTCGGGGCGCGCGGCCCGCGCGACCGGCGGCGAACCGATCGTATGGCTCATCAAGCTGGCGCTGACGCCGCCGGCGCCGGCCCGCGCCAGCTCCTGGCTGGCGACGATCTTCATGAACTGGTCGGCGGCGATCCCGCCATATTCCTCGGGGAAACCGAGCCCCAAGAGCCCGATCTCGGCCGCCTTGCGATAGAGGGCGCGGGGGAATTCGCCGCCCTCGTCCCACTCGTGGGCGAAGGGCGCAATCTCTTTGTCGACAAAGCGGCGCATCACGTCACGAAAGGCGTCATGTTCGGCGGTATAGAACGGGCTCATCATCGCACTCTCGCCCTGCTGGCGGATTCGTCTCGTGCACCATGGCCGGAACTTTGACAGCTCACTTGCGCGGAGTGGCTGGCCAAGGCTCCCCTCCAAGCAGGCTCGCTCTAGCAACTCAACGCAAGACGATTTTCATCGCTCGCGCGCCAACTCCGGATCAAAAAAAGGCGTGGTGCACAAACTCCGGCTGGCCTCAGGGCCATGCCGGGCATGGTGCATGGCAATAGGGACGCGGGCGGCACCAGACCGCCGAGGGAGGAATTTTTGGCCGTTCGTTACTACGACTGGATCGCCCACCATGGCCGCCGCACGCCGAACAAGGTCGCGGTGATCGACCTCGCGAGCGAGCGCCGCTTCAGCTATGCGCAGCTCGATGCGCGCATCTCTCGTCTCGCCTCATTTCTGCGTCATACGCTGAAGGTCTCGCGCGGCGAGCGGGTCGCGGTGCTGGCGCTGAACACGACCGATACGCTGGAGGTGCAATTCGCCTGTGGGCGATTAGGTGCGATCTTCGTGCCGCTGAACACCCGGCTCACCGTTCCCGAACTCCAGTTCATCACCGGCGATTGCGCCCCGAAGGTGATGATCCACGACACCGATCTCGCCGAAACGGCGCTTGCCGTGGCGAAGCTCTGTGGGATTGAGACGAGCCTGCTGCTTGGTCCCGGCGGGCCTTATGAGGCCGGCATCGCCGCTGCAAAGCCACTCGAGAAAATCGAGGAGGTCACCCTCGATGATGTCTCGACCATCATGTACACCTCCGGCACGACGGGTCATCCCAAGGGCGCCACCATCACCCATGGCATGACCTTCTGGAATTGCGTCAATCTCGGCGGCCCCGCCTGCATCGGGCCATCCTCGGTGCTGCTCACCGTGCTGCCGCTGTTCCACACCGGCGGTTTGAATTGCTACACCAATCCGGTGCTGCATGCCGGCGGCACCGTGATGATCATGCGCGCCTTCGATCCCGGCACGGCGCTCGGCCTGATCAACGACCCCGCACAGGGCATCAACGTGTTCTTCGGCGTGCCCGCGATCTACCAGTTCATGGCCCAGCATCCGGCCTTCGCGACCACCGACCTCGGCCGGCTGATCGTCGGCGGTGTCGGCGGCGCACCAATGCCAGTGCCGCTGCTCAAGGTGTGGGAGGCGCGTGGCGTCGCGCTTCAGCAGGGCTACGGCATGACCGAGACCTCGCCAGCCGTGCTGGTGCTCGACCGCGAGGATGCTGCACGGAAAGCCGGCTCCGCCGGCAAGCCGGTGTTGCACACCGAAGTGCGCATCGTGCGTCCTGATGGCAGCGACGCCGATGTCGGCGAGCTCGGCGAGCTCTGGGTCAAGGGACCGAACATCACGCCCGGCTACTGGAACAGGCCGGAGGCGAACAAGACG
Source organism: Bradyrhizobium sp. 40 (assembly GCF_023100925.1). NCBI lineage: Bacteria > Pseudomonadati > Pseudomonadota > Alphaproteobacteria > Hyphomicrobiales > Nitrobacteraceae > Bradyrhizobium > Bradyrhizobium sp. 40. The sequence goes on from NZ_CP064688.1 coordinate 7,097,922, forward strand.
TCGTTCACCAACGGATGGCTGCACACGGGCGACGCGACACGCGTCGATGAGGAAGGCTTTTACTACATCGTCGACCGCTGGAAGGACATGTACATCTCCGGCGGCGAGAACGTCTATCCGGCTGAGGTCGAGAACGTCCTGCACCAACTCAACGCCATCGCGGAAGCCGCCGTGATCGGCATTCCCGATCCGCAATGGGGCGAGGTTGGCCTCGCCATCGTCGCGGCGAAGCCGGGCCAGCGGTTGACCGAGGCAGATGTCTTCGCGCACTGCGCGGCGAATCTCGCGCGCTTCAAATGTCCGCGCCAGGTCCGCTTCGTCGATGCGTTACCACGCAACGCCACCGGCAAGATCCACAAGCCGACCTTGCGCAAGGAATTCTCGATCACTTCCGAAGTCGACAAGAAAGCCGCCAACGCCTGATCAAAGCGCCCCTCTCGCGGGCGCTTTTCTTTTTTTGAAGTGCCAAAGTCAGAAGAAACCCCAAAGAAGCCCCAAGGAATTTTCATGAACAAGAAACTCGCCCTGCTTGCCGCGGCAACAGCGATGACGCTGTTTGCGACCCGCTCCGCGTATGCCCAAAAAGCGTACGACACCGGCGTCACCGACACCGAGATCAAGATCGGCAATGTCGAGGCCTATTCCGGTCCGGCTTCCGCCTACGGCGTCATCGGCAAGACCGAGGAAGCCTATTTCAAGATGATCAACGACCAAGGCGGCATCAACGGCCGCAAGATCAACTGGATCTCCTACGATGACGGCTACTCGCCGCCGAAGACGGTTGAGCAGATCCGCAAGCTGATCGAGAGCGACGAGGTCTTCCTGGTGTTCAACGCGCTGGGCACGCCGACCCAGACCGCCGTGCAGAAGTATCACAATTCCAAGAAGGTGCCGCAGCTGTTCCTCGCCACAGGCGCCAGCAAGTGGAACGACCCGAAGAATTTTCCCTGGACCATGGGCTTCCAGCCCAGCTACCGCGTCGAGGCGCAGATCTTCGCCAAGTATATTTTGAAGGAGAAGCCGGACGGGAAGGTCGCGATCTTCTATGCCAACGATGATTTCGGCAAGGACTACCTCGCCGGCATCAAGGACGTGTTCGGCGACAGGGCATCGAAAATGATCGTGGCGGAAGAGAGCTACGAGACGTCCGAGCCGTCGATCGATGCTCATATCGTCAAGCTCAAAGGGACCGGCGCCGACGTCTTCGTCAACATCGCGACCCCGAAGTTTGCGGCGCAGGCGATCAAGAAGATTGCCGAGCTGGAGTGGAAGCCGATGCATCTCATGACCGATGTCTCGGTCTCGATCGGCGCGGTGATGAAGCCGGCCGGCCTCGAGGCATCCGAAGGCGTGCTATCGGCCGGTTATCTGAAGGACGCGTCGGATCCGCAGTGGAAGGATGATGAGGGCATGAAGAAGTTCATGGTCTTCGTCGACAAATACATACCCGGTGCAAATATTTCGGACGCCAATCTGGTTTACGCCTATGCCGCAGCCCAAACGATGGTGCAGGTGCTGAAGCAGGCGGGCGACAATCTGACCCGCGAGAATGTGATGAAGCAGGCAGCGAGCCTCAAGGACTTCGTCCCCGACACCCTGATCCCGGGCATCAAGATCAACACCTCGGCAACGGACTTCGCGCCGATCGAGCAGCTCAAGATGTGGCGATTCAAAAAGGGCCAGTGGGAGCTGTTCGGCGACATCATCAGCGCCGAAACCGGCGGCTAGTCGACTGAAAACTACCGAATAGCGGCCGAAGGGCCGCTATTCTTTTCAAGCGAGCGACGACGCTATTCCCGCGCTTTCGACCTCGAACATGTCGTGGCCGACGTCGATGCCTGCGACGGACAGACCGAGACGACGCGAATCGCCGACGCCCCTGAACGCGGGGCATGCCCAGGCGAGGGTGACGATGCCTGACGGCGGCAGATCGAGGCTCAGCGTGTAGCCATCATAACTGGTCACGACCGCCTCGGGCGCGACGGGCTTGCCGTCGAGATAGAATCGCGCGTCGATCGTATGCAGCGGCGCGCGAAGCGCCGGGCTTCGAACGCGGACGATGGTGCGGCCGGGCATCCCCTTGATCCGCACGGCAGCCTCCGGTTCGCTCCAGCGGAAAGTGTGACCGGCGGAGAACTCCTCGGCATGGAATCCGGTCTGCGCGATAATCTGCTCCCCAAGAAGCCCGCCGACAGACCGCGCATCTCGCCCGAGACGATGAATGCAATCGAGTCTCTGATGCCGGATCAGCGCGGCGATGTATCGCCGCATCCATCGCGCGATCGCCTCGCTCGATCCGGCGACCGTCAGAACGACCAGCACGGCCCGCGCGTGCCATGCCCCCAGCCGCGCGAAGCCGCGCGCGCCGAGATCGCCGAGCAGCGCCGGCACGGACCAACGCCACAACGCCGGCAATTTCTCACCAGGCCGTCTCCAGCCGCAGCCAGCGAGGCTGTAGCGCAGGAGCGCGTTCAATGCATTGCGGGCGAGCGACGTGCCGGCCTCGCTCCGCGAGCTCCACTCGATCGGAATGTCGAGCAGCTCGCTGCCGGGATCGTTGCGGGCCTCGCTCAGATAGCGAATCTCGCCTTGCACGAAGTCGAGCGTGAATTGCTTCAGCTCGTCGAGCTCGCCGACATAGTAGTGATGGAAGCGCGCCTCCTCGAGATAGCCGAGGGAATAGCCTCTCGCGTGATAGGCGGCGGCAAGCACCCATTCGGCGAAATGACCGAACTCCTCGCGCAGGCCGCCGCATTCCCGGTAGACGTCGCGCCGCGTCACGAAACACTGATCCAGGATCTTGCGCCAGGGATGCTGCTTCATACCGAACTCGATGTCGGCCTGGTACATGGCTGCCTCTGCCACGGATAGTCGGTTATGGCAGATCGGGATCGAACGGCAGGAAAAGCCGGCCCAGTCGGGATGAGCATCGATCGCGCGAATGCAGAGTTCGATCACGTCGGGTTCGGGCCGGCAGTGCGATTCCGTGAAGAACAGATAGCTGCCGCGCGCCTTCGTCGCGCCGAATGCGCAGAGCCCGATGTCGTGTTTGGAATCGGTGAATTCGAGGCGAGCCCTGTTGCCGGCCAACGCCTTCAACTGTTCGCGTGCCGTGAAATCCGGCGGCACGACCAAGATGATCTCGTAGAGCGATTTGTCGGCAGTCTGCGACGTCCAGCCGAGCCAGGACAGCTCCCACTGCCCGCGGTGAGATTCGAGCGGGATAATGATTGAGAACAGCGGAGATTCGCCGTCGTCGAGTGCGGGCGCGTCCTGCATGTCCCCTTATAGACGCATGCTGCGTCATTCCGGATAATTTCTTGCGGACTATACCGACAGAAACAGCGCGAACGATTCTTCCACCGTTCGGCGCAGATGCTTTTGGTACAGTTCGTGGTTGGCATCGCCGGGCGCGACCCGCCCCAGTGAGGGCTTCGCGAAGTTTCGAAGCGGCACATAGGCGATCGGCGCTGCGATCGGCGTCAGCTGCGAGCCAGGGCCGGCGCGGAGCGTCGAGATGATCCCGTACATTTCGCCAGCGACCGTCGGCCGCGACACCGTGATCACGCGATGCTGGCCGTGCTTGATGATGACGAGATAGATGAAGCCGGACTGATGCGGCACGGCGACCTCGCCGGTGTGTTCATAGGCGGCATCGGTCCGTTCCCCCTCGCGGAACACCAGTGCAGAGACTTTCGGCTCCCAGACGATCTCGGTACGGTAGGCGAAGATCGCGTCCTTGTCGCCAAACGACGGCCGCAACGTGATGTAGACGTCCTCGAGCCAGGTCACCGCGCGATGGGCATAGGAGCCGAGGCTGTCGGGCGCGACATCGTTTGCGGCCGGAGGCGTCACCGCAGCGGCGCTTCTGCGCAGGGAGACGCCGAGCGCCTGCTCCAGTCGCACCGTGGTCGCCAGCGTGAACGGCCGTCGGCCGCCGAGCACCTTCTCGAGAGTCGACAGGCTGAGCTTGGCCTGCTCGGCCAGCGCCTGCCGGGAGATCCGGCGTCTGGCGAGCTCCTCGCGAATGGTCTCCGCAATCTCGCGACTCTGCTCGTCCGAAAGCTGCTTGTCGGTGAATTTGTCCTGCGTCTGCATCGTGGCCCTGCTCCAGGATGACATCCTAGCAGGGCGGACAAACCAGCACAAAACCGCACTTCGCCCCCCGGCGTCGGCCCGCGCGGGCCGGCCGCGACGGATCATTGCCGATCATTCTGCTCGCGAACTCGGGCCGTCCCGGCGGATGCTCATAGCCAGCAGACATCCTCGGGAGCAGGCAAAATGGATACCTACGACACGATGGACAGCAACGAACACCCTTGGCTGGGCAGACTGATCGTGGTCGGACTTTTCCTTCTGGCGCAGGGCATCGCGGTGATGCTGGTCGCCTTCGTGGCGCTGCTGGTGAGCTTGGAGCCGGGCTGGTCGGCTACGACGGAGCAGGCCAGCCTGCTCCAGCCCGGCGATGCCAAATCCGGGTCTCTTCTCCTCAAGGAGGACGGCGCCTACACGGAAGCGATCCGCCTCGGCATCGACGTCGACATCACGGTATCAGGCCCGACGCTGCGCGCCCGCGTCACCCAGATCTTCCGCAATCCGACCAAGGATTGGGTCGAGGCGACCTATGTCTATCCGCTCCCCGCCGGCGGTGCCGTCGATTCGCTGAAGATGGTGGTCGGCAACCGCGTCATCGTGGGCGACATCAAGGAGCGGCAGCAGGCGCGCGTGATCTACGAAGAGGCGCGCCGGGCCGGCCAGAAGGTCGCGCTCACCGAACAGGAACGGCCGAACATCTTCACCAACTCGGTCGCCAATATCGGTCCCGGAGAAACCGTGCTGGTGCAGATCGAATATCAGGAACCGGTGCACCAATCCGGCAACGAATATTCGCTGCGCCTGCCGCTGGTAGTGGGGCCGCGCTACAATCCGGCGCCGATCGTCCAGAGCGTCGATTTCCGCAACGACGGTTCCGGCTGGGGCGCGACGAATTCGAACCCGGTGCCGGACCGCGACCGCATCTCGTCGCCCGTGCTGGATCCCGCCCGGAATGCGCCGGTCAATCCGACCAGCATCACGGTGCGTCTGAACGCCGGCTTTGCGCTCGGCGAGGTCAAGAGCCTCCACCATAATTTCAAGGTCGAGAGCCCGGACAATACGACGCGAATTGTCACGCTTGCCGACGGTGCCGTGCCTGCCGACCGCGATTTTGAACTGACCTGGAAGCCGGCTGCCGTGAAGGCGCCGTCGGTCGGCTTGTTCCGCGAGCGCGTCGGCGACGCCGATTATCTGCTCGCCTTCGTCACCCCGCCCGCCGCCGAGCAGGCGACGCAGAAGCCACGGCCGCGCGAGGTGGTGTTCGTGATCGACAATTCCGGCTCGATGGGCGGCACGTCGATCGTTCAGGCCAAGGCGAGCCTCGCCTACGCGCTCTCCCGTCTCCAGCCGTCCGACCGTTTCAACGTCGTCCGTTTCGACGACACCATGGACGTGCTGTTTCCGGCTCCCGTGGCGGCGGATGCCGAGCGTGTCGGTGAAGCCACCTCGTTCGTCAGCGCGTTGCAGGCGCGTGGCGGCACCGAGATGGTGCCGGCGATGCGGGCCGCGCTGACCGACAAGCTCGGCGACGCCAGCATGGTTCGCCAGGTCGTATTCCTGACCGATGGTGCGATCGGCAACGAGCAGCAATTGTTCGAAACGATCACGGCCATGCGCGGCCGCTCGCGCGTGTTCATGGTCGGCATCGGGTCGGCGCCCAACACCTATCTGATGACGCGCGCCGCTGAGCTCGGCCGCGGTGCCTTCACCCATATCGGCTCCGTCGAGCAGGTCGAGGAGCGCATGCGCGGCCTGTTTGCCAAGCTCGAGAACCCGGCCGTGACCGGGCTGAGCGCCAAGTTCTCCGAAGCCAAGGCCGACGTCACACCGACGATCATTCCCGACGTCTATCTCGACGAGCCGCTGGTGCTGGCGGCAAAGCTCGACACGCTTGCGGGCTCGGTCGAGATCAAGGGCCGCGTCGGCGACCGCCCATGGTCGGTGACGCTGCCGCTGCAAAATGCGGCCGAAGGCAAAGGCCTGTCGAAGCTTTGGGCCAAGCGCAAGATCGATGATGCCGAAGTGGCGCGCACCCTGCGCGAGATGACGCCCGAAGACTCCGACAAGGCGATCCTGGCACTGGCACTCGACCATCAGATCGTCACCCGGCTCACCAGCCTCGTCGCGGTCGACAAGACGCCAAGCCGTCCCGAAGGCGAGCCGCTCAAGCCCAGCGAGTTGCCGATCAACCTGCCGGCCGGTTGGGATTTCGCGAAGGTCTTTGGCGAGCGACAGCAGGTCCCGACGCAGCTCCGCGAGCGTCACGCCGATGCACGCAACCAGCCGGCCACGAGGCGGCCGACGCCCGCTGCACCGGATGCGATCCGCCTGCCCAAGACCGCGACCTCAGCAGAGCTGAAAATGACCGCAGGCCTGATCCTGATCGTGCTCGCCCTGATCCTGTTCGTGTTCAACCGGCGTCAGACCTTGCTCACTGGCGCCGCTTGAGAGAGGAGTCCCCCGAACTCCTCTGTTAGCGCGCGCGGCTGCCCGTCCCACACCAACGGCCGCGCGCGCCTTTTTTGAACACGCCGCCTCAACCGAATTCGTCATTGCGAGCGAAGCGAAGCAATCCAGAAATCCCTCCAGGGAGGCAGTCTGGATTGCTTCGTCGCTTCGCTCCTCGCAATGACGGGAAGATGTGCCATGCCCCGCTTCATCTCTCCCCCGGTTCTCGCTCTGATCGGCGTCATCCTGTTCGGCGACGGCGCCTACATCCATGCCAAAGCGTGGCTCGCGCAGGTGCTGCTGGAGCGCGCGTTCGACCGGAGCGTTGCAACCGGCGAAGTGGTCAGGCCATGGTCATGGGCCGATACCTGGCCGGTCGCGCGAATCGAGGTGAAGCGGATCGGCGCCAGCGCGATCGTGCTGGAAGGTACCAGCGGCCAGGCGCTTGCTTTTGGACCCGGCCATATCCTTCAAACGACTGATGCGGGCGAGCGCGGAATTGCCGCATATGCAGCGCATCGCGACACTCATTTCCGTTTCCTACGGAATGTTGCCATTGGTGATGTGATCGATGTCACACGCAGTGACGGTAAACACTTTCGCTATCACGCGGATTCCTCCGCTGTGGTTCGCTTCGATGCGTCGGGCATCGATGCTGCGGTACGGGATGTCGAACTCGTGCTCGCGACCTGCTGGCCGTTCGACGCCATCACGTCCGGCCCCGAGCGCTACATCCTGCATGCCACCTTGATCAGAGCCGATGAATAGCGGTTCGCAATCGGTTCTGTCCAAGAGCACACGCTTGATGGAACCGCTGAACTGGCGTCGTTGGCCAGAGACCTATAAGAATAGCGGATTGAATATTTTGCGCTGCATTGCGAGAAGACCGGGGATGGACGAGGAGTTCAGGCATCGTCTCGAACAGCTCGAAAATCGCGTCGCGCTCCTGGAGAGGAATCAGGATCTCATTGCCGCCGGGCAAAGACGTTCCTCGCTTCGGAGCCTCTGGCGCCGCCCGCCGATGTGGACCTTCGAGCAATATCCGCCGCGCCTGCTCAACCTGACGGCTTTCCTGCCAGCACCTGCGATCCATTCGGGCGCGCCACGGATCGCGATGGTCACGCCGAGCTACAACCATGCGCAATATCTCGGCGCCACGATCGACAGCATCGTCAGCCAGAATTATCCGGACCTGTATTATCACGTGCAGGACGGCGGCTCGATCGACGGCACGCGCGATCTGCTGAAGGGGCGAGGCGATAGCCTGAGCTGGAGCAGCGAACCGGACAAGGGGCAATCCAGCGCGATCAATCTCGGCTTCGCCGGCGTCGAGAGCGAGATCATGGCCTATCTTAACAGCGACGACGTGCTGCTGCCCGGGACACTTGCCTATGTCGCAAATTACTTCATCGCACATCCGCATGTCGACGTCGTCTACGGCCATCGCGTCTTCATCGATCGCGAGGGACTCGAGGTCGGCCGCGCCGTGTTGCCGCCCCATGACGGCAAGGCGTTGCGATATGCCGACTACATTCCGCAAGAGACAATGTTCTGGCGCAAGCGCGTGTGGGACAGGATCGGGCCGATCGACGAGAGCTTGCACTACGCGATGGACTGGGACTTCATCCTGCGAGCGCAGGCCGCAGGATTCAAATTCGCACGCTTGCCGCGATTTCTCGCCTGCTTCCGAATCCATGACGCACAAAAGACGGCATCCACCTATGCGGTCGGCGTCAGGGAGATGGGCATCCTGCGGCGACGCATTCTCGGCTTCGAACCGACACAGATGCAGATCCGGCGCGCCATCGCTCCTTATCTGGCGAAGCAGTTGGCCTATCACTACGCCTACAAGCTCGGCATGCTGAGATATTGAACGACCGCGCAAGCAGTGATCCGAGGATGTCGATCAACAGGGCTTGACGCGCGCTCATTCCACCGCACGGCATACCCGCCCACGCGGTTGCCAGTCCGAAGAACTCGCCATAGAACAGAGCGACGCACCGCCAACAAGAACAACAGGTGAGGTCACACCATGGAAGCTCGCGTATCTGCCGCATCCGCTTCATCGCGCCCATGGTCTCCGCCGCCCGATGCCAGCGACATCGTCAAGGGCATCCACGCCATGCTGCATCCGCGCAACATCGTGTTGGTAGGCGCGACCGACAAGCCCGGCAACTATGCCGAGCGCATCTGGAACAATCTGGTCAAATACGGCTACGAAGGCGGGCTCTATCCGGTCAATGCCAAACGCGACACCGTCTGGGGTGTCCCCTGCTACAAGGACTTTGCAAGCCTCCCGGAAAAGCCCGACCACGTGCTGGTGCTGGTCCCGGCGCGCTTTGCCGTGCAGGTGATCCGCGATGCCGCCGCGGCCGGCGCGCGCTCGGCCACCATCGTCACCTCGGGCTTCAGCGAGTTGCAGGACGAGGAAAGCCAGAAGCTCGCCGCCGAACTGCAAGCGGCCGTGCGCGAGACGGGATTGGCGGTCACCGGCCCGAACTGCCTCGGCAATTTGAGCGCCGGCGAAAAGCTCTTCACCAATATCGACGACCGTATCGTCACTATGGAACAGGGCGCGGTGGCGATTGCCGGACAATCCGGTGCCATCGTCATGGCGATCCGCCAGGCCCTGGAAGATCGCGGCGTCGGGGTCGGCTACATGGTGACGACCGGCAACGAGGCCGGGCTCGAGACGCCGGACCTGATGCGCTATTTCGCCGAGGATCCGAGCATCAAGGTGATCGTGGTGTACCTCGAAGGCGTGCGCAACACCAAGGCATTCCGGGACGCCTGCAAGGCGGCCCGCGCCGCGAGCAAACCGGTGATCGCGCTCAAGCTCGGGGCGTCCGAGGGTGGCCGCGCGGCGGCGATGGCACACACCGGCGCGCTCGCGGGCTCGATCGAGACATTCGATGCCATTGCAACGCGCGAAGGGGTCATCAGGGTCGGCGGGCTCGACGAACTGATCGAGACCACCGAATGCTTCGTCCACGCCGCTGTGCCCAGGGGCGACCGGCTCGCTGCAGTGACGCTATCCGGCGGCAAGCGCGGCATGCTGATCGACGCCTTCGATGCAGAAGGCCTGAATTTTGCACCGCTCAGCTCGCACGTCGGTTCGGAGCTGGCAAAGATGCTCGGGCCGGGCTCGATCGTCGGCAACCCGCTCGACGCTGGCTTTGCCGCGGTGGTCGATCCCTCCGTCTACATGAAAACGATCGGGCTGATGATCGACGACCCCGATATCGACATCGTCATCATCGATGCCGAGCTGCCGAAAGCGCCGCACGAGCTGCGCGAGCGCAATCTGCGCATCGTCGACGAGATGGCGAGCCGGGCCGGCAAGCCGGTGATCTATATCAGCGCGATGTCGATCGGCTTTACCGAGTTCACCAAGAGCTTGCGCAAATCGCTGCCGCATCTCGCGGTCATGCAGGGCATGGATCGCGCGGTGACTGCGATCAAGTCGCTGCTCGACTACGCCAAGCTGCGCAAGGAAGTGCCCGACATCGTCTCCAGCTCGAAGCCCGCCGCACGTGCCGTGCTGGAGAAGGCACTGAAATCGGCAACCGGCGCCGCGCTTGACGAGGTCGCCTCGAAGAAGCTCTTGAAGGCCTATGGCATCCCGATCTCGAAGGAGGCGATCGCACAGACGGCAGCCGAGGCCGTGAAGATAGCCAAGCAGATCGGCTTCCCAGTCGTGGCCAAAGTCGTCAGCGCCGAGATCCTGCACAAATCAGATATCGGGGGCGTGGTGCTGAATCTCACCAGCGCGGCCGAAGTGAAAAAGGCGTTCGCCGACATCACCGCGCGGGTGAACAAGCTGAAGGGCAAGCCGAAGCTCGACGGCATCCTGATCGCGCAACAGGTCAAGGCCGATCTGGAACTCGTGGTCGGCGCCTCCCTCGATGCCGAGATGGGCCCGGTCGTGCTGTTCGGCACCGGCGGCATCGACATCGAGCTGATGAAGGATGTCGCGCTCGCCGGTGCGCCGCTGGACGAGGACGAGGCGCGGCTTCTGATCGGCCGCACCAAGGCCGGCATCAAGATGCGCGGCTATCGCGGCAAGCCGGCCTTGCACGAGGCCTCCGCGGTGAAGGCGCTGGTCGGCCTCTCCAACCTGATCGCGGATGCTGGTGACCGGATCGCCTCGATCGACGTCAATCCCTTCCTGATCAATGCCAAAACAGGCCTCGCCGTCGATGCCCTGATCGTGCTGAACAATGCTGCGGCCAAGCGCGCCGCTGGACATTGATGTCGCTGAGGGCGGATCGTCGTTGCGCTTCCGCCTTCGCTCTTCGAGCAACACCGGATAAGGCGTTAACCCGCCAAGCCTAACATTGCCGCCGACAGCCTCTTCCGGGCTGCTTCCAACTTCCCCGTTTTGGCCGTAAAATCACCCCGGCATGGCACGCGCGAGCAATCTGGTGATCGGAACGGCGACGCTGGCGGTGATCGCCGTGGCGTTCGGCGGCGTGCTCGGCGTGCAGAAATGGCGCACCCTCCAAAGCCGCAGCCAGTTGCGCGTGGTATTCGAGGGCGGCTCCGCCAGCGGATTGCGCCGCGGCGGGCCGGTCAATTTCGACGGTGTTCCCGCAGGCCAGATCGTGTCGATCAAGCTGGACAATCCGCGCAAGGTCGTGGCGCTGGTGATGCTCGACAATACCGCGCCGATCCGCAAGGACACGGTCGCGGGCATCGAGTTTCAGGGTCTCACCGGCGTCGCCGCGGTCTCGCTGATCGGCGGCGCGCCCTCGGCGCCGCCAGTGCCGCTGGACTCGGACGGCGTCCCCGTGCTGACCGCCGATCTCAGCGACGCCGAATCCATCGTCGACACCCTTCATAGTGTCGACCTCACCATCGTCAGCAACGCCCCGGCGATCAAGGAGGGCCTGCGCACGTTCGAGAACTACACCGCCGATCTCCGGAGCAAGGGCGGCGAAATCGATTCCGTCATGGCCAAGGTCGACAGCGCCTTCGCGGGCTTCGACAAGGCGGTCACAAAGATCGAAGGCGTAGTGCCCGGCTTTGCCGACGGCAAGGCGGATGAACTGTTCGAAAAGATCCAGGGATTGCACGAGCTCGCCGATACCATGAGGAAGAAATCGGCGAACTTCCTCGAAGACATCCGTCGCTCGCTGCTCGACGTCAGCGAGGCCGCCAACAAGATGAGCGGGACACCCACACCGGCCGCCGCTCCGCGCCCGCCGCGCAAGCCGGCGCAGCAGAAACGGTAGCGCCTACCACGCGTAGCGGACGACGCCCTTGCCGGCGTAGGAGCGGGTGACATTCGAGAACTCCCCCTCGAAAGTCGCCGACGCAGACCAGCCGTTCATCCAGCTCATCTGCACTGCCGCTGTGGTCAGCGCGGAATCGTGCGCCTGGGCGGCGCCGTTCACCACGAACGCGGATCCCGGCAACGTCTGGAAGACCGCACCGACGGTGCGATCCGGATTGTAGTCATGCGCCCAGGCGACGCGGCCGCGCAGGGTCATCAGGCCGCCGGCTGCGGCGAATGACCTGTCCGCGCGCAGGCCGAGCTCGGTGCGGGTGCTGGTCGCGTCCTTGGCGGCATAATTCAGCGCGAAGACGTTGCTGCCGACCACAGCGAACTCCGAATAGCTCGGAAGACTGAACACGGTGGCCTGGAGCGCCGCATAGGGCGTGAGGCCGATCCACTGCGAGGCATAGCGATAGCCGCCCTCGATACGGCCCGAGAGCGCGTTGGCGCTGAACTGCGCACGCAACTGGTCGACGCCGGCGGCGGTGACGATGCGGTTGGTCGTGACGTCCTGCCAGCCATAGGCCAGCGCGGCCGTTATGTAGGCCGGTCCTGCGTTGTGACGCACGAAGGCGCCGGCCTGGAACAGGTCGGAGCGACCCCAGCCGAGTCCGTTGACGTTGAAGCCGGTCGCCCCGCCCGCAAGCGCGAAGCCGGCGATCGTGGACGGCGAGAAGCGGTAGTCGAGGCCGACGGCGGTGCCGTAGACGCTGCTGCTGGTGTTGTTTGAGCCGAGGCCGGCATTGCCGTCGGTGGTCTGCGAGCCACCATAGCCGGCCGCCCACACGTCCCAGCGTTGTTCGAAACTCGTCGGCGGCGTCTTGCTATGGATCGAGGCAAGAGCGTCGCGCGCGTTCCTGTCGCGTGTGCCCTTGCCGGTCGCCGCATACGCATTCGCGCTCGTCTCGTCGGCGAAGGGCGTCGCACCCGGCGTCCCGTTGCGCCCCGCGCCAAACACGTCGGTGAGCAGGCCGAGGAACAGGTTCATCGCGTTGAAGGTCGTCTGCTGCGTGCCCGTCGCCGGTTCGCCGGAGGCCTGTGTCAGCCCCGTCGGCGAGAGATTCGCGAGAGCCACGGGGAGGCTGCCGGTCCGATTGAAGACGCTCGTCAGGGCGTTGGCGACATTCTGCTGATTGACGTTGAGACCTGTACCGTAGTTTAGCGAGAGATCCAGAAAGACGTTGTTGGGATCGTAGCTGAGGCTGGCCTTCAGGTTCGAAGACAGACCCGCGACGACCGGATTGAATTTGTCGGGAAGCGTCGTCGAAGTCAGGATCGTGTAGTGCTTCGCGATCGAGCCGGTCGGGACGACTGTGACCGTGGCCCCATTGAGCGTGGAGGTCCCCGTGGCGACCGCGATGCCGTTGCTCGTACCTGAGACCTGCACCATGTACGTAGACGCCGTCGTGAAGGTGAGATCGCCGTTCACGTTGAGCGTTCCGGTCGGGTTGCCCGGCGACAGCGTGCCCCCATTGACGTTGATGGTGTTGACGCTGCCGACTCCGCCGAATGTACCACCGGTCGCGACGCTTATATTGCCATTGATGGTGCCGACCAGCGTGAGCGTGCCGCCCAGCACATTCCAGTCCTGATTGCCCGTGCCGGTCACGGTCCAGTTCGAATTGTCGACCTTGTTGAAGGTCGAGAAGCCGTCATACTGGAGAAGGGGGCCGATCAGGTCGAGGTTGAACGTATCCTTGCCGATGCCGCCGAGCTGGAAGGTGTCGGCGCCAGTGCCGAGCACCAGGCCATTGATGATGCTGCCGGGTCCGAGCGTCAGTGTGTTGGGGCCGCAGACACAAAACTCGATTGCAGCAATTCCGGCCCCAGCGTTGATGGTCCCCGAGTTGAAGACGTTGGCCCCGCCGTTCGCGCTGATGCCGACACCGCCAGCACCGACGGTAATGGTGCCGGTATTGACGATCTGGTTTGTCGTTGTGAACGAGCTCACGTCGATGCCTAAGCCGGAATCGCCGACGGTGATCGTACCGCTGTTGATGATGGTGTTGGAATCACCGAGAGCTACGATGCCCTCGGCGAAATCGGCCCCTGTGATCCGTCCATTGTTGCTGATCGTGGAGGACAGGCCCGTAAACGCGATGCCCGCAGCGCCCAGACCCACGCCGATCGTCCCGTTTTGGTTGATCGCGGCCCGATTGCCCTGCACCGCAATGCCGGCGGACGTGCCGTCGCCCGATTTGATCGAACCACTATTGGTCACCTTTGCGTCATCACCGAACAAGGCGATGCCGACGCCAAAGTCGCTCGCCGTGATGGCGCCGAAATTGCTGACGGTTTGAAAATTACCTTGCATAAAGATGCCAGCGGCACTCTGCCCGACCGAGATCCTGCCGCTGGCCGCGTTGGTGACCGTGTTGTTATCCATGATCGCAACGATGCCGCCGGAGAAGCCGGAGGAATCGCCGACCTTGATCGCGCCTGCATTGGTCACAGTCGTGCCACCGAACGAAGCGTAAATCCCGATTGAATCGTCAAGGCCGGTGATGGTGCCCGTCGCGGCGTTGGTGATTGTGTTGCTCTGGACCGCGAAGATGCCCGCGCCCGACGCGCCGATGGACAGCGCACCGCTGTTGCTAACGCTATTGTTGTTTCCTACCGAGATCGCGCTGCCATGGTCGCCGGTGGTGACGGTCCCGGCATTGACAATGATGTTGTGATCGAGCGCGGAGATACCGAGGCCGTTATCAAGCACCGTGATGGCGCCGTTGTTGGTCACGGTGTTCGAATTGCCGCCATTGATGCCGGTGAGGCCCGAGCCCGCCGACACCGTGCCGTTGTTGGTGATGACGTTGGTGTCATTGACGTTGATCGCCGCCGTGCCGTTATCGTTGACGCTAGCACCAGTCAGCACATTTACGGTCAGATTGGTGACGCCGCCACCTGCCGCAAAGCCGTCGGCATCGGTGCCGCTACAGGTGACGGTCTGCCCGCTTGCCGCCGGGTCGGGCGCGCAGTCCGCCTGCGCAGGTATCGCCGATAGGCCGAGGCTGAGAACGACCACCACGACAGACGAAGCGACGGCGGCAAGGCGCAGCCCAATCCGACCAGCCGTCGGCGGCCTAAATTCCACTTTGATGCCCTCAGTCCAGCGCTCCCCAGCGGCGCCGCCGGCAAACTAGGCCGCCGGGCCCCTCCGTGGAACTACGGAATCGGTGGAATCGCTGGGGGGCAGCAAAACCGGACTGATTCAGCTGACCATGTTGCACCAGAGGCACGCTTTTCCGGCGCAGCTTGGTCGATCCACGACGTGTGCGTGTGCGGTTCGGTCGCAGTATTGACCGTCGTTCACATCAATGACTGATCATCTGGGGCGGCGTCGCGTCCCAATGGAAGCGAGCGGCACGCCTTCACACACTGGTTTGGGCAACGGCTCAGTAATTGGTGGGCGCCGCTTCATTCGGGATGCCGTCGATCGGGCATTCGGCGGTCCCGGGCGTCGCGCGCGTCATCGCCTCGACCATGTCCCTTGTGCCCTCGGGATCGGCAATCCAGTTCTTGTAGAAATCATAGGGGCAGGCCGCGACGCCCCGCGGGCTTTCGCCGGAATTGATCATGCCGGTGTAACCGCGATGGACCAGCTTGTAGAGATGGTTCTGCGACTGGCCGTTGCGGCGCGCATCGCGGATCAGATGCTTCGACAACTGGGCATATTGGATGCCGTAGTCCTCCTCGCCGCACTCGCCGAGGGTGCGGCCGTCGAAGCCGATGATCGCGGAGTGACCGAAGTAGGAATAAACCCCGTCGAAGCCGGCAGCGTTGGCGACCGCGACATAGACGTTGTTGGCCCACGCCATCGCCTTTGAAATCAGGATCTGCTGCTCCTTGGCCGGATACATGTAGCCCTGGCAGCGTACGATCAACTCGGCCCCTTTCATGGCGCAGTCGCGCCAGATCTCCGGGAAATTGCCGTCGTCGCAGATGATCAGGCTGACCTTCATCCCCTTCGGGCCGTCGGAGACATAGGTGCAATTGCCGGGATACCAGCCCTCGATCGGCACCCACGGCATGATCTTGCGGTACTTCTGTACGATCTCACCCTTGTCGTTCATCAGGATCAAGGTGTTGTAGGGCGCCTTGTGCGGATGCTCTTCGTGGCGTTCGCCCGTGAGCGAGAACACGCCCCACACCTTGGCCTTGCGGCAGGCCTCCGCAAAAATCGCGGTCTCTTCACCGGGCACCGCGCAAGCGGTCTCGTACATCTCCTTGGAGTCGTACATGATGCCCTGGGTGGAGTATTCCGGGAAGATTACCAGATCCATGCCGGGAAGGCCGACCTTCATGCCCACCACCATGTCGGCGATCTTGCGGGCGTTGTCGAGCACCTCGGCCTTGGTGTGCAGGCGGGGCATCTTGTAGTTGACCACCGCGACGCCGACAGTGTCGTTGCTGCTGGAGATGTCACCGTGAAGCATTGAATTGCTCCTCTACTGTGTTTGATATTGTTGCGTGAATCAGTGACTGATCATCCAGGGCCGCGCGGTCGGAAAGCCCTTGGCACCGCTCCTGGTCATGGTCACCAGCCGCGCCGGCTTTTTCTTGTCCGACGAGTTTTTTCCCGTGGAGCAGCAGCCGCACCCTGGGCCATGCGACGCCTTGTATTGCGCGAGCGTCTGCGGCGCGTGCGTGCTGCGCTCGTTGACTGCGTGAGCCGTGCGCGTCTCCGACGGCATGCAGAAGAAGTTCGGGGCGGTCAGAATGACGCGCGGCGCCATGATTTCACATTGCGGACAGACCTGCGGATCGTCGCATTCGGCCATCGGCCGCATATCCTTGAACGAACCGCAATCGTCACAGAGATATTCATAGACCGGCATCGCATCATCCCTACGCTGTTGTCTGTGAGAGAACTGTCGCGGCGGATGCGGGACGGCAGATACGCCGTCCCGCATCCCGTCGCGCAGGGATTACTTGTCCGGCGAGATCGGCATCTGGATATCGCCCTTGATGTGCTTGATAGGTCCTGCCGAGGACGGCATCACATCGAAATCGAAGATTTCCGTCGGCAGCCATAATGTGGCGCAGGCGTTGGGCACGTCGACCACACCGGAGATGTGGCCCTGAACCGGTGCGGTGCCGAGGATCGAATAAGCCTGGGCGCCGGAGTAGCCGAACTTCTTCAGATATTCGATCGCATTCAGGCAGGCCTGGCGATAGGCAATGGTAACATCGAGATAGTGCTGCTTGCCGGCCTCGTCGACCGAGATGCCTTCGAAGATCAGATAGTCCTTGTAGTTCGGGGTGATCGGCGACGGCTTGAAAATCGGATTCTTGACGCCGTACTTCGCCATGCCGTCCTTGATCACCTCGACCTTCAGATGCAGCCAACCAGCCATCTCGATCGCGCCGCAGAAGGTGATCTCGCCGTCCCCCTGGCTGAAGTGCAGATCGCCCATCGAGAGACCGGCACCCTGCATGTAGACCGGGAAGTAGATCTTCGAGCCGCGCGAGAGGTCCTTGATGTCGCAATTTCCGCCATGCTCACGCGGCGGCACGGTACGTGCGCCTTCAGCGCCGATCTTGTCCTTGACGTCACCCTTGGCGCGACCGCCATGAGCGGTCGGCGCGAATGGCGGGTTCGCCAGTCCAGGCACGCGGGTCGGGTTGGTCGCGATCAGCTCGGCCTCGCGCTTGTTCCAGGTGTCCAGCATCTTCGGATCGGGCAGACAGCCGATCAAGCCGGGATGGATCAGGCCGGCGAAGTTGACGCCCGGAATATGCCGCGACGAGGTGTAGAGGCCCTTGATGTCCCAGATCGACTTCTGCGCCAGCGGGAAATGGTCGGTGAGGAAGCCGCCGCCGTTCTGCTTGGAGAAGAAGCCGTTGAAACCCCACATGCTCTCCTTCATCGGGCCGACGTCGAGCAGGTCGACGACGAGCAGATCGCCGGGCTCCGCGCCCTTGACGCCGATCGGTCCGGACAGGAAGTGCACGATCGACAGATCGATGTCGCGCACATCGTCGGCGGAATCGTTGTTCTTGATGAAGCCGCCGGTCCAGTCGTAAGTCTCGATGATGAAATCGTCGCCGGGATTGACCCAGGCTACGATCGGAATGTCGGGGTGCCAGCGGTTATGCACCATGTCATTTTCATAGGCCGACTTGGTGAGATCGACCTTGATCAGTGTCTCTGGCATCGAGATGCTCCCCTTTTACACGGTTGGTTAGACGGACAGATATTTCGAGACCTGCGCGGCATCGACGGCGTCGCGCGGATCGTCACGGACGATCTCGCCGTTCTCGATCACCAGCACACGGTCGGCGATATCGAGCGCGAAGCTCAGGACCTGCTCGGACACGACGATCGAAAGCCCCTTCTCGTCGCGGATGCGCTTGAGCGTGCGCGCCATCTCCTTGATGATCGACGGCTGGATACCTTCGGTCGGCTCGTCCAGCAGCAGCACTTTTGGCTTGGTCGCCAGCGCGCGAGCGATCGCGAGCTGCTGCTGCTGGCCGCCGGAGAGATTGCCGCCACGGCGGTCCTTCATCTCCAGCAGCACCGGAAACAGTTCGTAGATGTCGCCGGGCACCTCGGTTCCGCCGGAGACCACGAGGCCGGTCTCGATGTTCTCCTTCACCGTCATGGTGGAGAAGATCATGCGGCCCTGCGGTACATAGGCGAGGCCCTTGGCGACGCGCGCGTAGCTCGGCAAGGCACCGAGCTCGGCGCCCTCCATGGTCACCGAGCCGCTCTTCGCCGGCAGGATGCCCATCAGCGATTTCATCAGCGTGGTCTTGCCCATGCCGTTGCGGCCCATGATCGCCACGATCTCGTTGGGCGCGACCTTGACGTTGAGCCCGTGCAGCACCTCGCTCTGACCGTAGGCGACGTGAAGATCAGAAATAGCCAGCATCGTCGCGCTCCTTAGTGACCGAGGTAAACTTCGACGACCTTGGGATCGTTCTTCACCTTCTCCATGGTCCCTTCCGAGAGGATCTGGCCCTGGTGAAGCACGGTGACCTTGTGCGCGATGTCCTCGACGAACTTCATGTCGTGCTCGATGACGAGCACCGAGCGGTTTTTGATGATGCGGTTGAGCAGCTCGGCGGTCTTGGCGCGTTCGGACACGCTCATCCCGGCGACGGGCTCGTCGAGCATCAGCAGGTCCGGATCCTGGATCAGCAGCATGCCGATTTCGAGCCATTGCTTCTGGCCATGACTGAGCTCGGAGGCATAGGTGTTGAGCTTGTCCTTGAGGAAAATCATCTCGGCGACCTCTCCGACGCGTGACCTCACCGGCTGGTCACGCTGGAAAGTGAGTGAGCCGAATACGGTGCGGCCGCGCGGAAACGAGATCTCGAGATTTTCGAACACGGTGAGGTCTTCGAACACCGACGGCGTCTGGAACTTGCGGCCGACGCCGGCCTTGACGATCTCGTTCTCCTTCAGCTTGGTCAGCTCGGTACCGCGAAACTGGATCGAGCCTTCGGTCGCCTTGGTCTTGCCGCAGATCAGGTCGAGCACCGTGGTCTTGCCGGCCCCATTGGGGCCGATGATGACGCGGATCTCGTTCTCCTCAATATAAAACGAGAGATCGTTGACCGCCTTGAAGCCGTCGAAGGAAACCGTCAGTCCGGAGACCGCGAGCAGGAATTCCTTCGGCTGATGACCGACGAGCATGATCTATCTCCTCACTGCCAGCTTGGCATCGGCATCGTGATGACCGACGAGCATGATGGTCTCCTCACTCTGCGGGTGCGCCGTCGGCAACCGAATTGTCGGTCCAGCCCGGCTTCTTGCGCGAGGCGAACAGGCGGTCGATGCGCGGCTGCACATAGTCGGCCCAGAGCCCCGACAGACCGTTCGGGAAAGCGAGCACGACCGCGATGAACAGCGCGCCGAGACCAAACAGCCAGAGTTGCGGAAAGGATTCCGACAGGCTGGTCTTGGCGAAGTTCACCAGAATGGCCCCCCATATCGCGCCAAAGATCGACATCCGTCCGCCGACCGCGGTGTAGATCACCATCTCGATCGACGGCACGATGCCGACAAAGGACGGCGACATGAAACCGACATTGAGCGCGAACATGGCCCCGCCGATCGCGGCGAAAACCGCGGCCATACAGAACGCAAAGATCTTGAAGTTGGCGACGCTGTAGCCGGAGAAGCGGACGCGGTCTTCCTGTTCGCGCATAGCCACCAGGATGCGGCCGAGCTTGGTCAGGCGGATGAACTGCGCGATGCCGATGCAGGCGAACAGCAGCACCACTTCGACGAAGTACAGGATGACCTTGGCGTGGTCGGGCCGGATGTCCCATCCCTTGAGGGTGCGCAGGTCGGTCATGCCGTTGATCCCGCCGGTGTAACCCTGCTGGCCCACGATCAGGATGGTGAGGATGGCCGCCACCGCCTGGGTGATGATGGCAAAGTAGGTGCCGCCGACGCGGCGCTTGAACATCGCAGTGCCGATGATCAGCGCGAAGATGCCGGGGACCAGGATGATGGCGAGGATGGTGAAGGCGAGACTGTGAAACGGCTGCCAGAACAGCGGCAGTGACGTGATCTGATTCCAGTCCATAAAGTCCGGGATGCCTGGCGTCGACTGGATCTTGGTATTCTCGACGCTGGAGGCCTCCAGCTTGAGGAACATCGCCATGCAATAGCCGCCGAGGCCGAAGAACACGCCCTGCCCCAGACTGAGAATGCCGCCGTAACCCCAGCACAGCACCAGACCGAGCGCGACGAAGGCGTAGGTCAGATATTTCGCGACAAGGTTGAGACGGAACACATCCAGCGAGAGCGGCAGGATCACGAACAGCACAGCGGCGAGCACGAGGAAGCCCATGAGCTCGGATCGATTGAAGAAGCGTGAGTTGATGACCATGACTTGCCTGCTTCTTGTTATTTGCGGACCTTGAGGGCGAAGAGACCCTGCGGCCGCAGCATCAGGATTCCGACAACGGCAAGCAGCGTCAGCACCTTGGCCATCGAGCCCGACAGGAAGAACTCGAGGGTCGATTGGGTCTGCGAGATCGAGAAGGCCGATGCGATGGTGCCGAGCAGGCTTGCCGCGCCCCCGAACACGACCACGAGGAACGTATCGACGATGTAGAGCTGTCCGGAGGTCGGCCCAGTCGAGCCGATCATCGTGAAGGCGCTCCCGGCGACACCGGCAATGCCGCAGCCGAGGCCGAAAGTGTAGCGATCCACCTTTTCGGTGTTGATGCCGACGGCTCCGGCCATGATGCGGTTCTGCACGACGGCGCGCACCTGCCGGCCCCAGCGCGATTTGTACATTACGTAGGCGACGCCCACGGTGATCAGGACGGTGAGGCACATCACGAAGACGCCGTTGATCGGCACTTCGATGCTGTCGGTCACGTGCAGCGAGCCAAGCATCCATTGCGGCAGCTCGACGCCGACCTCGCGCGCGCCGAACACGGAGCGATAGGCCTGTTGCAGGATCAGGCTGAGGCCCCAGGTCGCAAGCAGCGTGTCGAGCGGGCGCTTGTAGAGGTGCCGTATCAGCACCCATTCCACCACCATCCCCAACGCACCGGATGCGACAAAGGCCAGGATCATCGCGAGGAAGAAGTAGCCGCTGAACAGACTCGGCAAATAGGATTGGAAGAAGCTCGAGGTCATCCAGGTGACGTAGGCCCCGAGGATCATGAACTCGCCATGGGCCATGTTGATGACGCCCATCTGGCCGAAGATGATCGCAAGTCCCAGCGCCATCAGGACGTAGACGGAGAACAGGATCAGTCCTGCAAAGCCCTGCATGACGAAGATGGAGCCAAGGTCACCAAGCGAGTAGTCGCCGAACATCGATGTCCTCCGTCGGGAAAGGGTCCCGCGTCGCGAACCTGCTCGCGACGCGGGGGTCTTGGGCGTGGATTTGCGGTCCACGCCAGGGAGAGGTTTTGTCTGAAAGGGAAACGGCGACGAACGCCGTGACTGACTGATAGCTCTCGTCTTACTGGTAGCCCTTGGGGAACGGATCCGGCTCGACCAGATCAGCGGTCTCGTAGATCAGTTCGAACTGGCCATCGAGCTTGGCGCGTCCCACCCGGGTCTTCGACCAGAGGTGATGATTTTCGTGGATGCGCACATAGCCTTCCGGAGCGCCCTTGAACTCGATGCCTGGCGATGCCGCCGCGATCTTGTCGATGTCGAAGGAGCCCGCCTTCTCCACCGTCAACTTCCACAGCCACGGGCCGAGATAGGCAGCCTGGGTGACGTCTCCGATCACGGTCTTCTCGCCCCACATTTTCTTGAACGCCGGGACGAAGGTCTTGTTGTTCGGATTGTCGAGCGACTGGAAGTACTTCATGCAGGCATAGGCACCCGCGATGTTCTCGCCGCCGATGCCATCGATCTCGTCTTCCGTCACCGAGATCGTCAGCAGCGCCTGCTTGGAGAGATCAATACCGGCCGCCTTGAGCTGCTTGTAGAACGCGACGTTCGAACCGCCGACCACGTCGGTGAAGATCACGTCTGGCTTGGTCAGCTTGATCTTGTTGATGACCGAATTGAACTGGGTGTTGCCGAGCGGATAATACTCTTCGCCGACGACCTTGCCCTTCAGCACGTTCTCGACATGCTTGCGCGCGATCTTGTTCGAGGTGCGCGGCCAGATGTAGTCAGAGCCGATGAAGAAGAACGACTTCGCACCCTTCTCCTTGGCGATCCAGTTCAGGCCGGCGAGGATCTGCTGAGTGGCTTCCTGGCCGGTATAGATCACGTTCTTGGACTGCTCGAGACCTTCGTAGAAGGTCGGGTAGTAGAGCATGCCGTTGTACTGCTCCATGACGGGCAGCACGGCCTTTCGGGACGCCGAGGTCCAGCAGCCCATGATCGCCGCGACCTTGTCGTTGACCAGCAATTTCTTGGCCTTTTCGGCAAAGGTCGGCCAGTCGCTGGCGCCGTCTTCCTGGATGAACTTGATTTTGCGCCCGAGCACGCCGCCCATGGCATTGATCTGCTCGATGGCGAGCTTTTCGGCCTCGATCGAGCCGGTCTCGGAGATCGCCATGGTGCCGGTCGCCGAATGCAGGATGCCGACCGTCACCTCGGTGTCGGTGACCGCGAGGCCCGTGGTATTGACCGCCGAGGTCGCCGGGGCCTGCGCAAAAGATGCTCGCGGCAGCATGGTGATGGCCGGCACGGCCGCCATTCCCATCAATAATTTGCGCCGGAGCGGCGATAACAGGCCCTTGTTCGCTTCGTCTGACATGAGCACCCCACTGTTGTTCGAGGACACGCGATTGGTGCCGTGAGGATGGCTCGAATTTGTGCACTGCAAGCATACGCAAGATCGCGTATACTGCACCGCAAAATGACGACGTAGGCTTTTGGTACGGGTTTTGCGAGGGGTCCGGCGCGTTCGGGAGTAGGAGTGGGGCTGAAGTGGCAGGGCGGCAGCGAATAGATCGCGTCAGGCGCCAGTACAACCAATGGGTCGCCAACCAGACGCTGGAAGACTACGCGCTGCGCTTCACCGCCAAGAGCGCGCGCCGGTGGTCCGCCGCCCGCGTCGCCAACACTGCACTGGGCGCCATCTCCTTTCTCGCGCTGGAGGCGATCGGCGGCACCATCACCCTGAACTACGGCGTTACCAACGCCACCGCCGCGATCCTCGTCGTCTCCACCATCATCTTCTGCTGCGGCGTCCCGATTGCCTATTATGCCGCCAAATGCGGCATCGACATTGACCTGCTTACCCGCGGCGCCGGCTTTGGCTATATCGGCTCGACCGTCACCTCGCTGATCTACGCCTCCTTCACCTTCATCTTCTTCGCCATCGAAGCGGTAATCCTGGCGACCGCGCTCGAGATGTGCTTCGGCATTCCGCGCCCGATCGGGTACCTCATCAGCGCGGTCGCGATCATCCCGCTTGTCACCTACGGCATCACGCTGATCAGCCGCTTCCAGCTCTGGACGCAGCCGATCTGGATCATCCTGCACATCCTGCCCTTCGCGGCGATCGCCTGGGCCAACCCTTACTCGTTCACGGAGTGGCGCAAATTCGCCGGCGAGCACGGCGACCCCAGCGGACATTTCGATCTGCTGCTGTTTGGTGTCGCATCCTCCGTGGTGTTTTCGCTGGTGGCCCAGATCGGCGAGCAGGTCGATTTCCTCAGGTTTCTGCCACGCGACCGCCGCACGTCGCGAACGTCGTGGTGGGCCGCCCTTCTGATCGCCGGCCCCGGCTGGATCATCTTCGGCGCGCTGAAACTGCTGCTGGGCTCGTTTCTCGCCTTCTTCGCGCTGAGCCACGGCCTCTCCAGCGAGCTGGCGGCCGAGCCTGCGCACATGTATCTCGAAGCGTTTCGCTACGTGCTGTCGCAGCCGGACATGGCCTTGGCACTCACCGGCGCGTTCGTGATCCTGTCGCAGCTCAAGATCAACGTCACCAACGCCTATGCAGGCTCGATCGCCTGGTCGAACTTCTTCTCGCGTCTGACGCATAGCCATCCGGGCCGGGTCGTCTGGCTGGTGTTCAACGTGATGGTGGCGTTGCTGCTGATGGAGATCGGCGTCTACAAGGCGCTGGAGCAGACGCTCGCGCTCTACTCCAATGTCGCGATCGCCTGGGTTGGCGCGCTGGTGTCCGATCTCGTGGTCAACAAGCCGCTCGGCCTGCGCCCACCGCAGATGGAGTTCAAGCGCGCCCATCTCTACGATATCAACCCGGTCGGCGTCGGCGCGATGACGATCGCGACCATCGTCTCGATCGCGGCATTCTACGGCCTGTTCGGCTCGACCATGAAAGCGCTCGCGGCCTTCGTCGCACTGACGGTCGCCTTCGTCACCGCGCCCGTCATTGCCTGGCTCACCGACGGAAAATACTACATCGCGCGCAAGCCGAAGAGGAGCTGGGCCAATATCGAATCGATCCAGTGCTGTATCTGCGAGCACCATTTCGAGCCGGAGGACATGACCTCCTGTCCTGCCTATGCCGGCCCGATCTGCTCGCTATGCTGCTCGCTCGACGCGCGCTGCCACGATTTGTGCAAACCGCATGCGCGCGCGCAGGTGCAGTTCGCCGACGCGCTCGCCAGGATCTTGCCGCAGGCGATCTATCAGCGGATCAACTCGCAGTTCGGCCATTACATCGGTGTGTTCGTGGTCTCCGCGGGCCTCGTCGCGCTGGTACTAGGGCTGATCTACCTCCAGACCTCGGTCAGCGTGCCCGGCGAGAACATGCTCGTCTCCAACGTGCTCTGGAAGGTGTTCTTCTCGCTCAGCATCATCATCGGCGTGGTCGCCTGGCTGTTCGTGCTGGCGCAGCAGAGCCGACGGGCCGCCGAGGCCGAGACCCGGCGCCAGACCACGCTGCTGATCCAGGAGATCGACGCGCACAAGCGCACCGACGCCGAGCTCCAGCGCGCCAAGGAAATCGCCGAATCCGCCAACCTCGCCAAGAGCCGCTACGTGGTGGGCCTGAGCCACGAGCTGCGCTCGCCGCTGAATGCTATCAGCGGCTATGCCCAACTCCTGGAGCAGGACACCACGCTCAACACCAAGCCGCGCGACCAGGTCCGCGTCGTCCGCCGCAGCGCCGATCACCTCTCCGGCCTGATCGACGGCATTCTGGACATCTCCAAGATCGAGGCGGGGCGGCTGTACCTGTCGCGCGACGAGGTGCGCCTGACCGAGTTCCTCGACCAGCTCGTCGGCATGTTCCGCCTTCAAGCCGCTGCCAAGAGCATCGACTTCGTGTTCAGGCGGCCGGCGCATTTGCCGGTCGTGGTCTATGCCGACGAGAAGCGGCTGCGCCAGGTGCTGATCAATCTGCTGTCCAACGCGATCAAATTCACCCAGGCCGGCAGCGTGCAGTTCGTGGTGCACTATCGCAGCCCGGTCGCGGAATTCGAGGTGATCGACACCGGCCCCGGCATCCAGGGCGACGATCTCGAACGCATCTTCGCACCCTTTGAACGCGGTGCGCTCGGTGTCTCGCAGCCGCAGACCGGCACCGGGCTGGGCCTGACCATCAGCCGGCTGCTCGCCGGCGTCATGGGCGGCGACATCAAGGTCTCGAGCACGGTCGGCAGCGGCAGCACGTTCAAGGTCAAGATGCTGCTCTCGGAAGTCACCAATCCGCAGCGTATTGCGCCGGTGGAGGCCCCAATCTCAGGCTATCACGGCGCGCGCAAGACCATCCTCATCACCGACGACGATCCCGTGCATCGCGACCTCCTGCGCGAGGTGTTGACACCACTCGGCTTCATCCTGCTCAGCGCGCCCGACGGCCCCGGCTGCCTGGCGCTGGCCCAACACTGCCGGCCCGATCTGTTCCTGCTCGACATCTCCATGCCGGGCATGGACGGCTGGACGGTCGCGGAGACGCTACGCGCCAACGGCCACCATCAGGCGCGCATCCTGATGGTGTCTGCCAGCGCGCTCGAGGCCCACGGCACACCGCTGGCACAGCCTTTCCACGATGGCTATCTGATGAAGCCGATCGACATTCCCAGGCTTTTGGAAAGCATCCGCCAGCTTCTCAAGGTCGAATGGCAATACGGCTCGGAGGAGATCGCCGTGCCGCTGTGGCGGCCGGAGAGCGGCTCGCGACCGCCGGTACAACACATCGAGGCGCTGATCGGGCTCGGTCAGATCGGCTACGTCAAGGCTATCCAGTTGAAGCTGGACGAGATCGGCAGCGAGCACCCTGAACATGCCGACTTCGTCGCGGAAATGCGGTCGCTGATCGACCGCTTCGATCTCGACCAGTACATGGCCACATTGAAGACGTTGCATGCGTATGAGCACTGAGTCGAAAAAGCGCGACGTCGCGCTCGTTGTCGACGACTCCCCGGAGACGCTGCGGCTGCTTACCGACGCGCTCGACAGCGCAGGGATGACGGTGATGGTGGCGCTCGACGGCGCAGCCGCGATGCGCATCGTCGACCAGATCACGCCTGACATCGTGCTGCTCGACGCGGTGATGCCGGGCATGGACGGGTTCGAGACCTGCCGCCGCCTCAAGCGTGATGCGGGCCTTGCCAATGTCCCGGTGATCTTCATGACGGGGCTCGCCGAGACCGAGCACATCGTGCGCGGGCTGGAGGCCGGCGGCGTCGACTACGTGACCAAGCCGATCGTGATCGAGGAGATGCTGGCGCGCATCCGCGTTCATCTCGGCAACGCGCGGATGACGCAGAGCGCGCGCGCCGCGCTCGACGTCTCCGGCCGATTCTTGTTCGCGGTCAACCGCCAGGGCAAATTGTTGTGGGCGACCCCGCAGGCGCAGAAGCTGCTGGCAGACCACCACGGCGCGCAGGCCGAGGACGACTTCGTCCTGCCGGTACCATTGCTGCAATGGCTGGAGCAGGCGAAGGGCAAGGGCAGCTCGAAGTCTCAGGCGGCTTCCTTGCCCGACAGTCCTCAGCTCCGCCTGTACTACATGGGCGAGACCGCGCCGAACGAGTTCCTGCTGCGACTCTCCCGGGAGTCCGGCACCGCGCCGCCACCCGAATTCACCAGCGAGCTTGGCCTCACCACCCGCGAAGGCGAGGTGCTGGCCTGGCTCAGCAAGGGCAAGACCAACCGCGACATCGCGCAGATTTTGGGCTTGAGCCCGCGCACGGTCGACAAGCATCTCGAGCAGATCTACTCCAAGCTCGGCGTCGAGAACCGGACGGCGGCTGCGGCGATTGCGACGAATGCGACAAGAAGGAATTCGTAGTTTTGCTGCGAACGAATTGGGACACTCCTCGCCCAACAAAAGATGTCGTCCCGGCCTAGTGCGCAATTGCGCACTAGGCCGGGACGACATTGCAATGCTTGGTTAGCGCCTAGCGGCCCTCACCCGTACACAAACTCCCCGCCATCCAGATCCGTCTTCGGGATCTCGTCCTTTTCGGTCCAGTAGTCCTGGCTGTGCTGCCATTCCGACTTGTCGCCGCGCTTGGGCAGCAGGTCCATGTTGCGCATCATGTAGCCAGGATTGAAGTTTTCCGGATCGATCCAGGGCAGGATCGGCATGTTGTGGTCTTCGGCGCGCAAGCTCACCTCGACCTTCTTCTTCCCTTTGGCCTTCATGTGACCGAGCAGACGGCAGACGAAGTCGGCGACGAGGTCGACGCGCAGCGTCCAGCTGGCGCGGAAATAGCCGAACACCCAGACCATGTTCGGCACGCCCGTGAACATCATGCCGCGATAGGTGACGGTGTCGCCGAAGGCGAGCGGCTTGCCGTCGACCTCGAAGGCGATGTCGCCGAGCGCCGCGAGATTGAAGCCGGTTGCGGTGACGATGATGTCGGCTTCGAGCAGCTTGCCGGATTTGAGCTGGATACCGTTCTCGACGAAACATTCGATCTCGTCGGTGACGACGGACGCCTTGCCGCTGGCGATGCCCTTGAACAGATCGGCATCGGGCACGAAGGCGATGCGCTGCCGCCATGGCCGGTAGCTCGGCGTGAAATGGGTGTCGACATCGTACTCCGGACCGAGCACCGCGCTGATCTGGCCGATCAGCTCCTTTTTCACCTGCTCGGGTTTTGACAAGCAAAGCTTGGTGAACGCATCCTGCTCGAACAGGATCTTTCGCCGGACAATCTCGTGGATCCAGGCCTCGTCGACCTGCAGCCGGCGCAGCTCCTCCGCGATCTCGATGGCGTTGCGGCCGAGACGGAAATAGGTCGGCGAACGCTGCAGCATCGTGACATGCGCGCATTTGTCGGCAATGTTCGGCACCAGCGTCGCCGCCGTCGCGCCGGAGCCGATCACGACGACCTTCTTGTTCGCGAGGTCGATATCATCAGGCCAGGTCTGCGGATGAACGATGCGGCCCTTGAAGCGATCGGTACCTTTCCATTCCGGCGTATAGCCTTCCGAATGGCGGTAATAGCCCTGGCACATCCAGAGGAAGTTCGCCGTGAAAGTTTTTGGCTCGCCGGTGTCGGTCGTCACCGCCTCGATGGTCCAGAGGTTCTGCTCGCTCGACCAGCTCGCCGAATTGATCCTGTGCTTGTAGCGGATATGCCGCGCGATATCGTTTTCGTCGATCACCTCGTTCATGTAGGCGAGGATTTCGTCGGCGGTGGCGATCGGCGGCCCGACCCAGGGCTTGAACCTATAACCGAAGGTGTGGAGATCGCTGTCGGAGCGGATGCCGGGATAGCGATGTGTGGTCCACGTGCCGCCGAACGTCGCCTGCGTTTCCAGGATGACGAAGCTCGCACCGGGAAGCTGCTTGGTCATGTGATAGGCGCTGCCGATGCCCGAGATACCGGCGCCGACGATCAGCACGTCGAAATGTTCAGAAGCCTGTTTGGCCGTGGCGTGACTGCGAACAGCGACATTCATTGTTGCTTCTATGCCTTGCTTGTTTTGTGGCCGCCCTTGATTGGGCGACGCGTTTCCTCTGCAACGGACGTGGTCGCCCAGCGCGCTTCCGCTTCAAGATGACATAGATCAGGACGCGGTCAAATCACAGCGTCGCACCCCAGCTCCGCGCAGTCTGCAATATCCAGTCGCGATAGAGCGTGAGCGGCGTGACTCCGGTCAGCCCGCCGCAGCCGGCCGCTCCGTTCGGCCCCGTGGACCAGCTGATCACGCCGACGAGCACGGCTCCGGCCGGTTTGTCCTCGAACACGGGACCGCCGGAATCACCGGTGCAGGCGCCAATTCCGTCGCGAACACCGTTGGTTACGGGGTCGACCAACCGGATCTGGAGCGTGCCGGGCTGCCCCGTCGCAACGAGGCCGGCAACACGCGTCGCGCCGCCACTCTTGCCGTCGCCACGCACGGTGACGCCGATACCGGCGATGACGAAGCGGCTGCCGACCTGGATCGGAATATTCGGCGCCCCGACCGGCACGGTCGATTTTCCCTTGAGTGGAATTTCCAGTTGCAGCAGCGCCAGGTCGGCGGTAGCGCGATGCGCTTGCATCGCCTGTATGCTGAAACTCGGATGGATCGCGACGGTGCGGACATTCAGCAGTTGCGGCTGCCCGTCAGTGCCGCGATCGACGATCTTGTAGTCCGCGCCGGGCTGCACGCAGTGGGCAACGGTGAGCACCAGCCTTGACGCAACCAGGGTGCCGGTACAGAAATTGCCGCGCGAGCCGACGATGGTGACGACGGCGCGCGCGACGCCATCGGCCTGCGGCGTGCCGCCACCAACGATGGCATAAGCGGGCGTGGCGAGCAGCAGCGCCGCTGTAATGATCGTTGCAAGCTTTTTCATGGGAACACGCTTCGGCATCGGTGACGGCGGCGGGATGGCTTCGGACTGGCCCTTGCCGATAGCGCATGCTAGCGCTCTTGGAAAGGAATTGACGAGGGCGGGATCTTGACGATCGAGGCTGTGATCTTTGATTTTGGCGGCGTGCTGACGAGTTCGCCGTTCGAGGCGTTCACGCGGTTCGAGACAGAGCGTGGCCTGCCCATCGACATCATCCGGCGCACCAATGCCGCCAATCATCTGGAAAATGCCTGGGCCAAGTTCGAGCGCGCCGAGGTCGATATCGACACGTTCGATCATTTGTTCGCAACGGAGTCGCTGGCGCTCGGCGCGGAGGTGCGCGGCCGCGATGTGCTCCCGCTGCTTCAGGGGGACCTGCGCCCTGAGATGGTCGAAGCGCTGAAGCGTATCAAGGCGCAATTCAAGACCGGCTGCATTACCAACAATCTGCCGGCCAATGCGATCGGCAGCATGACCGGCCGCTCACTCTATGTCGCCGAGGTGATGGTGCTGTTCGACCATGTCATCGAGTCCGCCAAGATCGGCCTGCGCAAGCCCGACCCGCGCATTTATCAGCTGATGGTCGAGACACTGAAGGTTGATCCGAAGAATTGCGTCTATCTCGACGATCTCGGCGTCAATCTGAAGCCGGCCCGCGAGATGGGCATGACGACGATCAAGGTCACCAGCGGCGCCCAGGCGATCGCCGAGCTCGAGGCCGCGACGGGATTGAAGCTGGGCTAGAGCGTCATTCTCCGTCATTGCGAGCGCAGCGAAGCAGTCCAGACTGCCGCCGCTGAAAGACTCTGGATTGCTTCGCTGCGCTCGCAATGACGATTGTGGCGAGCTATCGCCGAACCAGACCTACTCCGTCGCGCCTGCAATCCGCTCCGGAAACGCAGCGGCAAGTGACGCGCGATCGGCTTTCAACACGCCTCGCTCGGTGATGAGGCCGGTGACGAGCCGCGCCGGGGTCACGTCGAAGGCATAATTCGCGACCGGCGAGCCCTCCGGCACGATGCGTACCGTCTCAAGCCTTCCATCTGCGGTGCGGCCGGTCATGTCGGTGACCTCCTTGCCGCTGCGCTGCTCGATCGGGATGTCGCGGACGCCGTCATCAACGGCAAAATCGATCGTCGGCGACGGCAGCGCGACATAGAACGGCACGTTATTGTCGTGAGCGGCGAGCGCCTTCAAATATGTGCCGATCTTGTTGCAGACGTCGCCATTGGCGGCAACGCGATCGGTGCCGACGATGGCGAGATCGACCATGCCGTGCTGCATCAGATGCCCGCCGGTGTTGTCCGGTATGACCGTATGCGCCACGCCGTGATGGCCGAGCTCCCAGGCCGTGAGTGAGGCGCCCTGGTTGCGCGGACGCGTCTCGTCGACCCAGACATGGACCTTGATGCCGCGCTCGTACGCGAGATAGATCGGCGCCGTCGCCGTGCCCCAATCGACGGTCGCAAGCCAGCCGGCATTGCAATGGGTCAGCAAATTGACCGTCTCGCCCGGCTTCTTCCTTGCGACGATCGCCTCGATGAGTTTCAGGCCGTTGCCGGCGATGCCGCGGTTGATCTCGACGTCCTGCTCGACGATCTCGTCGGCGCGCGCATAGGCAGCTTCGGCCCGCTCCAGCGGATCGATCGGCGCGAGGCTCGCGCGCATCTCGTCCAGGGCCCATTTCAGATTGATCGCCGTCGGCCGCGCCACCACGAGCGTGTCGTAGGCACGCTTCAGGCCGGCGTCGGAGGCGTCCTCGCGCATCGCCAGCGCCATGCCGTAGGCTGCGGTCGCGCCGATCAGCGGCGCACCGCGCACCAGCATCTCGCGGATGGCGAGGGCCGCGTCCTCGCATGAGGTCAGCTTCGCAACGATGAACTCGTGCGGCAGCCGGCGCTGGTCGATCGCTCCGACCGACCAGCCGTCGCGCTCGCGCCAGATGCTACGGAAATGCTTGCCGTCGACCTTCATGGCATTCTGCCTTTCGTATCACGTCCGCAAAATGCGCCCGGCCACCGCATCGAGCTTCTTCAGGAGCTCGGGATCGCGCGCCTCGGGCGCAGTGATCAGCGCGGTATCGAGCGCGCGGTCCGAGCCGATCGGGCACGGCTCATGCTCGCGCGGGAAGTCTTTCGCCAGCCGCGCCACCAGCGCTTTTGCCTTGTCGGCGTTCGAGCTCAGAACGCGGATGATGTCCTGCACGGTGACGGCGTCGTGATCGGGATGCCAGCAATCGAAATCCGTCACCATCGCGACGGTGGCGTAGCAAAGCTCGGCCTCACGCGCGAGTTTCGCCTCGGGCATGTTGGTCATGCCGATCACGGAATAACCAAGCGTCTTGTAGGTCGTGCTTTCCGCATAGGTCGAGAATTGCGGTCCCTCCATGCAGACATAGGTGCCGCCGCGCGCAAACGCGATGCCCTCGGCTTCGGCCGCCGTGGCAAGATGGATGCGCAGCCGCGGCGAGACCGGGTGCGCCATCGACACATGCGCGACGCATCCCCTCCCGAAGAACGAGCTCTCGCGTTTGTGGGTACGATCGACGAACTGGTCGACGAGAACGAAGGTTCCCGGCGGCAGTTCCTCCCTGAACGAGCCGCAGGCCGACAGCGAGATCAGGTCGGTGACGCCGGCGCGCTTGAGGACGTCGATGTTGGCGCGATAGTTGATGTCGGAGGGCGACAGCCGGTGGCCCTTGTCGTGGCGCGGCAGGAACACGATCGGCAAGCCGGCGATGGAGCCGCGCCGCAGCGGCGCCGACGGCTCACCCCAGGGGCTTTTGATCACCTCTTCGCGAGCGTCCTCCAGCCCCGGCAGATCGTAGATGCCGGAGCCGCCGATGATGCCCAATACCGCCTGCGTCATACCTGCTCCACCCCGTTCGCGCCTTCGCAATCCCGTGGGGAAGCTATGCCAGTTTTACGTCGGTTTTGGAACGGGTGATGGGGTCAGGAAGTGCCGTCAGGAGGATGCGCGCCAGCGCGCCTGATTATGCCGCGGCCGCCGACTGCAGCTGGGTCGCGACCATACGCTCCAGCGTCTCGACCGACTGGAAGTTCTCCGGTGTGATCTCGGACTGGGGAATCGTGAAGTCGAACTCGGCTTCGACGCCGAGCATCAGATTGACCATGTCCATCGAGGTCAGGCCGACGTCGACGAGCTTGGCCTGCGGCGTGACCTCGGCGGAGAGCGAGTTCTGGGCGAGGATGCCCTTCACCAGCTTGATGATGCGATTGCGCAACTCGGTATCGAAAGCCTGCATCGGTAAATTCCCATCTGTCGACAAAGGTCGGACTGGTTGCCGGCTACGATGGGCACGGCGGGCCGATCCCGCAATGGACACCACCATTACTTCGCGTTTCTTAGTAAACGATGACTCAGATTGTCTGGATTTCCGGCTTCTTACAGATCCCTAACGCGATCGCGGGAATCCGGACGATGCAAACAACCCGAACTTAACTGTTCGTTCGGAATTGGGCTTTGTTTACCCTCTATTTCATCGACGAATTTGAATTAAATCCGTAGCCTCATCTCATAAGCAAAGATGGTCGAAGGATCGCTCAAGCGGCATCGCGAATGATGCCGGCGATCCTGAACGGCAAACCGGAGGCGGACGAGTATGAACGTGCGTGAAGCAGTCCTCACTGTCGACGAGACGCAGACGAGCTTTCTCGAGCATGGTCCCTCCCTCGTCGAACGCGCCGCCCGGACCGCCACCGTGGCGGCAGCCGACGCCGACGGGGTCGATCGCGATGCCCGCTTCCCTCACAAGGCTTTCGAGGTTGCGCGTGAGCAGAAGCTGCTCGGCGTCATGATCCCGGCCGAGTTCGGCGGCTTCGGTGCCTCGATCCACGACGTCACCGATGTCTGCTACACGCTCGGACGCGCCTGCGCCTCCACGGCGATGATCTACGCCATGCACACGACAAAGGTCGCCTGCGTCGTCAGGCACGGCCACGGCATCCCCTGGATGGAAACCATGATGCGCCGGGTCGCGCGCGACCAGTGGCTGCTCGCCTCCTCCACCACCGAAGGCCAGAACGGCGGAAACATCCGCGCTAGCGCCGCCGCCGTCGACGTCGTCGGCGACACCGTCTCGCTGCTGCGCGACGCCACCGTGATCTCCTACGGCGCCGAGGCCGACGGCCTCGTGACTATTGCCCGCCGCGCCACCGACGCTTCTGCGTCCGATCAGGTTCTTCTGGCGCTCGCCAGGGACGATTATTCGCTGAAGCGGACGCTGGGCTGGGAAACGCTCGGCATGCGCGGCACCTGCTCGACCGGTTTCGAGCTGAAGGTCGACTGCCCGACCGACCGCGTCTTCCCGGAATCCTACGACAAGATCCACGCCCAGACCATGACGCCGTTCGCGCATCTGTGCTGGTCCTCGGCCTGGGCTGGTATCGCTGCAGCTGCCGTCACCCGTGCGCAGGCCTTCGTTCGCAAGGCGGCCCGCACCTCAGGCGGCCAGATGCCGCCGGCGGCCGCGCATTTCACCGCCGCCAAGATGTCGCTGGCCAAGCTGCGGGCGCTGATATCAGCCAATATCGACGCCTTTGCTCGCGCCGAGCACGACGAACGCGCGCTCGGCTCGCTCGACTTCCAGTCTTCGATCACGCTTCTGAAGGTGCAGGCCTCGGAGCTCGCGGTCGAGACCGTGATGCATGCGATGCGCACCGCAGGCCTTTCCGGCTACCGCAACGACGGTGAGTTCACCATGGGCCGCCACCTGCGCGACGTGCTGTCGTCGCCGATCATGATCAACAACGACCGCATTCTGGCCAATGCCGCAACATCGACCCTGATGAGCGGCGTGCCATTGAGC
Source organism: Bradyrhizobium sp. 40 (assembly GCF_023100925.1). Lineage (NCBI taxonomy): Bacteria > Pseudomonadati > Pseudomonadota > Alphaproteobacteria > Hyphomicrobiales > Nitrobacteraceae > Bradyrhizobium > Bradyrhizobium sp. 40. Next base: position 7,132,726 of record NZ_CP064688.1, read on the forward strand.
CTTCACGACTGACGTCCTTTTCCTAACTGACGCGCCTTGGCGACCAAACCAACAAGAACAATTTTGAGATAGCAGGACATCGAACCATGAACATTGCCGTCCTCCCCAATTCGCCCGAGACCGCCCCGCAAATCGCGGATCCGCTCGATCATCTCGCCGACAAGCTGTTCCATCCCATGGGCTCGGACGGCGTCTACGCCCGCACCGCGCTTTATGAAGGCATCGTCGAAAAGCTCGCCGCGCTGATCACGAGCCATCGTGAGGCCGGCACCGAGGTGATGCGCTTCCCGCCGGTGATGAGCCGTTCACAGCTCGAGAAGTCCGGGTATCTCAAGAGCTTTCCGAACCTGCTCGGTTGCGTCTGCGGCCTGCACGGCACCGAGCGCGAGATCAACGCCGCGGTCAGCCGCTTCGATGCCGGCGGTGACTGGACCAGCTCGCTCTCGCCGGCAGACCTCGTGCTGTCGCCGGCGGCCTGCTATCCCGTCTATCCGATCGCGGCGAGCCGCGGCCAGTTGCCGAAAGGCGGCCTGCGCTTCGACGTCGCCGCCGACTGCTTCCGCCGCGAGCCGTCAAAACATCTCGACCGGCTGCAATCGTTCCGGATGCGGGAATATGTCTGCATCGGCAGCCCCGACGACGTCGCCGATTTCCGCGAGCGCTGGATGGTGCGCGCGCAGGCGATTGCGACCGATCTCGGTCTCACCTTCCGCGTCGATTATGCCAGCGATCCGTTCTTCGGCCGCGTCGGTCAGATGAAGGCGGTGAGCCAAAAGCAGCAGCAGCTCAAGTTCGAACTGCTGATCCCGCTGCGCTCGGAAGAGCAGCCGACGGCCTGCATGAGCTTCAATTATCACCGCGAGCATTTCGGCACGACCTGGGATATCAAGGACGCCAATGGCGAGCCGGCCCACACCGGCTGCGTCGCCTTCGGCATGGACCGCCTGGCTGTCGCCATGTTCCACACCCACGGCACCGATCCTTCCGCTTGGCCCGCCAAGGTGCGGGAGATCATGGGCCTGCAGCCGCAGATCGCGGCCGATGCCCACGGCGAAGGCTGGCGCTAACGGAACGAGGCCGGCCATTTCCACGGGAAAGACGAGCGTGATCCATACCAAGGTCCGATGCCGCGAGATCACCGAGTCCGACCTCGATGCGGTCGCGGACTTGCTGACGCGCGGCTTCGTCGGCCGCTCGCGCGGCTACTGGATCCAGGGCCTGCGCCGGCAGGCCTTCCGACCGGTACCGGAAGGCTATCCGCGCTTCGGCTATATGCTCGACAATGACGGCACGCCGGTCGGCGTGCTGCTGCTGATCTACACGGCGCGGAGGGACGGCGATGAGACCGCCATCCAGTGCAATTTGTCGAGCTGGTATGTCGACCCGGCCTACCGCAACTACGCCCCGCTCCTGACCAAGATCGCGCAGCGCCACAAGGACGTCACCTATCTCAACATCAGCCCGGCGCCGTGGACCTGGCCGATCATCGAGACGCAGGGCTTTCGCGCCTATTGCCGTGGCATCTTCTTCTCGGTGCCAGCGCTGGCGCGCGTCCCACGCTGGAGCAAGATCGAGGTCATCTCGCAGCACGCCAAGACGATCGACGGGCTTTCCGATGCCGAGACCGATCTCTTGACGCGGCATGCGCGCTACAATTGCCTCAGCCTCGTCTGCCGCACGCCGAAGGGAACGTTCCCCTTCATCCTGCAACCGGTGCGCATCCGCCGTGGCATCATTGCGCCGCCCGCGATGAAGCTGATCTACTGCCGCAACGCGGCCGAATACACCGAATGCGCAGGCCGCATCGGCCGGCTGCTGCTGCGGCTCGGCAAGATCGCGGTCGCCGTCGATTCCAACGGCCCGGTTTCCGGCCTCGTCGGCATCTACACCGAGCGTCGCGGCCGCAAATATTTCAAGGGACCACACCGGCCGCAGCTCGCCGATCTCACGGATACGGAACTCGTGCTGTACGGGCCGTAGGCCCCATTTGGGCCGGACATTCGATGTCATCCGGGCCTAACGCGCCATTGCGCAGGTCGACCGGCGCGACGGTACCTTGCCCCCTTCACATTGGCAGCATCCCTGCATCGCCGGTCACCCTCCGTAAACTAAGGCGCTTAAGGGAATTTTCCCGCCTCTTCGCTAGCCTCGGCGGCTGAATTACATCGCGTTAAGTCTATTGCCCGCCGAGACCCGCCGCCCCATGACGTCGATCCGCGACAACGAGCTTGATGCACGCCGCGAGCAGGGCCCGAAGGCCTTGGTCGGGCTGAGCCAGCTTGCGCTCGACCACATGGAGCAAGGCGTCTGCGTCTACGATGCCGGCAACCGGATCGTGCTGGTCAATCAGCGCTACCTCAGCCTGTTCAACATGTCGGCCGAAATCGTGCGGGTCGGCACGAGCTACCGTGACGTGCTCGCCCACAGCGTGGCCCTCGGCAACATCCCTGCGGGGGAAGTCGACGCACTCTATGCCGCCCGCATGACGCGGATCGCAGCCGGCCAGCCGTTCCGGACTCAGCAGACGCTCGCGAGCGGCCTGGTCATGGCGCTCGAGCTAAAACCGCTTCCCGGCGGCGGCTGGATGACGATCTGCGACGACGTCAGCCGACTCGCCCGGGTCGAGGCGGAGCTGCGCGTGCAGACCGAGCGCAGCCAGCACGCGCTCGCCAACATGGCGCACGGATTGATCATGTACGACGCCGACAGCCGCGTCGTCGTCTGCAACGAACGTTTCCTGAAGCTCTACAACCTCGACCCGGAAATCGTGAAGCCGGGCGTCTCGCATTGTACGGTCATCGAGCATTGGATGTCGCGCGGCAACCTGCCGGGGATGTCGGCCGACGAATTCCACGACACCAGGCTGGAGGACGTGCGCACCGGGAAGGCGAAAAACCTGCTGGTGATGCGCTATGACGGACGGATGGTGCAGGTGGCTTCCCGTTTTCTGCCCGACGGCGGCTGGGTGACCGTGCACGAAGACGTCACCGAGCGGCTGCAATACGAGGAGATGCTGAGGCAGCAGAACTTCATGCTCGATGCGGCGCTGGAGAACATGGCGCACGGACTCGCCTTCTACGACAGCGAGATGCGCCTGCGCGTCTGCAACACCACCTACCGGAAGATCTATCGGCTCTCGCCGGAGGAAGCCAAGCCAGGGACGCATCTCGGCGAACTGATCGAACGCTCGATGGCAAACGGCGCGTTCTCTTCCGAGTATAGTCCGCAACAACTCCTGGAAGCCGCCAGCGCAAGGATCGCCGACCGCAACTCCTCGCCGATACGCCGGCGGATGTCGAACGACACTACGATCTCGGTGCGCTATTGCGCCTTGGCCGAGGGTGGTTTTGTGGCCACCTACGAGGACATCACCGAGCGCGAGCACGCAGTCGAGGAGCTGAGCGAGCAGTATCGGCGCTTCGACGCGGCCCTGAACAACATGAGCCAGGGCCTGTGTATGCTCGATTCGAGCTTGCGCGTCATTGTCTGCAATCGGCGCTACATCGAGATGTACGGATTGTCACCCGAATTGGTGAAGCCGGGTGTGTCGATGCGCGAGATCATGGAGCACAGCTGCGAGCTCGGCATCCATCCAAACACCACCGCCGCGCGGCTCTATGCCGACTATGTCGAGAGGCTGCGCGAGGGCGAGCACACACTGCACCGCTATTTGGGCGACGGCCGCATCATCAAGCTCAATCACAAGCGAATGGAGCATGGCGGTTGGGTCGTCACCTATGAGGATGTCACCGAACGCCACAAGGCCCAGGCCCGCGTGGCGCACATGGCGCGGCACGATTCACTCACCGACCTGCCCAACCGCACGCTGTTCCGCGAGAAGATGGGCGAGGGACTGAACCAGGTCGCGATCGCCGGCGGCGCGATGGCCGTGCTGTGCTTCGACCTCGACAATTTCAAGACCGTCAACGATCGCCTCGGCCACGCGGCCGGCGACCGGCTGTTGCGCTGGGTCGCGGCGCAACTGAAGGAGAATGTCGGCGAGCACGACACCGTCGCGCGGCTCGGTGGCGACGAGTTCGCGGTTCTCCAGCGCGGGCCGCAGCCGCAATCGGCGGAAAGGCTCGCGCGCCGCCTGGTCGAGATCATCGGTCACCCGCCGCCGCTGGAGCACCAGTCGATGCATGTTGGCGTCTCCGTCGGCATCGCAATCGCGCCCGATCATGGGCTCGACGCCGACGAGCTGATGAAATGCGCCGACCTCGCGCTGTACCAGGCCAAGGCCAAGGGGCGCGGCGCCTATCAGCTGTTCGAGCCCGAAATGGAGAAAGAGGCTCGCAGCCGGCACGCGCTCGAGCACGATCTGCGCGGCGCGCTGGAGGCCCGTGAATTCCACCTGGCATTCCAGCCGCAGGTGCGGCTCGACACCACCGAACTTACCGGCTTCGAGGCGCTGCTGCGCTGGAAACATCCCTCGCGCGGCCTCGTCTCACCGGCGGAATTCATTCCGATTGCGGAAGAGAACGGCCTGATCGTTCCGATCGGCGAGTGGGTGCTGCGCACGGCCTGCACGACCGCCGCGACATGGCCCGATCTCACCGTCGCCGTGAACCTGTCGCCGGTGCAATTCCGCTCGCGCGGGCTGGTGACGATGGTGACGAGCGCGCTTGCGGAGGCCGGCCTGCCACCGCATCGGCTCGAGCTCGAGCTCACCGAGACGGCGCTGCTCGACGACAGTGAATCGACGATCGAGATCCTGCACCAACTCCGCGCGTTGGGGGTGCGCGTCAGCCTCGACGATTTCGGCGTCGGCTATTCTTCGCTGAGCTATTTGCGCAGATTTCCGTTCGACCGCATCAAGATCGACCGCTCCTTCGTCGGCACGATCAGTGAAAGCCCGGAGAGTGTGGCGATCGTCCGCACCATCGCCAGCCTCGGCTCGGTGCTCGGCGTCGAGACCACGGCGGAGGGTGTGGAGACGATTGAACAACTCGACTTCGTCCGCGAATGCGGCTGCACCGCCGTGCAGGGATATTATTTCGGCAAGCCCTCCCCGGCCGCGGAGGTCGGACGCGTGATCGAGACGCTGAGCGCAGTACGCCGCGTGGCGTAAGGGCCCCACCGAAGGCAAATTCCGTATCTCGGCACGCCTTCAAACGACCAATTGTCGCACGTGCGCTTTTCGGCGGGATCACCGTATCGCGCCCGCGCAATGCGCTTTTCTTCTCCCATGAATTCGGGGACAATCCCGTCATAACAATGAGAAACGGCGGCCCGAACCAGGCCACCGCGAGGGAGGAGTTTCGATGTCGCGATACGGGCTGAAGACAATCGCCTTTGCCGCCATGCATGCCGCTGTGAGCGCGCTGCTCGCAACCGCCGCCGGTGCGCAGGATTATCCCACCAAACCGGTGACGCTGATCGTGCCATGGCCCGCCGGCGGATCGACCGACATCTCGATGCGCGCGATCGCCGACAGTGCGTCTAAGGTCCTGGGGCAGCCGATCGTGATCGACAACAAGGCCGGCGGCGGCGGCACTGTTGGACCTGCCACCATGGCCGCAGCTGCGAAGCCGGACGGCTACACCATCTCACAGCTTCCGATCACCGTCTTCCGCCTGCCCCTGATGCAGGAGGTGTCCTGGGATCCGGCGAAGGACTTCACCTATATCGTTCACCTCACCGGCTACACCTTCGGCGTAACCACCAGCGCCGAGTCGCAATTCAAGTCCTGGAAAGACGTGGTCGAGTTCGCGAAGGCAAATCCGGGCAAGGTGACCTACGCGACGCCGGGCACAGGCACCTCGCTTCATATTGGCATGGAGCAAATCGCCGCGATGTCCGGCATCAAGCTCACGCAGGTGCCGTTCAAGGGCGGGGCGGAGACCAACGCCGCGGTACTCGGCCAACACACCATGCTGCAGGCCGACTCCACCGGTTGGCGGCCCTTGGTTGACGCCGGTAAGCTGAAGCTTCTCATGGTGTGGACCGGCGCGCGATCGCCGAATTATCCTGACGTGCCAACGCTGAAGGAACTCGGCTATCCCATGGTCTATGATTCCCCGTTCGGCATCGCCGGCCCCAAGGGCATGGATCCCAAGATCGTCGCCAAGCTGCACGACGCCTTCAAGAAGGCGGTCGAGGACCCCGCGGTGATCGCCACGCTCGCCAAATACGACATGGTGCCGAGCTACAAGAATACCGAGGACTACAAAAAGTTCGTCGTCGAGGTCACGGAGTCAGAGCGCAAGGTGATCGACACGCTCGGGCTTGCGAAGAAGTAGGATTGAGCCACTTTCGTGTCCCGGATCTGCAGCACACCGCGTCGCGCTGCGTAGCGTCCGGGGCACGACCGAGAGGGTATCGATGAACGACCAAACCACCGTCAAACTCCGTTTCAACAACTCCGAACTCTGGGGCGGCTTGATCGGGCTCGCGCTGGGCGGCTTCGTGATCTGGCAGGGCGTTAGGCTCAAGCTCGGCACCATCAACGATCCCGGTTCCGGCTACGTACTGTTCTACACGGGCATCCTGATGTGCGTGTTCGCGGCCAGCATTATCATCTCGGCCATCACCGAGGGCGGGCCAACGCTGGCTTCGCGCTGGGACAATGTGGGCTGGAGCAAGCCGCTTCTCGTCATCGCCTGCCTCACTGCGTTCTCCTTTGCCCTCGAGCCGCTGGGATTCCTGCTGTCATCGATTCCGCTCATGTTGCTTTTGCTGCGCTTGATCGATCCCGTGCGTTGGACGCTGGCGATCCCGATCGCCGCGCTGGTGCCGCTCGGAATGTGGTGGGTACTCAAGCGGCTGCTGCTGATCCAGCTACCCTCGGGCCTGTTCGGGATCGGTTGATCGCATGGATACGCTCGTCAACGTCGCGCACGGGTTTGGCGTCGCGCTCCTGCCGATCAACCTGCTCTACTGTTTCATCGGCGTCTTCATCGGTACGCTGGTCGGTGTACTGCCAGGCATCGGGCCGATCTCGGCGATGTCTCTGTTGCTTCCGGTGACACTGTCAGGAACGCCGGAATCCGGCATCATCATGATGGCGGGGATCTATTACGGCTCGATGTATGGTGGCTCGACCACTTCGATCCTGGTCAATATCCCGGGCGAGGCGGCTTCAGTCGTGACCTGTATTGACGGCCACCAGATGGCGAAGCAGGGCCGTGCCGGCCCTGCGCTGGGCATCTCCGCCTTCGGCTCCTTCATCGCCGGCACATTTTCGCTCGTTGCGCTGATGCTGGTGGCACCTCGGCTCGCCAACATCGCCATCGCGTTTGGCCCTGCCGAATATTTTAGCCTGATGGTGCTCGGCCTCATCGTGCTCACGTTCCTCACTCAGGGATCAATGCCGAAGGCGCTCCTGATGGCATGTATCGGCGTCGTGCTCGGACTGATCGGCCTCGACAGCATCACGGCGCAGCCGCGGCTGACGTTCGGCCGCATGGAGCTGATCGACGGCATCGGACTCGTGCCCGTCGTGATGGGCCTGTTCGGCGTCGCCGAGGTGCTGCTCAATACCGAGCAGGCGATCAAGCGCGATATCATCAACGCCAGGATCACGCAGTTGCTGCCCAGCAAGGCCGATTGGCAGGCGAGCGCCGGCCCGGTGGCTCGCGGCACGTTCCTCGGCTTCCTGCTCGGCATTCTCCCGGGCGGCGGCGCCGTGGTCGCCTCGTTCGCGTCCTATGCCTTGGAGAAGCGGCTGTCGAAAACGCCGGAGCGTTTCGGCCATGGCGCGATCGAGGGCGTAGCGGGTCCCGAATCCGCCAACAACGCGGCGGCCGGAGGCGCTTTCATTCCGCTGATGACCTTGGGCATCCCCCCGAACGTGGTAATGGCGCTACTGCTCGGCGCCTTCGTCATCCATGGCCTGCAACCGGGGCCGCTGCTGATCACGCAGAACCCCGGCCTGTTCTGGGGCATCGTCGCCAGCATGTATATCGGCAACGTCATGCTGCTGATCCTCAATTTGCCGCTGATCGGCATGTGGGTGCAGCTGCTCAAGCTGCCCTACAATATCCTGTTCCCGCTGATCATCCTGTTCACTATCCTGGGCGTCTATTGCTCGAGCAACAACGTGTTCGACGTCTATGTGATGATCGCGTTCGGCATCATCGGTTATTTCATGCGCAAGCTCGGCTTCGAGCCCGCGCCGCTGGTGCTGGCGTTCGTGCTGGGACCGATGATGGAGAACAATCTGCGCAAGTCGCTGATCCTGTCGCAGGGCGACCTCTGGACCTTCGTGCAGCGCCCGATCTCGGCAGCGTGTCTGGCGCTCGCGCTGGTGCTGCTGATAGCGCCGTTATTGCCCGCGTTGCGCAAGAAGCGCGAGCTCGTGGCGCTGGATGAGGGCGCGTGAGGGTTTGGCAGGGTGTCTCAGCTTGCCGCGGGCAGCACGCTATCCGGCGGCGCGCCCCAGGGGCGGTCGGCTGAGGCGAGCCCGATCAGGCGGCCCTGGATGTAGTCGCAGCCCCAGTCGCGCAGCATGTTCGCAGCTTCTTCGTCCTGCACCCATTCGGCCACCGTCTTGATGTCGAGGCGGCGAGCGAGGTCGATCAAGGTCTGCACGAAGGCGCGGTCGTCGGCGGAGCGAGTGATGTTCTGCACGAACGCGCCGTCGATCTTCACGATGTCCACGCCGAGCTTGCGCAGATTACGGAACGAGGTGTAGCCGGCACCGAAATCGTCGATGGCGATGCGACTGCCGAAATTCTTCAGCCGGGTGACGAAGCCGCGCACGTCGTCGATGTCCTGGATCGCGACGGTTTCGGTGATCTCGACGATCAGCCGCTCGGCGACGCCGGGATGGGCGCGCATGAGCGATTCGATTCCGGCCCACCAATCCGGATCCATGGTGGTGTCCGGCGAGATGTTGAGGCTGAGGCAGATGTCGGGCGCGGCGGCGAGTTCGGCGACCACGAGCTCGAGCACGCGGTGATCGACCAGGCGGATCAGGCCGAGCCGTTCCGCGACCGGCACGATGTCGGGCGCGAGCAGCACCTGGCCGTCGCCCTGGTCCATCCGCACCAGGCATTCGTGAAAAGCGCACTCGCGCGAGAGGGCGGCAACCACCGGCTCATAGGCGAGCTTGATGCGGCGCTCATTCAATGCGGTGACGATCTCGTCGGTGACGCGGATGTTGACGCGGCGCTGGGCGTCGCGCGCGGCATCCGGGCGCCAGGCTGCGAACGAGCCGACTCGGCGTTGTTTCGCGGTGTCCAGGGTCTCGTGGGCGCGATTGACGGCTTCATCGGTGTTGCGGGCATAGCGCGGCACGCTGACCGCGCCGATCGAGGCGGTGACCGACACCGGGCCGGATTTGGTCGGCACCACCTCGTCGCGGATGCCGGCGAGGAAGCGCTCGGCGGCGACGTTCATGTCGTCGACGGTGCAGTTCTTCAGGATCAGGCCGAACTTGTTGCCGGAGAAGCGGCCGAGCACGTCGCCCCCGCGCAAGCGCGCGCGAATGCGCGTGGCGACGTCGAGGATCACGGCGTCGGCAACGTCGAAGCCGAAGGCTTCGTTGACACGCGCGAGATGATCGATGCCGACCAGCATGAAGGCCGCGGTCGAGCGGAAACGGGTCGTCTCCTCGATGGCCTCGGCCAGCGCGGCGATCAGATGCGAGCGATTGAGCTCGCCGGTCAGCGGATCAAGCCGGGCGAGCTTCGTCAGTTCCTCGTCGCGGGCATGACGTTCATTGTTGATGCGGACGGAGCCGATCGCACGCACGGGGCGGCCGTCGGGGCCGGCGAACCACCGGCCGGTCTCCTCGATCCAGACCATGGGATCGGCGGCGCTCATGCGCACGCCGTACTCGACCCGATAGGGCGTGCCGTCGGCGCCATGCACGGCTGAGGTCTGCGCCAGCGCGGCGGTCCGCAGCGATTGCGCGGGCTCGATCAGCTTTGCGAATTCGGCGCCGGTGGCCAGCCGTTCGGTGGGAATCCCGGGGAAGATGGCGCCGACCTGCTCACCCCAGACGATGGCATCGCTGGCGATGTCCCAGGCGAACACGGCTTGGCCGAGGGCAGCCAGGATGTCGGAGGCTTGCGGCAATGCGGGGGTCAAAATCGCCTCGTTTCGGGACAGCGGGGAGTCCTGAGTCGGCACAGGATAAAGCCAGATTCGCCATTGACCCTAGGCAAAGTTGATAAACAATTTGGAAACCACGTTTGTTCTCGTGCAGGAACCAAACCGGCCCGTCCGGCATAGGCCTTGCGAGTACATCACACGCACCGGCGCCAGCGTCTCGAAACGCGACAATCCAGGCCGGGTCAACGGTGATCGCGATGTTGAGTACTGATCAAGTGGACGTGGCGGACAACGGCACAGGCTCGGCTGTGGTGCCGCTGATGCCGGTTTTGCAGTGGGTCCACAAGGCACCGCTGCCGCGCCCCGATCCGAGCTTCGTCGCCCAGCTCATCGCCAATGCCGAGCACCTGCCCCAGGCGAGCCGACTTCGCCGCGTGTCTTCCGAGGATGCGCAGGTCGCCTATGGCAGCAAGCGCCCGCTTCCGAGCGTGACCGCGCGCACGCGCCAGGTGGCTTGAATCAGCGCGGCGCGTCGGGAGACGGCTGGGTGCCGTTGCCCGGCTGCAAATGCGGCGAGGGAATTTCCGGCGAGGGCGTACTCACAGGCTTCGGCGCGGGATGATCCATCAGTACGGATTCGGCGACCGATTGCGCGGAAGGCGCGGATGCGGGCGGCGCAACGACCGGCTCGAACTTGGGCTCGAACGTCCCTTCATCCGCCGGCGTCTCGGCCTGGCGCCTGGCCTTGCGAGGCGCCGGCACTGTCGTTTCGGCGACATAAGCGACGCGGCGGCGGGTGCGCTGGGCGATGCCGCCGAGGAAATCGGCCATCGCCAGCAGCACCAGAAGGAAATAGGTGGAGTTGCCGAATTTGGGCCACATCACGAATTCGGCCGCAGCCGCGCCGAACACAATCAGCGACAGCAAATGATCCATCAGGAATTTCGACCCGGGCCGCGCGCCCTTGACCACCTCGAGCAGCAGCAGCACGACACCTAGCGCGAGCATCACGTCGGCAAGCGTGACCGGCCAGGCTTCGCCCGTGATCATCGGCACCCTGAACAGCACGTCCGTAAAGGACACGCTGGGCATCAGGAAGGCGATGATGTTGTAGACCGCAAGCGGGATCAGGAGCAGCGGGAAACCGACCATCGGCGAAATGCCTTCTCGATCAAGAAATCCAGACAGGACAATGCGGCGGCGAAGCATTCGCTCCGCCGCCGTCACTGTCATATCTCATGGATTGGCCGAAATCAGGCAGGCGAAATCATCCTGCCTGGGAAAGGTCCTGAATTCAGGACTCTTTCTTCTTCAGGACCTGACGGCCCTTGTACATGCCGGTCTTGAGGTCGAGATGATGCGGACGACGGAGCTCGCCGGAGTCCTTGTCTTCCACATAGGTCGGCTTCTTGATGGCGTCAGCCGAGCGGCGCATGCCGCGGCGCGACGGCGAGGTTTTTCTTCTCGGAACGGCCATTTCAGTATCCTCTAGGGATTGGTGTCATCAGGGCATCGTCCGCGAGGGGACGGCTCAGCACCCGCAAACCGAGGCGAGCTGAATGCCGGTCAAGGCCGGGCTTATAGAGGAAGGCCTGCCTTAAATCTAGGGCTCTGGGCCGGAAAATGCGCCCGAAAAGGACCGGAAATCAGCGGTTCTCCCGCCAGCAGGTCGAAAGCGAGCTGGCCTGCGCCCTCGCCACATAGGTCCCGGCCAGCCGCCGGACGCCCGGTCCCGGCGTCCTGGCGCTGCGTTTGACCGGATTCGGCAGGATCGAGGCCAGAAGCGCCGCCTCCCGGGGGGAGAGGTTCGCCGCCGATTTGCCGAAGGCATAGGCGCTGCCCGCCTCGGCCCCAAACTGGCCCTGTGGTCCCAGCTCAGCGATGTTGAGGTAAATCTCCAGGATCCGTGCCTTGGGCAGCACGAGATCGATCCACAGCGCCAGCGGGAATTCCAGCGCCTTGCGGACGAAGTCCCGCCCCTGCCAGAGGAACAGGTTTTTCGCCACCTGCTGGGTGATGGTGGAAGCGCCCCGGAACGGGGTCCCGTCCTCCCGGGCATCGTCGACCGCCTCACGCAGCGCCCCCCAGTCGATACCGTGATGCTTGCAGAAATGGGCGTCCTCGGCCGCCACCGCCGAGCGTGGCAGCGAGGGCGACATCGCCGCCAGATCGATCCATTCCCGCTGCATCGGCGCACCCCGAAGCGAGCGCCACATCATCAGCGTCGAAACGGGATGGCCGGCGCGGTAGAACGGCGCGACGACATAGGGCGCGAGAACCGCGACCGCGAGCACCAGGAGAAGGATTTTGACGACGCGCAAATCAACCTTTCCGGCGCAGAACGAAACGCGGCCACGGGCCCGGCATTAAGTCTGTGATAATTCGGGCCTTTTCCAGCACTTTTTAGGCCTTCCAAACGATTGACTGAGGCGGGCGCATAAAGGATTGTCCCGCCGAATTTTAGTTCTGGAGCCCTTCTTGATGACCGGCACGTCCCCGTCCGATTTCGCCAAACGTCTGGACAAGACCGCTGATGACACCGAGGCGCTGCTCGGGCGCCTGCTGTCGGACGACATCCTGCCCGATGAGATCGCCCGGCCCAAGCGACTGATGGACGCAATGCGCTATTCGAGCCTCAACGGCGGCAAGCGCCTGCGGCCCTTCCTGGTGGTCGAGAGCGCGGCCGTGTTCGGCGTGCCGCGCGAAGCCGCGCTGCTCGTCGGTGCGGCGCTCGAATGCATCCACTGCTATTCCCTGATCCACGACGATCTGCCGGCGATGGACAATTCGGACCTGCGCCGCGGCCGCCCAACCCTGCACAAGAAGACCGACGACGCGACCGCGATCCTCGCCGGTGACGGCCTCCTGACGCTCGCCTTCGACATCATCACCCGCGACGAGATCCATCGCGACGCCAATGTGAGGCTTTTGCTGACCCGCGCACTGGCGCGCTGCGCCGGCATCGGCGGCATGGTCGGCGGCCAGATTCTCGACCTTGCCGGCGAAGGCCGCTTTGGCGGCAATGAGCCGATCGACGTCGCCCGCATTCAGCAGATGAAGACCGGCGCGCTGCTGCGCTACGGCTGCATCGCCGGCGCGATCCTCGGCCAGGCCTCGCAAAAGGAATATCAGGCGCTCGACGATTACGGCCGCGCGCTCGGTGAAGCCTTCCAGATCGCCGACGATCTGCTCGACGTCGAAGGCGATGCCGCCGCGCTCGGCAAGCCTGCCGGCGCCGATGCAGCTCTCGGCAAGACCACCTTTGTCACCCAGCTCGGCATCGAAGGCGCCAAGCAGCGCGTGCGCGACCTGCTCGCGCGCGCCGACAGCGCGGTCTCGATTTTCGGCGATCGCTCCGCCGTGTTGCAAGCGGCTGCGCGGTTCGTGGCCGAACGGAAGAGCTGATAGCGCGATGGCGGGCGGCAACAAGGAAGACCCCGCCCTCGCCCGCTTTCGCAAGATGTCGCGGCCGATGCGGCTGATTTATGCGCGTCCGCGGACGTTCATGTCGCTTGCCGTTGGTATTCTCGTCTGCCTGCTCATCCCGGGTTCGCACCGGCTGGTCACGCGGCTTCTGTTCGGCTGGGATGCGTTGATCGCCGTTTATCTGGTGCTGGTCTACGCGATGATGCTGTGCAACGACCACCAGCACATCCGCCGCGCCGCAGCGATGCAGGACGACGGTCGTTTCGTGATCCTGCTGGTGACGGCGATCGGCGCCTTCGCCAGCATCGCCGCGATCGTCTCCGAGCTTGGGACGCCGCATCGCGGCGTCCTGGAGCTGAGCATCGCAATCACCACCATCGTATTGTCATGGGCCGCCGTGCACACGATCTTCGCGCTGCATTACGCGCATGATTATTACCGGCACGCCACGCCGGGCGGCCTTCAGTTTCCCAGCGGCGACAAGGAAGACCACGCGGATTATTGGGACTTCGTCTACTTCTCGTTCGTGATCGGCATGACCGCGCAGGTCTCCGATGTCGGCATCTCCGACAAGACCATCCGCCGCACCGCCACCGCACACGGCATCGTCTCATTCATCTACAATACGGCCTTGCTGGCGCTGACCGTCAACATCGCGGCCAGCGCGATCTCGACCTGAACTCACTTCCGCAATCCTAATTACAGACCTCGGCATTCGCATCGTTGCCGGGGCCGCCGCCGCCGCGATATTCGAGATGGCAGCCGCGGTTGACCGGACGGCAGCCGCCGCTATTGCAGAAGAGCTGTCCGCCACTCGAGGGGCGGCTGGCGCCAGCAGCAGCAGCAATGCCGGCAGCGCCGCCAAAGCCGCCAGCTGCTCCGGCAGCTTCACCGCCGGCTTGACGACGCTGCCGTGCGGGACGCTCGTCGCCGTCGTCACGCTTTGCAGTCGCAGGCTTGGCGGGCCTGGCGGCACGCTGCTTCTCGCACTCGTTGTCGTCGTTGAGCGCATAGCCATCACGGCAAACGATCCTGGTGCACTTGTCGCCGTCGGCCTTGAAGCCGTGCTCGCAAACCAGCGGACAGACGCGCGACTGTTTCGACTTGACCGTGTCGAGTGCATCGGTGCTCGCCACCTTCACGTCGAGCTTGGTGCCGGCATAACGGTTGAACTGCGACAACGAGCGCTGTGCGGACGGGGTCCAGTTGCCGTCGGCGGCGCCGGAGAAGCAGCCGACGCGGCCGAGCTCGGTCTGCACCGAGCGGCTGAGATCGGCCGGCGCGATGGCCGGCGTCAGCGACGCGACGTTGGTGCCGGCTGGGCTCGCCGTGCTGGCGGGCGCTGCACTCGGCGCCGCGGCGGCGAGATTGACGCGCTGCTGCTCGGCGGCGGCCGCCTGCTGCTGCGCCTGCTCCTTGGCCTTTTGCGCGGCAAGCTGTACCTGCTCTGCGGCCTTCGCATCGGCGGCTGCCTTGGCCTGCGTATCCTTCTGCGCGCCAACCGCGGCGAGACGATCGCGCTCGGCCTCGGCCTGCTTGGCCTTCTCGGTGGCCGCCGCATGAGCCTGTTCGGCGCCGATTTTTTCGACCTGAAGCTTGGCGAGGCTCGCATAGAAGCCGTCGGGATGCTGGGCAAGGAAGGCATCCCACGCCGGCCTGTTGCCAACCTGGAGCGCGAGTTCGTAATCGCGGCGGATGTCAGCCTGAGGATTCGGCGCGGGCGCAGCGGCAGCCGCAGCGGTCACCTTGACCGGCACCAGCGGAACGTCTTCGCCGCCGAGCGAGCCATAGACGAACGGCTCCTGCTTGTTACCTGTCGACTTGAGCACGTCGTCGCGCACGAAGCCGAAGGCGCGGCGGACGTCGAGGCCGGGCGTCGTCAGATGCTTCGACAGCGCCACGGTGAAGGGGCTGTTCGCACCGTCGCCATCCTGCGCCGTGAAGCCGGCCTTGGCCGAGTAGGCGATCAGCGTGTTGGAGCTGGTCGGCTCGACCTGGGCGAGGCCGCGGCCGATGCCGCGCGAGGCGACCGTGCGCTTCATGGTCTTGCCGAACGGATTGTCACGGCAGGCATCCAGGATCACCAGGCGAAGCTGCTTGGCCGGTTCGACCGCGACCAGGACGCGGTCGAGGGAGAGCGCCTCGTCGAAGACATCGGTGTCACGCTCCAGCTTGGCGTCGACAGGGATCAGATAATTCGAGCCTTCGACCTCGATGCCGTGGCCGGCATAATAGACTACGGCGATATCGGCATCGCGGGTCCCGTCGGCGAATTCGCGCAGCACACGCCGGGTTTCCTGCGCCGTCAGATCGCGCCGGGAATCGACGATGTCGAACCCGGCCTCCTTCAGCGTCCTGGCCATCACCGAACCGTCATTGACGGGGTTCGTCAGCGACGGCGCATGCTGATAGGCGGAGTTGGCGATCACCAGCGCGACGCGCTTCCCGGCGAAAGCGGGCCCGGTGCCGAATAGCAGCGCGACGACGAGGAGAAGTGGGCAAAGTCTGAGCAATTGGCGCATGACACGACTTCCGAGTTCAGGGCAGTTCGAGCCCCTTTGGGACGGCTTTAGCAGAGTCCGTCGCGGACGCTTGTGACGGAGGTCACGAAGGTGGCGCCGGCGGCGGGCCGAAAGACCCCTTTTGTTTGTCGCGCCAGTCCGGCCGCGGTTCGCCGCGAAACAGGTGCGCAGCAGGTTCCCTCAGGCATCCCCGATGTGGCCCCGATATTGAGGCAGATTGTCCGTAATCTCGTGCCAAGGCGCCTTCGAGCCCACGAAAATGTGGGCGCTCGGTCGGATGGAGGGGACATCGACCAGGGTTCCCATGGCGACATGGACCCATTTTCCCTCGCGCACCCGGGAATAAAGCAGCGAGCCGCAGCGGGCGCAGTGGGCGTCGTGGGTGGTGTCGTCACCGTAGATGGTGCGCTGGTCCTCCCCTCTGATGATGCGGAGCTTGCTCTGCTCGATGCCGGCGAACGGCTTGAAGGCGGCGCCCGTGGTGCGGCGGCAATCCGAGCAGTGGCAGTTCATCGCATAGGAGAACGCGTCCGCCACCTCGTAGCGCACGGTGCGGCAGTAGCATTCGCCGATCAGGAAGGAAGCGTTCGAATTCTCTGATCCGGTCATCACAGCGTCCTTGCGCCAATGGTACGGACACCATAGCGCATTTTGACGTGTACGACTAAGTTCGCCCTGAGCCATCATTCAAAGGGATGACCATGAGCCAGAACCGTTCGAGCGTCGAAGCCGTCGTGCAATCTTACTTCGACGGACTTTACGAGGGCGATGCCGAAAAACTCGGCGCCATCTTCCACCCCTCCGCCGATTTGCGCTGGGTCGAGAAGGGCGAGCTGCAGGTGCTGACCGTGCCGGACTGGCTCGACCGCGTGCGCAAGCGTCCCTCGGGCAAGGCCGAAGGCAAGCCGCGCGAGGATTTCATTGTCACGATCGACCGTTCCGACGACAAGACCGCCTTCATCAAGGTCCGGTGCCAACTGCCGCCGCGTTTTTTCACCGACTATCTGGTGGCGATGAAGCTCGCCGATGGCTGGCAGATCGTGTCGAAGTCTTATCGGTATGACCTGCGGGAGTGAGGGGGGCCTAATCTTGCGCTGCCCGAAATCGGGCGCACTCGTCCCACATCCTCCGTCATTGCGAGCGAAGCGAAGCAATCCAGAGTCTTTCCGCGGAGGCAGACTGGATGGCTTCGCTGCGCTCGCAATGACGATGCGGATGGAGTGCATGCCGCATCTCCACCGCGCCGCCCGTCTCACTCAAAGGTCCCCCATGCTTCTCGACCGCCGTTCGCTGCTCGCCTCGCTGTGCTGGATTGCCGCCTCCCCTGCGCTCGCCGCGGACGCGCAGCCTGAGCTCGAAACCTATGAGCGCGAGAGCGGCGGCCGGATCGGGGTCTATGCCGAGAACCTCGCGACCGGCGCAAAGCTCGCATGGCGCGCCGACGAACGGTTCGTCATGTGCTCGACCTTCAAGGCTTCGCTGGCGGCTTGCGTCCTGGCGCGGGTCGATCGTGGCGAGGATCAGCTCGCGGCCATGATCCCGTACGGCAAGGCCGACCTGCTGGAGTACGCACCGGTCGCCAGGCAGAACATTGCCGCCGGCGCAATGTCGGTCACCGAGATGTGCAAGGCGATCGTCGAGCTCAGCGACAACACCTGCGCCAATTTGCTGTTGGCTCGGATCGGCGGCCCCGCCGCGCTCACGGCATTCTGGCGCTCACTCGGCGACACCACCTCGCGGCTCGACCACAATGAGCCGGAGCTCAACCGCTCACCGCCCGGCGATCCCCGCGACACCACGACGCCGGCGGCGATGGCGGGCAATCTGCGCCGGCTGGTGACGGACGAGGCGCTGTCGACCACCTCGCGCGCGCAGCTCACGGAGTGGCTGGTGGGTTGCAAGACCGGCGCGAACCGGCTGCGTGCCGGCCTCCCCGCAAGCTGGAAGATCGGCGACAAGACCGGCAACAACGGCAAGGACGCCTCCGGCGACATCGCAGTGGCCTGGCCCAAAATCGACACGAAGCCGGATGCGCCGATCCTGATCGCGGCCTATACCCAGGGCGGCACGCCGAGCGCGGCACAGATCGAAGCCGTGTTCGCACGCATCGGCCGCATCGTGGCCGAGCGGCTGGCGTGAGCCGCATGCATTGACCTTCCGGCCGCTTCCGGGTGAAGACAGATCATCATGGAAGCGAAATTTCAGACCTTTCTCATCTTGCTCGCCGTGCTGGCGGGCACCGCGCTTGTCGCCCGCCGCTTCAACATCGCGCCTGCCATTCTGCTCATGCTCTCCGGCGTCGGCCTCGCCTTCGTGCCGGGCATGCCGCCCGTCGAACTGCCGCCGGAACTGGTGCTGCTGATGGTGCTGCCGCCGCTGATCTACTCGGCGAGCGTCGCGATGAGCTGGCGCGAGTTCAAAAAGAATCTTCGTCCGATCGTGCTGCTCGCGGTCGGCGCAGTGATCTTCACCACAGCACTGGTCGCAACCGCCACCCACTATTTGATCGGCCTGCCCTGGACTATCGGCTTCCTGCTCGGCGCCATCGTGGCGCCGCCCGACGTGGTGGCGCCGCTCGCGATCGCGCGCCGGCTGCATTTGCCGCGCAGGCTCATGGTCATCCTCGAAGGCGAAGGGCTCGCGAATGACGCCACCGCGCTGATTCTCTACCGCTTCGCGCTCGCCGCAATCATGGTCGGGCATTTCTCGCTGCCTCTGGCAGGCGGCGAGTTCTTGCTCATCGTCGCCGGCGAGATCGCCTTCGGCATCGGTGTCGGCTGGCTCTCCCTACGGTTCCGCAAATGGTCGGGGGACCCGCAGGTCGAGCTGACACTCTCGCTGATCACGCCCTACGTCTCCTACTGGCTGCCCGAGCATCTCGGCGGCTCCGGCGTGATCGCCACCGTCGCCTGTGGCCTCTATGTGAGCTGGAACGGCCCGCTGCTGATCTCGGCATCGACGCGGCTGCAGGGCATCTTCTTCTGGGACCTCGTGATCTATCTGATCGAGGGCTTGTTGTTCCTGCTCACCGGGTTCCAGATGCGCGCGCTGTACGAGAAATCGAAGGCATTCCCGCTCGACGACATCGTGATCGCGACCGTCGTGGTGCTGGCGGTCGTTGTGATCGCGCGCTTCGCCTGGCTCTATCCCGCGACCTATCTGCCACGGATGCTCAGCAAGTCGCTGCGCGCGCGCGACCCCTCCCCGCCATGGCAATGGCCGTTCGTGCTTGCGTTCACCGGCGTGCGCGGCGCGGTGTCGCTGGCGGCGGCGCTGGCGCTGCCGTTCACGCTGCCGGGCGGCGAGGCCTTTCCGTTTCGCGACCTGGTCCTGTTCGTCGCCTTCGGTGTCATCTTCATCACGTTGATCGGCGTCGGCCTCACGCTGCCTCCGGTGGTGCGTTGGCTCGGTGTCGCGGAAGCCGGTCGCAACGAGCATGCCGCCGAGCACGAGTCCGAGATCGCAGCACGGCGCCAGGCCCTCGATGCCGCCCTGAAGTCACTCGACGCGCTGACCGAGGAGAAGGACGTGTCGGACGAGGTAATGCGGCTCCTGCGCGCGCGGCACGAGATCCGGGTCAACCAGCTGCCCGATTCGCTCGATCCCACCCACCACGACGTCTCCGCCGCCGGCACCGCCTTGACCCGGGACCTGATCGCCGCCGAGCGCAAATTCATCCACGAGCTGCTGCGCGACGGCCAGATCACCGACGAGACGCGCCGGAGGATCGAGCGGGATCTGGACCTGGAGGAGGCGAGTTTGGCGAACCGGGAGTATCGGGGCGGGCCACTGTAGCTCCTCGTCATTGCGAGCGTAGCGAAGCAATCCAGAATCTTTCCGCTGCGGCAGCCTGGATTGCTTCGCTACGCTCGCAATGACGGCTGTTGAAGCGGCGGAGCAAACTACCGCCTCTCGCAGAATTCCCTCATCGCCGCCGCCACGGCGCCCGCAATGATCTCCTGCCGCTCCGGCGAGTTCATCGTCATCTCCTCATCGCGGTTGATGATCGAGCCCGCCTCGAGCAGCACTGCGGCGCTGCGGGTTTGCGAGAGCACGACGAGCCCGTCATAGCGGTAGACGCCGACATCCTTGTCGAGCAATTGGCGCCGGTAGCGGCCCATCACCGGCAGGGCATATTGGCCGGCATAATGCAGGTCCTGATCCTTTAGCTGCCGGCCGATCATCCGGGCTAGCATCAGGCTCGCAGCGTAGTGCGGATTCCGCTGCGACACGAACAGAGAGTGGCCCGAAAAGCGGTCGCTGAAATAGCTGTTCGCGCCGTCGAACTCCCAGGTCTCGATCAGCTTGTCCGGCACCGAATCGTGATGGATCGACAGGAAGAGATCGGCCCGGGCGTCATTCGCGGTGCTGACGCGTTTGAGTAGGCTCGGCCGCGCCTTGCCGGCCGTGACGAGCAGGCGGGCCGCGGCAAAGCCTTCGGCTTTGAGCTTCGCCGTGATCAGACTTGCAAGCCGGAAGTTGAAGCCGAACTCCGTGTCGTTGCGTGCGCTCAACGCGCCGTAGGAGTCCGGGGTGTGCCCGACATCCACGACGATCCGGAATTTCGACATCTCACATTTGACCGGCGCATGCGGCGGCTTGGGCTTCACGATTTTTCGCGCGATAGCAGCATGACCGGTGCCTGCAGGCGCCAGCGACCATAGCAAGATCGACGCGACCAGCGTCGAGACGAGACTTGCGATGATGCTGCGCGGCTGCCCCAAGCGCTACTCCGCTGCCGCCGTCCGCGGCCGGCCGACAAAACCCGTGACGTCACCGAAACGCTCCAGCATCACCGCGGAAAGGTCCTTGGCCTTGCTGGTGACGCAGGCGCCCGAGCGCACGGCGTAGCGATCCTGATGCACGGCGTGCGGCGGCGGCTCGCCCTGCTGAAGCGCCCGCGCCAGCTCCATCACGACTTTCCGGAAATGCATGATACCGAGATCGGTCGGACCGAGATGCTCGCGGCTGCGGTCGGCGATCGGGCCCTGGCTGTCCTGCACGGCCGCGTCCTGTTCGGAGACGCCCTTGATGCCAGTGTAGCTCCTGGTCTTCTGCAGCTTGCGGTCGATCAGATAGTCGTTGCCCTTGTGGCGCAGCGGCACGTAATTGTCGCCGACCTCCGCGATCACGCCATTGCCGCGGTCAAAGGCGTCACGCTCGGCTTGCGTCAGCGGCCGCTCCGGATTCCAGGCATAGGTGTAGATCCAGCAATTGGTGTCGGTGACGGGCACGAAGGTCTGGCCAAAGATGTTCTCGCCCGGCATCGCGCTCGGGGCATAGGCGTGGAACGGCATCAGGAACTGCGCGATGCGCCAGTAGATGTTGTCGCCGCCGGTGAGCCGCCCGCCGGCGATGGTGAGGCCTGCTTCGTGCGGGGCGATCTTGATCACCGGGCGCGGATCCTCCGCGATCCAGCGCATGTGATCGCTCGACATCCGCGCGATCGGATTCACAAAATGCTTCTTGATGTCCAAAATCTCGTTCTCCTCCTTGTCGAAGGAGAGATGGGCGAAGGTGAAATGCGCTGTGTCGATCGAGCCTTCCAGCGCCTGCACCCAGTTGCAGTCCTGCCATTTCTTGCTGACGTAGCGGTGCGAAGCCGGCAGCAGCGCCATTTCGAGGTCCGGCAGCTCGGGCATCGCGTCAGCCGGGCCCATATAAGCCCAGATCATCTCGCCCCATTCGCGCACCGGATAGGATTTGATGCGGATGAGGTCTTTGGCGTTGAGGTCGGGATAGGACGTCGGCATGTCGACGCACCGGCCGTCGGTATTGAACTTCCAACCGTGATAGACACAGCGGATACTGCATTCCTCAACGCGCCCAAGCCAGAGATTGGCGCCGCGATGCGGGCAGTATTGGTCGATGACTCCGACAACGCCGCGCGTGTCGCGGAAGGCGAGCAGCTCCTCGCCGAGCACAGTGATCTTCTTCGGCTCGCCGTCGGGCTCAGGGAGTTCTTCGGACAGGAGCACCGGAATCCAGAAGCGGCGCAGCAGCTCGCCCATGCCGGTGCCTGCATCAGCCTCGGTCAGGAATTTGTTGTCCTCGGCGCGGAGCATGGCAGGCTCTCCCGACTATTTTCGCAGAGATTGGCGCGGGCGCGGGAGGACGTCAACGTTGAGCTATTGACCGTGAACCATCCGAAGAACTTTGCCGTCACGGCGGGCGACTTCAACTTCAACTACTCCGCCAACTGCGCCGTGCGGCAACATGCCTGTCACAATCCAATTGTTACGTTGGTTGAGCTCAGCGGTTAGAGGCTCCTCGCTTCGAATAACGACCTCACCGTAGCGGTTAACGGCCGCCGCACGTGCGATCTCGACGGCCGCATCAGCAGTCGCCACCGTGCCTTCAGCGCCGGTCGCCACCTTGTCCCCGGCAATCGCGCAGCTCGTGACAAAGACGAGTGCGACCACAAAAATGCCTCTCACACCGGCCTCTCTCCCTTCACCGTCACGCGCGTCCCCGAGCGTGTGTGCGGCCAGTAGTCCCACATGGCGCGGTGCTGGGTGCAGCGGTTGTCCCAGAAGGCGATGGCATTCTCGGTCCAGCGAAAGCGGCACTGGAACAGCGGATTCTCGGCGTGCTGGTAAAGATAGGCAAGCATCGCATCGCTCTCGTCGCGCGGGATTCCGTTGATGTGGCGGGTGAAGCCGCGGTTGACGTAGAGCGCCTTCCTGCCCGTGACCGGATGCGTGCGCACCACGGGATGCTCGGCACTCGGATAGGACGGGCGGTCGGCGACGCCGTAATTGGCGTAGAGCCCGCGATAGATCGGCTCGCCGTCATGCAGCGCGGTCAGCCCGTCGACATAGGCCTTCATCCGGTCCGACAGCGCCTCGTAGGCTGCGTACATGTTGGCAAACAACGTGTCGCCGCCGCGCGGCGGGCACCGCTTGATGTAGAGGATCGAGCCCATCGGCGGCTCGAGATCGCAGGACACGTCGGAATGCCAACCCTCACCGTTGGCGCGCGGCGAGTTCGCATCCGCATAGATCTTCATCAGCGCCGGGTCTTCATCCTCATGCGGCGCGGCAGGATGGAAATGCAGCTCACCGAACTTGCGGCCGAAGGCGAGATGCTGTTGTGGCGTGATGGTCTGGTCGCGGAAGAAGATGACGAGGTTTTCGGCGAGCGCGCGATGGACCTCGTCCATCTGGCGGTTGGAGCGGGCATCGTCGGAAACGAGCTTACCGATGTCGACGCCGGAGATTTCCGCGCCGATGATCGGGGTGAGCTTTTCGACCGCGATGGTCTCGTACGGCACGCCGTCGTCCGTCGCGTGGCGATAGCGCGGACCCTGCTTGCCGGCGAGTGAGCTCATGGCGTGTCTCCCGATCGTTTGATTGGGAGCATGGTAGCGCGCAGTTAAGGATGTGCAATCTGCATTGCAAACACCGCCCGTCGTCCCGGACAAGCGAAGCGCAGATCCGGGACCCATAACCACAGGATTTGGTTTGGCGAAAACTCGGAGCGACAGCTCGTTCTAACCACCAATCCTGTGGTTATGGGTCCCGGCCTCCGCCGGGACGACAGCTCAGTATGAGGCGCGAGCGGAGCAATACTACTCCGCCGCGGTTACCGGCACCTTGGCGCCCTGGCCGTAGCGCTGCTCGATGTAGTCGATCACGAGCGCCTTGAAGTCGGCGGAGATGGTCGGCCCGCGCAGGGTGCGGAACTTCTTGCCGTCGACGAACACCGGGGCAGCCGGCGCCTCGCCCGTGCCCGGCAGCGAGATGCCGATATTGGCGTGCTTGGATTCGCCGGGGCCGTTGACGATGCAGCCCATCACCGCGACGTTGAGCTCTTCCACGCCGGGATATTTCGTTTTCCAGGTCGGCATCTCGTCGCGGATGAAACCCTGGATCGATTGGGCCAGCTCCTGGAACGTGGTCGAGGTCGTGCGGCCGCAGCCGGGGCACGCCGCAACCAGGGGCACGAAGGTGCGGAAGCCCATGGTCTGCAAGAGCTCCTGGCCGACCTGCACCTCACGGGTGCGGTCGCCGCCGGGCTCCGGCGTCAGCGAGATGCGGATGGTGTCGCCGATGCCCTGCTGCAACAGGATGCCGAGCGCGGCCGAGGACGCCACGATGCCCTTGGTGCCCATGCCGGCTTCGGTGAGGCCGAGATGGATGGCGTAATCGGAACGGCTGGCGAGAACCTCGTAGACCGCGATCAGATCCTGCACCGCCGAGACCTTGGCCGACAGGATGATGCGGTCCTTGGGCATGCCGAGCTCTTCGGCGCGTGCCGCCGAGAGCAGCGCCGACTGCACCATGGCTTCGCGCATCACCGCGCGCGCATCGCGCGGATTGGCCGAGGCGGTGTTCTCATCCATCAGCCTAGTCAGCAGCTCCTGGTCGAGCGAGCCCCAATTGGCGCCGATGCGGACCGGCTTGCTGTTCTTGTTGGCGATCTCGATGATGTCGGCGAACTGGGTGTCGCGCTTGTCCTTGAAGCCGACATTGCCGGGATTGATGCGATATTTGGCGAGCGCCTCGGCGCAGGCCGGATAGGCCGCGAGCAGCTTGTGGCCGATATAGTGGAAGTCGCCGATCAGGGGCGTGGTGAGACCGAGCTTGAGCAGGCCGTCGCGGATATGCGGAACGGCAGCTGCCGCCTCCTCGCGGTCGACGGTGATGCGGACCAGCTCGGAACCGGCGCGGGCGAGCGCTGCGACCTGGGCAATGGTGCCGTCGATATCGGCTGTGTCGGTGTTGGTCATCGACTGCACGACGATCGGCGCACCGCCGCCGACGGTAACGTCGCCGACCTTGACCTTGGTGGTGTGATGACGCGGCGCAGGCCCCGCGATGTCGGAATCGATGGTGTTTTCGAGCTTGTTCATGGCGTCCAAATATCAGGTTTTGGTGACGTTCAGCAATGCATCGCGCGGTGCCGCAGCGGATTGGCTGGGACGGTTAACCAGAAAAAGCCCAGCAATGACAAGGACGGCGGCAGCCCCGAATGTCAGGTTCAGCGTGTCGTGCATGATGAAATAGCTACCCACCACGCCAAACAAAGGGGTGATGAAGGTAAAAGCCGACAATTTGCTGGCCGAATAGGTCTTCACCAGCGCGAACCAAAGCGTGAACGTGGTTCCCACCACCCAGATCGCCTGGAAGGCCATCAGGCCCAGCGACAGCGGCGACGGGGTGTGGGGGATGGTCTCCCCGAACAGCCAGGCGGCCGTGCCGAGGATCGGGATCGAGGTCGCGACCTGATAGCCGAGTGCCTTTTCAGGCGCCGCGAAGCGCAGCCGGGTGCCCTTGGCAACCAGCGTGGTCGCCGCCCACAGCGCGGCGCCGCCGACGATCATGAGGTCGCCGAGCAGAACATGCGAATCGACGTTGGGCTGCGGCACACCGATCGCGAGTGCGACACCGGCAAAGCTGATGGCCAGCCCCAGCCATTGCGTACCGCCCAGTCGCTCGCCGAGCACCTGGTAGGAGCCGAGCGCGACGAAGAACGGCGCTGTGTAGAGGAACACGACCGCCCGCGATGCCGGTGTGAAACGCAGGCCCTGAAAGATCAGCACGAACTCGATGCCGAACATCAGTCCGGCGATGACGCCCGGCTTCCAGGTGCCGTCGCGTTCGAAGAATTTAACGCCGCGCAAGGTGCCGATGATGAACAGCACCGGCAGCGCGCCCATGGAGCGGAACGTGGCCTGAAGCATCGGCGGGATGTCCGGCAGCACCAGTTTCACCGCGATCTGGTTGAATCCCCAGGTCAGGCACAGCATGAGCATCAGGGCGATGGCGCCGGCACTGAGGGGACGACCGGCGGACGGTATGATTTGAGGTGAGGACATTTCTTCCTGAAAAACCGGCTTTGCGCCGTTGTTGCTCTATGCAGCTTTCTGACAATGCGCACAGACGCCCGTGATTTCCACCACGGACAATTTGGGAGCGAAGCCTGAGTTGCGCGCGGCGGCGTTGAGGTCCCTAGCGAAGGAAGCCGACGGAATCTCACCGACCAGGCCACAGCGCTCGCAGATCAGGAACGTCACCGCCGAGGTCGCGTCGTGGTCGTGAGCGGCGCAGGCGAGATAGGCGTTGCGGCTTTCGATGCGGTGCACGAGGCCGTTGGCCATCAAGAAATCGAGAGCACGATAGACCGTGATCGGCGCCGGCCGCGGCATCGACTTTGCCAGTTCGTCGATCACCTCATAGGCGCCGAGCGGCCGGTGGCTCGAGAGCAGCGCCCCCAGCACATGGCGGCGTATCGGCGTGAATTTCTGCGCGCGCTCTCCGCAGACGGCCTCGGCATGCGCCAGCGCATCCGCGGTGCAGCGGCCGTGATCGTGGTCGGGCGCGGGAAATGCCGGTTTTGCGAGGGTCATGCGACCGGCGTTCTAGCATTTCGAAGGGGGAACCCAAAGCGGCACCGGCGATGCGGCCATCAGCCATGCTCGGCCTGCGGGACAGTGTCCCGCAAACCCGCCATGAAATAATCATAAGCTTGCTTATTATATTCCAAGCTTATTGGAGACCAAGCTCATGAGCCCAGGGCCCGTGGACCAGAACTTCCTGTTTACGCTCGCCGAGCTCTATCGCCTGCTCCGGGTCTATGCCGACAAGGAAGCCTCGCGCTTCGGCATCACCCGCGCGCAATGGGCGGTGCTGGCCAAGGTCGAGCGCAGCGAAGGCATGAAGCAGTCGGAGCTCGCCGAGCTTCTCGAGGTGCAGCCGATCACGCTGACACGCCTGATCGACAAGCTCTGTGACAGCGACTGGATTGAGCGACGCAACGATCCGTCGGACCGCCGCGTAAAGCGGCTGTACCTGAAGAAGGCCGGGCGGCAATTGCTCGGGCGGATGAGCGGGCTGAAATCCGAGCTCACGGCCAACGCGCTCGACGGCATCACTCCGGCGGACGCCCACCGCCTCCTCACCCAACTCGAAACAATCAAGGAAAACGTGCGGTCCGCGATCCAGACCAGCGGAGCGGAACAAGCGCGTAAGGAGCAGCGCTATGGCTGATCAGGTTCTCAAGTTCCAGCCCGAGCAGAAAATCGACGGCGGCAAGCCCACCAAGAAAGCCGGCACCAATCCGCGCCGCCGCCTGCTGGCGGGCCTGCGCCGCTACCGCCGCGTGCTGCTTCTGGTCGTGCTGCCGATCGTCGTCGCGGTGGCCGGCTTCACCTTCTATCTCAATGGCGGCCGCTATGTCGGCACCGACGATGCCTATGTCGGCGCGCAGAAAGTGCTGGTGACCCCCGATATCTCCGGCAAAATCCAGAAGGTCGTCGTCAAGGAGGGCCAGATCGTCAAGCACGGCGACGAGCTGTTCGAGATCGACCCCGCTCCGTTCCGTCACGCATTGGAAGAAGCCAAAGCGCAACTCGCCCAAGCCCGCATCACCTATGACAATCTCGTTGCCAACATCAAGATCTACGGCGACATGCTCAATCTCGCCCAGCAGGGCATGGAACTGAAGCAGCGCGACGTGGAACGCAAGCAGTCGCTGGTGAAGAACAATTACGGCTCGCAGCTCGATCTCGACAACGCGTCGAATGCATTGGTGACCGCCGGCGCGCAGGCGCAATACATCAAGCAGCAACTCTCCAATGCCAAGACGCAATTGCTCGGCAATCCCGAGTTGCCGCTGGAGCAATTCCCCGCCTACGCGCAAGCGAAAGCCAAGCTGGACGATGCCCAGCGCAACCTCGACCACACCGTGCTGCGCGCGCCGATGGATGGCGTGGCAACACAGGTCGAGCAGATCCAGCTCGGCCGCTACGTCGCCGCCGGCACGCCGGTGTTCTCCATCATCGACGTTGCCCATCCCTGGGTCGACGCCAATCCGAAGGAGAGCGACCTCACCTACGTCACCGAAGGACAGCCGGTCACGCTCGAGGTCGACGCGTTTCCGAACCATATCTTCAAGGGCAAGATCGGCTCGCTCTCGCCCGGTACCGGCGCGCAATTCGCGATCCTGCCGCCGCAGAACGCCAGCGGCAATTTCGTCAAGGTGGTGCAGCGCGTGCCGATCCGCATCTATTTCGACGAGACCGACAAATCCGTGCGCAAGCTGAAGGCCGGCATGAGCGTCTACGCCACCATCGACACCGGCCACCAGCGCACGCTCGCCGGCCTGCTCGGCCTGTCGGCGACCGCGAGCCAAGACAAAGATCAGGACAAGGACTAATCCTATGGCGGAGTCCAATCCCGCCCTTATGGTTCCCGGCCTGCGCCGGAACATGGTGACGATCTGCGCCATGACGGCAACGATCATGCAGGCGCTGGACACCACCATCGCCAACGTCGCCCTGCCCTACATGCAGGGCACGCTGTCGGCCTCGCAGGACCAGATCAACTGGGTGCTGACCTCCTACATCGTCGCCGCCGCGATCATGACGGCACCGGTGGGCTGGATCGCCAACCGCTTCGGCCGCAAGCGCATCTTCATCATCTGCTCGGCCGGCTTCACCATGGCATCGGTGCTGTGCGGGCTTGCGCAGGACATCAACCAGATGGTGCTGTTCCGCCTGTTGCAGGGCGTGTTCGGCGCGGCCCTGGTGCCGTTGTCGCAATCGGTGATGCTCGACTATTACACGCTCCAGGAACGCGCCAAGGCGATGTCGATCTGGGGCATGGGCGTGATGATGGGGCCGATCATGGGTCCCTCGCTCGGCGCCTGGCTGACCGAGACTTATTCCTGGCACTGGGTGTTCTTCGTCAATTTGCCGTTCGGCGCCATCACCGTGATCGGGCTGATCATCTTCATGGACGAGACCCGGAAGGATCTCAGTCTCAGGTTCGACTGGTTCGGCTTCGCGGCGCTGGCGGTCGCGATCGGCTCGCTTCAGCTCGCGCTCGACCGCGGCGAGCAATTGGGCTGGCTCGAATCGGGTGAGATCCTTGCCGAGTTCATCGTCTCAGCCGTCGCTTTCTACTTCTTCATCGCGCACTCCTTCACGACCTCGACGCCGTTCATCCGCTTCGCGCTCTTCAGGGATCGCAACTTCGTCACCGGCTGCATGTTCATGGTCGTGATGGGTCTCGTGCTGTTCTCGACCATGGCGCTGGCCTCGCCCTACATGCAGAACGTGATCGGCTATCCCATCATCACCGCGGGCCTGCTGCTGGCGAGCCGCGGCTTCGGCACCTTCTTCGCCATGATGCTGGTCGGCCGCATGATGCGTTATGTCGAGGCCCGCACGCTGATCATCACCGGCCTGACGCTGACCGCGGGCTCGCTGTTCCAGATGACCGGCTGGACCGATTTGACCCAGGTGCCGGAGATCGTGACCGTCAGCGTCATCCAGGGCTTCGGCTTCGGCCTCGTCTTCGTGCCGCTATCGACGGTGGCGTTCCTGACCTTGTCGAATGAGCTGCGCACCGACGGCACCGCGATGCTGACCCTGATGCGCAACGTCGCGAGCTCAGTGGGCATTTCCGTCGTCATCGCCCAGCTGACGCAGGGCACGCGGCGGACCTACGCGATCCTGTCCGAACACATCAACCCGTTCAACCACGCGCTCCAGATGCCGAGCGTCAGCGGCATGATCAATCTCTCCACCGACGCCGGCCGCGCCATGGCCGATCGCATGGTCAGCGTGCAGGCGCAGATCATCGCCTTCGCGCACGACTACGAGCTGGTGATGTTCTTCATCCTCTGCACCATCCCGCTCGCCCTGCTGATCGGCTCGACCAAGGCCACCCTGCGCAAGCAGGCAGCGGGGCCGGAACATGCGGTGATGGAGTGATGCCGTCGTCCCTACCCCAAAAGCTCCTCGCAGCCCAGATCCTCGACCGCCATCATCACCCGCTCCAGATTATTCCACCAAATCACCGGCGGGATGTTGATGCTCCACTGCCAGACTGGCTTGGCGATGTGCCACAGCACCGACCGCCGATAGTCCTGGTCGAGCGCGCCGCGCGTGTAGCCGCTGACACCGTGCGCCATCAGCATCTCGTGATAGCGATTGAGCAGCGGGCGTTCGAGCGCCTGCCGGCGCTCTGGATACCATTGCGTCGCTATCATATAGGCAAGGTCGTGGGTAGGAACGTTGATGCGCCAATGATCGAAATCGAAAATGCGCACAGCGTCAGCGATGCCCGCGCGTGGCAGCAGGAAATTCCAGGTATGGGCATCGCCGTGAGCGATGGTCACATGGCGATGTGAATGGTAGCGTTGCAACAGTTGCTCGGCCTTGTCGATGAAGCGCCGATACAGGGTTCGCCGCTCCTCACTGAGGCGATCACCAAGCAAATCGGCGAAGCGGTCGTAATGGCCGGCGAATGTCTCTATCAGACTCGCCGTATCATCAAGGCTCATCCAGGTGCCGATGGTGTCGCCGAGACCCGGATGGTCCCACCAAGACGCATGCCAGCGGGCGAGCGCCGTTACGATCGCCATCGCCTGATCGCGTGAGGGCGGCAATGGCCAGTCAGCTGCAACGTCATGGCTGTCGGTGAGATCTTCGAGCAGCAGATGCCAGTCCTGGCTCTCCTCGTCGAAATGACCATCGTAGCAGCGCGGCACGATCTGCGACGGCATATTCGGCGCAAGATGAGTGTAGAAGGCCACTTCCTGCCGACCGGAATTGGCCAACGCCTTGGCGTAGGTCGGATGCGGCATCTTGAGGATGACGGAGGGCGGTGCCCCGGCGGATTCCCCGACATAGCGCAGCCCAAGGCGGATGACCTGCGACACCATGGCCGGGTGCTGATGCAGCACCTTCACTTCGCGCACTGCGCCAGCGTCCAGTACGCCACTCCTGCGCAGCGCTGCCGTCAGCTGGGCGGGCTCAACGACCGCTGGCAATTGTGGAGGTGTCATAACCACGATGCCCCTGTCCCGCGTCACACTGCACGATCACGGCCGCAGGCGCCAGCGAACGACCCCGCGCCCCGACTCAAGCCGCCGCTGTCGAGTCGCGCACCGTCCGGACCACGACCGACCGGAGCTGTTCGAGATTGGCCGCCATGCCGGCGATCGCCTGTCTGACCTCCGCGGCGCGCTCGTTCACGGAGGCGGCGTCGCGGCTGACATCACCGATCTTGGCCGAGACCTCCTTGGCCGCGGAAGCCGATTCGGAGATCGACCGCGTGATCTCTCGCGTCGCCGCGTCCTGCTCTTCCATCGCGGCGGCAACCGAGGTGGCAACGCCGTCGATCTCGACGATGTGGCCTCCCATGGTTTCGACGGCATCGACTGCGGCCTGCGTCGAGGCCTGGATCTCGGCAATCAGCCGCGCGATCTCCTCGGTGGATTTGGCGGTCTGGTCGGAGAGGGATTTCACTTCGGCGGCGACCACCGCGAAGCCACGGCCGGCCTCCCCGGCGCGCGCCGCCTCGATGGTGGCGTTGAGTGCCAGCAGATTGGTCTGGCCGGCGATGCCGCCGATGAGGTCGGAGACCTCTGCGATCTTCTTCACCGATCCGGCCAGCGTCTGGATGGTCGAGCGCGCCTGTTCCCGACCGGCGACCGCCGATTTCGTCACCGTGCTGGTCCGCGCGACCTGGGTTGCGATCTCGCGGATCGAAGCACTGAGTTCTTCAGCTGCTGCCGAGACGGTCTGCGAGCTGCCGAGAGCCTGGTTGGAGGCGGCTGCGACCGCCTGCGATTGTGTCGAGAGCGACCTTGCGATCTCGGACAGACTGGAGGCGGCACGCTCCACACCTTGCGTCGCGGCGCTCGCGGTGTCGACCGAGCGGCCGGTCTCGCGCTCGACGGTTTCGGCCATCCGGTGCAGGGCGCCGCGCTTGGCGAGCGCCGCCTCCTGCGCCTTCTGCAACTGCTCCTCGCGCAGGCGGGAATTCTCGATCGCCGCCTGCTTGAACACCAGGAGTGCGCCCGCCATCGAGCCGACTTCGTCCTGCCGGTGCGCGAAAGGGATGTCGGCGGCGAGATCGCCGGTTGCGAGCTTTTGCATCGTGCTGGTCATGCGCACGATCGGGCGCATCACGCCGAGGGCGACGCCGAGCAGGCCCGCCGCAATGAAGGCGAGGACGGCGGTGGAGACGCCGAGGAGGATATAAAGCATGGAGCTGTCGCGGTCCGCGGCCAGCTTCTCCATGTCGGCATTCTGCTTGTTGGCGCTCTCGACGATGCTGTCGATGACGGCGCGGTGCGCGCTGTAGGCGTCCTTGAGCTGCGCGTAGGCGCGCTCGGAAGCGGCCGTGTCCTTGGCCTTGAGTGCGGGGAGGAGCTGGTCGGACAACAGCTTCCAGAACTTCTGCACCTTGGCGTCGGATTTCGACACCAGAGCCGTTTTCAGGTCGGCCGAGAGGCTGGAGGTGACCCAGAATGCCTTGCGCTCGTCGTAGTCCTTGCGGAGCTGGACCAGGCGTTCGCC
Organism: Bradyrhizobium sp. 40; assembly: GCF_023100925.1. NCBI lineage: Bacteria > Pseudomonadati > Pseudomonadota > Alphaproteobacteria > Hyphomicrobiales > Nitrobacteraceae > Bradyrhizobium > Bradyrhizobium sp. 40. Next base: position 7,164,988 of record NZ_CP064688.1, read on the forward strand.
ATGGGCCGCCAGCTGGTCGGGCTCGCGCATGGCGAGCGTGGCCTCGAGATAGGCCTCGATCACATATTCCGGCGGCGGCAGGATGTCGGCGATGAGATCATTGCCGAGCTTGATGTCGGAATAGAGCGGGCCGCCGACCTTGAGCTCTTTCAAGGCGTAAAGGCTGGTGGAGACCACGGCGGTGAAACCGATCGCCAGAACGATGCCGAAAGCAATGATTGCGGAAGAAAGCGAAAGGCGAATTTTCATGGAACAATCCAATGGGCCGCGCTGAATCCCACGGACCCTAAAGGATTACGGTAAACACGGGATTGCATCGCGCGGAAATTGCATCGCACGAACTCCGGAAAAATACGGGAAACGGCGTCAGGTGAACGGTTTCGGGCAGCGAAATCAGGCCCGTCCTCCGCTGTCGTCCCGGATCGGCGCTCCGCCTGTCCGGGACGAGGCTGGGATCACACGTCGAAAAACACCGTCTCGTTGTCGCCCTGAAGCCGCAGGTCGAGCCGGTACACCGGCTTGCCGGCCTCGCGCACGGCCGTCAGCGTGGCGCGACGGTCGGCGGGCACCACCGCCAGCACGGGATCGGCGGCATTGCCGGCCTCGTCGCTGAAATAGATGCGGGTGTAGAGATGCCGCAGCATGCCGCGACCAAACACCGCAAGCAGGATATGCGGTGCCTGCGGCTTGCCGTCGGGATCGGGCACCGCACCCGGCTTGATGGTTTCAAAGGAATAATTGCCGTCCTTGTCCGTGCCGCAGCGGGCAAAGCCGCGGAAGCTCGCATTCGGCAGCGCGCGTTTGTCCTGCGGATCGGCAAAGCGCCCCTGCGCGTCGGCCTGCCAGATTTCCAGCATGACATCAGGCACAACGACGCCATCGCCGTCGAACACGCGGCCCTCGATCCGGACGCGATTGCCGGTGACGTCGGGCGTCAGGGTCGAGTTGGTGAACGCATCGTTCCAGGCATACTCGCCGGTCGGCGTCAGGCCGTATTTGAAGAACGGGCCGACGGTCTGCGACGGCGTGATCCCATTGTCCTGCACTTAATGGTTCTCCATAGGGGTGGCGTTCTTGCCGCGCAGCACAATGTCAAAGCGGTAGCACAGCGCCCATTCGGGCTGGGTGTTCTCGAGATCGAACGACGACACCATCCGCGCCCGCGCCCTTTCGTCCGGCACCGAATTGAAGATCGGATCGAACGGGAACAGCGGATCGGCCGGGAAGTACATCTGCGTCACGAGACGCGTGACGAAGGAATGGCCGAATACCGAGAGATGGATGTGTGCGGGACGCCAGGCGTTGTGATGGTTGCCCCAAGGATAGGCGCCAGGCTTGATCGTGACAAAGCGATAGTAACCGGCGGCGTCGCTCACGGTGCGGCCGGCGCCCGTAAAGTTCGGATCGAGCGGCGCCGGATGCTGGTCGCGGACGTGAACGTAACGGCCGCAGGAATTGGCCTGCCAGATCTCGACCAGCGAACTCGGCACGCCGCGGCCGTCCTCGTCGCGCACATGGCCGTGCACGATGATGCGTTCGCCGAGCGGCTCGCCGGTGTGTTGGGTGGTGAGGTCGTTGTCGCCCTTGCGCACGGTCTCGTGGCCGTAGACCGGGCCGGTCAGCTCCGACAGCGTATGGCGCATCGGGATCAAGGGCTTGTTCGGAGCGCGCTTGATCGAGCTCTTGTACTCGGGCGACAGCGGCAACGGATGCGCCGTGTTGCTGTCGACGGGATAGATGAATGTCATTGGCGAACTCCTCCCCCGGCCCTTTTCCGACCGGTCTACGCTTCCGCCAATCATTATAGGATATAACTAATTGGGGGAAGCGGCTTTGCGCCCTATTTGATCGGCGGACGCGGCAGGACGGCCTCGCCGGCTTCGAGCCGGTAGAGATGGTCGAGCGAATACCAGGGCGTCGCGACGTCGCGCTCGGTCGGATGTGGCGTGTCATGGCGCAGGAACTTGCCGACCAGTGCCTTCGTCACGCCGAACTGCACGTCGCTATCGATATGCGGATCGGCGGGGTCGTAGACCTGCGAGATCAGCACCTTGAATCCGGTCTTGAAGACCAACGCGTGCAGGTGCGCGGGACGATAGGGATGCCTGCTCTGCGCCTCCAGGAGGCGGCCGACCACGCCCTCGGTCGGAATGGGATAGCCGACCATCATCACGGAGCGGAAAGAGAAGGCTCCGTCCTGGTCGGTCGTAAACTTGCCGCGCAGGTTCATGTCGGCCTGCTCGGGGTCCTGATTTTCATACAGACCAACCGGCGACGCGTGCCAGACGTCGACCTCGGCGCCGGCGACGGGGCGACCGTCCCTGTCCACGACGCGGCCGTTGACGAACAGCGGCGCGCCCGGTGTCTCGGAGCGGACGATCGAACCGCCATTTTCCACCCGCGGCGAGTTCAACCGCCAGAACGGTCCGAGCAGCGACTGGTCGGTTTCCGTGTTGCCTTCATCGCCATTGTTCAGCAGGCACACCAGCGGCGAGACGCCGAGCGAGCCTGCCATCAGCACGACCTCATTATGCGTGTCGGTCGAGAGCTTGCCGAGTTCCGCGATCACAGCCGTGGCGTCGCGGAATTCCTTCTCTGTCAGGCGAACGTCGCGAACAAAACCGTGCAGATGCTTGACCAGGGAGACCATGATCTGGCGCAGCCGGGGATCGGACGTCTGCTCCATCACCGCCAATGCCGCGGCCGTGACGTCCTGCTCGCGCGCGATGATCATGGGATGCTCCCCTCACCTTGCGTCATGGCCGGGCTTGTCGCGGCCATCCACGACCTTCTTCTCGCGGCACCAAGAACGTGGATGCCCGGGACAAGCCCGGCCATGACGAGTCTGGGGCACCCGGCTCCGGGATGACGGAACGCTACCCGTCCCGTCAGTTCAGCTTCTCGATCGCGACGGCAACGCCCTGGCCGACGCCGACGCACATGGTGGCGAGCGCCAGCTTGCCGCCGCGCTTCTCCATGCCGTGCACGGCGGTGAGCGCAAGGCGCGCGCCGCTCATGCCGAGGGGATGACCGAGTGCGATCGCGCCGCCATGCGGATTGACGAAGTCGGCATCGTCGGCCACGCCGAGCTGGCGCATGCAGGCGATACCCTGCGAGGCAAAGGCTTCGTTGAGCTCGATCAGGTCGAAATCGCTGATCTTCTTCCCGAGACGCTCCATCAGCTTGCGGGTGGCCGGCACCGGGCCGATGCCCATGATGCGCGGCGGCACGCCGGCCGAGGCGAGGCCGAGGATGCGCGCGCGCGGCGTCAGGCCGTGCTTCTTCACGGCAGCCTCGGACGCCAGGATCATCGCGGCAGCGCCGTCATTGACGCCGGAGGCGTTGCCGGCGGTCACCGTGCCGGGATTGCGCACGATCGGCCTGAGCTTCGTCAGAGCTTCGAGCGTGGTCTCGGGGCGCGGGTGCTCGTCCTTGTCGACGGTCACAGGGCCGGCCTTGCCGCCGGGAATGGTGATCGGGGTGATTTCCTCCGCAAAATAGCCGGCCGCGATCGCGGCGCCCGCGCGCTGCTGCGAGCGGATCGCGAAGGCGTCCTGATCGGCGCGCGAGACCTGGAATTCCTCGGCGACGTTCTCGCCGGTCTCGGGCATCGCGTCGACGCCATACTGCGCCTTCAGCAGCGGATTGATAAAGCGCCAGCCGATCGTGGTGTCGAAGATCTCAGCCGAGCGCGAGAACGCTTCCTGCGCCTTGCCCATCACGAAGGGCGCGCGCGTCATGGATTCGACGCCGCCGGCAATCGCAAGCTCGATCTCGCCGGAACGGATGGCGCGGCCGGCGGCACCGACCGCATCGAGGCCGGAGGCACAGAGCCGGTTCAGGGTCTGGCCCGGAACCGAATCCGGCAGACCCGCAAGCAGCAGCGCCATGCGTGCCACGTTGCGGTTGTCCTCGCCGGCCTGGTTGGCGCAGCCGAAGAAGACCTCGTCAACCTGTGCCCAATCGAGATTGGGGTGCTTGGCCATCAGAGCCTTGATCGGGGCCGCCGCAAGGTCGTCGGCACGCACCTTGGCGAGCGAGCCGCCAAAACGGCCGATGGGGGTCCGCACGGCATCGCAGATAAAGACGTCACGCATCGTTGTTCTCCCTGAATGCCGCGATCCGGCCTAAATTCTTCAATGTCGACGGAGTTTTAGGAGGGCGCCCGCAGCAGGTCAATTGACCGATACGCCCGTGTTCCGAGGGGGCGCACGCGAGTTGCGCATGCCGCGGTGCGGACAACGTGGAAAACCTCCCCTCCGCGGGCAAAGCGATAGGAGCGCGGGGTGAAATTTTGTAGGTTGCGCCGCCCATGACGATGCAACAGCCGATCCCAGTGCCGCCCCCTGACGAAGCGGCCGCCCCGCAGGCGGAAGCCGCCGCGCGCGTCACGCCGATGATGGAACAGTACCTTGAAATCAAGGCGGCGCATCAGGGCCTCTTGCTGTTCTACCGGATGGGCGACTTTTACGAGCTGTTCTTCGAGGACGCAGAGATCGCCTCCAGGACACTCGGCATCGTGCTGACCAAGCGCGGCAAACATCAAGGCGCCGATATCCCGATGTGCGGCGTGCCGGTCGAGCGCTCCGAGGATTATCTGCACCGGCTGATCGCCGGCGGCCACCGGGTCGCAGTGTGCGAGCAGACCGAGGATCCCGCCGCCGCCAGGGCGCGCGGCAACAAGAGCGTCGTGCGCCGCGGCGTGGTGCGCCTGGTCACGCCGGGCACGCTGACCGAGGACACGCTGCTCGACGCGCGCGCCAACAATTACCTGCTGGCGCTCGCGCGCGCGCGCTCATCGGCGGGCGGTGACCGCTTTGGCCTCGCCTGGATCGACATCTCGACCGCCGAATTCATGGTGACGGAATGTTCGGGCGGCGAACTCGCCGCCACGCTCGCGCGCATCAATCCGAACGAGGTGATCGTCACCGACGCACTCTATAACGATAGCGAGCTCGGACAGACCCTGCGCGAGCTGCCGGCGGTGACGCCGCTGACCCGCGACGTCTTCGACGGCGCCACCGCCGAGAAGCGGCTGTGCGACTATTTTGCCGTCGCGACCATGGACGGACTGTCGCAGCTCACGCGGCTGGAAGCCACTGCTGCCGCCGCCGCCGTCACCTATGTTGACCGCACCCAGGTCGGCAAGCATCCGCCGCTTTCGCCGCCAGCGCGTGAAGCCTCGGGTGCGACCATGGCGATCGATCCCGCCACTCGCGCCAATCTCGAACTGACGCGGACGCTGGCCGGAGAACGCCGCGGCTCACTGCTCGATGCGATCGACTGCACGGTGACCTCGGCCGGTTCGCGCCTGCTGGCGCAGCGGCTTGCCGCGCCGCTGACCGATGCGGCGGCGATTGCGCGGCGGCTCGATGCCGTCGGCAGCTTCGTTGCCGACTCGGCCGCGCGTGAGGACATCCGCAGCATCCTGCGCGGCGCTCCGGACATGTCGCGGGCGCTGGCCCGTATATCCGTCGGCCGCGGCGGGCCGCGCGACCTCGCCGGCCTGCGCGACGGCATCATCGCCGCCGACCAGGTGCTGACGCGGCTTGACGAACTCGACCAGCCGCCGCAGGAGATCGCCGCGGTGACGGCGGCGCTGCAAAGACCGTCGCGCGAGCTCGCGGCGGAATTCGCCCGGGCGCTCGACGATCAACTGCCGCTGATCAAGCGCGACGGCGGGTTCGTTCGCCAGGGCTATGAGCCTGCGCTGGACGAAACGCGAAACCTGCGCGACGCCTCGCGCCTGGTGGTGGCCTCGATGCAGGCGCGCTACGCCGACGACACCGGTGTGAAGGGTCTCAAGATCCGGCACAACAACGTGCTCGGCTATTTCGTCGAAGTTACCGCGCAGCACGGCGACAAGCTGATGTCGGCGCTGAACGCGACTTTCATCCACCGCCAGACGCTGGCCGGCCAGGTCCGCTTCACCACCTCGGAACTGGGGCAGATCGAAGCCAAGATCGCCAATGCCGGCGACCGCGCACTCGGGCTCGAGCTCGAAATTTTCGAGCGGCTCTGCACCAAGGCGTTGGCAATCAGCGAGGAGCTGCGCGCCGCCGCCCACGCCTTTGCGCTGCTCGACGTCGCGACGTCGCTTGCCAAGCTGGCGATCGACGAGACCTATGTGCGGCCCGAGGTGGACTCGTCTCTCGGCTTTGCCATCGAGGCCGGCCGTCATCCGGTGGTCGAGCAGGCCTTGAAGCGCAATGGCGAGCCGTTCATCGCCAATGCCTGCGACCTCTCGCCGGGCCCTGCGCAAAAATCCGGCCAGCTCTGGCTGCTGACCGGTCCGAACATGGCCGGTAAGTCGACCTTCCTGCGCCAGAACGCGCTGATTGCGTTGCTTGCCCAGATCGGCAGCTTCGTGCCGGCGACACGCGCGCGGATCGGCATCATCGACCGCCTGTTCTCGCGTGTCGGCGCCGCCGACGATCTCGCCCGCGGCCGTTCCACCTTCATGGTCGAGATGGTCGAGACCGCCGCGATCCTCAACCAGGCCGGCGAGCGTGCGCTCGTGATCCTCGATGAAATCGGCCGCGGCACCGCGACTTTCGACGGCCTCTCGATCGCCTGGGCCGCGATCGAGCACCTGCACGAGAGCAATCGTTGCCGCACGCTGTTCGCGACGCATTACCACGAACTGACCGCCCTCTCCGCAAAACTGCCGCGGATGTTCAACGCGACCGTGCGGGTGAAGGAATGGCAGGGCAACGTCGTGTTCCTGCACGAGGTGTTGCCGGGTTCGGCCGATCGCTCTTACGGCATCCAGGTCGCCAAGCTCGCGGGCCTGCCGCCGGCCGTGATCACGCGCGCGAAATCGGTGCTGGCGAAGCTGGAAGCCCAGGATCGCGGTCAGACCGCGCGCGCGCTCGCCGACGATCTGCCGCTGTTCGCAGTGCCCTCGCGCGCCGCCGCAGAAGCCGCCCCACTGAGCGAGGCCGAACTGCTGATGGACGCGGTGAAGGCACTGCATCCGGACGAGATGTCGCCGCGCGAAGCGCTCGATGCGCTCTATGCGTTGAAGGCCAAGCTGCCGAAGCAGTGAGCGGTCCTTCCGCAATCGTGATTGCGAGCGGAGCGGAGCAATCCAGAATCTCTTCGCGGCGGCAGTCTGGATTGCTTCGTCGCTTCGCTCCTCGCAGTGACGAGCCTAGTGCGCCAATCGCTTCCTTCGCCCGTTCCACCACAGCGTCAGATTCCAAACGACGCAGGTCGCAAGCCCCATGCAGAGCCCGATCGCGGAGCCGAAATTGGCGGCGCCGACGTGCAACACCGCGATTGCCATGCCGAATCCGAGCAGACCCCAGGCGGAGTTGGCCAGCACCGCAGCAGTCGGAGGGCCGCCGATGCGCGGATGCAGGATCACCATGATGCTGGTGAACACGACCGGGTAGAGCGCGATGATGCCGCTGATGCGGGGGCCGACCGAACTCGATGTCGAGACGACGATGGCGACGAGCGTCGCCACCAGCAATGCCCGCATCGGCACGTCATACCAACGCCGCGTCACCAGCGGCATCTTCACGTGGCGATAGCCCGCGAGCAGCGGAATGCAGATGCCGAACGCGATCAGATTGGCGGCGAGCCCGGCGGTGAGCGACCAGTCGAACTGCTTGATGATCGATGCGAACACGATCCAGACCGCGACCGCGCTTCCGCAACTCACCAGAAGGCTGCGCCGCTGTGCCAGCACCACATAGGTAACGCACATGAAGATCGTCGCTGCATTGACCGGCAAGCTCGACAGTGCGCCCTGCGCGATGAAGGCGGCATCGTGGTCGAGCGCGAGGAAGACGTAGGATGGCCCGGCCGAAACCGGCAAGGTCGCGACCAGCGCGCCGATCACCGGCCCTGAGCGCTCGGTGATGATCGACGCCGTCACGACGAACGCCGCCGCGACCATCATGCGCAGAACGAGGATGAGGATGAAGTGGAGCTCGGGGGACATTTTTTTCTTTTGTCGTCCCGGGCTTCGCCGAGACGACACGAATTGTTGGGCGAGCGAGCGGCCTTCGCTCGCTACATCCGCTGCATCGACACCGAGACCTTCGGGCCGTTCTTGATGGTCTGATAGACCACGCAATAGCGCTCGGTGAGCTTGAGCAGCAGGTCGAGCTTGTCTTGCGGCGCATCAGTGTCGACGTCGAAGCGCAGGCGTATCTCGGCGAAGCCGACCGGCGTCTCCTTGTCGACGCCGAGCGTGCCGCGGAAATCGAGATCGCCCTCGGCGTAGACGTTGCCGGTCTTCAAGGGCACCTCGATGGCGGTCGCGACCGATTTCAGCGTGACGCCGGCGCAGGCGACCAGCGCCTCCAGCAGCATGTCGCCGGAGCAAAGCTCCAGGCCGGAGCCGCCGGTCGCGGGATGCAGGCCGGCCATTGCGATGGCGCGGCCGGTCTCGATCTTGCAGGCGATGCCCTCGCTGTCGGTCGAGCCCTTGGCCTTCAACGTGATCATCGCGGTCTTGGGGTCGGTCTTGTAGCGTTCCTTGATCGGGGCCTGCATCTGGCGCAGTGCTGCGGCGTCCATTTTGTCTCTCCCGGGAAAATCGTCTCTACGAAGTACCGGCTTGCGATGTACCGGCTCGGAGCGAAATTGTCACCACCACATGGCCTGACCGGGACCCTGGGTTGCGTCACGGTCGGGCACGCTGCGGTCGAGCGAACGGTCGAGTGACGTCAGCACACTCCGCTTGAAATTCTCGAACAGCGGCGAATTGCGGTCGCGCGGCCGGCCGAGATTGATCTCGATCTGGTCGAACAGCCGGCCCGGCCGCGGCCGCATCACCAGCACGCGGTCGGCCAGCACCACGGCCTCGTCGACGTCATGCGTGACGAGGATGAGCGTCGGCCGCGTGTCGGCCCAGAGATCGAGCAGATGATCCTGGAGGTCGCGGCGGGTGAAAGCGTCGAGCGCCGAGAACGGCTCGTCGAGCAAGAGCACCTCGGGCTGCGGCACCAGCGCGCGGGCGATCGCGACGCGCTGTGCCTGCCCGCCCGAGAGCTCGCGCGGCAACGCCTGCGCCTTTTCGGCCAGCCCGACACGCTCGAGCGCACGCGCCACCTTTTCACGCCGCTCGGTCGCGGGCCCATCGGCAAGACCGAAGCCGATATTATCGGCGACGCTGAGCCAGGGCAGCAGCCGCGGCTCCTGGAAGATGATGCCGATCTTGGCATGCGGCGCGGCGATCGCCTCGTTGTCGAGCGTCACCGCGCCCGAGCTTGCGCGGTCGAGGCCGGCGATGGCGCGCAGCAGCGTGGACTTGCCGCAGCCCGAGCCGCCGATGATGGCGACGATCTCGCCTTGCCTGATCTCGGCGGAAAAGCGCGCCAGCGCCTGCACGCCGTTGGGATAGGTCTTGCTGACCCGGTCGAGCGCCAGCATCGCCTTATGCTCCCACCGTACGCCCGAAGGCGTCCTGCCAGCGCAGGAAGGGCGCAGCCGCGATCTCGATCAGCCAATCCGTGAGCTTGCCGAGGATCGCAAAGATCACGATGGCGGCGAGGATCTGCGCGGGCTTGCCGAGCTGCTGGCCGTCGAGCAGGAGATAGCCGAGGCCTTCGGACGCGCCGATCAGCTCGGCCGCCACCACGAACATCCAGCCCAGACCAAGACCGACGCGCAAGGAAACGACATAGGCCGGCAGCACCGCAGGCAGCAGGATCCGCCGGATCATGGCAGGTCCAGAGAGACGGAAGGTGCGACCGACCTCGACGATCTTGCGATCGACGATGAGGATCGCGCCCATCACGCCGAGATAGACCGGGAAGAACACGCCGACCGCGATCAGCGCGATCTTCGAGGTCTCGAAGATGCCGAGCCAGAGAATGAACAGCGGCACCCAGGCCAGCGAGGGGATAGCGCGCAGCGCCTGCACGGTCGGATCGAGCAGCCTCCGCGCTAGCGACCAATAGCCGGATATGGCCCCGAGCAAGGTGCCCGCGACCACGCCGAACGCAAAGCCAAGACCAACGCGCCACAGTGTCGCGGCGATGTGACGGACCAACTCGCCGGAGCGGGCAAGATCAACGATGGTGGCGAACACGCGCGAGGGCGGCGGCACCAGCCGGCCATTGGACCAGCCGCGCCAGACCAGGAACTCCCAACCGAGCGCGAGGGTCAGCGGCAGCAACACACCCAGCAATGGACGCGCATAACGCGACAACCACGAAGGCGCGGCGGCGCTTTCGGCCGGTTCCGTGGTCTGTTGCAGGACTGGCGCCTCAGAGATCATGGCCGGTAGGAAGCGCGTCTCGTCAGGGAATGCAACACTACTCTTGCCGCGCCCTCCGCTGCTTTTCCCTTCTCCCCTTGTGGGAGAACGTGGCATAGGCGACCTTCAGCCGCCGTCCTTAAAAGAACGCCGACGCTTCGCGTCGGCTATGGCGCCGGATGAGGGGTTCTCTCGGCTCGCAATACCGATCGTGAGGAAAGATACCCCTCACCCGCCTCGCTTCGCGAGGCACCCTCCCCCACAAGGGGGGAGGGAAAGAGCACCTTAATTCGTCGGCAGCGGGACCTGGTCATCGATCAGAGCATCGAGCGTCGCCTTCACATCGACCTTGGCATCGACCACGCCGGCCTGTTGCAAGGCGAGGCCTGCGGCGAGGATCGACTCGCGCTGGGGCGCGCCGATGCGGCTGTGGGTCAGCTCGGTGCGCTCCTTGAGCTGCTTGTCGACGACAGGTTCCGGCAGCTTGGTCACGGCGATGAAGGTCTTCTTGAGCTCGTCGTAATTCGCCAGCGAGTATTTGCGCGCCTCTTCGTACACCGCGAGCACGCGGCGGGCGGCGTCCGGATAGTCTTTCAAAAACTGCTCGCGCACATTGAGGATGCCCCAAGTGTTGGCGTCGGCCTTGCGGTAGAACAGTTTCGCGCCCTCCTCGACCTCGGCCTGCGCCATCATCGGATCGAGCCCGGCCCACGCATCGACGTCGCCGCGGATCAGCGCGGTCTTGCCGTCGGCGTGCTGGAGCAGCACCGGCGTGATGTCCTTTTCGGTGAGACCTGCGCCAAGCAGCGCGCGCACCAGGAAGATGTGCGGATCGGTGCCGCGCGTTACCGCGACGCGCTTGCCCTTGAGGTCGACAACATTAGCGATCTTGGAATCCTTTGATGTCACCAACGCCGTCCATTCGGGCCGCGAATAGACGTAGATCGACTTGATCGGGTTGCCGTTGATACGGGCGACCAGCGCCGCCGAGCCCGCGGTCGAGCCGAAGTCGATCGAACCGGCGTTGAGGAATTCGAGCGCCTTGTTGGAGCCGGCCGACTGCACCCAGGTGACGGTGATGCCGTCCTTGGCGAACTCTTTTTCCAGGAGCGCCTTCTGCTTCAGGACCATCGACACCGGATTATAGGTCGCCCAGTCGATACGGATTTCCTTGAGCGGATCCGCCGCCCGCGCCACGGGGGACATTGCGAGAGCGACCGCTCCCGCCAACAGTATGCGTCGTGTAATCCTGATCATGCCCGGCCTCCTCAAAACTTCATTGTTTTTCAATGAGTTATGTCTAGAGGTCAACGAGAAAATCCATCCCTCGAAAGCGCGCCGGCTGAGAACAGCTTTGCCCAAAGCCGCACCTTTCCAGCATGGAACGACTATTGCGAGAAATGGCGGGTGACAGGGCCGGCCGCCTCTTATATCCGGTGAGACATGGACAGCGTTGCGACTGAGCAGAAGGCCGAGGTGGACGATCGCTTCGACACCGCGCGGATCACCGCCGCGGTCGATGCGCTTGCCGAGAAGCACCAGGGACGCGAGGACGCGTTCCGCACGGCCATGGCGCAACTGCTCAAGGCCGAGCTGATTGCGTCGCGCGCTGCGGCACAGACGATCCTGCTGAAGGACCGTCACGGCCGGCGCTGCGCCGAGCGGCTGTGCCACGTGCAGGACGAGATCATCCGCATCCTGTATTCGGCGGCAACTCGTCATCTCTACCGCTCGCCGATCCCGAGCGGTGCCGAGCGCATGGCAGTGGTGGCGACCGGCGGCTATGGCCGCGGCCTGATGGCTCCCGAGTCCGACATCGATCTGCTCTTCATCCTGCCCTACAAGCAGACCGCCTGGGGTGAGCAGGTCGCCGAGGCCATTCTCTATTGCCTCTGGGACATGGGGCTGAAGGTCGGTCACGCCACGCGCTCGGTCGACGAGTCGATCCGGCAGGCGCGCGGCGACATGACCATCCGCACCGCGATCCTGGAGACGCGCTTCCTTACCGGCGACCGGCCGCTTTATGACGAGCTGGTCGCCCGCTTCGACAAGGAAGTCGTGCAAGGCACCGCGTCCGAGTTCGTCACCGCAAAGCTCGCCGAGCGTGAGGAGCGGCATCGCCGCGGCGGCCAATCGCGATATCTGGTCGAACCCAACGTCAAGGACGGCAAGGGTGCCCTGCGCGACCTGCACACGCTGTTCTGGATCGCGAAATACGTCTACCGCGTGAGCGACACCGACGAGTTGGTCGACCGCGGCGTGTTCGACGCGCAGGAATACCGCACCTTCCGCCGCTGCGCCGACTTCCTCTGGTCGGTGCGCTGCAATCTTCACTTTTACTCCGGTCGCCCTGAAGAGCGCCTCTCCTTCGACCTCCAGCGCGAGATCGCGGTCCGGCTCGGCTACACCTCGCATCCCGGCATGCAGGACGTCGAACGCTTCATGAAGCACTACTTCCTGGTCGCCAAGGAAGTCGGCAATCTCACCGCCATCCTCTGCGCCAAGCTCGAGGACCAGCAGGCCAAGCCCGCGCCGGTGCTGAGCCGGATGATGGCGCGGCTTCGCCCCACCGCGGTGAAGCGGCGGGTGCCCGACAGCGACGACTTCATCGTCGACAACAACCGCATCAACGTCGCCGCGCCCGACGTGTTCAAGCACGATCCGGTCAATTTGATCCGCATCTTCCGCCTGGCGCAGAAGAACAATCTCGCCTTCCACCCGGACGCGATGCGCGACGTGACGCGCTCGCTCGGCCTGATCAACGCGCAGATGCGCGAGAATCCCGAAGCCAACCGGCTGTTCATGGAGATCCTGACATCCGACAACGCGGAAATCGTGCTGCGGCGGATGAACGAGACCGGCGTGCTCGGCCATTTCATCCGCGCCTTCGGCAAGATCGTCTCGATGATGCAGTTCAACATGTATCATCACTACACCGTCGACGAGCATTTGATCCGCTGCGTCGGCTTCCTCCAGGACATCGAACGCGGCGGCATCGAGGAATTCGCGGTGGCAAGCGACCTGATGCGCAAGATCCGGCCGGAGCATCGCTCCGTGATCTACATCGCGACGCTGCTGCACGACGTCGCCAAGGGTCGGCCCGAGGACCACTCGATCGCCGGCGCCAAGGTGGCGCGACGGCTTTGCCCACGGCTCGGCTTCAGTCCGGCCGACACCGAACTCGTGGCCTGGCTGATCGAGGAGCATCTGACGATGTCCACGGTCGCGCAGTCGCGCGATCTCTCCGACCGCAAGACCATCGAGAATTTCGCCGCCGTGGTGCAGTCGGTCGAGCAGATGAAGCTCTTGACGATCCTGACCACCGCCGACATCCGCGGCGTCGGTCCAGGCGTCTGGAATGGCTGGAAGGCGCAGCTTTTGCGCTCGCTGTACTACGAGACGGAGCCGGTTCTGACGGGCGGCTTCTCGGAGGTTGACCGCGGCAAGCGCCTCACGGCCGCATACGCCGAATTCCGTAACGCCTTCGCGGAATGGCCGGCGGAGGAGCTCGACGCCTATATCGGCCGGCACTATCCGGCCTATTGGCTCAAGGTCGAGCTGCCGCGCAAGATCCGGCACGCGCGCTTCGTCCGTGCCAGCGAGCAGGCCGGCCACAAGCTCGCGATCAATGTCGGCTTCGACGAGGTGCGCGGCGTCACCGAGCTGACCATCTTCGCCGCCGACCATCCCTGGCTGCTGTCGATCATCGCGGGTGCCTGCGCCTCGGCCGGCGCCAACATCGTCGACGCCCAGATCTACACCACGACCGATGGCCGCGCGCTCGACACGATCTCGATCTCCAGGGAATACGACCGTGACGAGGACGAGGGACGGCGCGCGACGCGCATCGGCGAGATGATCGAGGACGTGCTGGAAGGCAAGCTGCGTCTGCCCGAGGTGGTGGCGCGGCGCACCGTGCGCGGCAAGGCGCGGCCGTTCGTGATCGAGCCGGAAGTGACCATCAACAACCAATGGTCCGACCGCTACACAGTGATCGAAATGTCCGGCCTCGACCGGCCCGGCCTGCTCTACGAGCTGACCACCGCGATCTCGAAGCTCAACCTCAACATCGCCTCAGCCCATGTCGCGACCTTCGGCGAGCGCGCCCGCGACGTGTTCTACGTCACCGATCTCCTGGGCGCACAGATCAGCGCGCCGACACGCCAGGCCGCGATCAAGAGCGCGCTGACCCACGTGATGGCCGGCGACAAGGCGGTTCAGCCGGCGGCGTGACTTTCTGGTCATTTCGGGCTGAATCATCATCATCGCGCCGGACGTCGAAAGTCGGCCAGGGCTCGCCCGGGTCCACATCCGAAGCTTCAGGCACAGCGCCACCGATTGCTCAACACATTCTTAGGCGGGCGACCGCCACGCCTTCATGCCGCAGCAGCCAGCGCTTGCGCTCGAGGCCGCCGCCGTACTTCACCAGAGAACCATCGGCGCCGATCAGACGGTGGCACGGCAGCACCACGCTGATCGGATTGGAGCCGTTGGCATGGCCGACGGCGCGAATGGCCTTGGGCATGTCGATCCTGGCGGCGAGCGCGCCGTAACTCATCGTGGTGCCGGCAGGAATTTGCGCCAACGCATTCCAGACCTTCTGCTGGAACGGCGTGCCGGCGATGCGCCAGGCGATGCCTGAGAGCTGGCCGAGATCGCCGTCGAAATAATCCGACAGCGCAGTCCGCATGGCTGCGGGCGCGGGCTGGTCACGCAACTCCACCACACCGTAATGCAGGCGCAAGAGCTCGCGCATGCGGTGCTCGTAATCCGCCCAGTCGAGCGCGCGCAAGGTGCCCGCAGCGTCGGTGACCAGCAGCGCAATCCCGATCGGGGTCGCCAGCCGATCGAGGCCGAAGCTTGCAGGTGATTTGGTCGGTCGCGCGGGCATTGCGGCACCATGGCATCGAAACACGCCATCGCAATTGCCACGCCGGCCGTGCTAGCGTCCACCCGAAAGCTGACGCTGGGGGAGCTCAACTTGGTCTGGATCGCGAATATCCTGGTGGCGCTGGTCGCCGCACTGCACGCTTACTTTCTGATCCTGGAGATGTTTCTCTGGGACAAGCCGCAGGGCTTGAAGGTTTTCCGCAACACGCCGGAGAAGGCAGCGACCACAAAGGTGCTGGCGGCCAACCAGGGGCTCTATAACGGCTTTCTGTCCGCCGGCCTGGTCTGGGGGCTGGTGCACGGCAATCCGGCCTTCGCGTTCCAGATCAAGGCATTCTTCCTGCTCTGTGTGATCGTGGCCGGCGCTTATGGCGCAGCGACCGTCAGCACGCGCATCCTGATGGTGCAGGCGCTGCCGGCGGCGCTCGCGCTGTTAGCGCTGTTCCTGGCCTGAGACGCCATAGCGCGGCGCCGCGATCCTTGCGCGTCGCCTGCCGTTCCTCCACAATCTCCGACAGCGATGGCGACCGTTGGCAATCAACGGGACAAGACCGTCGGTCGGAAATTCCGTCAGGAGGAACAACCCCACATGAGCAATCGCAGAGCCTTCATCACTGCCACGGCGGCGCTCGCCTTCGCGTTCTCCGCCAACCAAGCTCTCGCCCAGAAGAAATACGACACCGGCGCGAGCGACACCGAGATCAAGATCGGCCAGACCGTGCCGTTCTCCGGCGCCTATTCCGTCTACGCCAATATCGGCAAGACCCAGGCCGCCTATTTCAAGATGATCAACGATCAGGGCGGCATCAACGGCCGCAAGATCAATCTGATCCAGTATGACGATGCCTATTCGCCGCCGAAGACGGTCGAGCAGGTGCGCAAGCTCGTCGAAGGCGACGAGGTGCTCTTCACCTTCCAGATCATCGGCACGGCCGCGAACGCCGCCGTGCAAAAGTATCTCAATGGCAAGAAGATCCCGCAACTGCTGGCCTCGACCGGCGCCGCGCGCTTCAACGATCCGCAGAACTATCCATGGACCATCGCCTACAATCCCAACTACGTGTCCGAGGGGCGCATCTACGCCAAGTACATCCTCAAAGAGCATCCGAACGCCAAGATCGGCGTGCTCTATCAGAACGACGACATGGGCCGAGACTATCTCGCCGGCCTCAAGAGCGGTCTCGGTGACAAGGCCGCCGGCATGATTGTCGGCGAAGTCTCCTACGAGGTCACCGATCCCACGGTGGACTCGCAGGTGGTCAAGCTGAAGTCGTTGGGCGCCGATCTTTTCTATGATGCCTCGACACCCAAGTTCGCGGCGCAGGCGATCAAGAAGGTCGCCGAGCTCGGCTGGACGCCGGTGCACATTCTCGACATCAACGCGAGCCCGATCTCGGCGACGCTGAAGCCGGCCGGCCTCGAGATCTCCAAGGGCATCATATCGACCCAATACGGCAAGGAGCCCGGCGATCCGCAGTGGAAGGACGATCCGGGCGTGAAAGCGTTCTTCGCCTTCATGGACAAGTATTTCCCCGAAGGCGACAAGCTCAACACCGTCAACACCTATGCTTATTCCGTCGCCGAATTGCTGACGCAAGTTCTGAAACAGTGCGGCGACGACCTGTCGCGTGAGAACGTGATGAAGCAGGTCGCCAATATCAAGGACTTCACCCCGAGCTTCGCGCTGCCCGGCATCAAGATCAACACCGGGCCGAACGACTACCGCGTCAACAAGCAGATGCAGATGATGAAGTTCAACGGCGAACGCTGGGAGCTGTTCGGCCCGATCATGGAGGATGCGGGTCCAGCGGGTTAGTCTCTCGGAGATTTCATAGGTGGGCTACGCCCGGCGGACTGCACTTCGCGCATCCGCCGGGGCTGGGCCCACCTTAACGAACTTGCTGAGACGTTGCGTATCCTACGAACTGCGGGTGCACGCCCACCTTGCGTTGCAGCAATGCCTCATTCACACTCGACCTCAGCGGTGACGCCCCGTGCGCATGAGCGCACCCGATTGATCACCGGCAATAAACAATGAGGAAATGCGAATGAGGAATGGAATTCTGCATCTGGCCACTGCAACGGCGCTGACCCTGGCGCTGTCGGTCTCGGCGGCCAATGCCCAGAAGAAATATGATCCGGGTGCCAGCGATACCGAGATCAAAGTCGGCCAGACGATGCCGTTTTCTGGACCGGCGTCGGCCTATTCGTCGATCGGCAAGACCCAGGCCGCCTATTTCAAGATGATCAACGACCAGGGCGGCGTCAACGGCCGCAAGATCAATCTGATCCAGTATGACGACGCCTACTCGCCGCCGAAAGCCGTGGAGCAGATTCGCAAGCTGGTCGAAAGCGACGAGGTTCTGCTGACCTTCCAGATCATTGGCACGCCGGTGAACGCAGCCGTGCAGAAATATCTCAATTCGAAGAAGGTGCCGCAACTGTTCGCGGCGACCGGAGCCTCGAGGTTCACGGATCCGAAGAACTTTCCGTGGACGATGGGCTTCAACCCCAACTACTTCGTCGAAGGCCGCATCTACGGACAGTACATCCTGAAGGAGCATCCGAACGCCAAGATCGGCGTGCTCTATCAGAACGACGACCTCGGCAAGGACTATCTGAACGGCATCAAGGCCGGCCTCGGCGACAAGGCTGCCAAGATGATCGTGACTGAAGCTTCCTACGAAGTCTCCGATCCGACTGTCGATTCGCAGATCCTCAAGATCAAGGACGCCGGCGCCGATTTGTTCTTCAGCGCCACCACGCCGAAGCAGGCGGCGCAGGCGATCAAGAAGATCGCCGAGATGGGTTGGCATCCGGTGCAGATCGTCGACATCAACGCCACCTCGGTCGGCGCGGTGCTGAAGCCGGCCGGCCTCGACGCCGCCAAGGGCCTGATTAGCGTCAATTACGGCAAGGAACCGCTCGATCCGACCTGGAAGGACGATGCCGGCCTTAAGAGGTATTTCGACTTCATGGCCAAGTATTATCCGGATGGCGACAAGGATTCGAACTTCAACACCTACGGCTACAGCACGGCGCAGCTGCTGGTCCATGTGCTGAAGCAGTGCGGCGACGACCTCACGCGCGAGAACGTGATGAAGCAGGCCGCGTCGCTGAAGGACGTGACCAGCGACACCGCGTTGCCCGGCATCAAGGCCAACACCTCACCGACCGACTACCGGGTCAACAAGCAGCTTCAGATGATGAAGTTCAACGGCGAACGCTGGGAGCTGTTCGGCCCGATCATTGAGGATGCGAGTCCGGCGGGTTAGTTCTCGTAAGCAACTGCCTCAACGTCGTCATGCCCGGGCTTGTCCCGGGCATCCACGTTCTTGCGGCAGCAAAGGAAGGCGTGCATGGCCGGGTCAAGCCCGGCCATGACGGCAAATCAATCCGGCACCTCGCCAAAGTTCTTTCCGACCGGCAGCACCGCGTGCCGAATGAGCCGTGAATCCTCCACCGCGGCCTGCCTGTGCTTCACCGCTTCGCGGTAGACGGGATCGCGGATCATCTCGACGAAGGCGGCGACGCTTGGGTATTCGGCGATGAAGCAATGGTCCCAGCGCTCGGTCTCCGGGCCGATCAGCATCAACTCGAATTTGCCTTGCCAGACGATGCGGCCGCCGAGGCGTTCGAACACCGGGCCGCTCTCGCGGCCATAGGCCGCATAGGCTTCCGCGCCGCTCGCCTTGCGGCCATCCGGATAGGCCGCTTCCTTGCGCAAGCGCACCAGGTTGAGCATGTGGATCGGGCCGGGACGGTCGTTGTCCCGGAACTGCGCGAAAATCTCCTTGGTCGGATCGATGTGGCCCATCTGAGTTTCCTCTTGTTTTATGCCGGCGATCCTAGCTCTGCCGACCTCCCAGCGGAACTGCGGCCATCGAATGCCGCACCTCCTAATCACGCGTTAAGCTCTGGGTAACCGGGCCTTAAACAGCGACCGCTAGCGTGCGGCGGGGCGGGCTGACCGGGCGTTTGCGTATGGGGTTGGGAAAGAAAAAGGGTGGGCGCAAGGAGCCGCTGTTCGGCTTGCCTGCAGCACTCGCCGATCTGCGCCTGACCGCCGCCGACCGGATTCCTGGCGGCGATGACAAGCCGAAGAAATCAACGAAATCATCCGCCAAGCGCAAGAGCGAGGATGCTGGCGACGAGACGCCGCGCGAGCGGAAGGCGCCGGCTGGCCGCGGCAGTGCCAAGCGCCGATCCAAGTCACGCATCGGCGCAAGCCTTGGCCGCATGGTCTATTGGGGCGCGGTGCTGGGCCTGTGGGGCGCGATCGCCGTGATCGGCGTCGTGATCTATGTCGGCGCTCATCTGCCGCCGATCCAGTCGCTGGAAATCCCCAAGCGGCCACCGACCATCCAGATCGTCGGCATCGACGGCAGCATGCTGGCACAGCGCGGCGAGATGGCCGGCGCCAACGTCTCGCTGAAGGATCTGCCGCAATATCTGCCCAAGGCGTTCATCGCCATCGAAGACCGCCGCTTCTATTCGCATTTCGGCATTGATCCCGTCGGCATCCTGCGCGCGCTCGTCACCAACGTGCTCCATCGCGGCGTGTCGCAGGGCGGCTCGACGCTGACGCAGCAATTGGCGAAAAACCTGTTCCTGACCCAGGAGCGCACCATGGCGCGCAAGCTGCAGGAAGCGGAGCTCGCGATCTGGCTGGAGCGCAAACATTCCAAGAACGAGATCTTGGAGCTCTATCTCAACCGCGTCTATTTCGGCTCCGGCGCCTATGGCGTCGAGGCCGCCGCGCAACGCTATTTCGGCAAGTCGGCCAAGAACGTCACCGTCGCGGAAGCAGCGATGCTGGCCGGCCTCGTCAAGTCGCCTTCGCGGCTGGCGCCGAACCGCAACCCCGAGGGCGCGGAAGCACGCGCGAAAATCGTGCTCACGGCGATGGCCGATGCCAAATTCATCAGCGAAGCGCAGGCGCAGGCCTCGATCGGCCAACCCTCCTACAATGTGAAGCCGGTCGGCGCCGGCACGATCAACTACGTCGCCGACTGGATCGGCGAGGTGCTGGACGATCTGGTCGGCCAGATCGACGAGAGCATCAAGGTCGAGACCACGATCGATCCGAAGCTCCAGAGCGTGGCGGAAGCCGCCATCATCGACGAGCTGGCAGCCAAGAGCGTGAAGTTCAACGTCAGCCAGGGCGCGCTGGTGGCGATGACGCCTGACGGCGCAGTGCGCGCCATGGTGGGCGGGCGGAACTATTCCGAGAGCCAGTACAACCGCGCGGTCACCGCCAGGCGCCAGCCCGGCTCCTCGTTCAAGCCGTTCGTGTACCTCACCGCGCTCGAGCAGGGACTGACGCCCGACACGATCCGCCAAGACGCGCCGATCGAGGTCAAGGGCTGGAGACCCGAGAACTACACGCACGAATATTTCGGCGCGGTGTCGCTGACCCAGGCGCTCGCGATGTCGCTCAACACGGTCGCCATCCGCCTCGGCCTCGAGGTCGGCCCGAAGAACGTGGTGCGCACCGCGCACCGGCTCGGCATCTCCTCGAAGCTCGAGCCCAACGCCTCGATCGCGCTCGGCACCTCCGAAGTCTCGATGGTCGAGCTGGTCGGCGCCTATGCACCCTTTGCCAATGGCGGCTTCACGGCGACGCCGCATGTCGTCACGCGGATCAGGACGCTCGGTGGCAAGCTGCTCTACATGCGCCAGGCGGACGAGCACAATCAGGTGGTTGACCCGCGCTATGTCGGCATGATGAACGCGATGATGCGGGAAACGCTGATCAGCGGCACCGCCAAGAAGGCGGAGATCCCGGGCTGGCCGGCGGCCGGCAAGACCGGCACCAGCCAGGACTACCGTGACGCCTGGTTCATCGGCTACACCGCCAACCTCGTCACCGGCGTGTGGCTCGGCAATGACGACAACTCGCCGACCAAGAAGGCAACCGGCGGCGGCCTGCCGGTCGAAGTCTGGTCGCGCTTCATGAAGACGTCGCACGAGGGCGTGCCGGTGGCAGCGCTGCCGAGCTCGCAAGGTGGCTGGGGCCTGTCGAACCTGGCGCAGGCGACGTCGCAAGTGTCGCCGCCAACAGCGACCGCGCCCGGACCCGCACCGGCCAGCAACGGCGGCTATCGCCCGCCCCCCACGCGCGCCAATGCGCGGCCGGAGGCAGCCGCAGGACTCGATGGCTGGTTGATGGACCGGCTGTTCGGCGGAAATCGCTAGCGCCGACCTGAGGTCTTGGTGACCTCAAAACAAAAAAGCGCGAAAACAACCCCATGCACAGTAGCCGAGGATAACGAAATCAACGGCTTGCGCGGGCAGCACAGACGCTTGAATCGCGCGCGCGGCTGTCATTCGCCGCGGGCGCGGGGAAGCCAATACGGCGCGGCTTCTCGATTCAACAACAGCCGCCTCTGGAATACGGGATCGCCCGCTTTCGCGGGCGATGACAGCGTCACATGAGGCATCAACGAGCCTTAATCCTCGACCCCGTACCGGTGCAAATCGTTGCCGTATGTATCGAGCCACTTCTTGGCGCGCTCCATCGACGGGCAGACCTTGCCGCAGACGCGCCAGAATCGCGCCGAGTGGTTCATCTCGACGAGATGGGCGACCTCGTGCGCGGCGAGATAGTCGAGCACATAGGGCGGCGCGAGGATCAGGCGCCAGGAGAACGACAACGAGCCGGCCGAGGTGCAGGAGCCCCAGCGGCTGGATTGATCGCGGATCGAGAGCCGCTTCACCTTGACGCCGAGCTCGGCGGCATAGGATTCCGCGGCACGCTGAAGATCGCGGCGCGCCTCGCGCTTGAGGAAGTCGCTGACGCGACGGTCCGCATGTTCGACGCCGCCGGCGACGCAGAGAATGCGTTCCCCGCTATCGCGCACTTCCGTCCACACCGTACCGCGGGTGCCGGCGCGATGAACGATGCGATGAGAAACACCGCGAAGCGGTATCACTGTGCCAGGCTGGAACGGTGCGGCCTTCGGCAAACGGCCGAGACGTGCCGCGATCCACGCGCCGTGGCGCTGCGCAAAGTCTTTTGCTTCGGCGAGCGTGCCGCGCGGCGGCATGGTGAGGATGGCTTCGCGATCGCTCGGATGAATTCTGAGCGTGTAACGGCGGGCGCGGCGATGCCGGCGCAGTCGAATCGCAAAATATTGCGATCCATGGGTGATCAGGAGGGTCTTCGGCTCGTGGGGCCGACGATAGAGGAGTGCGCGAGTGGCCATGTCTGTCAGTCCGGGGGGCAGGAGAGCGCCCGGATTCTGCCATAACCGCCGCCAGGGAAAGCGCTCGGCGCAAAAACAAATCATTTGCCCAATATACAGGGGTCTGGCGTCCGGGAGACCCTACAGACTGGGGTTGGAACCGGCTTTTTTCGTCCCCGCCAAGCGCATGCGGCACCCCCAAGGGGTGAGGTTGGACTCACTCCTACAAAGCTACCTAGATACCGCGAATCTGGCGGGAACTTGCCCCTGTCGGAGCCTCCGACAGGACATCGATTTTCAGCGGGAAAGCCGAAAAACGCGATTATTCGGCTGCGAGCGCCTGCAATGAGCTCGGATTCGCCGCCGAGACCATGAAGTCGTGGATGCGTGGCACGATTTCCGATTTGAAGCGCGAGCCATTGAACACGCCGTAATGTCCGACGCCCTTCTGGACGTAATGAACGCGGCGGTGATCGGGAATCGAGCTGCACAACGTGTGCGTTGCTTCGGTCTGACCGATGCCGGAGATGTCGTCGTTCTCGCCTTCGACCGTCATCAACGCGACGCGCGTGACCTTGGAGGGATCGACGCGTGTTCCGCGATGGGTCATCTCGCCCTTCGGCAGCGAATGCTTCACGAACACGGTGTCGACCGTCTGCAGGTAATACTCGGCCGAGAGATCCATCACCGCGAGATATTCGTCGTAGAAGTCGCGATGCTTGTCGACCAGGTCGCCGTCGCCCTTCACCAGATTGGCGAACAGCTGCTTGTGAGCATCCATATGCCGGTCGAGATTCATGCTGATGAAGCCGTTGAGCTGCAGGAAGCCCGGATAGACGTCGCGCATCATGCCCGGATGCGGAAACGGGACCTTGGTGATGACGTGGTTGCGGAACCAGTCGATGCCGCGCTCCTGGGCGAGGTTGTTCACCGCGGTCGGATTGCGCCGGGTGTCGATCGGGCCGCCCATCAGCGTCATCGAGGTCGGCACGAAGGGATCACGCACCGCTTCCATAATCGAAACGGCAGCGACGACGGGAACCGAGGGCTGGCACACCGCCAGCACATGCGTGTTGCCGCCGAGGACATGCAGCATCTCAATGACGTAGTCGATGTAGTCGTCGAGATCGAAGCGGCCGTCGCTGAGCGGCACCATGCGGGCATCGGCCCAATCGGTGATGTAGACCTCATGCGCAGGCAGGAAAGCCTCGACCGTACCGCGCAAGAGAGTCGCGTAATGGCCGGACATCGGCGCTACGATCAGCACGCGCGGCTGCGGGCTGCGCAGCGGACGGGTGAATTTGCGATCGAAGTAGAGCAGGCGGCAGAACGGCTTTTCCCAGACCGAGCGGACCTCGACGGGGACGCGGATGCCGTTGACTTCGGTGTCGTTGAGGCCCCATTCCGGTTTGCCGTAACGCCGCGTGGTGCGTTCGAACAACTCGCAGGCCGCGGCAACCGACTTGCCGACCTCGGTGCGTGCCCATGGATTGAGGGGATTTTGAAACAGCAGCTTGGTTGCGTCCGTGATCGCGCGCGCCGGATTGAGAGAGGCTTGCCCCATCTCGTACATCCAGTACATCGGCGTCGTCAGGACCGGACTGCCTTCGGCCACCAGGGGCGGCGCGCCGCCAAACTCACCAATCGGCATCGCTATATTCCTCTTCGCATCGCAGCATACTGCCGAATGCGTAATATTGCGTCAATGCATGGTTCCGTACATCTACGTGGCCCAGGTGCCCAAACCGGGCTGAATCCACGAGAAAGTGACGTTATTCGCCGCCTGACAGCAGCGAGCCCTGCATCCGGGCGCTGCGCAAAAGGGCAAGGAATGCCCCAAAAGATGCAACCAACAGCACCGCGTTGATGGCCAACGCGCTCAGCATCAGATCGGTCCTGAAGGTGTTTTCGATCAACAGCGCCCGCATCCCTTCGAACACATAGGTCGGCGGCAGCGTCCAGGCGATATATTGCAACCAGACTGGCAGCACGCTGACGGGATAGTAGACGCAGGCGAGCGGCATGATGCCGAACATCAAGGTCCAGACGATGCTCTCGGCGCCGAGGCCATTTCGCAGCACCAGGCCGGAGACGAAGATGCCGACCGACCAACTCGTGAAGATCAGGTTGCAGAAGAACGCGATCAGCGGGACGCCGAGCGCATAGACGTTGAAGTGAAACAGGAACAGCGCGAGCAGCGTCATCGGAATGACGCCGATCGCGAGCCTGATCAGGCTCATGATCATCAGCGACAGCAGGAATTCGATCGGCTTCAACGGGCTCATCATGAGATTGCCGAGGTTGCGCGCCCACATCTCTTCCAGAAACGAGATCGAAAAGCCGAGCTGCCCGCGAAACAGGATGTCCCAGAGGATGACGGCGCCGATCAGGGTGCCGCCGGCGCGCGCGAAGAAATTTGCATTCTGCGCGATATAGAGCTGAAGAAAGCCCCAGGTGATGACCTGCAGCGCCGGCCAGTAGAGCAGCTCGAGCAGCCGCGGCCAGGACGACAGCAAGAGGTACCAATAGCGCAGGATCATCGCGCCGATGCGATGGAGCGAGATGCCGCGATGGAGGGAGGCCTCACTCATCGCACCGCCTCCTGCGCACCGTTCACCCGGCCGCGCGCGACGTCCAGAAACACCTCTTCCAGCGTGGTGCGGTTGTAGCGCGCCATGATGGCTTCGGGCGTATCGTCGTCCTCGATCCGGCCGCGCTTCATGATGATGACGCGGTCGCAGAGCCGCTCGACCTCGAGCATGTTGTGCGAGGCCAGCAAAATGGTGGCGTTGTTCGCCTTGCGATAACGCTCCAGATGACCCCGGACCCAGTCGGCGGTGTCGGGATCGAGCGAGGCGGTCGGTTCGTCCAGCAACAGAAGCTCGGGCTGGTTGATCAGCGCCTTGGCAAGCGCAACGCGCGTCTTTTGTCCTGCGGAGAGCTTGCCGTTGGCGCGGTCGATGAACTCGGTGAGATCGAGGTCGCAGGCGAGCTCAGCGATGCGGTCGGAGAGGTTCTTCACCGCATAAAGCTTGCCGAACACGGTGAGGTTCTGACGCACCGTGAGCCGCATGGGCATGTCGACATAGGGGCTCTCGAAATTCATCCGCCCCAGCACGGAGGCGCTGTCCTCCGGCATTCGATGCCCGAGCACCTGCACGCGGCCGGAGGTCGGCAGCACCAGGCCCATGATCGTCGCGATTGTCGTGGTCTTGCCGGCGCCGTTGCCGCCGAGCAGCCCGGTGATGCTGCCACGCGGAAGCGAAAAGGAGATGTCGTCGACAGCGCGGGTCTGCTTGTACACCTTGACGAGGTGATCGACCGCGATTGCCGCGGAGAGGCTGCGATCCGCGACAGTCGGCCAGCTTGAAGCCTTGTCATTCTCAGTCATGGTGGGCGTTCTTCTGCTATTGCAGCGGAGAGCGCAAGGCTTGTAATCCGGTGGTTCCGTGAGCCGCGCGCTTGTTATCGAGAAGGCACCGCCCCATTGGCCGAAATGACCGAACTTGCCGCTTCCGACTTTCGCCCCGCGCAGCGGCATATCCGCCTGGATACCATCCTGCGCCTGCGCTGGCTCGCGGTGCTGGGCCAGCTCGCCGCGATCTTCATCGTGGCGCAGGGGCTGGAATTCAACGTCGAGATCGTCCCCTGCGTCAGCATCATCGCGCTGTCGGCAGCGCTCAATCTGGGGCTCCAGACCGTGTCCAATCCGTTGCAGCGGCTGGAGCCGATGCAGGCGGCCGGACTGCTCGCGCTCAATATCGTGGAGCTGGCGGGTCTCCTGTTCTTCACCGGTGGACTCCAGAACCCGTTCTCGTTCCTGTTCCTCGCGCCCGTGCTGATCTCGGCGACCGCGCTGCCGGCCCGCTTCACCTTCGGTCTCGGCGTGCTGGCTGTCGCCTGCGCCTCGGTGCTGTTCTTTTTCCATCTGCCGCTGCCCTGGGATTCCGACGATCCGCTGGTGCTGCCGCCGATCTATCTCGTCGGCGTCTGGCTTTCGATCGCGCTCGCGATCGGCGTCACCAGTCTCTACTCGTTCCAGGTCACCGAAGAGGCGCGTAAGCTCGCCGACGCGCTGGCCGCGACCGAGCTGGTGCTGACGCGCGAGCAGCATCTGACCCAGCTCGACGGCCTGGCCGCAGCCGCAGCGCACGAACTCGGCACGCCGCTCGCGACGATCTTCCTGATCTCGCGCGAGCTGGAGAAGACGGTGAAGGAGCCGAACTTTGCCGCTGACCTGAAGACCCTGCGCGAGCAGACGCAGCGTTGCCGCGACATATTGAGCAAGATCACCCAGCTCTCCTCCACCGGGGCGCCGTTCGATCGCATGAAGCTCTCGGAGCTGATCGAGGAGGTGGTGGCGCCGCACCGCGATTTCGGCGTGGATATCAAGGTGCGCATCGCCGTCGCCATCGTGGCCGAGCCGGTCGGCTCGCGCAATCCGGCGATCCTCTACGGGGTCGGCAACATCGTCGAGAACGCGGTCGATTTCGCCCGCACCACCGTCGAGGTGAATGCGTGGTGGAACAAGGACACGATCGAGCTCGTGATTTCCGACGATGGTCCCGGTATTCCGCCTGACATCCTGAACCGGATCGGCGAGCCCTATTTGTCGCGGCGGCGCAGCCAGGACGAAGGCGGCGGCCTCGGGCTCGGCGTGTTCATCGCGCGCACCTTGCTGGAGCGCACCGGCGCCAAGGTCTCGTTCACCAACCGCACCTTTCCGGACCATGGCGCAGTGGTCCAGATCACGTGGCCGAGAGAGCGTTTTGAGGCTATCGAGACCTTCGAAGAAACAATAGGATAGGCCGCGACCTTGCGTCGCACAACGGGGCCGATCGACTATTGGCGCCCTTGGCACCGCCTGATTGCGCCGCCATATGTAGAAGCGCTGGAGAGAGGACGAAACCTTGAACGCCATCGCCGAACTGAACGAACAGACCGACCGCTCGCTCCTGATCGTGGAGGACGACAAGCCGTTTTTGGAGCGGCTGTCGCGCGCCATGGAAACGCGGGGCTTTGCGGTGACGTCATGCGACACCGTCTCGGACGGTCTGGCGCAGATCGGCAAGGCGGCGCCGGCATTCGCCGTGGTCGATCTCCGGCTCGGTGACGGCAACGGTCTCGACGTGGTCTCGGCGCTGAAGAAGAAGCGCCCCGACGCCCGCGCGATCGTGCTGACCGGCTATGGCAACATCGCCACCGCCGTCACCGCGGTGAAGATGGGTGCGGTCGATTATCTCTCGAAGCCCGCGGACGCCGACGACGTCGTCGCGGCGCTGCTGTCGACCGGCTCGGACAAGTCCGAATTGCCGGCGAACCCGATGTCGGCGGACCGCGTGCGCTGGGAACACATCCAGCGCATCTACGAGATGTGCAACCGCAACGTCTCGGAGACGGCGCGCAGGCTCAACATGCACCGGCGTACGTTGCAGCGGATTCTGGCCAAGCGCGCGCCGCGGTAATCCTTGGCGTTTTACTCATGCCGCGCAGATGTCGGCCCCGAGGCTAAGACGGTGACCCGGGACAGCCATTTGCCGGAGCAGCCCGCAACGTCGCTTTTGCACGTTGTGACTGGACCGAGACTACGAGCTGAATCTGGCAGCATCGCAGTTCGGCGGAAGCGCGGGCGGTCTATTCATGACCATAGTAGCGCTGGTTGCATTGGTGGCGGCCCCGCTCGTAACTCGCCTCTCGGTCCGCGGGCCCTTTCAGAATGCTACCAACGTCGGCGAGCATTCGGACGTTCTTAAGACACTCTACGTAGGGCTTGTTGGAAAGCCAATCGAGGCCGAGTCCGCCAGCATAGGAAGACTGCGTCGAGGTCACGAACGAAGTCAGTCCGGCTAGTGCGGCAAAGGTTAAGAGAGCGGTGCGGAAGGTTTTCATGGCACATTCCTTGTGGCCGGTTAGTTGCGGAACAAGCGGTACCGTGCCGTAGGCCTGAAGTATGTGCGGCCCGTCACGTCCGCTGCCGCTCATGAAAGAACGAAGCGTCCACGTCGCTGCTTGATCTTCATGTTGCCGAGCAAGAGTTCGGTGTTAGCCACCGCTGATGTTGCCAGTCTGAGCGAAATCGTCCCGAAGCTTCTCAAATTTTACCGGGTACCTCTTCCAGGCATGTGGCCTGGGGAAAGACATCCGGACGGAGCCTACTCCCAAAACTCCGCATGCCCCTGCGGATCGACCAGCCGGTTGATCCGCAAGGCCGCCGCCATCGCGAACCGCACCGTCATCTGCTTGCGCGTGGCCGCAGCGAGCTTGTGCTCGGGCGCCTCGCACTGCAGATGCGCGCCATAGGCGTCCGCGATGATCAGGCCGGTATCTTGCGGAAAGATCTCGCAAGGCAGGTCCTGCGTGAAGGCGAAGAACAGCCGGTCGCAATGCGCCCGGTATTCGTGCCATTTCTGATCGGCGCGCAAATCCTCCACCGACGATTTGATCTCGACGATCCAGATCTCGCCACGCTCGTTCAGCGCGACGAGATCGGCGCGCCGCCCGGAGGGCAGCGGCAATTCGCTGATGCAGGTGAAGCCGAGCGAGCGCAACAACCGCGCCGTGCCGCGCGCGATCGCCAGCGCCGTCTCTGATTGACGGCGGTCCGGTGGCGGCACGATGGCAATGCGGGCGGTGTTGTCCATGGGGGGAAGATAGCCGATTCCGTCATCACTGTCGTCCCGGCGTAGGCCGGGACCCATAGCCACAGGGCGGCGTTTGGTTAAGATTCGTCCTTCGGTACTTCTGCCAACCCAATCGATAGATCACGCGGTATGGGTCCCGCCCCCGTGCGCAATTGCGCACTAGGCCGGGACGACCCTGTAGCGCGGAACCTCCCCTCCCCTACGCACTTATCACGCAGCCGCCGCACCTCGGCGGAACCACCGAGGCTGCGCGCGCATGATCGACGATCTCTGGTACAAGAACGCCATCATCTATTGCCTGTCCGTCGGCACCTATATGGACGCCAACGGCGACGGCATCGGCGATTTCAAGGGCCTGTTGCGCCGGCTCGATTATCTGCACGGCCTCGGCATCACCACGATCTGGCTGATGCCATTCCAGACCTCGCCCGGCCGCGACGACGGCTACGATGTCGCGGATTATTACAGTGTCGATGCCCGCTACGGCACGCTCGGCGATTTCGTCGAGTTCACCCATGGCTGCAAGCAGCGCGGCATTCGCGTCATCATCGATCTCGTCGTCAACCACACCTCCGACCAGCATCCCTGGTTCAAGGCGGCGCGGAGCGACAGGAATTCGCCCTACCGCGACTGGTATGTCTGGTCCGACAAGAAGCCGGCCAACGCCAATCAGGGCATGGTGTTTCCCGGCGTTCAGAAATCGACCTGGACGCGCGACAAGGAAGCCGGCGCCTGGTACTTCCACCGCTTCTACGATTTCCAGCCCGATCTCAACACCTCGAACCCGCGCGTGCAGGCCGAGATTTTGAAGATCATGGGCTTCTGGATCCAGCTCGGCGTCTCAGGCTTTCGCATGGATGCCGTGCCTTTCGTCATCTCGACCAAAGGCGCCAAGGTGAAAAAGCCGGCCGAGCAGTACGACATGCTGCGGACGTTTCGTGAATTCCTGCAATGGCGGCAGGGCGATGCCATCATCCTCGCCGAGGCCAACGTGCTGCCAAAGACGGACATGGAATATTTCGGCCGCGATGCCGACCGCATGCATATGATGTTCAATTTCCAGGTCAACCAGCATTTGTTCTATGCGC
Source organism: Bradyrhizobium sp. 40 (assembly GCF_023100925.1). Lineage (NCBI taxonomy): Bacteria > Pseudomonadati > Pseudomonadota > Alphaproteobacteria > Hyphomicrobiales > Nitrobacteraceae > Bradyrhizobium > Bradyrhizobium sp. 40. Next base: position 7,195,010 of record NZ_CP064688.1, read on the forward strand.
TGGCCTCGTCCGATTCCCGGCCGCTGGGGAAAGCGCTGAAGGCGACCAAGCCGCGGCCGGCCTCGGCGCAATGGGGCCTGTTTCTGCGCAATCACGACGAGCTCGATCTCGGGCGATTGACCAAGGCGCAGCGCGACACCGTGTTCAAAAGCTTCGGTCCTGACAAGGACATGCAGCTCTACGACCGCGGCATTCGCCGTCGGCTGGCACCGATGCTGGGCGGCGACCGCCGGCGGCTCGAGCTCGCCTACAGCCTGATGTGCACACTGCCGGGAACGCCGGTCATCCGCTATGGCGACGAGATCGCGATGGGCGATGATCTTTCGCTGCCGGAACGCAATTGCGCGCGCACGCCGATGCAATGGTCGACGGAGCCGCATGGCGGCTTCACCACCAGCGACAAGCCGGCCTTGCCCGTCATCGACGAAGGACCGTACGGCTATCCGCACGTCAACGTCGCCAAGCAGCGCCGCGATCCCAACTCGATGCTGAACTGGACCGAGCGCATCGTCCGCATGCGCAAGGAGGTGCCGGAGATCGGCTGGGGCGATTTTTCGATCATCGCGACGCGCGATCCCGCCGTGTTCATCATGCGCTACGACTGGCGCAACAATTCCGTGCTGTTCGTGCACAATCTCGACGAGAAGCCGCGCGAGATCGCGTTCTCGGCGGGGCTGCCGGGCGAGGCCGGCGAGCACCTGATCAATCTGCTCGCGGAGGACCACAGCCACGCCGACAAGCGCGGCCAGCATCGCGTCGTGCTGGAGCCCTACGGTTATCGCTGGTACCGCGTCGGCGGATTGGATTATCTGTTGAAGCGGAGCGATATCGACAAGCCGGTGCGGGGCAACAAGCATCCGGGGTAGGTGCCACACGGCCGTCCCGGCGAAGGCTAAGATGGCGGAGTAACGACCACCCCCTCGTTGCCACGCAAATCCAGCACGCCTTCGATCCGCTCCCCCTCGCGATCCAGAAATGTCGACAGCAGAATCTCGCTGCCAAATCTGATCGCGCTGGTGGTGACCACGATCGGCTCAGGGCCGAGATTGAGCACCACGATCACCGCCCTGCCCTCGGCCTCGCGGCGATAGACCAGGAGATCGCCTTGCGCCGCGATCGGATGATAGTCGCCCGCGACCAGCGGCGGACAGCCCTTGCGCAACGCGATCAGGCGCTTGTAGAGCGTCAGGATCGAACGTGAATCGGCTTCGACATCGACGACGTTGTTGAGGATGTGATCCTCCGGCAGCGGCAGCCATGGCCTGACGTCCGAGAAACCGGCGAAGTTGGACGAATCCCACTGCATCGGCGTGCGACAGCCGTCGCGGCCGACACCGATGCCGGGCACGTTCTTCTCGAAGGGGTCGCGCACATCCTCAGGCGCGATCGCGAGCTGATGCATGCCGATCTCGTCGCCGTAATAGAGCGTCGGCGTGCCGCGCAGCGTCAGCAGCAGCATGGCGGCGACGCGGGCCTGCTCCGGCCCGACCCGGCTTGCGACGCGCGGGCGATCGTGATTGCCGAGCACCCAATTCGGCCAGGCGCCCTTCGGCAGCGCCTTCTCGTAATCCTCGACGATCTTCTCGATCGAGCGCGCGCTCCAGAAGGTCTGGAGCAGCGCGAAATTGAACGGCATCTGCGCGCCGGTGAGATCGTTGCCGTAATAGGCCACCAGGCGATGCAGCGGCAGATAGATCTCGCCGATCAGGACGCGGGCATCATAAGCATCCGTGACGCGGCGCATCTCGGCGATAACGTCGTGCACCTCCGGCTGGTCGGTGGAATATTGCGTGAGGATCGTTTCGTTGGGCGGCCGGCCCTCGACATAATGCGGATTTTGCGGGTTGTCGCGGAACTCGGCGTCCTTGATCAGGTGCCAGATCACGTCGACGCGAAAGCCATCGACGCCCTTCTCCAGCCAGAACCGCATCACGTCATAGATCGCCGCGCGGACATCGGGATTGCGCCAGTTGAGGTCCGGCTGCTGGGCGAGGAAGGCGTGATAGTAGTATTGACCGGTCGTCTCGTCGAACTGCCACGCGCTGCCGCCGAACTCGGACAGCCAATTGTTCGGCACGCCGCCACCCTCGCCCGGATCGCGCCAGATGTACCAATCGCGTTTGGGATTGTCGCGCGAAGAGCGGCTCTCGACGAACCAGGGATGCTGGTCAGAGGTGTGGTTCGGCACGAGGTCGAGGATCAGCTTAAGGCCGTTGTCATGCGCGGCGGCAAGAAGCGCATCGAAATCCACCATCGTGCCGAACAGCGGCTCGATGCCGGTGTAGTCGGAGATGTCGTAGCCGAAATCGACCATTGGCGAGGGGAAGATCGGCGACAGCCAGATCGCGTCGACGCCGAGCGATTTCACATAAGGTAGCCGCTGCAAAATGCCGGCGAGATCGCCGACCCCGTCGCCGTTTGAATCCTGAAAGGAGCGCGGGTAGACCTGATAGAAGATGCCGTCGCGCCACCAATTGCTGCCGCCCTGAGCCATGCGGGAAATCCATCCAAAAACTGCTTCTCGCGCGGGAGAACGCGGAAGGAGCGCCCCGGTTCAAAACAGCAGGCGAATTGGGACGGCCGTGTGACGATGTCCGCGGCTGTTCCCGAACCCTGGGACAAATCTTTTGCTTGGCGGCATGGCAAAAATCGGCATTGTGGCGCCATGACCGAGCAAAACGAGACACAAGCCCAGGCAGGCGCGAAGGCGGGCGCGATCATCGTCCCCGTGACGCTGTTCGAGCAGAATTGCACCATCATCTGGGACGAGCCTTCCAAGAAGGCCGTGGTGATCGATCCCGGCGGCGACGTGCCGAAGATCCTGGACGCCATCAAGCAGACCGGCGTCACCGTGGAGAAGATCTGGCTCACTCACGGCCATATCGACCATGTCGGCGGCGCGGCTGAACTGCGCGACGCGCTGAAGGTGCCGATCGAGGGCCCGCACGTCGCGGACAAATTCCTGCTCGACAACGTGGTCGAGAGCGGCGCGCGCTTCGGCATGAGCGGGGTGCGCAATTTCGAGCCGGACCGCTGGCTCGACGAAGGCGACAGCGTGGCGATCGGCGATCTCCAGTTCGAGATCTATCATTGCCCCGGCCACTCGCCCGGCAGCGTGGTGTTCTTCAACAAGGACTTGCGCTTCGCCCATGTCGGCGACGTCCTGTTCGCGGGCTCGGTCGGCCGCACCGATCTGCCCGGCGGCAGTCATGCGACCTTGATCGAGTCGATCAAGACCAAGCTGCTGCCGCTCGGCGACGACGTCGGCTTCATCTGCGGCCACGGCGCCGGCTCGAGCATCGGCCAGGAGCGGATGACCAATCCGTTCATCACCGGCGAGATGTGAGCGTCTATTCCGCGGCGTCTGCGAACGCCGCGGGCTGGCTCAGGTTGCGGTCGCCCCAGTCGCGGATGGCGGCGACGACGGGCACAAAGCTCTTGCCTTTGCGGGTGAGGCGATACTCGACTTTCGGCGGCACCTCGCCAAAATCCTTGCGATCGATCAGGCCGCTCGCCGTCAGCGCCTTCAACTCGCGGCTCAGCACGCGCGGGGTGATCTCGGCGCTGCCTTCCGTGCCGCGCAGCAGGCCGCTGCGGATTTCACCATAGCGGCGTGGGCCGTCCTTGAGGTCCCAGACGATGCGCAGCTTGTACTTGCCGCTGATCATCTTCTGAAAGGCCGCGACCGGACAGTTGCGCGCGGGGACAGTCTTTGTCCTTTCCCTGGCCATGTCGTTTCCTCCATGTGCGAGCTTTTTTGTTTTGACGCGTTTTCTTCACGCGAATCGGTATCCACTTCGCTCGAAAACGCTTTGGCCGAGCATAGGAGCGACGCCGAAAAAGTCCATACTATCAATTTTGTCCATACTTGCAGGATCGCATCCAGCACGCAGATGATGACGCACAACGCCAACAGGGAGCGTCACATGAAGCACTTCATGATCCGATACGAATTCAAGAACGGCACGACGGAGGCCTGGCACCAAGAGGTCGGCCGCTTCATCAAGGCGATCGACGGCGATCCGGAGCTGAAAGGACGGATCGGCTATCGCGTCCTGAAGAACCGCGACAATGGCAGCTATTTCCATCTCGCCAGCGTCAGCGACGAAGCCGCGCAAAAGGCGCTGCAATCGCGCGACTTCTTCAAGGCCTATCAGGAGATGACGCGCAAGGTCGCCGGCGGCGAGGTGACGGCGACTCCGATCGAATGGATCGGCGCGACGGCCTGACTTATTTCATCAATCCCGCGGCGGTGAGCGCGCGCGTGATGATCTGGCCGAGATCGAAGCCGCGGGCGTCCTCGCGCTTCGGCTCGGCCGGCTCTTCGGCGACAGCGGCGCGGATCGAGCGGGCCAGATGCGGCGCGGACGAGCGGGCCGGCGTCGGCTCGGCCTTCTTCGCTGCGTCGGGGATCCAGCTGGTTAGGCCGAAGAATTTGGCGATGTGATAGGACGAGGAGATGCCGGCCTCGATCAGGAACGCGCCTTCCACGCCATAGCGCTGGTCGTTGTCGGCAAGGCCGAGCGGCGTGCCGTGGGCCATATCGGTGATGGCGTAGGACTCGACGAGAGTCTCGCCGTCCTTGTTCCACCAGGCTTGGCGCGGATAGCCGTCGATTTCAGTTTCCGCCATCGGCGCCTCAGGCAGATCGTGCAGGTCGAGCCATTGCTTGACTATCTCGTTGGCATTGCCGGGGTTGACGGTGCGATCGGCGCTGCCGTGCCACACCGAGATCCTGGGCCAGGGCCCGCGGTGATCCGAGGCCCGCCGCACCAGATCGCCAAGTTCGCGCGCCGGCCGCTCCGGGGAATGAAACATGCCGTCGAGCGCCTCGCGCAGATTGGTCGCGATGCCGTAGGGAAGTCCCGCGATGACCGCACCGGCCGCGAAGACTTCGGGATAGGTCGCGAGCATCACCGACGTCATGCCGCCGCCGGCCGACAGGCCCGTGATGAAGATGCGGCGGGGATCGATGCGATGCGTCTCGGTCATATGCGCGATCATCTCGCGAATCGAGCACGCCTCGCCGCTGTCCCGCGCCGTGTCTTCCGGATTGAACCAGTTGAAGCAGGTGTTGCTGTTGTTGACGCGCTGCTGCTCGGGCATCAACAGCGCGAAGCCGTAGTGCTCGGCGAGCGTCGACCATCCGGCACCGAGGTCGTAGCTTGCTGCCGTCTGGCCGCAGCCGTGCAGCACGACGACGAGCGCGCGCGGCTTCTGCAGTTGCGGCGGCACGAACGCGAACAGGCGCAGATTGCCGGGATTGTCGCCGAAGCCCGTAACCTCTTGCAACGGACTGGACGCATCGGCGCTCCTGCCAAACTCGGCGAAGCGCAATCCGTCCAGCTTTGGCAGACGTCTCAAGAGATCGACATTTCTGGTTAACGACACGGCAACTCCTGGCAGGCGACGTTCAACGTCCACCCAAACCAAATAGTTGCTGCAGCGCAAAATAAAAAGACCGTGTGCTGTCGATGACGCGCTAAATCGCAGGAAAACCTGCAGAAATCCGCACGTATTAACCGCAATGCCTCAACTTCGTGCAGATGCGCGGCGCATCCACGCCAGGAATGCGGCGCAGATCATGATTAATGTCACGAACAGCGCGAGCGAGACGAGAAATCCTGCGCGCGCTGATTGCACGGCTTCGGCGGCAAAAAACACGGCGCCGATTGCGGCCACTCCGGCCGCATTTCCGATCTGCGCTGTGGTGCCGTAAATGCCGGAGGCAGAACCTGCGGCCACAGGCTTCACCGTCGAGAGCACCGCGCCGGACAGCGGCGCCATTACCAGCCCCTGACCGTAGCCGAAGACGATCATGGTGAGCGCGAGCAGGAGCGCGGACGGCGCATCGACAGAGAACGCGACAAGCGCAAGCGCCGCGACGCCCGCGATCTGAAGCGCGCAGCCTTCGATCAAGGCCCTGGTGCCGCGATGGCGCGCCCGTGCACCACTATGGCGCGAGGCCACGACGAAAGCGAGCGCGAGCGGAATGAAGGCCATGCCGGCCGCGAGCGGCGGGATGTTCAGCCCTCGCTGCATGAACAGCGTCATGACCAGATAGAACGAGAGATTGGCACAGAAGAAAAAGAACGCCGCGCCGAGGCCGCGCAGGAAAGTGGCGTCCGCCAGCAGCGAGAGATCGATCAGCGGCATGCCGCCGGCTCGTGCGACCGCATGCTCCAGTTTTGGGAATGCCAGGAGAATTACGGCGCCGATCGCCATCACCAGCCACAGCCACGGCGCCCAGCCGACATCGTGACCGAGCAGCAGCGGACCGATCATGCAGAGCAATCCGGCGAACAGGACGACGCTGCCCGTGATATCGAGCCGCGTGCCGGCGCGATGCGGCACCGAGGGCATGATGCGCCAGGCCGCAGCCGCGATGACGAGACCGCACGGCACATTGACGAAGAATACCGAGCGCCAGCCGGTGCCGGCGAGATCGATCGTGACCAGAAGACCGCCGAGCAGAAAGCCCGCGGCACCCGCGAGCCCCAGCGCGATGCCGTAGATGGCGAAGGCACGGTTGCGCTGTTCGTCGGTGAACAGGAGATGTAGCGTCGCCAGTACCTGCGGCACCATCAGCGCGGCGGAAGCACCCTGTGTCAGCCGCGCGACGATCAATTCCGCACCGGATTGCGCCAGTCCGCACCACAGCGACGTCAGGGTGAAACCGAGCAGGCCAGCCAGGAACACGTTCCTGGTGCCGTGAATGTCGCCAAGCCGGCCGCCGGTGACGACCAGCGTAGCATAGGCGATCAGGTAGATCGCGATGACGGATCCGATCTGCGCAGGCGATGCCTTCAACTCGACCGCGATGGTCGGAATGGCGACGTTGACCACGAAGGCATCGACGCCGAACATGAACTGGGCGGCCACGACAATCGCCAGCACCCACCAGCGACGCGACCTATCGAGAGGCTTTGTGACGGTTTGATGCATCGGCGCGCGACCCTTCGGATGTCGTTGCCGATCATCGCAGGCCTAATGCGGCGCCGCGATTACCTCGAAGGTAGGATCCTCGCGCGTTCCGCCACTCTCTGCGTGCCACGGAGAGGGAGACGACACACGCATGGCTGCATTCCGCCGCGCGGGACATCGCGCGATTGCGTTCGCTGTCTCCAGCACGTAGCTTCGCGCCACAAACAAGCAAAAAATCAAGCCGGAGAGAACGCCATGGCGCGCCTGAAGTTCGGAGCCTTCCTTGCCCCGCATCATCCGATCGGGGAGCATCCGATGCTCCAGTTCCGGCGCGATCTCGACCTGGTCGAGCAGTTGGATAGCCTCGGCTATGACGAGTTCTGGTGCGGCGAGCATCATTCCTCCGGCTGGGAAATGATCGCCTCGCCGGAGATGTTCCTGGCGGCGGCCGGCGAGCGCACCAAGCGGATCAAGCTCGGCACCGGCGTGGTGTCGCTGCCCTATCACCATCCCTACAACGTCGCGCAGCGCATGGTGCAGCTCGACCACATGACCGGCGGCCGCGCCATCTTCGGCTCCGGCCCCGGCGCGCTCGCCTCCGACGCGCATACGCTCGGCATCGATCCGATGACGCAGCGCGACCGCCAGGACGAGGCGATCGGGGTGATCCGCCGTCTCTTCAATGGCGAGCGCGTCACCGCGAAGAGTGACTGGTTCACCATGAACGACGCCGCGCTGCAGCTGCTGCCGTTGCAGGAGGAAATGCCGTTCGTGGTGGCCTCGCAGATCTCGCCCTCCGGCATGACGCTCGCCGGCAAATACGGCATCGGTATCATCTCGCTGGGTTCGATGACGACGCAGGGGCTGATGTCGCTGCAGCAGCAATGGCAGTTCGCCGAGGACGCGGCGAAAAAGCACGGCACCAAAGTCGATCGCGCGAACTGGCGCGTGCTGCTGACCTGGCACATCGCCGAGACCCGCGAGCAGGCCCGCCGCGAGGCCGGCGCCGGGCTGATGCGCTGGCACAACGAATATAATGTCGGCACGCTACAGCGGCCGGGCCTGACCGCGTTCGCCTCACCCGACGAGGCCGTGGACAAGACCGCTTTCGTCGACGGCGCGGCCTCCGTCATCGGCACGCCCGACGACCTCGTCAAGATGATCAAGAACGTGATGCAGGTCTCCGGCGGCGTCGGTGCCGTCATCGGATTCGTGCACGACTGGGCCAACCCGGAGAACACGCGCCGGAGCTGGGACCTTGTCGCGCGTTACGTCGTGCCTGAGATCAACGGCTACATCGACGGCCTGCGCAAGTCGCAAAAATTCGTGATCGAGAACCGCGCGATCTTCGAGCGCGCGGGACAGGCCGTGATGGCCAAGATCATGGAAAACGAGAAGGCCGCCGAGGCGCTGAAGGTGACCGGCGCCGGCCGCGTCGCGATTCCGGCCGTCAATGCGCCGGATTTGCAGAAGGAAGCGGCGAAGCGGTAGCGCAGAGTCCTCGTCACGGATTGTGCTATGTTGGCCGGGTCTCGCCAACCGGAGCAATCGTCATGTCGATGCAGAATGTGGCCGCGCCTGCGCTCGGCTTCACTCCGCCCAAGCGCAACGAGCTGACCCACATCCCCGGCGACGAAGGCTGGCCGATCATCGGCAAGACCTTCCAGGTGCTCGCCGACCCCAAAGGGCATATCGAGGCGAACGGCGCCAAATACGGCCTGGTCTATCGCACGCATTTCTTCGGCGAGACCAATGTCGTGCTGCTTGGCCCCGAGGCCAACGAACTTGTGCTGTTCGACCAGCAAAAGCTGTTCTCCTCGACCCATGGCTGGAACAAGGTGCTCGGCCTGTTGTTTCCGCGCGGATTGATGCTGCTGGATTTCGAGGAGCACCGGCTGCACCGCAAGGCGCTGTCGGTGGCGTTCAAGTCCGGACCGATGAAATCGTATCTGAGCGATCTCGACCGCGGCATCGCCGCCCGCGTCGCGCAGTGGAAGGCCAAGCCCGGCGAGATGCAGCTCTATCCGGCGATGAAGCAGCTCACGCTCGATCTCGCCGCCGCGTCCTTTCTCGGCGCCGATATCGGCCCGGAAGTCGACGAGATCAACCGCGCCTTCGTCGACATGGTCGCCGCTGCCGTCGCCCCGATCCGCCGACCGCTGCCGGGCACGCAGATGGCGGCCGGCGTCAGGGGACGCAAGCGCATCGTGGCTTATTTCCGCGAGCAGATTCCGCTGCGACGCGGCAATCACGGCGGTGATGACCTGTTCTCGCAGCTCTGCCGCGCAACCCACGAGGACGGCGCGCTGCTGTCGGAACAGGACATCATCGACCACATGAGCTTTCTGATGATGGCGGCGCACGACACGCTGACCTCGTCACTGACCTCGTTCATCGGCGAGCTCGCGGCAAATCCCGACTGGCAGGACAAGCTTCGCGCGGAGGTCATGGAGCTGGGGCTCGCCCCCGATGCGCCGAGCAGCTTCGACGATCTCGAAAAGATGCCGCTGTCGGAGATGGCGTTCAAGGAAGCGCTGCGGATCAAGCCGCCGGTGCCCTCGATGCCGCGCCGCGCTATGCGCGATTTCACTTTCAAGGGTTTTTCGATTCCGGCCGGCACCGCGATCGGCGTCAATCCGCTCTACACCCACCACATGAAGGACATCTGGCCGGAGCCGGATCGCTTCGATCCGCTGCGTTTCACCGAGGAGGCCCAGCGCAACCGCCACCGCTTCGCCTGGGTCCCGTTCGGCGGCGGCGCGCATATGTGCCTCGGCCTGCACTTCGCCTACATGCAGGCCAAATGCTTCGCGCGGCACTTCTTGCAGAACATCGAGGTATCGCTCGAGCCCGGCTACAAGCCGGACTGGCAGATGTGGCCGATCCCGAAACCGCGCGACGGATTGCGGGTGCGGGTGAAGGCGGTGTGAGCATCGCAGTCGTCATTGTGAGCGAAGCGAAGCAATCCAGACTGCGTCCGCGGAAGCAGCCTGGATTGCTTCGTCGCTTCGCTCCTCGCAATGACGAAACTATCCGGCCCCCTGATCGAACGCCTTGCGCAGGGCCACGTAGCCCTGCTGCTGCTGGCTCCAGTTGCGACCGCCGGTCATCGCGCCGTCGATGACGAGGTCATGGCCGTTGATGAAGCTGGATTCGTCGCTGGCCAGGAACACCGCTGCGTGGGCGATGTCATCGGGAAGGCCGGCACGCGGGATCGGCTGCGCGGTCTTGTAGACCTCGCGCATCACCGCCGGCGTCTTCTCCGCCGCGTCGGTCGAAAGCCCGAGCGCCTTGCCGAAAATGCCGGTCGCGATCGCGCCGGGCGAGATCGAGTTGACGCGGACGTTGGATTCGCCGAGCTCCATCGCGACGCATTTGGTGAGGTGGATCACCGCCGCCTTGGCCGCACCATAGACCATCGACGACGAGAAGCCGGCCAGACGGCCGGCGATGCTGCCATTGTTGATGATGCTGCCAAAGCCCTGCTTCTTCATGTGGGGCGCGGCGTGCTTCATGCCGAGCATGACGCTGCGCAGCAGGGTCGCCATCGCCGCGTCGAAGCGCTCGACCTCGAGGCCTTCGATGCCGCCGGTCTGCGCCGGGCCGCCGGCATTGTTGAACAGGCAGTCGATGCGGCCGAATTTGTCCACCGCGAGCGCGATCAGCGCCTGCATCTGCGCTTCGACCGTCACATCCGTCTGGCGGAAGACGCAATTCGCCCCGAGCTGCTTCGCCAGCGCCTCGCCTTCCGGTATGCGCCGGCCCGCGATCACAATTTTGGCACCTTCGGCAACGAAGACTTCAGCAGTGCGCAACCCGATCCCGCTCGTCGCGCCCGTGATCACCGCGACCTTGCCATCCAACCTGCCCATGGAATGTCCCTGTTTTCGAACCCCTTGACGCCAAATGGCGGACACCGATCTACGACGGCGCCGCGACAGTTGGCGCCGCAGCAGGCACTATTCCTGCCGGCTTCCGACAAGGCAAGCTTTGCTTGGGGCCGGCGACATGCGTAACATTCCTGGCGACCGCTCGATTGTCGAACGCATATCGCCACCGGATCGCGCATGGGGAAGCTGATCGACGAATTCCGCAAGGGCTGGCAGGGCGTGGCACCGCCATCGCTCGGCCTGAGCCTCGCGTTTGCGGTCGCCTGCCTGCTGGTTGCGACGCTGGCGCGCTGGGCTCTCGCCCATGTGCGGCCCGACGTCTATTTCACGCCGTATTTCCCGGCCGTATTCTTTGCGGCCGCGTTCGGCGGCTTCCGCATCGGAATCATCACGGCGCTGGTCGGCGGCGTGCTCGGCGTCGTCGTGAATTTTGGCGATGCCCTTGCCGATAACGCGCGATTCGCCCTGCTGGCGCTCTATTGGGCGGTCAGCGCCCTCACCATCTGGGGCGTCGAGCATTATCGCTCGCTCCTTGTCGAGCAGCGCCGGATATCCAGACGCCTGATCGAGGAGGAAGACTATCGCAAGCTGCTGGTCGACGAGCTCCAGCACCGGCTGAAGAACAAGCTGTCGACGGTGCATGCGGTGCTGCATCAAGTGTTGCACGATCAGCCGCAAATCTGGGCCCGGATCGATCCGCGGCTGCGGTCGCTTGCCGCGACCGACGATTTGATCTCGCGGATCGACAAGGCCGGCTGCGACATTCGCGACCTCCTGATCTCCGAGCTCGGCCCTTATGGCCATGTCCGCTTCACGCTGAACGGCGACCGGCTGTTCCTGCCGCCGAAGCTTGCGGTCACACTGTCCCTGATGTTTCACGAACTCGCCACCAACGCGGGCAAATATGGCGCGTTCTCCGCGCCACGCGGGTTGTTGCAGGTGTCATGGACCGTCAGCGACGACCGTCTGATCGTGACCTGGGATGAAACCGAGGGCCCGAGCGTCGACAAGGTCTCCGAGCCGGGTTTCGGCACCAAGCTGTTGAAGTCCGCGCTGTCGGCCTTCGACGGCAAGACGGAGGTCTCCTATCTCAGGACCGGACTTCATTGCACCATGCAATGCCGCATCCCCAAGGACGGTTAGACACGGCGCAACCGAAAGCCGTTCGCGCGCTTCGTTCGCGGTTTCGCCGGACGCGTTGACGCCCCGTTAATGACGATGGGCTGCGCGCGTCGCATCGCCGCAAAACACCACCGTAATTCTCCGGACCCCTTAACCAAACTTAAGAGGGAACCGCGCAAGATCGCGGCCATTGCAAAGGCGTGCTGAAACAACAAGATTCATGACTTCTATGAACGACAACAAATATTCCGGCGCGGGCGAAGCCGAACTCGGATTTCTCAAGGAAATCGTTAGAATGCTGCCTGCCGGCCTGACCGTGCAGGACGCGCAAGGCGAACTTCTCCTGGTCAACGATGTCGCGGCCGCCCAGCTCGGCATGGACGGCAGCCGCCCCTCGCGCGATCTCGCGTCCCGCCAGGAAGCCTGCCGGCAGGCTCTGAGCTCCGGCCGTGCGGTCGTCGCCGAGGAAGCGCTCCACGACGGAGCCGCACGCCAAGTGCTGCTGACCACCCACCGTCCGGTCCGCTTCGACGGACGCGAGCTGCTGATCTCGGCCTCCTCCGACATCACCGAGCAGAAGAATTTCGAGGACCAGCTGTTCCGCTCGGCCTATTTCGACGAGCTGACCGGCCTGCCCTCGCGGCGCGTGATCGAACATCGCGCCACCAGCCTGCTCGCGCAGGGTCGCGCCGGCGAGCGCTTTGCGCTCGCCTTTCTTGACGTCGACAATTTCAAGCACATCAACGACTATTACGGCCACGCGGTGGGCGATGCCCTGCTGGTCGAGCTGTCGAAGCGGCTTGGACGCGGCTTGCGCGACTCGGACATGCTGTCGCGCATCTCCGGCGACGAGTTCCTGCTGCTGCTGTCACCGATCCAGAGCCAGGAGGAAGTCGCCGAGTTCATGCAGTCGACGCTGGAGCGGCTGACCGCGCCGTTCTTCATCGACAATTCGGAAGTGTTCGCCTCAACCTCCGTCGGCATCAGCCTCTACCCCGATCACGGAAGCAGCTTCGAGACACTGCGTCAGAACGCCGACATCGCGATGTACCGCATCAAGAATGACGGCAAGGGATCGGCGGCCTTCTTCGACTCCAGCATGGAGCGCGAGGCGCTGGCGCGCATGAAGATCGAGCAGTCGCTGCGGCAGGCCATCCTCGAGAAGCGCTTCTGCTGCGCCTTCCAGTCCAAGGTCGACATCCGTACGCAGGAGGTAAAGGGCATCGAGGCCCTGGTGCGGCTGCGTGATGACGAGGGCGTGATCCAGGCGCCGGGCTCGTTCATCAATCTTGCCACCGAACTCGGGCTGATCGACGAGCTGACCCATCTCGTGCTCGCCGAAATCGTCAAGTCGATCGACCTGATCAACGAGACGTTCGGTGCGGAAGCGACCATCAGCATCAACGTCGCGGCCAAGCAGGCCGGCAACCCCGAATTCATGCGCAGCTTTGCCCAGGCGCTCGACGACACCGGCTTTCCGCAGCGCTTCATGATCGAGGTGACGGAAGACGCCTTCGTCGCCAAGAATCATTTCCAGGCCGAGATCCTGCCGATGTTCCGCAAGCTCGGCGTCGCCATCTCGATCGACGATTTCGGCACCGGCTATTCCTCGCTCTCGGCGCTGGCCGACATCACCGCGGACGAGATCAAGATCGACCGCTCCTTCATCACCGATATCCATAAGCGTCCGCGCAACCAAGGCATCCTGCGCGCGATCGAATCCCTGAGCGAAGCGCTCGGCATGACCGTGATCGCCGAAGGCATCGAATCCTACGAGGAGCTCGCCTACCTCCAGGCTGCGACCAAGATCCGTTACGCGCAGGGCTATTATTTTTCCCGGCCGATCTTCCTGGAGGAGCTGAAGCTCGCAACGCCCATCTCCAGCGAAGCACGCGCCAGCGTCACAAACCGCTCGACGCAACAGAACCGGCAGGGCTATTCCCGCGCGAACGGATATCGGCGGTAACCCCGGGCCTGATCGTTACTTTGCAAAGCCTGAGCAACCCGTTCCACGGGTGAGGTCATAATTGCATCTGCCGATTTCCTCGGCAGAAGCGATCCGGCGCGGCCGGGCCGGGACAATGTCACACATGCCCGTCGCGTGGTCTGCCGGAAGGTGGAATTGCAATGTCCGCACGGTTGTGCAAATCGCTATGGCCAAAGAATTCATCAGGAGGGACCACCGTGCGTCGATCGCTCATCTTAGCAACAACCATCCTCGCCCTCGCCGCGGGCACCTCCGCACAGGCCGACGATCTCAAGGTCGCGCTGATCTACGGCAAGACCGGCCCGCTCGAGGCCTATGCCAAGCAGACCGAGACCGGCCTGCAGATGGGTTTTGAATACGCCACGAAGGGCACCATGACGCTCGACGGGCGCAAGATCGTTGTCATCACCAAGGACGACCAGGGCAAGCCGGATCTTTCCAAGGCCGCGCTCGCGGAAGCCTATCAGGACGACAAGGCCGACATCGCGATCGGCACGACCTCGTCGGCCGCGGCACTCGCGATCCTGCCCGTCGCCGAGGAAAACAAGAAGATCCTGATCGTCGAGCCCGCGGTCGCGGACCAGATTACCGGCGAGAAGTGGAATCGCTACATCTTCCGCACCGCGCGCAACTCGTCGCAGGACGCGATCTCGAACGCGGTCGCGATCGGCAAGCAGGGCGTCACCGTCGCGACGCTGGCGCAGGACTACGCCTTCGGCCGTGACGGCGTCGCTGCCTTCAAGGAGGCGCTCGGCAAGACCGGCGCGACGCTCGCCGCCGAAGAATATGCCCCGACCTCCACCACCGACTTCACCGCGGTCGGCCAGCGCCTGTTCGACGCGCTGAAGGACAAGCCGGGCCGCAAGGTGATCTGGGTGATCTGGGCCGGCGCCGGCAATCCACTGGCAAAACTCCAGGACATGGATCCGAAGCGCTACGGCATCGAACTGTCCACCGGCGGCAACATCCTGCCGGCGCTCGCCGCCTATAAGGGCCTGCCCGGCATGGAAGGCGCGACCTATTATTTCTACGCGATCCCGAAGAACCCTGTGAATGACTGGTTCGTCGCCGAGCACCAGAAGCGCTTCAACGCGCCGCCGGACTTCTTCACCGCGGGCGGTTTCGCCGCCGCGATGTCCGTCGTCGCCGCCGTCACCAAGGCGAAGTCGACCGACACCGAGAAGCTGATCACGGCAATGGAAGGCCTGGAGTTCGACACGCCGAAGGGCAAGATGATGTTCCGCAAGGAAGACCATCAGGCGCTCCAGAGCATGTATCACTTCAAGGTCAAGGTCGATCCGAACGTCGCCTGGGCCGTGCTCGAGCCGGTGCGCGAGCTGAAGATCGAGGACATGGACGTTCCGATCAAGAACAAGCGCTAGGTGCTTCTCCACCTCTCCCGCTTGCGGGAGAGGCCGGGAGACGGCTCTGTCCTCCTGGGGGTTCTGGATTGCGGAGACACCCTCTCAGTAGCCGATGCTCCGCATCGGCGTTCTTTCAAGAACGGCGACCGTAGGCCGCCTGTGCCTCTCCCGCAAGCGGGGGAGGCAGCGCAGCGTGATCGCGGACAAGTTCTCCTCTCATCATTGCCAGACCCATGACGCTGACCCTCGAAACCCGCGACCTCACCATCCGCTTCGGCGGCCATGTCGCGGTCAACAGCGTCACCTGCAGCTTCCGCCCGGGCGAGCTCACCGCGATCGTCGGCCCGAACGGCGCCGGCAAGACGACTTATTTCAACCTGATCTCCGGCCAGCTCCGCGCATCGAGCGGCAGCATTCTGTTCGATGGCACCGACATCACCCAGCATTCCGCGCCGATGCGGACGCGCGCGGGCCTCGGGCGCGCGTTCCAGCTCACAAACCTCTTTCCGAACCTCTCGGTGGAGGAGAACGTGCGCCTTGCCGTGCAGGCCGCCAACGGCACTCACTACGACATGCTGCGGCCCTGGATGGTCCGCCGCGATCTGATCGCCCGCGCCGATGCTATCCTGGATCAGGTCGCGCTCGGCGGCCGCCGTGGCGTCGCCGCGACCGCACTGTCGCATGGCGATCAGCGCAAGCTCGAGGTCGCGCTGATGATGGCGCTCGAACCGAAGGTTTTCATGTTCGACGAGCCGACCGCAGGCATGAGCATCGACGAGGTGCCGGTCGTGCTGAACCTGATCGCGCAGCTAAAGCAGGACAAGAGCAGGATCATTCTGCTCGTCGAGCACAAGATGGACGTGGTGCGATCGCTCGCCGACCGCATCATCGTGCTGCATAACGGGCAGCTCGTGGCCGACGGTCCGCCGGCCGAAGTGATCGCGTCACCAATCGTGCAGGAAGCCTATCTCGGCGTCGCGCCCAAGACATCTGAAGGGAATAAAGTTGCAGGGGGCGCAGCATGACCGATCTGTTGAGGCTCTCCGGCGTGCACACCCATATCGGCCGCTATCACATCCTCCAGGGCATCGACCTCGCTGTCGCGCAGGGGCAGACCACGATGCTGCTCGGCCGCAATGGCGCCGGCAAGACCACGATGTTGCGCACCATCATGGGCCTCTGGCAGGCCTCCTCCGGCGAGATCAGCCTCGCCGGCGAGCGCATCGAGAGCCGTGCGACGCCCGACATCGCGCGGCTCGGCGTCGGCTACGTGCCGGAGAGCATGGCAGTGTTTTCCGACCTCACGGTGAAGGAGAACCTGGTGTTGGCGGCGCGCGCCGGGCCGCTCGATGACGCCCAGCTCGACTGGATTTTTGGCTTCTTCCCGGCGCTGCGCCGGTTCTGGCTATCGCGCGCGGGAAGTCTCTCGGGCGGACAGAAGCAGATGTTGTCGATTGCCCGCGCCATCGTCGAACCGCGCAAGCTCCTGCTGATTGACGAGCCGACCAAGGGACTGGCTCCAGCGATCGTGATGGCGCTGATCGAGTGCCTGAAGGAGATCAAGCGCAAGGGCGCCACGATCCTGATGGTCGAGCAGAATTTCTTTGCCGCCCGCGAGCTCGGCGACGACGTGCTGGTGATGGACAACGGGACCATCGTTCATCGCGGCGAGATGGCGGCCTTGGCCTCCGACGTGCCGCTGCAGGAGCGGCTGCTCGGCCTGAGCCTGGAGGCGCATCAATGACCGAGCTCGCCGCAACCGATCCGCTGCCGAAGCCGAAGCGCGACATCGCGCCGATCCTGCTGCCGATCGCCGTCGCCCTCGTGATGATCCCGCTGATCGGCTCCCCCAGCACCTGGCTGACGCTGACGGCCGCGAGCCTCGCGATGGGCATGATGATCTTCATCATGGCCTCCGGGCTCACGCTCGTGTTCGGCCTGATGGACGTGCTCAATTTCGGCCATGGCGCCTTCATCGCGGTCGGGGCCTACGTCGCGACCCTGGTGCTGGCGCCGTTCGCCGCTTCCCTCCAGGCGGATTCGCTGTGGATCAACCTCGCGGTGCTGGCGCCGGCGGCATTGCTGTCGATGGCGGTCTCCGGCGCGCTCGGCCTGATTGTCGAGCGGGTGCTGATCCTGCCCGTCTACGGCCAGCATCTGAAGCAGATCCTGATGACGACGGGCGGCCTGATCGTCGCCGAGCAGACGCTGTATGCGGTGTGGGGGCCGCAGATCATCCCGACGCCCCTGCCGACGTCGTTGCGCGGCTCCTTCATCCTCGGGGACGTCGCGATCGCGAAATACCGCGTGCTGGCGACGCTGATCGGCCTTGCCGTCTTCATCGCGATCCAGCTCGTGCTCAACCGGACCAAGCTCGGGCTTCTGATCCGCGCCGGCGTCGAGAACCGCGAGATGGTCGAGGCGCTCGGCTATCGCATTCGCCGCCTGTTCCTCGGCGTGTTCATGACGGGGTCGGCGCTGGCCGGGCTCGGCGGCGTGATGTGGGCGCTGTATCGCGAGCAGGTTCACGCCTCCATGAGCGACGACCTCACCGTCCTGATCTTCATCGTCGTCATCATCGGCGGCCTCGGCTCGATCGGCGGCTGCTTCATCGGCGCGATCCTAGTGGCGATGATTGCCAATTACGGTGGCTTCCTGGTGCCGAAGCTCGCCCTCGTCTCCAATATCCTGCTGATGGTCGCCATTCTGATGTGGCGGCCGCGCGGCCTTTATGCGGTGACCAGCCGATGATGATCCTGTCAGGCGATCCGCCGCGCAGCCGCGTGCTCACGCTCGTTCTCGTCCTCATCATCCTGGCGCTGGTGGCGACGCCGTTCCTGTTCCCCGGGGCGAAGGCGCTGAACGTCGCGGCCAAGATCTGCGTCTTCGCCGCGCTGGTCGCCTCTTACGATTTGCTGCTCGGCTATACCGGCTCGGTGTCGTTCGCACACACCATGTTCTACGGGATCGGCAGCTACGCGATCGCGATCGCGCTGTACGGGATGGGCCCGAATTGGGGTGCGGTTGCAACCGGCATCGTGATCGGCCTGCCGCTTGCCGCACTGCTTGCGCTTGCGATCGGACTGTTCTCGCTGCGGGTCGCCGCGATCTTTTTCGCCATGATCACGCTCGCGGTTGCATCCGCCTTCCAGGTGCTGGCCTCGCAACTGTCCTGGCTGACCGGCGGCGAAGATGGCCGCAGCTTTCAGCTGCCCGAGCTGCTCAGGCCCGGCACGGTGCTGATCTCCAGGAACGTGCTGGGATTCGAAGTCAACGGCCGCATCCTGACCTACTATCTGGTGTTCGCCGTCTCGGCCCTGATGATCCTCGCTTTGCTGCGGGTGGTGAATTCGCCGTTCGGGCGCGTGCTGCAGGCTATCCGCGAGAACCGCTTCCGCGCCGAGGCGCTCGGCTTCCGCACCGTCTTCCACCTGAGCTACGCCAACTGCATCGCCGCACTGGTCGCCGCCGGCGCCGGCATTCTCAATGCACTGTGGCTGCGTTATGCCGGCCCCGATACCTCGCTCAGCTTCTCGATCATGCTGGACATTCTCCTGATGGTCGTGATCGGCGGCATGGGCACGATCTACGGCGCGATCATCGGCGCCACCATCTTCATCCTCGCCCAGAACTATCTGCAGGCGCTGATGGGCGTCGCCTCCAAGGCGGCGTCGGAAGCCGGTCTGCCGCTGCTGCCGGGGCTGTTGCATCCGGACCGCTGGCTGCTGTGGCTCGGGCTGCTCTTCATCGCCAGCGTCTACTTCTTTCCGACCGGCGTGGTCGGACGGCTGCGCAATCTCGGCGGTGACAAGAGCGCGGGCAGCTCGCATTAACGCACGATTCATGATGCAGCGCGGCAGCTCGCTGGACGCGACTGCGATCACGCAACGAGATTAACGCTCAGGTAACTGGCTTTCCTAAGCTTTACGCCATTTGTGTGGTGTATCCCTGTCCCTTCAGGGAGGGGGAATGCGCCAGGTCTTTGCAAGGATTGCAGCCGGAATGTTCCTAGCCGCGAAGCACGGCTGGGAGGCAGCGATTCGGCGCGGACCGGTGCTGTGGCTCACTTTGTGCGGCGTGTTGCTGGTCGCGGGGATCTTCGCGGTGACCGCCATGGCCGTCGGCGAATTTCGCGAACGTACCCTGGCCAACCGCGAACGCGAGCTGGAAAATACGGTACAGCTGATCGCGCGGCACTTCGATCAGCAATTCGAAGATTCCGACGTCGTCGCCGCCGATGTGATCGGGCAGATGAATTTGCCGGAGATCAGTTCGGCCGCGATGTTCCGCGAGCGCATGTCCGGACCCGCGATGAACCAGATGCTGCGGAGCAAGATCGGCCCGGTGTCCTACCTCGGCGACATCGCGATCTACGATGCCGACGGCGAACTGATCAACTGGTCGCGGGCCCAACCGCTGCCCAAGATCAACATCTCCTCGCGCGCCTACTTTCAGACCTTCAAATCGAATCCGATGGCCGAACCGGTGGCGCTGGAATCGGTCCGCAGCTTCATCATCGGAAAATGGACCACGATCGTCGCGCGTCGGCTGAGCGGCGCAGACGGCAGCTTCCTCGGCACGATGGTCCGCCGGATCGATCCGGACAGCTACCAGAACTATTTCGCGTCCGTTGCGCTTGCTGAGGGCACGGCGATCTCGCTGTTCGACCGCAATGGCAAGATGCTGTCGCGCTACCCGCATGTCGAAGAGCTGATCGGCAGGGACTTCAAGGAGGCGCCGCTGATGCGCAAGATGCTGGCCGAAGGTGGCCGGCACACCCTGCGCGTCAAAGGTCCGATCGACGGCGACGAGCGCCTCGGCTCCGGGGCCTCGCTTTCGCATTTCCCGCTGGTCATCGTCGCGACCAACACCACGAAAGCCGCGCTGGCGGACTGGCGGCAGCAGACCGGTTTCATGGTCACCACCGCCGCGCTTTCGGCCACCGTGATTGCGCTGATCCTGTTCCTGATCGTTCGTCAGATCAACCGGCAGAACCGCGAGGCGCAGCAGCGACTGGAAGCGGAGCGAGGCCGGCTCGACACCGCCTTGAACAACATGTCGCAAGGGCTGATCCTGTACGATGCCGCGGGCTACATCGTCACCTGCAACCGCCGCTACGCCGACATGTTCGGCCTCTCTCACGACGTCATCAAGCCCGGCTGTCACATCCGTGAGGCGATGTATCACCGCAAGGAGCGCGGCGCGTTCGACGGCGATGTCGAGGCATTTTGCGCCGAGGTCATGAGGGTCGTCGCGGAGGGCACGGTCTCCACCAGAAGCCATCACTTGCCGAGCGGCCGCGCTTTCCAGGTCATCAATACCCCGCTCGCGCAGGGCGGATGGGTGGCCACGATCGAAGACATCACCGAACGCCGCAAGCTGGAGCAGGAACGCGATCGCAACTACATGTTCCTGCGCGAGATCATCGACCACATCCCGTCGCAGATCACGGTGAAGGATGCTCAAACGCGGCGATATCTGCTGGTCAACCGGACCGCCGAAGAGCAATTCGGCCAATCAGGTGATCACATCGTCGGCAAGACTCCGTTCGACATGTACCCGGAAGCTACCGCCAGGGTCGTCACCGACGACGACAGCAAGGCGCTGAAGGCGGCCGAGGGATTGTTCAAGGACGAACATGCCTGGCAGAGCCAGGCCAAGGGGCTACGCTACATCACCTCGACCCGGATCCGAATCCGCGACGAATCCGGCGAGCCGCGTTACCTCATCAATGTCGTCGAGGATGTCACCGAACGGCGGCGCGCCGACGAGAAGATCGCGCATATGGCGCATTACGATGCGCTCACCGACCTGCCGAACCGGACGCTATTCCGCGAGCAGATCGAGCGCGAACTTGAGAAGGTCGGCGGCGGCAGCCAGTTCGCGCTACTCTATATCGACGTCGACGAATTCAAAGGCATCAACGATTCGCTCGGTCATCACGTCGGCGACGAACTGTTGAAGGGAATCGCGGCCCGCATCCGCGGCTGCCTCGGACAGGGCGACCTGATCGCGCGGCTCGGCGGCGACGAATTCGCGGTGATCCAGACCGGGATCGAGTCGTCCGCCGACGTGGTGTCATTCGTGACGCGGATCTTCGAGGCGATCCGCCGGCCCTATCATTGCTTCGGTCATCAGCTCTCCACCGACGCCAGCATCGGCATCGCGATGGCGCCGCAGGACGGCACCGATCTCGACCAGCTCATCAAGAATGCCGACCTCGCGATGTACGGCGCCAAGGCCGAGGGCCGCCGCACCCACCGCTTCTTCGAGCCAGAGATGGACGCGAGCGCCAAGGCGCGCCTGAGCCTGGAGCAGGATTTGCGCCAGGCCCTGGTGAACGGCGGCTTCGAGATCCACTATCAGCCGTTGGTCGACCTGCGCACCAACGAGGTCACGGGCTGCGAGGCGCTGCTGCGGTGGCGGCATCCCCAGCGCGGCATGGTGTCGCCGGCCGAATTCATCCCGATCGCCGAGGACACCGGCCTGATCAACGAGCTCGGCGACTGGGTGCTGCGCATGGCCTGCAACGAGGCGGCGACCTGGCCAGCGCATGTGCGCGTCGCGGTCAACGTCTCGCCGGTGCAGCTCAAATGCGAGACGCTGGCCCTGCGGATCGCCGGCGCGCTCGCGGATTCCGGACTTGCCCCGTGCCGGCTCGAGCTCGAGATCACCGAGGCCGTGCTGATCCGCGACGACGAGGCGGCGCTCTCGATCCTCCACCAGCTCCGCGCCATCGGCGTGCGCATCGCGCTCGACGATTTCGGCACCGGCTACTCCTCGCTCAGCTATCTGAAGCGCTTCCCGTTCGACAAGATCAAGATCGACCGCTGCTTCGTCGCTGATATCGCCGAGGCGAGCGGCGCGCCCGTGATCGTGCAGGCGGTGGTGAACATCGCCGCCGCCAGCAACATGACCACGGTCGCGGAGGGCGTCGAGACCGAGGCGCAGCGCGAGATGCTGCGCGCGCTCGGCTGCACGGAGATGCAGGGCTATCTTTTCAGCAGACCGAAGCCGGCCAGCGAAGTGCGACAGCTGTTCGGTCCGAGCCATGCTTTGCCGGTGGCGGCGGTGGCCTGACATGGCGAAGCCGGGGAAAACGTCAGCCAAGACAGTCGACGTTGCGGATTCCTATGCCGTGCGGCTGATGCAGCATCTGGTGGTGCCGACCTTCGTGATCGACCCCAGGCGCCGCGTCGTGATCTGGAACAGAGCCTGCGAGCGGCTGACCGGCGTCGCCGCCTCCGAGGTGATCGGTACCAATAAGCACTGGCAGGCTTTCTACGAGACCAAGCGCCCTTGCCTCGCCGACCTTGTCGCGCTCGACCGCCCTGAACAGCTGCCGGAGTTCTATTCGGAGTATGGCGCGCGCGGCCATAACGGGCTCGGCTTCAGTGCCGAGAATTGGTGCGTGATGCCGAAGCTCGGCAGCCAGCTCTATCTCGCCATCGACGCCGGCCCGATCCACGACGAAGCCGGCCATCTGATTGCGGTGGTGGAGACGCTGCGCGACCTCACCGACCAGAAGCGCGCCGAGATGGCCCTGAAGGAGCTTGCCACCAAGGACGGGCTGACCGGCTTGTCGAACCGTCGCGCGTTCGACCAGATGCTGATGAGCGAATGGGCCCGCGCCCAGCGGACGCAGAAGCCGATGGCGCTGCTGTTCGTCGACGTCGATCATTTCAAGCTGTTCAACGACCGCCACGGCCATCAGAGCGGCGACGAATGCCTGCGCGCGGTCGCGTCCGTCGTCAGCCGGCATGCCGTGCGCCCGCTCGATCTCGCCAGCCGCTATGGCGGCGAGGAATTCGCGCTGATCCTGCCGGACATGGATTGCGATGCCGCCTGCGTCATCGCCGACGAGATCCGCTGCGCCGTGATGGCCTTGCGGATCACCCATGGCGCCGTCGGGGCCGG
This sequence comes from Bradyrhizobium sp. 40, assembly GCF_023100925.1. NCBI lineage: Bacteria > Pseudomonadati > Pseudomonadota > Alphaproteobacteria > Hyphomicrobiales > Nitrobacteraceae > Bradyrhizobium > Bradyrhizobium sp. 40. Next base: position 7,218,214 of record NZ_CP064688.1, read on the forward strand.
TGACCGCGTCACCCTCAGTGTCGGCGTCGCCAGCCACATTCCCGGCGAAACCGACGACAGCCCCGACCGGCTGCTGGGCGCGGCGGACCAGGCGCTCTATGCGGCCAAACGGCTCGGCCGCAACCGCGTCTTGTGCTCCGAACGGCTGCTCGCCGAGTTCGCCAAGCTCGGGCGGGACGGCGTCCCGGTTCCTGGCAGCGCGGGCCGTAAATCAGCCTAGCCCAAATCAGCCTGGCAGGAGACGGTGGAAGCGGTTGCCCGCCCCCCGCCAATCGGCTAAATGAACCTCGACTAGCACCCGTAGCTCAGCTGGATAGAGCGTTGCCCTCCGAAGGCAAAGGTCACACGTTCGAATCGTGTCGGGTGCGCCAGTCTCTTCTAGTCCACGCTGGAAGCACCCTCACCCGAGTTGCCTTGTTACCGCCCGCGCTGGAGTCAAGGCCTGCTCAGCGCAAGCCCATGCTTATGTCAGCATCGAGATGATGGCCTGAACCTGGTCTGACGCCGACGTCACCAGTCCGTCGTAGGACGTCTGACCGTGTGCGGCCGCCTTCAGGATGCATTCGGCGACGGCCGCCTTCAGGCCGAAGACCGACTGATCGGGCGGCACGCTGGCCATCACGGCCTCCAGCGCCTGACGCATCGTTCGAATGAGTTCGGAGCTGTATTGCATGGGCTGTCCTCCGCGACCTCATATTAGATCGCATGCCCATGCTTGCCACTCACAAGCCTGAGATTGCTCGATGAATCACACATCACCTCGCGCTTCTAATCCCTCAATTGTATCATCTTTCCATGAGCGAATCCGACACGGTGGCCGGCGAGGCCTCGCCCGTCCGCAAGATCATCCATATCGACATGGATGCCTTCTACGCGTCCGTGGAACAGCGCGACAATCCGGACCTGCGCGGCAAGCCCGTCGCGGTCGGAGGCTCCGCGGAACGTGGCGTCGTCGCGGCCGCCAGCTATGAGGCCCGCGAGTTCGGCGTTCGCTCTGCCATGCCATCCGTGACGGCGAAGCGACAATGTCCCGATCTGATCTTCGTCAAGCCGCGCTTCGAGGTCTACAAGGCGATCTCTAGGCAGATCCGCGACATCTTCGCGGAGCATACCCCGATCATCGAGCCGTTGTCGCTCGACGAGGCCTATCTCGACGTGACCGAAAACCTGCAGGGCATCCCGCTGGCGCGCGACATTGCACTCAAGATCCGCGAGAGGATCAAGGCCGAGACGGGCCTCAACGCTTCGGCCGGCATTTCCTACAACAAGTTTCTGGCCAAGCTCGCCTCCGATCATCGCAAGCCCAACGGTCAGTTCGTGATCTCACCGGAGATGGGACCCGCCTTCGTCGAGACCCTGCCCGTCGGAAAATTCCATGGGATAGGCCCGGCCACGGGCGCGAAGATGAACGCGCTCGGCATGTTCACCGGTCTCGATATTCGTCGTCAGACGCTGGAGTTCATGAATGCCAATTTCGGCAAGTCGGGCGCCTATTACTACTGGATCTCGCGCGGTGTCGACCAACGGCCGGTCCGGGCCAACCGGGTCCGCAAGTCCATCGGCGCGGAGACGACGTTCTCAAGCGACCTCACCGAATTCGACGCGCTGGTCCTCGAGCTCAAGCCGCTGGTCGACAAGGTGTGGCGCCATTGCGAGGCGACGGGCAGCCGTGGCCGCACCGTCACCTTGAAGATCAAGTTTGCCGACTTCGAGATCATCACGCGCAGCAGGTCCGCTCTTTCGCCGATTGCAGGCCGGGACGATCTTGAGCGGCTGGCTTGCGGCCTGCTCGAAGTCGAGATGCCGCTGCCCAAGAGCGTCAGGCTGCTGGGGGTCTCGCTGTCGTCCCTCCAAGCCGGGAACGATGCGGAGCCGCCGCAGCTGACTCTCGGCATCTGAACCAAACTGACGGGCTTTCGGCGGACGCAGACACCCACGTAGAGCGGCGCTCGCCACGCGAATCTACGGTGGCGGGTTTTCAGACTCGCCACCGAAGGTCGATCCGCTGGGCCCGATCAATGCCTCACGTGCTCGAACACCACGATCACGCCGGTCGGCTCGGGCTCGTGCGCCATCAGGCGTGTCAGCTCGGAATCGCCCCAATCGGCGAGGCTGACGACCTCGCCGCTCTGGCGTTCGGTGCCGGGCGGCGCCGTGGGCTCGACGACCTTCAGCCCGGTCTCATCGACGAAGAAAGTGTGCTCGCCGAACATGCTGTTGAGCTGCGGCATGGCGGGATGCTCGTCGGGCAGCACCTGAGCGCCGAGCTGGTTGACGGTCTGCTTCACCTGTTCGGATGTGAGCTTCATGAGCTGCTCCGTTTTTTGTCACGTCGGTTTCATTGAGCTGAGCCAAAGCGAGCGTTCCCTGCGCCTATGTTCGCCTGGCCCATTCTCCCGAACAGGTGCTGCGCACAAATGTTCCGGAGAAATGCGTTTCGTGATCGCGTGTCGCGTCTGCCGCGCTTGTGGCACCAGATCGCCACACGATCCACATGATTCGACATCCCAAGAGCAGAATTCCAAGAGCCGAATTCGCTACTCGCTCCTGTTCTCGCCAACCGACAGCGCGCAGATGCGTGACAGATATGTGTAGGACAGTCCGGTCTCCTCGGCCCAGGCGTTGAACTGCGCCTGCACTTTTGCCAGATCTCCCTTCGACTTGACCTCTTCGGCGATGTCGAGACCGGCATCGCGCAGACAGGCCACAACGTCCCTGGACGTCACAAAGCCGTCCCAGCCGACGAACCGCAGCAGCATCTGGCCGGTATTGCCACCCAACCGGCTGCCGCGCTTGCTCAGGAGATCGAGCAGGCCGATCTGGTCCGACGGCGGCCACTTCGTCAGAAACCTGCCGAAGCTGCCGTGCTCTTTTGCGATCTCCTGGACGAAGGCCGCGTTGTCGCGCACCGACATGATCTTGGCACCGTTGCGCACGATGCGCGCGTCGCGCATCAGGCCCTCCCAATAATCCTCGGGCTGGAAGGTGAGCTTGGCCGGCTGGAAACGCAGGAAGGCGTCTTCGAACCCTTCCCATTTCGTCTCGATCACGCTCCAGGCAAAGCCGGCACAAAACACACGCTTCGTCATCTCCGCGAGGATACGGTCGTCGCCGCGTTTGGCGAGGCCCTTCAGGTCGGGCTTTCCGGGCATCAGCTTTTCGAGCGCCTTGGGCCCGCCTTTGCGTTTTTCGGCGCGCGCACGAATGGTCTTGAAGGAGGTCATGGGAAGACGAGCTGTTGGGGACAGGAGTTGTTGAGGATACGCCACGACATCAGAATTCGATGATCCGGTCCAGCCCGGCGACGCTTCGATACTTGCACCCGCGGATGCGCCGCAGCATACTGCCCGCATTGAATTGGCGAGAGATGCGGCTGGTCTGCTTCTTGCGTTCAGATATTTTGCAATCCCTGAGCATTTTGACGTCTCACCCCTGGATTTCCGATGCGCTGCCTGGTCGTGGCCGACCTGCACTATTCGCTGCCTCAGCTCGACTGGCTCGTCAGCGCCGCTCCGCAATTCGACCTCGTGATCTTCGCCGGCGATGCGCTCGACATCGGCTCGATGGTGGATTTTCGCGCGCAGATCGTGGTGGTGAAGAAGTACCTCGCCCTGCTCGCCGCGAAGACCCGCGTGATCCTCTGCTCCGGCAATCACGACCTCGACGAGCGCAATGCGGAAGGCGAAAAGATCTCGCGCTGGATCTCGGAAGTGCGCGAGTTGGGGATTGCCTGCGACGGTGACAGCCTCGTCGTCGGCGACACGCTGTTCACGGTGTGCCCATGGTGGGATGGGCCGCTGGTCAAGCAACGCCTCGTCGCGCAGCTCGCCGCCGCCGCGGCCGGCCGGCGGCAGCGCTGGATCTGGATCCATCACGCGCCGCCGGCGAATTCACCGACGAGCTGGGGCGGCAAGCGTTTCTTCGGCGACGTCGAGCTGGTGCAATGGATCATGCAGTATCAGCCCTCGATGGTGATCTCGGGCCATGTGCATCAATCGCCGTTCATTACCGATGGCTCGTGGTTCGACCGGCTCGGCCAGACATGGGTCTTCAACACCGGTTTGCAACCCGGCCGCCCGCCGACATACATCGTGCTGGACCTCGATGCCGACAGGGCGTTCTGGCTTGCGGCCGGCGAGGCGCAATGGATCGATCTTGGCGCGCCGCTTCAGCGGCCCGCCGCTCCGATCGAGGCGCCGCCCGACTGGCTCACATTCTTGGATCGGATTGCCGATCCGAACCTGGCGAGACCTCGAGCGGCGGCAGGTTGATCATGCTCTGGAGCACCTCGCCGACCATGGCCAGATGCGTGCCATGGCCGGCATATTGCTGCTTGAGATCGGCGAGATAGGTGTTGGCAACATTGAGCCGCTGCGCCAGCATCTTGGCGATCAGAAGTGCCACGCCCGCCTCCTGCCTGAGGAACGAGGCGGCGTCCTCGAATTCGTAGACGACGGAATCGGAGCAGGCCCGTACGGTCGCAGTGTGCGGCTGCCCCAGCAGCACAGACATTTCACCCAGCACCGCACCGGGCTCGGTTACCGTGGCGACCACCATCTCGCCCTTGAGCACTTCGAGCTTGCCCTGCATCAGCACATAGAGATGACCGGTGGTGCCGCCTTCGGCGACGATCAGCGTGCCGGCCGCAACCTGCCGCTCCGTCCCACCGGTGCAATAATCCAGAACCGCGCGCATCCGACCAAAGCTCCGTCGCAGGGAGATACTAGGGCACGATCGGCGTCGCGCGCTTGCTCAAATTTGTGGCAAGCCGCGCACCCGCGATAGACGCTTGGCGAGATGGACCGACTGCCAGTCTCCGAGACCGGTGTCCTCGAACCCCGCTTTCTTCGCAAGGCCGCGCATCTCGGCGTTCGCGCGCGCGGTCTCGGCTGCAATCATCTCGTGACCGAGATCGCTCGCGCGCCTCTCCATCGCCGTCATCATCTGGAGGCCGACGCCCTGGCGCTGAAAGCCATCGGCAACAGAGATGGCGAAATCACCATGCCGCGCAGCCGCATCGTAGGCGTATCTGGTTTCGCCGATGATCGTGCCTTGCCCCTCCTGCCTGATCTCGGCGAGCAGTGTGAAATGACCGGGATGGCTGGTCCTGGCGACGCACTCGGCCGCGACCACGGCAATGTCCGCCCGCGCGCCCATGAAGCGCTTGTTGCGCGATGTCGCGGAGAGGCTCGTGAAATAGATCGAGAGGCTCTCGACGTCGGACGCGCTGGCGGGCCTGATACGGACCGTGGCGTGGGCTTCGGCTGACTCGACAATGGCATCCAGCAATGACTGTGACATCCGCGAGGCTTTCGGCAGGTTGCATCGAATGCAGACCTAGCCGAGACCGCGCGCTTAACGCTTGGACGGTGCTGCCAATCTTGCGGCCGAAAACGAACAGTTTCGTTCCTCGGTGCCGTGCGTCACACGCGCGAGAGTGAAGGCACCTCCTCGGGCACGATCGCCTGGAGGCCGCCAAAGCGGCGCTCGCGGCCGTGGAAGGAGACCAGGGCCGCGGCGAGATCGCCCGCGTCGAATTCGGGCCACATCCGCTCGGTGAAGTGCAACTCGGCGTAGGCGCCTTCCCAGAGCAGGAAGTCCGACAGCCGCTTCTCACCCGAGGTGCGGATGATGAGGTCGACGTCGCGCAAACCAGCTTCCCCGGTGACGAGCTGCGAGAACGCCTCGCGGGTGAGACTCGTCAGCGCCGCTGCCTTTGCCGCCGCGTTGAGGATGGCGTCGCGCGCGGAATAGTCGACGGCAATGCGCAGATGAAGCGTGCTGCCGTGCGCGGTGGCGTCTTCCGCTCGCGCAATCGCATTGGCAATGCCGTCGGGCAGACGGTCGCGGCGGCCGATCACGGTGAGGCGCACGCCGTTCTTGACCAGGCTCTGCACCTCGTTGGCGAGGTAAAACCGCAGAAGCGTCATCAGCGCCGCGACCTCGGACTTCGGCCTTCGCCAATTGTCGGTCGAGAAGGCGTAGAGCGTCAGCGTGCCGATGCCCTGCTTGGGCGCGGCTTCGACGATGCGGCGGATCGTCTCGACGCCGGCCTCATGGCCGCGCATGCGCGACAGGCCGCGCCGCGTTGCCCATCTGCCGTTGCCGTCCATGATGATGCCGACGTGAAGCTTTTCGTTGCGCGAGGACACAAGTTCACTTTGCATTGCAAAGTCTCCGGTCAAAAAAGGGGAGGATCAGGTCGAGACGATACCGAGGCGGCCGAGCGGCGCCGCCTCGCGGCCGGCGGCCTTGGCGGCGTCGCGCACCAGGCGTTCGAGCACGGCGAGATAGTCGAGGAAGCGGCGGCGGCCGGCCTTGGTCAGGCGGCAGGTCGTGTGCGGGCGATTGCCCTCGTAGCCCTTGGTCACCTCGACGAGGCCGGCTTCCTGGAGCACGGCGAGATGCCGGCTGAGATTGCCGTCGGTGAGGCCGCAGAGCTGCTTGAGATCGGCGAACGCCAGACCCTTCGGATGCGCCATCAGCGAGGTCAGAAGTCCGAGCCTCGCCTTCTCGTGGATCACGCGGTCCAGTCCTTCGTAAGAGAAGGGTGCGCTGTCAATCTTCGACATCATGGTCTCCGGATGCGAAATACAGAATGCCCGCCATCACCGACTGCCCGATCACGAAGGGCAGGCCCATGGTCCAGGGCGACAGCGTGTGGGTTTGACTCGCGAGCACCACCACCGCAAAGCCGGACATGAAATACCAGGCGCCGGCGAGCGCCACGGTGCGCGGCAGCGAGCGGACGGAGGCGAAAATGCCGAGCGACACCAGGATCTGCCACAGACCGGGCAGCAACCACAGCGTTTCGCCCGCGAACTTCCACATCACTACCGCAAGCAGAACACCGGCAACGCCTGCGGGCAGGAACTGCTCGACGGCCTGGTGGATCATCGCATCGGCGAGGCCCGAATGATGGCGGCGCGAACGTGCGCGCATCTCGATACCGATCGTCAGGCCGGAGAGCGCGGCGGCAATGAACCAGCCGAAGAAGAAACCGAGCGGCTCGCCGGTGGGATCATCGAGCAACCAGAATTGCAGGATTGCGGTGAGAAGCGCGACCGCACCGGTCGCCGCCATCGTCGCCGGGCCGTAGCCGCGGAACGCCGTGCCGGCCGCAATCTGGCTGCGGATCGCCACGATGTCAGCCAGCGCCTTGTCGAGATCGCGCATTGGCAACGCCAAAACCTCGTTCCGCCCATGCTTGCCGGGACTATCGATCCCGCTACTTTGTATCGCAAAGTATATCGGATTGCAAAGTAAAGGCAAGTCCCGAACGTCGCCTCTTGACACCGGACCTCGCCGGACAACTGCCGGTTGCGCGACACCTGCTCCCACAGATAAGATGCGCGCGAATGCGCTCCGGGGGGAAAGTATGTGGCTTAAGTCATTCATCGTTGCGTCATTATTGCAGCTGAGCGTTGGCAGCGTTGCGCACGCGGCCGGGCCATTCGGCAGCGTCAAAATCGGCAACTGGGTTGGCGGCGCGTTCAGCAATGACGAAACGGGAGCCTTTTCGCATTGTGCCGCGACGGCGCCTTATGCCAACGGCGTCATTCTCGTCGTCGGCCAGAATACTGGGGGCTCGTGGATATTGAGCTTTGCGAGTCCCAGCTACCACTTCAAGCAGGGCGAGAACGCCGCGATCGACGTCATCTTTGACGGACAGGAGCAGGCCAGACTGTTCGCCACGGCCAACCAGACGAACATGCTCAGCTCCGTCATGCCTGCCAACGTGGTACGAGCGTTTCAGAAGGCAAGCCTGATGGTCGCGACGAGCGGCCGCACCGTGCTGAATTTCGACCTGACCTCGGCCGGGCCCGTGATTGCGGCATTGGCTAATTGCGTCACCAAGGTGAAGGCCGACGGCCTGAACAAGGCCGGAGACTTTACGAAGGTCGCGGCAAAGCCGCAGGCCGCGCCGGACAAGCAGACATCACCGCCGGCCAGCAAGTCCGCCAAAGCCAAAAGCGGTACGGGCTTTGTCGTGAGTGCCAGCGGACATGTCGTCACCAATAATCATGTGATCAATGGCTGCGTCGGCGACATCAGGGGCAATCTCACGGGTGAAGCCGGGATGGTTTTGCGCGTGGTGTCGAGCGACGCCAACAACGATCTCGCGTTGCTGCAGGCGCCGTCGACGACCACGTTCAAGGAGTTCGCCCGGATCCGCGACCGCTCGATTCGCTCCGGCGATTCCGTCGTCGCGATCGGCTTTCCTTTCCATGGATTGCTGACTTCGGATTTCACCGTGACGACTGGCATCGTCAGCTCGCTCAGCGGCATGCGCAACGATTCGCGTTTCCTGCAAATCAGTGCGCCGGTGCAGCCCGGCAATAGCGGCGGCCCGCTGTTCGACACCACCGGGCAGATCGTCGGCGTCGTTACGGGAAAGCTGGACGGATTACGGGTCGCCGCTGCGACCGGCAACATCCCCGAGAACATCAACTTCGCGATCAAGACCGGCGCGCTGCGCGACTTCCTCGACAACTCCGTGGTGCCCTACCAGACTGCCGAACCGAAGGGCGAGATCAAGACCACCGACATCGCCGGCAATGCGCGGCCCTATACGATGCTGATCTCGTGCAACGGCACGGAGCAGGCTGAGGCGAAGCGGTAGCGGCAACGCGAACGGCGTCTGCGCGGCCGCGGATGGCGCGAACGCGATCCGGGCTGCCAGTCAAACCGCGAGTTCCTCAATACGGCGCGACGGGACGCGCGCGCCGAGGCTGCCGCGGTTGCGGCAGGGACGATTGACCGTCGGCAACGAGCGGATTGGGCCCGCAGGCCATGAGCCGGCCGGACACACTGGCCTGACATTGTCCATAGGTGCTGTAGGTGCAATCGCCGGGATACTCGTACCCGCCGCCCTGGGCACACCAGGGATAGTCGTGCGCCGCGGCGGGGGTGACGGCGGAGAAGCCGGCAAGGAGTGTCGCGCCGAGGCCCAGCAGAGCCAATTGCGTCTTGCGCATAATCCCAACTCCTATCCTCATAGCGCGAGATACGCGCCATATAACATCAGGTTTCGCCACGCCGTTTTATTCCAGATCGACGGGCGCTGACACGCAAGAAACCTTGATACGCAAGAAAAAAGCCCTGCCGAACGGGCAGGGCTCCATCACGGACATCACGAGATCGCTACTCGACCTTCAGGCCGGCGAACTCGACGACCTTCTTCCATTTCTCGGTCTCGGCCTTGATCTCCTCGCCGAACGCCTCGGGCGTCTGCGCCCGCGGCTCGCCGCCGAGCTCGACCAGGCGCTTGGCCATGTCCGGCTCCTTTATCAGCGTGTTGATCTCGCTGTTGAGCTTGGCGATGATCTCCTTGGGCGTGTTCTTCGGCGCACCCATGCCGAACAGCGCGCTCGCCTCGTAGCCCTTCACGGTCTCGCCGATCGCCGGCACGTCGGGCAGCTGCGGCGAGCGCTCCGCCGTGGTGACGCCGATGGCGCGGAGCGAGCCGGACCGGATGTGCTGGATGATCGAGGGCATGTTGTCGAAGATCACCTGCACCTGGCCGCCGAGCATGTCGGTGATCGCGGGCGCGGCGCCGCGATAGGGCACGTGCTGCATCTTGCAGCCCGTCAGCGCCATGAACATCTCGCCGGACAGATGCACCGAGGTGCCGTTGCCGGAGGAGGCCATGTTGACCTTGCCGGGATTGGCCTTCACGTATTCGATGAACTCGGCGACGGTCTTGGCCGGCACGTCCTTGTTGACGGTCATCACGTTCGGTACACGCTGGAACGAGGCGACCGGCGCGATGTCGCGCACGAAGTTGAACTTCAGGTTGGTGTAGAGCGAGGCGTTGATGTAGTTGGCCGGATTGACCAGTTGCAGCGTGTAGCCGTCGGGTTCGGCGTTGACGACCGATTCGGTGGCGATATTGTTGCCGGCGCCCGGCTTGTTCTCGATCACGAATTGCTGGCCGAACTTCTCCGACAGCCGCTGACCGATCAGCCGCGCCAGGATGTCGGTGGCTCCGCCCGGCGGATAACCGACCACCCATTTCACCGGGTGGGTCGGGTAATCGGCGGCAAGGGCCTTCGACAGCGGGCTGGCTGCAAGCGGACTGGCGGCGAGCAGGCTCAGCGCGGTACGGCGAGTGATCATCTCAAGGGTTCTCCCAACGTGTTGTTCTTGAAGCCAGATCGCTTGAAAATGGCGTCGGCGCGGTTGTAACAAAGCTTGCCGCAGGCGGAAAGTGCACGGGGCGCATCACGACGAAAGGATAAGGCATGGCGGTCAAGGTCGAAGCCCTCGATCATCTCGTGATCAACGTCGCGGACGTCGCAGTGACCGCCGCGTGGTACGGCAAGATTCTCGGCATGGAAGTCAAGGTGTTCGACCCCGGCGGCGGCAAAGCGCCGCGGACTTCGTTGCAATTCGGTAACCAGAAGATCAACGTCCGGCCGCGCGATGCCGACAAGGTGGAGTGGTTCACCGCGGACCACCAGACCGCCGGCAGCGAGGATCTGTGCTTCCTCACCTCCGCGAGTCCCGACGAGGTGGTGGCGCATTTGAAGGCACATGGCGTCGCGATCGAAGAGGGCCCGGTTCCCAAGCAGGGCGCCCGCGGCACCCTGCGCTCGGTCTATTGCAGGGATCCGGATGGCAGCCTGATCGAGATTTCGTCGTATGAGGACGGTGGCCGGTAAGGCCAAGCCGCCTGCCCCACGCATCGTCATTGCGAGGAGCCCTTGCGACGAAGCAATCCAGACTGCCTCCGGGGAGGGATTCTGGATTGCTTCGCTCCACTCGCAATGACGGCGGAGAGAGCAGGAAGACGCAATAATCAAAACGCAGCCGCCAGCAAGATGCAGGCTGCACGGGAGGACATATGCCGAATTCGCAAGCCGCCGCAGGAATCGTGGGCCCGTTCGACGGGCTCGACGTGCCCTGGTTGCTGAAGATGCGGGCTGAGGTGCGCAGCTCACATCCGTTCCTGATCTGGGCGCCGTTCGACGCGCCCGCGCGGCGCTGGAGCTATGGCGAGTTTCACGAGCGGGTCGGCGCGCTCGCGGCGGGACTGGCGAAGCGCGGCGTCAAGCCGGGCGAGTATGTGCTCATTCACCTCGACAATTGCATCGAGGCGCTGCTGGCCTGGTTCGCCTGTGTCGAACTCGGCGCCATCGCGGTGACCACCAACACGCGCTCGGCACCGGCCGAGCTCGACTATTTTGCCGATCATTGCGGCGCGGTTGCCGCGATCACGCAGCCGGCCTATGCCGAGATCGTCGCGCAGAATTGCCGCAACATCCGATGGATGGCGGTGACCTCGCACGATTCGGGCGCGGCGCCCGCGAACCCGGTCTCACGCGGCGACAGCTTTGAGGAGCTGTTCGCCGACAGCGCCGACCGTCCCAGGCGCGCGATCGATCCGCGCGCGCCGTGCAGCGTGCAATACACCTCGGGCACGACATCGCGCCCCAAGGCGGTGCTGTGGACCCACGCCAACGCGCTGTGGGGCGCCAAGATCAACGCCGCGCACGAAGACCTGCACGCAAGCGACGTGCATCAGGCCTATCTGCCGCTGTTCCACACCAACGCGCTGGCCTATTCGATGCTGGCGACGCTATGGGTCGGCGCCACCTGCGTGATCCAGCCGCGCTTTTCCGCCAGCCGGTTCTGGCGCGCCGCGCGCGAGCACGGCTCGACCTGGACCTCGACGATCCCGTTCTGCATGAAGGCGCTGCTCGAGCAGGACATCCCGCGCGATCACAAATTCCGTCTGTGGGGCACCGCGATCAACGAGCCGCCGGCCTTCGCCGCCTTCGGAGTCAAGATCATCGGCTGGTGGGGCATGACCGAGACCATCACCCACGGCATCGTCGGCGAGATCGACCAGCCCAACATCCCGATGTCGATCGGCCGCGCCGCGCCGGAATATGAAATCCGCATCACCGACGACGACGGGCGGCCGACCGAAATCGACGGCACCGGAAATCTCTCGATCAAGGGCATTGTCGGCCTGTCGCTGTTCGCCGAATATCTGCACAACGAGAAGGCGACGCGCGAGAGCTTCGACGAGCACGGCTTCTTTCTCACCGGTGACCGAGTGGTGCGCCTGGAGAACGGCTACATTCGCTTCGCAGACCGCAGCAAGGACATGCTCAAGGTCGGCGGCGAGAACGTCGCCGCGTCCGAGATCGAGCAGGTGGTCGCACTGGTCCCCGGCGTGCGCGAGGCCGCCGTGGTGGCGAAGACGCATCCGATGCTGGACGAGGTGCCGGTCGTCTTCATCATCCCGCAGGGTGGCGTCGCCGGTGCGCGGCCTGATCTGCATGAGGCCGTGATGGCCGCCTGCCGCGCCGGCCTCGCCGACTTCAAGGTGCCGCGCGAGATCCGCTTCGTCGACGACATGCCGCGCTCGACGCTGGAGAAGGTCGCGAAGGCGGAGCTGAGGAAGATGATGGGGTGACAATGTCGTCCCGGCGAAGGCCGGGACCCATACCGCGTGATCTAACGACGGCGCGCAGTGCGTATACCAAACGACGAGTCGTCGCCAAACCACTCCCGGTGGTTATGGGTCCCGGCCTTCGCCGGGACGACACCGAGCGTGTAGTGCTAGCGCCGCAAGATTCGCAGCAACGGATCGTCAGAACGACCCCAGCGCCACCGGGCGGAAGGCCTGCAACAGCTGCTGGTCCAGCTTGCCGCCCATGCCTTCCATCATCGTAAACGCGCGCGAGTGGGTGAAGGGCATGCGATAGGCGCGCTTCTCCACGAGTGCCGCGTAGATGTCGACGATCGTCGTGACCCGCACGATATCGCTGATCTGGTTCGACGAGAGATTGTTGGGATAGCCGGAGCCGTCGAGGAATTCGTGGTGATGCAGCACGACGTCCAGCATCTCCGGCGGGAAGCCGCCTTGGGCTGCGAGCGCGTCATAGCCGCGGCGCGGATGCTGGCGGACTTCGGCCATTTCCTCGTCGGTGAGCTTGCCGGGCTTGTCGAGCAGTGCGGAGGGAACGAACGCCTTGCCGACGTCGTGCAGCAGCGCGGCACGGGTCAGCCGGCGCTGGTCGTCCTCGCGCATGCCGAGGTGCTGGGCGAAGGAGACCGCAAATCCGGTCACGAACAGGCAGTGGCGGTAGCTGCCGACATGGTGGCAGCCCACCGTGGTGAGCCACTCGCGCAGCGAGGAGTGCTTGATCGCCTTCAGGATCTTGCTCTCGGCGGCGATGACGTCGTCGAAGGTCAGGGGCACGCCAAGCGGCAGCTTCTCGAACATCTTCTTCAGCACCGCGTGCGCGGCCTCGACGCCGCGATTGAGCGTCTTGCCGCGATCGGTCGCGTCGTAGACGGCGGTGTCGGGGAACGCCGCACGGATGCGCTGCAGGATGTCCTCGGGCTGAAGCGGCCGCGAGATGGTATCGGTGGCGCCCAAGGCCCAGGCCTGCATGGTGCCGTGATGCAGGGCATCGGCAAGCACGAACAGACGAGGCATCGCGCGATAGGCATCGCCGCGCAGCTTGTTGCGCACCCGCTGCACGCTTTCGGGCGAGCGCAGATTGATGTCGACTACGAGGCCGGAGAGATCGCGCGAGGGCTGCTCGGGGATCTCCTGCGTCGTCACTGTCGCGACGTCGCCAACCGCCTTGAGGATGCTGGCGAGTTCGGTGCTCTCGTCGCTCCGGTCGGAGGCGAGCAGAAGCCGGCGTTTGGCGGCGGGTTTGGCTGAGGCGTTCATGGCTTCCCCAAGAGCACGGGCGTGTTTCGGGCCAAAGCCTAAGCCGGATCAGGTTCTCCGGCCCTTAAGAGGCGTGCTCAATGGAACCCTGCGAATCAGGGACAATTTTACGGAGTTCGCCTCTCCGAGCGGTTCCAATCAAAACCTCGAAAACAACCCCATGCACAGTAGGGATGTGCTTGCAAACGCAGAGCTTTTTTAACGACAAATCCGCCGGGGGCTGCCCCCCGGCGGATCATGTCAGGTCACAATCGCAACCAGCCTTACGCCTTCATCGCGCTCTTCACGGCTTCGGCGGTGATCGGCAGGGCCCGGACGCGAGCGCCCGAGGCGTTGAAGATGGCGTTGCCGATCGCGGGTGCGATCACTGTCACCGCGGGTTCGCCGACACCGGTGGCCTTTTCGCCATTGGCGATCACGGCGATCGCGACCTCGGGCACCTGGCTCATGCGCAAGGGCGTGTAGCTGTCGAAATTGGTCTGTTCGATGCCACCGTCCTTCAGCGTCGCCTTCTCGTACATCGCCAGCGACAGGCCCCACAGCGCCGCGCCCTCGACCTGGGCACGGATGTTGTCGGGATGCACCTGCGTGCCGACGTCGGTGGCGACCGTGAGCTTCTTCACGGTCACCTCTCCCGAGGGCGCAACGGCGACATGGGCGACGCAGGCCGTCCAGCTCGCGGTCGCGCGCTCCTGCGACGAGACGCAGGCCACGCCCATGCCCTCACCTTTCGGCAGCTTCCTGCTGCCGTAGCCGGCAAGGCCCATCGCGGCGAGCAACGTGTTGCGCAGCCGCTGCGCGCCGCCGTCGTTCTTGCCGGCGCCGTCGAGCAGCGAGATGCGGAACTGTGCGGGGTCCTTGCCCGCCGCCGCCGCGATCTCGTCGATCATACTCTCGACCGCCCAGAAGGTCCAACCCGGCGCGACCGAGCGGAGCTGGCCGGACGGCGTCGCGTTGTGCGCCATCTCGTTCTTGATCGCGCGCACATGATGGTTGGGCACGGTGTAGAAGAAGTCGGCCCCGTTCACCGTGAAGGAGTCGAGCGGACCCTTCTTGTCCACCGACGGCGTCAGGAAATCAGGGATTCCCCAGCGCGCGGTCGGCCAGGCCGAAACCACGTCGTGGCTGAGCGCGACGAGCTTGCCGTCGCCGTCCACGCCCGCCTTTACTTTTTGATAGGTGAGCGGACGCGAGAAATCCATCGTCATGTCGTTCTCGCGCGTGTAGATCACCTTCACCGGCTTGCCGACGGCCTTCGCTGCCTGCACCGCCGGAATCATCATGTCGGCATCGAGCCTGCGGCCAAAGCCGCCGCCGAGCCACATCTGGTGCATGACGACGAATTTTGGATCGATTCCGGCCGCACCCGCCGCGATCGCACCGGAGCGCGTCGCGAACTGGTTGCCGGAATAGATGTGCAGGATCTCACCCTTGAACTCCGCCGTAGCGTTCATTGGCTCCATCGGCGCATGGATATTGATGCTGGTGGTGTACTCCGCCTCCAGCACCTTGGCCGCCGTGCCGAACGCCGCCGCGGGATCGCCGTCCTTGACGAAGAACTGGCCGGAGTCCTCCTGCTTCTGAAGCCGCATGGCCTCGTCGAGCAGCGACTGGCTCGACACTTTCGCGTTCGGACCGCCGTCATAGGCGATCTTGAGCGCCTGCGCCGCCTTCTTGGCGTTGGCATAGGTGCTGGCGACCGCGACGACCCAGCCCGAGGTCGTTCCGGTCTTGTCGTCGAGGGTGACGGCCTTGATGAAGCCCGGCACTTTCTTGGCGGCACTGTCGTCGACCGACTTGACCGTGGCCCCAAAGCGCACCGGCGGCGTCACC
Organism: Bradyrhizobium sp. 40; assembly: GCF_023100925.1. NCBI lineage: Bacteria > Pseudomonadati > Pseudomonadota > Alphaproteobacteria > Hyphomicrobiales > Nitrobacteraceae > Bradyrhizobium > Bradyrhizobium sp. 40. Next base: position 7,233,746 of record NZ_CP064688.1, read on the forward strand.
ACCGCGCCATAGGCCATGCCCGGAATCATCACGTCGATGCCGTATTTGGCCGTGCCATTGGTCTTGGCGGGGATGTCGAGCTGCGGCACCGACACGCCGATCATGGTGTATTGATCCGGCGTCTTCAGCTTGATCGCCTTTAGCTCGTCCGGCGTGAAGGACTTGGTCGCCTTGCCGCTCTTGACGACATCGGCGAACGACATCGCCTTCTTCGACTTCGGATGCGAGATCATGGAATCACGCACCACCAGTTCCGACGCAGGCACGCCCATCGCGGCGGCCGCGCCTTCCGTCAACGCCATCCGTCCGGCGGCTCCGGCGCGGCTCATGGCCTCGAAGTTCATCATGGTCGACCAGCTGCCGCCGGTGATCTGCGCGCCGAGCACGGGATCGTTGAACTTCGGATCATTGGAGGCGAGCTGAACCCGCATGTCGCTCCATTTGGCGCCCAGCTCTTCGGCCACGATCTGCGCCATGGTGGAGGCGATGTGCTGGCCCATGTCGGCCTTGCCGCAGGTGACGGTGACGAGACCATCGGGCGCGATCGCGTACCAGACACTGGGCTCGAAGTTCTGGGGCGCCGCGAGCGCCTCACCGATGCCGGGCACGCCGGCATAACCGAGCACGAGGCCGGTTGCCGCGGTGCCGACCAGGAAGGAGCGGCGGCTGAGATCTGTCGTTTCGGCTGTGACGCTCTTGATGTGCTTATTCATGTGGGCCTCCGCTCGTTGCCGGAGGCGGATGCGGTGCGCATCTCGGTTGCGGCGCGCATGATTGCCTTCTGGATCCGCGAATAGGTCATGCAACGGCAGAGATTGCCGTCCATATGTGCCACGACCTCTTCCTTGGTCGGGTTGGGATTTTTCGCCAGCAGCGAGGCCGCCTGCATGATCTGCCCAGACTGGCAGTAGCCGCATTGCGGCACCTGCTCGGCGATCCATGCCTTCTGCAAGGGATGGTCGCCCTTGGCGGCGAGGCCTTCGATGGTGGTGATCTTCTTGCCGGCGACATCGCCGACCATGGTCTGGCACGAACGCACGGCTTCGCCGTTGACGTGCACGGTGCAGGCCCCGCACAGGCCGGCACCGCAGCCGAACTTGGTGCCGGTCATCTGCAATTGCTCGCGGATCGCCCAGAGGAGCGGCGTGTCGTTCGCCGCATCCACGGACAGACTCCGCCCGTTGATGGTGAGAGTTGGCATAGGCGTCTTCCCCTGCCGGTGCATGAAGCCGCTTACGGCGGCAACTTGTCTTGGCGGACGCCCACCGGGCCGGCGCCAGCCTTGGCCGCAAGAATGATCGCGTTCAGGCGCGGAGGCAAATGCAATTTGGAATCGATCGAACAAACGCGGCGCGCGCATCTTGTGCGTTGCGAGAACAGCGATGATGCAGCGACTGGACGCAACAGAGTGCACGCCAAACATGCAGGCCATCGCGTTCAGGCGGTTTCCCCCGAGTAACCTGGCGCGTTAGGATGGGTGAAGAAACGAGATAACAAGAGGCATGCAATGGCTGGGATCGATCGGGACGGCGTCAAAATCTACTACGAGGTTCATGGCGAAGGCCCGCCGCTGCTGCTGACCCACGGCTACTCATCGACCTCGGCGATGTGGCATGGGCAGGTCGATGCGCTCGCGAAGGACCACAAGCTGATCCTGTGGGACATGCGCGGTCACGGCCAGTCCGACTATCCCGACGATCCCGCCGCCTACAGCGAAGCGCTCACGGTCGGCGACATCGCGGCGATTCTCGATGTGGTCGGCACTGAGCGCGCCATCATCGGCGGGCTGTCGCTCGGCGGCTACATGTCGCTTGCCTTCGCTCGCGCGCATCCAAAGCGCGTCCGCGCGCTGCTGATCATCGACACCGGCCCGGGCTTCAAGAAGGACGACGCACGCGAGGCCTGGAATGCACGGGCGCTCGCCACTGCCGACAAGTTGGACCGCGAAGGGCTCGACGTGCTGAAGGCGGCGACGCGCGAGCGCGCCACCGCGCGCCATCGCAATGCCACGGGATTGGCGCTCGCCGCACGCGGCATGCTGACCCAGCGCGATGCGAAGGTGATCGAGCTGCTGCCGGAGATCAAGGTGCCCAGCCTGATCGTGGTCGGTGCCGACGACACACCGTTCCTCGCCGCGTCGGACTACATGGCCGCGAAAATTCCCGGCGCGCAAAAGGTCGTGATTCCCGCCGCCGGACACGCCGTCAACATCGACCAGCCGCAGGCTTTTGTTGACGCGGTGCTGCCTTTCCTGAAGAACTTGCCGGAATAGACGATCGGACGGGAACATAGGCAATGAAGCGAGCGATGTTGGCTGCGGGCGCGGTGTTGCTGTCGGTATCCGCGCAAGCCGAGCAGTTCGGCGGGACACCACCCCGCCTGCCCTTCGTCGCGACCTTGTCGAACACCACGCCGCTCGCCTTCGGCATGGATGCCGGGCAGACCGCGCGGGCGCTGGGGCAACCGCTGCAATATGTGCGCGGGCGTCCCGGCAACGAGATCTATCTCGCGCTTCGCAACATCGGCGGCAGCGGACTGATCCCCTACCGTCACCGCCTGTTCCTGCAGTTCCGTCATGGCCGGTTGGCGGGATGGAAGGAGGACTATGGCGAGAACTGGATGTGGGAGTAGGTGGTTCTCCTCATGGTCAGGAGGCGCGAAGCGCCGTCTCGATCCATGCAGGCCCGCCTCTCGCAGCTCGGCCTTTCATCCTTCGAGACGCGCGCAAGAGCGCGCTCCTCAGGATGAGGAGAAAGAGTGAATTCATGACAACCAACAAGGACGACCCGCGTGGGACAAGACATCAAGCTGACGGCCTCCGACAATTTCCAGCTCAGTGCCTATCGCGCTGATCCCGCGGGCACGGCGAAGGGCGCGGTGGTGGTGATCCAGGAAATTTTCGGGGTCAACCATCACATCCGCTCGGTCTGCGATCGCCTCGCCGGGGAAGGCTATGTCGCGATCGCCCCGTCGATCTTCGACCGGACCTCGCCGGGCTTCCAGTCCGGCTACACGCCCGATGAGATCGCGGAGGCGCGCAAGTTCGTCGCCAGTCCGGATTGGGACGCGATGCTGCGCGACACCCAGGCGGCGATCGATGCGGTGAAGAGCGTCGGCCCGGTCGGCATCATCGGCTTTTGCCTGGGCGGCAGCGTCGCCTTCGTCGCGGCGACACGGCTGTCGGGCCTGAAGGCCGCGATCGGCTATTACGGCGGCGCCGTCGTGCGCTTTGCCGACGAGACACCCAAAGTGCCGACGCAGCTGCATTTTGGCGAGCAGGATGCCGGCATTCCCCTGACCGACGTCGAGACCATCAAGACGAAGCGGCCGGACGTCGAGGTCTTCGTCTATCCGGGCGCGCAGCACGGCTTTCACTGCGACGAGCGGGCGAGTTACGACAAGGCCAGCGCCGACATCGCCTGGCCGCGCAGCATGAAATTTTTCGCCAAGCATTTGAAATCGTAGCGCGCGCGGCTCTCTGTCATTCCGCGATGCGCCGACGGGCGCACGCCCGGAATGATGAAGAGAGCAGGAATCGGGTGGCTGCATCCTGCCGCACGGCGATAGAGCTGGCTGATCAAGCCAACCCACGCCGGGAGATCGTGATGCAGCAAGCCAATACGAACATCGTCATCCGCAATCCGTTCGGCACCATGGACGTGCCCGCGCCTGATGATCGCGACGTCATGGATTATGCCGCAATCGCAGGGCTTGCCGGCGATGCCGCCGACGTCAACGCGGCGGCGTGGGCAAAAATCGCGGCACAGTCAGACCCGCTCGACGGCATCTGGGCCAGCCGCTGGAATGGTGGCGCAGATCCGACCATTGCCGGCGATACGCCGCAAGCCTGGAAAGAAGGACGCGCTGAGGTGCGGGTCACAGGCGAGCGCATCTTCCTGCGCTTCGACTGGGACCATGGCCGCCGGCACGGGCTGATCGATGCGGCGCGCGACGGCGGGGATCGCCTGGTCGGGAAATATATCAACATAACCAATCCGGTGATTACACGGCCATGGGTTGGGCTGGTGGTCGACGCCACCAGGATCGACGGATGTTTTCCGAACGGGCGGCTGGATTTCAGGCGGTGAGCTAGAGCTTCGCTCGAAAGCGCTCTAGAACCAGCGCTCGCCGACGAACACGGTGTCGCCGGGGCTCAAGGGGGTGCCAAGCGGCACCACGGCGCGCATGGCGCCGCCGGCTTCAGTGTGTGTGACGGTAACCACGTCGCGCTTGGCGCGGGGCGAGAAGCCGCCGGCAATCGCGACGGCGCTTTCGACCGTCATGTTCGGCACATACGGATACTGGCCGGGCGCGGAGACTTCGCCGAGAATGAAGAACGGGCGATAGGCCTCGATCTCGACGGCAACCGAAGGTTCGCGGATGTAGCCGTTGCGCAGCCGCGCGGCGATCTCGCCGGCAAGGCCCGCCGGGGTACGGCCGCGTGCCGGCACGCCGCCGATCAGCGGCATCGTGATGGAGCCGCCGGCGTCGATCGCGTAGCTGTTGGTGAGACCTTCCTGGCCATAGACCACGACGCGCAGCCTGTCGCCAGCGTCGAGATGGTAGGAGGAATCGTACCGGACCGGCGCCGCCATCGGTGCGGCATAACCAACCGGCATGGGCGCAGGCGAGGCAAAGGAATTGCTGAGTGCTGCGATGGCTCCGCCGCCACTGCCGACGACGACCGGCTGCGGCGCGTTGTACGGCTGGCCATAGGCCATCGAATCGAGATCGGCGCGCGGCTGCACATAGGCGACGGGACCAGCGGTTTGCATGCAGCCGCCAAGGGTCAGCGCGGCGGACGCTGCCAGGGACGCTGCCGAGATCGACAATCGAAACGCGCGTGCAACCGGCACCGGACTTATCCCTCGAAACGAGACAGATCCAGTGATGCACCGGTTATGGTTAATAAAGCGTTGAGGGCCGCGTGGCGCGACAGCAGCGTGAGCAACGGGGCATGTGCGCTCCCTCTCCCGCTTGCGGGAGAGGGTTGGGGAGAGGGTGTCTCCACGATGGGACTGTCCCCCAGAGGATAGAACCCTCACCCGGCGGGCGGGACGATGCTTCGCATCGCCCGGGGACGCGCCGACCTCTCCCGCAAGCGGGAGAGGTGCACCACCTTCGCGGCTGGCTTACGCGCTCACGCCGACGCCGATCGGGCAGGACACGCCGGTGCCGCCCAGTCCGCAATAACCGGCGGGATTCTTGGCCAGATATTGCTGATGATAGTCCTCGGCAAAGTAGAATTCGCCGGCGGATGCGATCTCGGTGGTGATGGTGCCGAGACCTTTTGCAGCAAGCGCCTTCTGATAGAGCGCCTTCGATTGATCGGCCGCTTTCTTCTGCGCGTCTGAACAGGTGTAGATCGCGCTTCGATATTGCGTGCCGACGTCGTTGCCCTGACGCATGCCCTGCGTCGGGTTGTGGCTCTCCCAGAACGTCTTCAACAGCTTCTCGTACGACACCTTGTTCGGATCGAACACGACCAGCACCACTTCGGTGTGACCGGTGCGGCCCGAGCAGGTCTCTTCATAAGTCGGGTTCGGCGTGTGGCCGCCGGCATAGCCGACGGCAGTTGTGTAAACGCCCTCGCCTAGCTCCCAGAACTTGCGCTCGGCGCCCCAGAAGCAGCCGAGCCCGAACACCGCCTGCTCGAGGCCGGCGGGATAAGGCGGCTGCAACTTCGTGCCGTTGACGAAATGGGTGGTCGCGGTCGGAATGGCTTGCGCACGGCCGGGCAGCGCTTCCGTGGCGCTCGGCAATGCGGTGGTCTTGCGCATGAACAGCATGGACGGATCTCCGGGAACGAGCTGTGCCTCGCCTGAGCCAAGGCGATGAGCCAAGCGCTCAGGCGGCGTGCTCGCGATCAGTTGGGAATATAGGTCTTTACGCGCAAAGGGGCAGCCCCGTTACGCCGTCCGCGCGCCGGTTCGAGGCGCGCGAATTGAAAGCTCAATCCCGGGAATAGCCGATCAGCGGCTTGCGCGGGCGGAACAGGATCATCAGGAGGATGCCGAGAATGCCGAGGACGGCGAAAACCGGCTGATCCAGCACCAGGCGGATCACCGAGGTCCAGAGCCAGGGCGCCTTGGCCTCGACCCAGGTCCGGAATGCCGTCTGGCTGGCCTGATTGATGTCGTTCCAGAACTGGCCGAAGCGGGTGAACCTCAGGGTCTGGTCGGCCACCCAGCGGGCGCCGTCGTAGACCATGAAGATGAACCCGCCGGCGAGCAGCAGCAGCCCAATCAGTCGGAAAAAGCCGCGGATCATGCCTCACCCTCTATAGTCGTCCGATCGGACGACCCTCGGAACGCCGCCAGCCAATACAAGGGAGACGGCAGAAATTCAACCTCTTCAGGGCGTTACGGCATTCATCCCCACCCCAAGAGGCTGGTTGTCCAGCCCGGGAAAGCGTTGACGGTGCCAAAGACCCTCTCTATAAGGGCGCCAACTGGCGGCGGGCGCAATCCTGCCGCCGCTGTTCTTTGAGCAGTTGCAGGCTCTTTTGGGCTTACAGGCTCTTTGGGGCTTAGAGGCTCCTTGAGCTGAGAGGCTCTTTGGGCCTCAGAGACAGCCGCAAGGCCGTCGCTCTTGTTCCAGGAACAGCCTAGCAACCGAACACCCTAATTCCGAGCGTCGATTACGCGGTCAAGCAAGCCGGCGCTACCCGACCAAGACGCGACCGGTACCCGCAAAGGACATTGAGACCATGGCCAATACCACTTCCGCCAAGAAAGCGACGCGCAAGATCGCCCGCCGCACCGCAGTCAACAAGTCGCGCCGCACCCAGATGCGCGGTGCCGTGCGTAATGTCGAAGAAGCGATCAAGACCGGCGACCGCGCCGCAGCCGTGACGGCGCTGGCGAACGCCGAGCCCGCCTTGATGCGCGCCGCGCAGCGAAACATCATTCATAAGAACAATGCCAGCCGCAAAGTCTCGCGGCTCACCGCGCAGATCGCCAAGCTCGCCAAGTAAGCTGGCCAAGTAAGCTCGCGAGTGATCTAGCAGCATTCGTTCGATCGGACGATCCGGTCGCACATCGCATACGTCAAACAGCCCGGCATCACGCCGGGCTTTTTTGTTGCCTGCCATATCCACGCAAGCAGTCACGCGCCGAGCGACCTTCGATCGGAGGATTGCGGCGTTTGCACCATGATGTCCCGTAGTTCTACCTGCGAATGATTTTGCAACAGCGGAAACTTGCACCGCGGTGCAAAAGACCCTTGCGAGGCGGGCGCAAGTTGAATTCGCGCGTCTGCGAGTTCTGCACACCGTAGTTTCCCCGGATCGCGTCACGCGATGGAGTTACCCTGTGAAACGAGACTCAAAAAGCGATGGCTCGCTAACCACTTATCGGCATAGTGAGGCCAAGCATTTGGAAAAATCGCCAGCGCGTCGCGCGCGTGACGCTTTTGTAAAAAATTTTTGGCGGTGGCGGAGAATTGTCACATGAAACGTGGCGTCTTCGATTCTGTGCACGAATCCAAAAACTTGCTCTGAAGCCTGTGCACAAGTCCGCGTGGCGTTAACGCAGATCAAGATTTTTGATGCCTCAAGTGTGAATCAATTCCGTTGCGAGTCTTTCCGCATAGTGTATTCCTTAAGACGTCAGCGGCGCCCACGATCTTGAGACCAGCGCGGTATCGGAAACGGGGCGAGCGTGCAAATCGGCGGCGATGTGCACGTAGGCGGCGCTTCAACAAGCGATTGTCGGATCAAAACCCACAGCAATGTGGGAACGGTAGCTCTTTGTCTGAATGTCTCCAAGCGGGATCTTTCTCTCGCGCTTAAGAGGCATCTTGAAAGCTGCCCCGACAGGCATGATGGCGAGGCCGAGCGGACTAGTACACGGGCAGGCATCCGATGACGACGCGGGTGTCGTTTGGACACGCAGGACCTTGTCGCGAGCAATCACGGCAGGACGGGGAGGTATCATGTCTTACGAACTCAACGCGGTATTGAAACACATTTCGACTTCCAGCATTTCGACTTCCAGCGATGCCGTTTTAGATTCGTCGGACACCAAGCCTCCCGCGTGTCACGGAGCGCCGAGTACGCGCTGACCTCGCGACCCCTCCATCTCTAGACATTGCTGATCGGACGCGGCGTTTCCGCCGAACGGTCGAGCCATGCCTGCAGGTGAAATCGCTTGAGGTCCCGCCATTGCAAATAATCCTGGGCAGGTATTGCTGGCAGGAACTCTGCATGGCGCTCACCACGCAACCTTATCTCTCAAGAAAAGTTCTCAAATGATGACAACCCCGGAACAGGATCGCTGGTCACGCGTGAAGAGTCGGCTGCGCTCGAACGTCGGCGAAGACGTCTATACGAGCTGGTTTGCGCGCATGGATCTGGAAGGCGTCCAGGACGAGAGCGTGCGTCTGTCGGTGCCCACCCGCTTCCTGAAGAGCTGGATCCAGGCCCATTATGCCGAGCGCGTGCTGTCGTGCTGGCAGGCCGAGATGCCGGAAGTCCATCGCATCGATCTCACCGTGCGCTCGGCCGTGCGCCCCGTTGTGCAGCAGAAGGAAGCGCCAGCGCCGGTCGAAACGCGCCGCTCGCCTGCGCCGGAGCTGCGCTCGACCGCGACTGCGCCGGTGTCGGCCAATCATGATGCGCTCGGCGGTTCGCCGCTCGATCCGCGCCTGACCTTCGCAAGCTTCGTCGTCGGCCGTTCCAACACGCTGGCGCATGCGGCTGCGCGTCAGGTCGCCGAGGGTCGTCGCGGCGATCCCGTCATGTTCAATCCGCTCTACATCCATGCGGGCGTCGGCCTCGGCAAGACGCATCTCTTGCAGGCGGTGACCTGGGCCGGCAATTCCGGCAACGAGCGCAAGGTGCTTTATCTCACCGCCGAGAAATTCATGTACGGCTTCGTCGCCGCGCTGAAGACGCAGACGGCGCTCGCCTTCAAGGAAGCGTTGCGCGGCATCGACGTGCTCGTGATCGACGATCTCCAGTTCCTGCAGGGCAAGTCGACCCAGGCCGAGTTCTGTCACACACTGAACGCGCTGATCGATGCCGGCCGCCAGGTCGTGATCGCGGCCGACCGTCCGCCGTCCGATCTCGAAAGCCTCGACGACCGCGTGCGCTCGCGGCTGGCCGGCGGCCTCGTGGTCGAGATGGCCTCGCTCGGCGAGGAGCTGCGACACGGCATTCTCAAGTCGCGCGTCGCCGCGGCCCGCGCCCATCATGCGACCTTCGAGGTGCCGGAGGAGGTGCTGACCTATCTGGCCCGCGCCATCACCCATAACGGCCGGGATCTCGAAGGCGCGATCAACCGCCTGCTCGCGCATTCGAAACTCAACAACCGGCCGGTGACGCTGGAGATGGCGGAGCACGAGGTGCGCGACCTGATCCGGCCGCAGGAACCGAAGCGGATCAAGATCGAGGACATCCAGCGCGTGGTGGCGCGGCAGTATAATGTCAGCCGCTCCGACCTCCTGTCCTCGCGCCGGACCGCCAACGTGGTCCGTCCGCGCCAGGTGGCGATGTATCTCGCCAAGACGCTGACCCTGCGATCGCTGCCGGAGATCGGCCGCCGCTTCGGCGGGCGCGATCACACCACGGTGCTGCACGCCGTTCGCAAGATCGAGGCCCTGGTTTCCAAGGACACGGCGCTGTCGGACGAGGTCGAATCGCTCAAGCGCCAGCTTCAGGAATAAACGCCTGGGTCTTTCCCCTTCCCTCGCGCCGCCCCGGCCATGCCTGGGGCGGCGGTCTTGGTCCAGCTGGGCGCCGGCCCCGTCTTTGCCGGTAAATCGTGGGGAACTGTCGCGCAATCCCTTGAAACGGATGACTTTACGCGCCACCTTGCGCGACCCTGACGGCTTTGGTCATATCGGCTGGATGACCCGGCCTTCCGGGGATTTCGGTGCCGTGGCGCGCGTCCCGCCGCCCGGCTTTTCCAGATTTGTGTTTCCTTGGGGATCGGGCGAGTAGTGCAATGAAGGTTACGGTCGAACGCGCGCAACTCCTGAAGTCGCTGGGCCACGTCCATCGCGTGGTCGAGCGCCGCAACACGATTCCGATCCTCGGCAACGTGCTTGTTAGGGCCGAGAACGCGAAATTGTCGCTGAAGGCGACCGACCTCGACCTCGAGGTCACGGAAACGCTCGCGGCGGAAACCGCGACCGCGGGCTCCACCACCGTGCCGGCCCACATGTTCTACGACATCGTGCGCAAGCTGCCGGACGGTTCGCAGATCGTGCTCGAAGCCGACGGCGACCGCGCCGTGCTGGCGATCCGCGCCGGCCGCTCCCGCTTCACGCTGCAGACCTTGCCGGAGAATGATTTTCCGGATCTCGCGGCCGGCGACATGTCGCATTCGTTCAGCCTCGCCGCCAAGGACGTCAAGCGGCTGATCGACCGCACCCAGTTCGCGATCTCCACCGAGGAGACCCGCTATTATCTCAACGGCATCTATCTGCATGCCGCGGGCTCGGCCAAAGCCGCCACCCTGCGCGGCGTCGCCACCGACGGCCACCGCCTCGCCCAGCTCGACCTGGTCCAGCCCAAGGGCGCCGAGGGCATGCCCGGCGTGATCGTGCCGCGCAAGACCGTCGGCGAGGTGCAGCGCCTGATCGAGGACAACGAGGCCGAGGTCACGATCGAGCTGTCGCAGGCCAAGATCCGCTTCACCATCGGCAATGTGGTGCTGACCTCGAAGCTGATCGACGGCACCTTCCCCGATTACGGCCGCGTGATCCCGCAGGGCAACGACAAGGAGCTCGTCGTCGACAAGAAGGATTTCGAGAACGCGGTCGACCGCGTCTCGACGATTTCCAGCGAGCGCGGCCGAGCCGTGAAACTCTCGCTGTCGCCGGGCAAGCTGGTGCTGTCGGTGACCAATCCGGATTCCGGCAGCGCGACCGAAGAGCTCGAAGTCGAATACGCCTCCGACGCCCTCGATATCGGCTTCAACTCCCGCTATCTGCTCGACATCGCCGCCCAGATCGAAGGCGACGTCGCAACGCTCCGGCTCGCCGACCCGGGCTCACCGACCCTGGTGCAAGACCGCGACGACAAGAGCGCACTCTACGTGCTGATGCCGATGCGGGTGTGAGGGCTACCGGCGCCCCTTCGCATCGACTACATCCGTCATGGCCGGGCTTGTCCCGGCCATCCACGTCTTTGGAGACAAAACGTGGATGCCCGGCAATGACAAAGACAACATGACCCCCTCCCGCATTCATCGCCTGACGCTGACGCATTTTCGTAATTACCGGGCGGCGGGGCTCGAGGCGAAGGCTGACATGGTGGCGCTGGTCGGGCCGAACGGAGCGGGCAAGACCAATTGCATCGAGGCAATCTCGTTCCTGTCGCCGGGACGCGGCTTGCGGCGCGCGACGCTGGACGACGTCGCCGACAACCAGGGCGACGGCTCCTGGGCGGTGTCGGCACAGGTCGAAGGCGCACTGGGCCTTGCCACGCTCGGCACCGGCATCGATCCGCCGCGCGCAGATAGCCCGGTCAGCCGGCGCTGCCGCATCGACCGCGAACCGGTTAATTCGGCGGCGTCGTTCGGCGACCACATCCGCATGGTGTGGCTGACGCCGGCGATGGACGGGCTGTTCATGGGAGCGGCGTCCGAGCGCCGGCGCTTCTTCGACCGCCTGGTGCTTGCCATCGACAGCGACCATTCCAGCCGCATCTCCGCGCTCGAACGTTCCCTGCGCTCGCGCAACCGCCTGCTCGAGACCCGCAATTACGACGACCATTGGTGTGACGCGATCGAGCGCGAGACCGCAGAGCTTGCGGTCGCGGTCGCCGCAACCCGCGGCCAGACCGCGGCGCGCCTGACCGGCATGCTCAACGCGCGCGCGCAAGCCTCCGCCTTCCCCTCGGCGCAGATCGCGCTCGACGGCTGGATGGAGAACGCGCTGCTGACGGAGACCGCGACGTCGGTCGAGGATCGCTACCGCCAGATCCTGCGCGACAACCGTCCGCGTGACGCCATCGCCGGCCGCACCACGGATGGTCCGCATCTCACCGATCTGCAGGTGATCTACGCGCCGAAAAGTATGCCGGCGCGCGATGCCTCGACCGGCGAGCAGAAGGCGTTGCTGATCGGGCTGGTGCTGGCACATGCGAGCCTGGTCGCCGAGATGACCGGCATCGTGCCGCTGCTGCTGCTCGACGAGGTCGTCGCGCACCTCGATCCCGGCAGGCGCGCCGCGCTGTTCGACGAGCTGCGCAAGCTCGGCGCGCAGGTGTGGCTGACCGGCGCAGACCCCGCCGCCTTCACCGAGATCGGCGCCGGGGGCGAGATCTTTGACGTCGAAAGCGGACAGGTATCGGCCCGGCGGTAGTCGCAGCCGTTGAACCGGCCCCATTTCCGCCGCGACTAGTTGCCGGAGGCGGCGCCGACGGCGTCGCAGCCGTTTTGCAATCGCGCAATGACATCACGCGCGAACGCTGGAGAGTGAGATGCGGGCGGCAAGGTCCGGGGCGCGAGCCCCGGCACGATGGCGGGCGTTTGCGTGCGGCCTCGTCTTGCTCGCGACGTGCATGCTCGCGGCAAGCGCCGGCGCCTGGATGCCGCAGCCGCTGTTTTCGGCCGATCTCACGCCGGACCCCGATGCCAAGCTACCCGCACCGACCCGCTACAGCTTTAGGGGAATCCACACCACACTGATGCGGGGCGTCGAAGCGCCGCTTCGCGTCAAGCTCGAAGCCACCGTGCCCGCCGAGCTCAGCGACGTTCTCGCCTTCTACCGCAGGGAGTTCGGAAAACTCGGCTGGCAGGAGCAGCATGATGGCGCCGTCGTTTCCGCCGATCACGTCCAGCTCGCGTTCGTCTCTCCGCTCGGGCCGGCCATGCTGGAGCTCGGCCGCAAGGACAGCAGCACCTTGGTTCATCTCGTGCAGAAGAACTCGGATACTGCAACCCGGGCGAACGTCATGCCCGAACCGGGCCAGGCGAAGCTGGTGTTCAGCAACATCGGCGAAACGGAAGCCGTGCTCGGGATCGACGCGCGGATCATCAAGCGCGCCGCCGGCGCCAATGCCGTATCGCTGGATCTGGCGCCCGGCAAATATTCCTACGAACTGAGCGTACCCGGCCGTCCAGCCTACACCCACATCCTCACTGTCGCAGCCGGCGACGCCTGGGAGCTCACCGTCGGGCGCGACGGCGAGGCATGGTCGCCGCTCCAGCTGTATTGACCAGTTCGGGATCTTTGAACCTGCCCGGTTCCTGCCGCGACTTCTGGTCTGAGGCCCGCCGACGGCGTTGCGGCCGTTGCAATCGCGCGCGCCAAAGCGCCGCGCGGCATCCTGGAGACGTAACGATGGCGATGATCCCGCGCGGGATGCAAATCCCGGCACGATGGCGGCTGCTTGCATGCGGTCTCTTCCTGATGGCGAGCTGCTCGATCGCGGCCGGCGCCGATGAGGGTGTCGTCGACGTCCACGCGCTGCCGCAGCTCGAAGGTGCGGTGGAAGACATTTCGCGCCCCGATCCCTATCGCGTCGAATATCGCGTACCGACGCGGCAGGCGGTGACACTGCCCGCGGTCCAAAAGCTCCTGAGCGACAACGGCTGGGTGCCCTATGTGATGCCGCTTGAGGAGAAAAGCAGCCTGCTGAAGTTCAGGAAGGGGCGACAGGGCCTTTCCGTTCATTTCACGCAGGCGCCCGGCCGGCCCGACCAGTCCGTGGTTTACTACACGACCGACCGGATCTACGGCAACGTGCCGTTTCCGGAAGGTGCAAGCGACATCGTGTTTGACGGGACCCGGCCCTATCTCGGCTGCATCGCGCCGACGCCGCTCGATGCAACGTCGGATTTCTATGCCAGCCAGATGGCTGCGATCGGCTGGCAGAAGCTCACGCCGGAAACCGTTGCGCGCTGGACCACCAGCCTGGATGAAACCTTTCCCAACGGCCTGCGCGCGTTCTACGCGCACGCCGATAGCAAGGAGACCGGCTTCTATCAGCAGAAGCCGGTGATGCTGACGCTGACGCGCCGCGACGACGGCCGCACCCATGTCGATATCCGGGTCGCACCCTTTGCGCTGCCCAGCGAGCTCAAGGCCGATAGTGATCTGGCCGGCCTGCCGCGGCCAAGCCCGACCAAGACGGCCAGGGGCCTCGGCGGCGCGAGCGACAACAAGCGCGAAATGTCGGCCGCCGCGATGGCCGAGTTGCCGGCCGTGCTCGCCTTCTATCACCGCGAGCTCGCCGCGCGCGGCTGGCAGGAGGACGGCAGCGCGCCGCTCGCACCCGGTGACGAGGTCGCGATCAAGATCTCTTCGGCGGAGGAAACCGGCGTGCTGCGGCTTGGCCGCAAATATGATTTCACCATGGTCAGCCTGACCGCGCAGGTGAAGGACTCCGCGCTTGCCGCCCGTGCCAAGGCGAAGAAAGAGGCGGACGAGAAGTTCCTTGGGGATGCGTTAGGTGCGGCCAAGCAGCTCATCACTGCCGACGAAGCAAGGCGCAAGGTGCAGGCGGCCGCGTTGTCCGACGCGCCGCTGAATGCGCTGGCCGACAGCAAGACGCCGGTGCCGCTGCCCGAAAACGCCGAAGGCGTGAAATTCGAGGGCGACGACGGCAGGCTCGAATTCTCCTCGTCATCGACCGTGAAGGCGCTTGCCGCGTTCTATCGCGCATCGCTCAAGCCAGCGGGCTGGAAGGAGCAACCTTCCGTCATCAACCAGCCCAACATGGCGGTGATGGAATTCTCCAAGAGCGGCAAGTCGATCTCGATGACAGTGATGCAGATGGGGCCGAAGGTAAACGTTAGCGCCAACGGCTCCGGTCTTGTTATCGTCGCGGCGAAGCCCGTCGAGGCCAAATCGAACCAAGCCAAGGCGGTCCAGGCCAAATCGAAGGAGCCACTCACGCTCGATCCCGATGTCGCCCTGCCCGTGCCGACGCAGCACAGCTCGACCGGCATCAGCTCCACGAAATTTCCCGGCAGCGACCAGTCGTTCCGGACCGAGCTCGAAGCGAGCATCCCCGCCGAGCTTGGCGAGGTCCTCGCGTTCTATCGCGCGGAGCTGACCAAGCGGGGCTGGCAGGAGAAGGCCGACGGCGCGATCGTCACGGCCGAGCGCGCGGAGCTCGCGTTTACCTCGCCGGAGGGACCGGCCGTGCTGAAGCTTGGCCGCGCCAGGGACGAGACCACGGTCAGCCTGATGCAGCGGAATCCGCAGGCCGCGGCCAAGGCCGACATCATGCCGAAGGCGGGACAGGCGAGGCTGATGCTCGGCAATATGGGACCGAAGGAAGCATCGCTGACGATCAACAATCAAACCGTGAAGATCGCGGCCGGCGCCGGCGGTCCGCAATCGCCGAAAGGCCCGATGCTCGATCTGCCGCCCGGCAAGTACCAGTACGCGCTGCGTCTGCCGGGACGCCCAGCTCGCACCGAGACCCTCACCGTGGCCGCCGGCGATGCCTGGGGCCTCCTGGTGGGGCCAAGCGGAGACGTGCTGCCGCTTCAGATGTATTGAGCTGCAAGGCCGTTCCGGGGGCGTTCCACGCGCCTCGGAACGCCTCTCCTCCCCGAAAAATCCACGCCTTCCAGAGCCCGAAACCGCGTCTCGAATCGCGCTTTTTCCAAGCCGCCGAATCGGCCTTCGAAGGCCTTGAAAATCGGCCGAAAAATCCCACCTAATCAAAGACTTGCAAGGAGATACTTTGCGCTAGGCGCAATCCGTCTTTCGTGGCACAAATAGCCCGCATATCAGCGCCTTTTGCGCCGCTGATTCGGGCGACATCTCGAAGGCCTCTCATGACAGAACCTGCTCGGCAGACGTCTGCCGAAAACGAACCCTCAAATCCGAGCGATTACGGGGCGGAATCGATCCGCGTGCTCAAGGGTCTCGACGCCGTACGCAAGCGCCCGGGCATGTATATCGGCGACACCGATGACGGCTCAGGCCTGCATCATATGGTCTACGAGGTCGTCGACAATGCGATCGACGAAGCGCTCGCGGGCCATGCCACTCGCGTCGACGTGATCCTCAATTCCGACAATTCCGTCACCGTGCGCGACGACGGCCGCGGCATTCCCGTCGACATCCATAAGGGCGAAGGTATTTCGGCGGCCGAGGTCATCATGACCCAGCTCCATGCCGGCGGTAAGTTCGACCAGAATTCCTACAAGGTTTCCGGCGGCCTGCACGGCGTCGGCGTCTCCGTCGTCAACGCGCTGTCGAGCAAGCTCGGCTTGCGCATCTGGCGCGACAACAAGGAACACTACATCGAATTCGCCCATGGCGATGCGGTCGCGCCGCTCAAGGTGGTCGGCGATGCGCCCGGCAGGCGTGGCACCGAGGTGACGTTCCAGGCCTCGACGGAAACCTTCAAGAACATCGAGTATGATTTCGCCACGCTGGAGCACCGGCTGCGCGAGCTCGCCTTCCTCAACTCCGGCGTCAACATCGCTCTCTCCGACATGCGTCACGCCGTCGAGAAGCGCGAGGAGATGCACTATTCCGGCGGCGTCGAGGAATTCGTCAAATATCTCGACCGCAACAAGAAGGCGATCGTGCCGGCGCCGATCATGGTGCGCGCGGAAGCCAACGGCATCGGCGTCGAGGCCGCGCTGTGGTGGAACGACAGCTACCACGAGAACGTGCTGTGCTTCACCAACAACATCCCGCAGCGCGACGGCGGCACCCATCTCGCCGGTTTCCGCGGCGCGCTGACGCGCCAGGTCAACGGCTATGCCGAGGCCAACGCGAAAAAAGAGAAAATCGCGCTCACCGGCGATGATTGCCGCGAAGGCCTCACCGCTGTGCTGTCGGTGAAGGTGCCGGATCCAAAATTTTCGTCGCAGACCAAGGACAAGCTGGTGTCCTCGGAAGTGCGCCCCGTGGTCGAGAACGTGCTCAACGAGGCGCTGCAAGCCTGGTTCGAGGAGCATCCTTCCGAAGCCAAGATGATCGTCGGCAAGGTGATCCAGGCGGCAGCTGCCCGCGAAGCCGCGCGAAAGGCGCGCGAGCTGACGCGCAAGAGCCCGCTCTCGGTCTCCTCGCTGCCCGGCAAGCTCGCCGACTGCCAGGAAAAGGATCCGGCGAAATCCGAGCTCTTCATCGTCGAGGGTGACTCGGCAGGCGGCAGCGCCAAGCAGGGCCGCAACCGCGAATTCCAGGCCGTGCTGCCGCTGCGCGGTAAGATCCTCAATGTCGAACGCGTGCGTCCCGACAAGATGCTGCACAGCGAGCAGATCGGCACGCTGATCACCGCGCTCGGCACCGGCATCAGCGACGAATTCTCGATCGAGAAGCTGCGCTATCACAAGATCATCGTGATGACGGACGCCGACGTCGACGGCGCCCACATCCGCACGCTGCTGCTGACTTTCTTCTACCGGCAGATGCGCGAGATCATCGACGGCGGCTATCTCTACATCGCCCAGCCGCCGCTCTATAAGGTCAACCGCGGCAAGTCCGAGCAATATCTAAAGGACGAGCGGGCGCTGGAAGATTATCTGATCGATACCGGACTCGACGACTGCGTCTACATTCCCGGCACCGGCGGCGATCGCACCGGCCGCGACCTGCGCTCGCTGGTCGACGACGCCCGTGCCGTTCGCGGCGTCCTGCGCAGCCTGCACACCCGCTACAATCGCAAGGTGATCGAGCAGGCTGCCATCACCGGCGTGCTCAACAAGGCTATCTACGGCGATCGGGAGAAAGCCGCCGCGGCCGCGCAATACATCGCCGCCCGCCTCGACACGCTCGCCGACGAGGTCGAGCGCGGCTGGATCGGTCAATACGTCGAAGGCCATGGTTTCCAGTTCGAGCGCACGGTGCGCGGCGTCAAGGACGTCGCCCTCATCGACGACGCGTTCCTGGGCTCGGTCGAAGCCCGCAAGCTCGACGAGTACACGGTCAAGCTCCAGGACGTTTATGCCCGGCCCGGCAAGCTGCGGCGCAAGGATACCGAGCACATGGTCTACGGCCCGGTCGATCTGTTCGAAGCCGTCACAGACGCCGGCCGCAAGGGCGTCTCGCTGCAGCGCTACAAAGGGCTGGGCGAGATGAATCCGGAGCAGCTCTGGCAGACGACGCTGGACGTCAATGCGCGATCACTGCTCCAGGTGAAGGTCAAGGAGGTCGACGAGGCCGACGACATCTTCACCAAGCTGATGGGCGACGTGGTCGAGCCGCGCCGCGACTTCATCCAGGAACATTCGCTGAGCGCGACGATCGATATCTGAGATCGGATGGCTTTGGACGGTCGTCATGCCCCGGCTTGTCCCGCCTGCGCGGCCGAAGCCGCTTCGGCGAGGCGAACGCCCGGGCATCTACGTTCTCCGTGCATCTGGCGAAGACGTGGATGGCCGGGACAAGCCCGGCCATGACGTAGAGACACCTCGGCTGAACCTCCCCCCGCCCTCGCAACAAGTGCAGAATTGCTCCCGCGCTCAATTCTCGGTAGCTTCCGCCTCGAAACCCGCCCCCACTCAACACGACAGCGAGAGACCCCGTGGCGCCCATCCAGTACATCGTCGAGGGCGGTCACCGGCTCTCGGGCTCGATCGAGCCTTCCGGCAACAAGAATGCGGCCCTGCCGATCATCGCGGCAGCCCTGCTCACCGAGCATCCGGTGACCTTGGAAAACGTGCCGCGGATCCGCGACACCGAGACGCTGGTCGAGCTGATCCGCTCGGTCGGCGCGGCGGCGGAATGGACCGCCCGCAACACGCTTCATATTCACGCCAAGAGCATCCGCGCCGCGGATCTCGATCCTGAGCTATGCGTGCGCATCCGCGCCTCGATCCTGCTCGCGGGCCCCCTGCTCGCCCGCTGCGGCGAAGTGATGCTGCCGCCGCCCGGCGGCGACGTCATCGGCCGCCGAAGGCTCGACACGCATGTGCTCGCGCTCGAGCAATTGGGAGCCAAGGTCACCGCGACCGACCGGCTCGAATTCCGCGCTTCGAAACTGACCGGCGCCGACGTGTTCCTGGACGAGCCCAGCGTGACCGCGACCGAGAACGCGCTGGTCGCAGCCGTCGCCGCCGAAGGCACCACGTATTTGCGCAACGCCGCGTCCGAGCCGCATGTGCAGGACCTCGCCAACTTCCTGGTCGCGCTCGGCGCTGGGATCGAGGGCATCGGCACCAACACCATGATCGTGCACGGTCCGGCGACGCTGGGTGGCGCGACCTACCGGATCCAGCCCGACCACATCGAGGTCGGCTCGCTGATCGGGCTTGCCGCCGTGACGCGTTCGCCGCTTCGCATCGTGCGCGCGGGCGTCGAGCATCTGCGCTCGATCCGCATGGGATTCGAGCGGCTCGGCATCGTCTGCCGCATCGAGGGCGACGATCTCATCGTGCCCTCGAACCAGACGCTGAAGATCCAGGACGATTTTGGCGGCCACGTGCCGAAGCTGGAGGACCAGCCCTGGCCGGCCTTTCCCGCCGATCTGATGTCGATCGCGATCGTCACGGCCACGCAATGCGAGGGCGTGATCCTAATGTTCGAGAAGATGTTCGAATCGCGGATGTTCTTCGTCGACAAGCTGATCGCGATGGGTGCGCGCATCGTGCTGTGCGACCCGCATCGCGCCATCATCGCCGGTCCAAGCCGGCTGCACGGCGCGGCGATGACCTCACCCGACATTCGCGCCGGAATGGCCATGCTGCTCGCGGCCGTCTGCGCCGAGGGCACCTCCACGATCAACAACGCCGACCAGATCGAGCGCGGCTACGAGCGCATCGACGAACGGCTGAATGCGCTCGGCGCGAAGATCAGGCGCGTGCCGGAACGGAAGGGCTGAGAGTTTCTTCCCTTCTCCCCTTGTGGGAGAAGGTGGCATAAGCGGCCTTCGGCCGCCGTTTTTAAGAACGCCGAAGCTTCGCATCGGCTATGGCGCCGGATGAGGGGTTGCTTCAGCGAGTCCTGCTGCTTGAGGGCCGTACGCGGAGAGATACCCCTCACCCGTCTCGCCGCTACGCGGCGAGCCACCCTCTCCCGCAAGGGGAGAGGGAGAAGACCAAGCCATGTTTTCGTCGCCCGGCCGTGCTATTGACCCGCCATGCTCGACACCGTCCAGCCTCGTTCGCAGCCGCAAGCCGGCGCGCCGCTAAATCCTCTCGCCGACGAATTCGTCGAGACGCTGCGGCTGGCCGTGCCGATGACGCTGACGCAACTCGGACAGATCGCGATGATCACGACCGATCTTGCGCTGATCGGCCGGCTCGGCGAGAGCGCGGTGGCAGCAGCGGCACTGGCGCATACGGTCTATTTCGTCAGCTTCACGTTCGGGCTCGGATTGATGGCGGCGGTATCACCGCTGGTCGCGCAGGCGTTCGGCGCCGGCGATGTCAGGCGCATCCGCCGCTCCTTACGCGTCGGCCTGTGGGTCGCGCTGCTGATCTCGCTGCCGATGATGGCCTCGCCGCTCTATGGCGAGCACATCCTGGTTGCACTCGGTCAGGCGCCGCACTCGGCCGCGCTCGCCCAGCGCTATCTGAATGGGCTGGCCTGGGGCATCGCGCCGGCGCTCGGCTTCATCGCGCTGCGCAGCATGATGAGCGCGGTGAACCGGCCGCAGGCGCCGCTGTGGATCACGCTCGCGGCGATCCCCGTCAATGCCGCGCTGGTCTATGTCCTGATCCACGGCCTGTTCGGCCTGCCGGAGCTCGGCCTGTTCGGCGCGGGGCTTGCGACCACGCTGGTCAATCTCGGCTCGTTCGCCGCCACGCTCGCCATTGCGGGGCTGCGCAAGCCGTTCGCGGACTATCGTCCGCTTGCCCATCTCTGGCGGATCGACTGGCCCCTGATGCGCAAGCTCATCGCGATCGGCGCGCCGATCTCGTTCTCGCTGCTGCTGGAATATGGCCTGTTCTCTTCGGCCGCGCTGCTGATGGGATTGATCTCGACCACGGCGCTCGCGGCGCATCAGATCGCGCTCCAGGTCACCGCCGTGCTGTTCATGGTCCCGCTCGGCATCGGCATGGCGGCCACCGTGCGGGTAGGTCACGCCTTCGGCCGCGGCGAGCCGCTTGCGGTGAAGCGCGCAGGTCTCGTCGCAGCCGTGATCGGGATCGCGTTCGTCTCGGCCCTGACCGTCGCGATCATCTTCGGCCGCTATCAGCTCGGCCGACTGTTCTTCGGCAGCGACGTGGCGAGCATGGCGACCGTCGAGCTGACCGCGAAGCTGCTGCTGGTCGGCGCGACCTTCTTCATCGCCGATGCCATCCAGACCATCATGGGCGGCGCGCTGCGCGGCATCAATGACACCAGGATGACGTTGGTATTCGCCGCGATCGGCTATTGGTGCGTGGGCTTTCCCATCGCCTGGTGGCTCGCTTTTCACGCCGATCTCGGCGCGGTCGGTGTCTGGATCGGATTGTCGATCGGATCGTTCGTCTATGCCGGACTTCTGATCTTGCGCTTCCGGATGCTGACGCGCAGACTGACGGAATGAACGGGACCGTCCGCGAAGTCACCCCCGATGTCGACACCGGCGCGCTGCTGGCCGGTGCGCAATTCATCGACGCCTTTCGCGTGGAGATCGGCACGGCACCGGTGAATGCCCGCGAGGCCTGCACCAGGATGGTGTTGCACGGGCCGCGCTGGGTCGGTGCACTGACACGCCTGCGCAACGTGTTGGTGACGCCGTTCGGCCTGAAGACATCGGGCGAGGGTACGCCGGCGCCGGGCGGTTTGATCGGCCTGTTTCCGGTCCTGAGTGAAACGCCCGAGCAGCTGGTCGCCGGCTTCAATGATTATCATCTCGATTTCCGCATCGTGGTCGATGTGGTCGGCGAAGCGGTGCCGCGCCACGTCACCTTGACCACGCTGGTGCGGACCAACAATCGGCTGGGCCGCGCCTACCTCGCGCTCATCACGCCCTTCCACAAGCTTGTGGCCCGCAGCATGATGGGGCGGCTCGCGGAGCCGGCCCGATGACGCTCTCCGTCGACCTCTTCTACTCCTTTCGCAGTCCGTTCAGCTATCTGGCGCTGCCCAAGACGCTCAAGCTCGTCGAAACCTACGATCTGGCGGTCAATGTGCGGCCGGTCTATCCGCTCGCAGTCCGTGTGCCCGGGTTTTTCAAGAAGGCCAGCCCGAACTTCATTCGCTATGTGGTGCTCGACAGCACGCGCGTCGCGCAGCACGAGGGCATTCCGTTCCGCTTTCCCAGGCCCGATCCGATCGTGCAGGACAAGGTCACGTTCGACGTCGCGGCGGAGCAGCCCTACATCCACCGCCTGACCCGGCTTGGTGCCATGGCGCAGCTCGAAGGACGCTCGCTCGCATTCACCGATGCGATCGCCCGCGTGCTGTGGGACGGCTCGGTGGCGGGCTGGAACGAGAGCGATCATCTCGCGCGGGCAGCCGACAAGGCCGGCTTCGATCTCGTCGCGATGGATGCTGCGATCACCGCGGACCCGGATCGCTACGAGCAGGTGATCACAGAGAACGAGAAGGACCACGCCGCCTCCGGCCATTGGGGCGTGCCGACCTTCGTGTTCGACAACGAGCCGTTCTTCGGTCAGGACCGCATCGATTTGCTGGTCTGGCGCATGGAGAGCAAGGGCCTGATGCGGCGCTAGCTCACTCCGCCACGCGCGCGGGCTTGTCGGTCGCGGCCTCGGACCATTCGCCGACGACGCGATCGAGATCGCAGAGATTCTGGTGCATCTGCTCCAGCGAGAAGCCGAGCGCGAAGAAGCGCTCCGCGGTGTCGCTGGGCTGGCCCCGGATCAGGCCGTCCTGGCGCACGGCGGCGACCGCCTCGGCATAATGCTGGAGCGCGACATGCACGGGGTGGATCGGCGGGGCGCCGGCGCCTTCGCGCAACGCCGCGGCGGCCGAACGCAGGAAGCGTGCGATCACCGTCGAGACTTCCGTCAGCGGCGCGGCAAGCCGTGTCTGCACCTCGGCCGGCAACGGCACCACGGTCGAGCGGCCGATCATCACGACGTCATGGCGCAGCCGCAAGATCGTGCGCAACAACGGGCCGGTGTCCGGCCCGCTCGACAATCGCGCAGAGCGCTCGCGCTCGGCTTCGGCGCCAATGGTATTCATGCCGACCATTGCGGTGCCGATACCGTCCTGAATCCGGTGCAGCGCGTCGTTGTCCCGGCCGCGCGTCAGGCCCGCGAGCAATTCGGTGAAGGCCTCCGCGATCAATTCGAGCAGCTTCGCCGCGCTGGCGCGGATTTGCCGCACCGCGCGCGAGGGCAGCACCAGGAACGAGACGAGCAGCCCCGTCACCGCGCCGACCGTAACTTCGCTGACGCGATCGATCGCCGAGGCCATGGGATCGGCATGATGCATCGAGGGAAGCACGAGCACGATCACGGCCGTCACCGTTGCAGAGCTCAGATTCGGATAGATCGATGCGACAAAGGCAAGCGGCGCCACGGCCAGCACCAGCAGACCCAGCAGGCCCAGTTCACCGGAATAGGGGATCAGGATCGCGATGGCGCCGCCATAGATCGCGCCGCCGATGGTGCCGAGCATGTAGTCGCGCGTCGCCTTCAGCGAGCGCCCGACGCTCATCTGGGTGACGATGATGGAGGTGAGGACGGCCCAGAGCGGTAACAAGAGATGCAGCGCGGTGGCGAGCGCGTAGGCGCCGGTGGCCGCCACCGTGACCCGGATCGCCAATCCCAATTGGGTCTTTCGCGACCAGACCCGGTCGAACAGCTCTCCTGCGAATGCCATGGTCGCGTATCCCGGTCCAACTCTCGTAAAGCCAGCCAAAAGCATAGCTGATGCCCGCGGCCCCCAGGCCGCTTGAAAGGCCAAATCAGCCCGCCTAACTTGCGCGCCAAAACGAGGAAACACGATGGCTCACGAAACCGCAACGCTCGCCGCCTATGTCGCCAACCTGAAATTCCAGGATATTCCGGCGGAAGTGCTGGATCGGGCGAAAGTGCTGACGCTGGACTTCCTCGGCAGCGCGATCCGGGCCCGCAGCGAAGCGGAATCGACCCCCTCGATCCTGAAGATGCTGGAGGCGCTCGCGCTCGACACCAAGGGCGAATCCACCGTGTTCGGCGATAGCAAGACCTGGACGCCGGCGGTCGCGGCGCTGCTCAACGGCGCCCTCGGCCATTCCCTCGACTTCGATGACACCCATGCGGACTCCTCGCTGCATCCGAGCGCGCCGGTGGTTCCGGCCGCCTTCGCCATCGGCGAGATGGTCGGCGCCTCCGGGCGCGACGTGCTGACCGCGATCGTTGCGGGCTATGAGGTCTGCTGCCGGCTTGGCAACGCACTCGACCCGACCTCGCATTACGCCCGCGGCTTTCACCCCACCGCCACCGCCGGCACCTATGGCGCAGCCGCGGCCGCCGGCAAATTGTTCGGCCTCTCCGAGCAACAGCTCATCGCCGCCTTCGGCGTCGCCGGCAGCCAGGCCGCGGGCTCGCTGCAATTCCTGGTCAATGGCGCCTGGAACAAGCGTTACCAAGTCGGCGCCGCCGCGATGAACGGGGTGATCGCCGCGACGCTGGCGCGCAACGATTTCGTCGGCGCGACGGAATCGGTCGAGGGCAAGCACGGCCTGCTCGCCGGCTACACCGACGATGCGCATCCCGACAAAGCGGTCGCCGAGCTCGGCAAGACCTACGAGACTATGAAGATCGGCGTCAAACCGTATCCGAGCTGCCGCTATACCCACGCCGCGATCGACGCACTGATCGCGATGCGGCGCGAGCACAATCTGACACCCGACCAGATCAAGCGCGTCGAGATCGGCCTGCATCGCAACGGCATCACCCTCACCGGCGACGCCGCGACCAAGCGGCACCCGACCTCGATCGTCGGCGGCCAGTTTTCGATGTTCTTCACCGGCGCGCTCGCGCTCGACCAGGGCTCATTTGGCTGGGACGACTACAATCGCCTTGGGGACACAGCCATCGACGCGCTCGCCGACAAGTTCGACGTGGTGCAGGATGACCGCCTCGAAATCGGCCGCACCCACCCCTTTGGCGCCCGCGTGAGCATCACAACGGACGACGGCGTGCATGAGCGGCTCTATGCCGACCCTTCCGGCGAGCCGACCTCGTTCCCGGATGCACAAGCGATGCAGCAGAAGTTCTTGACGCTGGCCCGCCCGGTGCTGAATGCGCGCGCGGAGAAATTCGCGGACGCGATCATGACGCTGGAGCGGTTCGATCGCGTGGCGAAGGCGACCGAGCTGGGAAGGTAAAGCTCCTAATCCACCCCCGCGACTTTCCCTTTGTCGCGCGCTGCTGCCACGACATCCCGCACCAGACCGAACACGCCATCCGCTTCCGGCGGCCAGTTCGGCGAGCGGCCCATCCGCACGATCACCAGACGCTCCGACGGAATCACGATCGTGTATTGCCCGATCGCGCCCTTGGCGAAGAAGGCATCGCGCGGCCAGCCGTGATCGACGCGGAAGGTCGCGCCAAAGCTGTTACCCTGGTTGGTCCAGAAGCCGGCGCCGATGCCGACCCATGCATTGGACGTCGCCGACGCCGAGTAATTCACCCAGCCCTCGGGCAGGATGCGCCTGCCGCCGGCGACGCCGTCGTTGAGATAGAGCTGGCCGAAGCGTGCCCAGTCGCGCGCGGATGCGAGCATCTCGCTCGAACCCTTGATCGTCCCCGCGCCGTCGAGCTGGAGCGTGACATGGCGCATGCCGAGCGGCGCGAACAATTCGCGGCGCGCGAAGGCCAGCGCATCCGCCGGATTGCCGCCGGCAGCGTTGCGGATCAGATGCGCGAGCATGATGGTGTTGCCATCGTGATAGTTCCACACGGTGCCCGGCGCGGTCGCAAGCGGCATGCTCGCGGCATAGGCGGCCATGTCGTCTTCGGTGAATTTCATGCGATTGACCGGCTCGAACGCGGAGCCGAGCGAGGCCTGAAGCGAGTTGCCGAGCGCCAGGCCGGCGGTGTGGCGCAGCAATTGATCGACGGTGATCGCGTGACGCCGATCGTCCGGATTTGCCCAGGCGGCGACCGGTGCGGGCCCGTCGAGTTTCAGTCTGCCCTGACGCACGAGGATCCCGGTGAGAGCCGAGATCACGGACTTCGTCATGGAGAAGCCGAGCAGCGGCGTCTCCGGTCCGATGCCGTCCGCATAGCGCTCGGCGATGATGCGGCCCGACTTCATGACGACGATCGCGCGGGTGCGGCGGAATGGCGGCGATGGCGGCTCGGCAAAGGCGCGATCGAGCGCTACTGACAGCTCCGGGCTCTGCGGCGACACGACCGCGGAGCCAGCGATCTCGGGCAGCAACGCCGGCTGCCTGTCATCCGGCGGCAACGTGACGTCGGTGATCCCTCCGCCGTGCTCGAGCGTACAGCCGAGGCCCTCGCGATAGACGGCGTGGCTGCGGCCAATGCCGAACAGCGTCACCGTGACGTCCTTGCGCATGCGATCGACCTGATAGTCCATCGCCCAGGTGAGCAGACCGGCGCCCGGCATCGCATCGGCGGTCTCGGTCAAATTACGCCTGACATCGAGGCCCGAGACAAACGTCTCCGCGCAGAGCACGTCGGCGATGAAGCCGGTGGCGACCTTGGGCACGTCATGGGCGCGAACCGCGCCGAGCGCGAGGCCGGCAAAGGCGATGGCGGTGGCGAGAAGGACCATCTTGCGGCAGCGGGTCACGGGCTTGCTCCGGCTTGAGGCGTGTGCCGGAGACGAAGCGGCATTCACGCGATGCCTGCTCGCCGGATTTGGAAAGCGGCCTAGCCGAAACCGCGAGACGCTCGCCGATTCCAAAATAACCTAAATATTTCAGTACACTAAAGCTTAGACGGCATTGACCTTGAGCCGCCGGTACTCCGTCGGCGTCACGCCGGTCACGGCCTTGAAGGCGCGGTTGAACGGGCCGAGCGACTGGAAGCCGGAATCCATCGCGATGGTGATGACGGGGACCTCGGC
This sequence comes from Bradyrhizobium sp. 40, assembly GCF_023100925.1. Taxonomy (NCBI): domain Bacteria; kingdom Pseudomonadati; phylum Pseudomonadota; class Alphaproteobacteria; order Hyphomicrobiales; family Nitrobacteraceae; genus Bradyrhizobium; species Bradyrhizobium sp. 40. The sequence continues at coordinate 7,260,593 of NZ_CP064688.1, forward strand.
CTGGGCGGGATCGGCGAGGGCTGCCTTGGCCTCCTCGATCCGGTGGTTGTTCAGGAACACATTGAAATTGCGGTAGCCGAGCCCCTGGTTGATCAGCCGGCGCAGCCGGTATTCGGGAATCTTCAGCCGGCCCGCCAGCACGCCGATGCTGATGTTCTCCTGGCGATAGATCCGTTCGTCCGCCATCAGCCGCATCAGGGCGTCGATCAGCTTTTGGTCGGCGGCATCCTCGCCGACAGGCTGGCTCGCCGCGATCGCGGGCGCAGCCTCCGCGGCGGCTGGAAACAGGTCGGCGCCATCGACCCGCATCATCGCATAGGCGATGGCCGCGACGATGCCGGCGAGCACGCCTGTATTGACGGTGTTGGCGACATCGCCGACGTCACTGCCGCCGACAAGGATCTGGAGCAGCGCGTTCAATCCGCCATAGAGCGCGGCGGCACAGACGATGAAGACGCGAACACGGCGGCGGCGCTCGACCAGATCGGCTGACCATGAGCCGATTGTCTGCACGATCGCGAGCGCAATGAAGCCGAGCACAATCAGGTTCACCGCGGTGACGGCGACCCGGACATGTCCGCCAGGTGCGAGCCAGAGACAGCTGACGAAGCTGAAGGCTGCCACCAACGCCCAGGTCAATCCGTGCCACCGGCGCAGGCGAAACTCGTCGTCGAACAGCGCGCGCGTGAACAGCCAGAACACCACGATATTGCCGGTCGACACCGCGATCAGCGGCGTATGCCAGGCCGGGACCAGCGATGATGTCCCGACAGAATAGCTCACAGCATGCGCGGCCGAGCCGAGCGCAAAGGCCGCACCGAGCCGCGCTGCCAGCACATTGGGGAAATCCGAGAGCAATGACGCTGCCAACACCAGCAGCAGCGCCACAGAAGCGGCGCGAAAGGCGAGTTCGGTTGCGGCAAGGGTCATCGGGTGATGCAATGGGTCGCGGTTGACATCAGCCGAACATCCTTCGTTGCGCCTGTTTTTTCAAGGACCATCGCTCGCCGCGCACACTGTCATCGTCCGGCTCGACCGGACGATCCAGTACTCCGAGACGGTCATGATTGAATCGATAGGCCGCGGCGTACTGGATCGCCCGCTTTCGCGGGCGATGACGGCGGAGTATGTGGTCCAGGCTTAGCCGCGACGGCCGCACAAAATCCTGCTACGATTTAGCTCGAAAAAACCAAAAGGAGTCCACCATGAGCTGGCAACCCTCGAACGATCCCGTGCTCGGCGATCCCATGTCCTGCGATGCGCTCGATCTCGTCATCGTGCCGCGCACGCGCGATCTCGGCGACGGCTTCGCCGTACGCCGCGCGTTGCCGCACGGCAAGCGGCAGATGGTCGGACCCTTCATCTTCTTCGACCATTTCGGGCCGGTGCAATTCGTCTCAGGCAAAGGCATGGACGTGCGGCCGCACCCGCATATCGGGCTTGCTACCGTCACCTATCTGTTCGACGGCGCGATCATGCATCGCGACAGCGAGGGCAACATCCAGGAGATCCAGCCCGGCGCGATGAATTTGATGACGGCCGGCCGCGGCATCGCGCATTCCGAGCGCACGCCGGATGTGCAGCGCGCCTCGGGGCAGAAGATGCTGGGCCTGCAAAGCTGGATCGCGCTGCCGGCAGGATCGGAAGAAATCGCCCCGTCGTTTCAGCACTACGGGGCGGGTGACCTGCCGATGGTCTCCGACCGCGACTTCACCGCGAAGGTGATCGCGGGCTCGGCCTTCGGCGTCACTTCCCCTGTTTCGATGGTGTCGCCCTGGTTCTACACTGAGGTCACGGCGGCCGCGGGCGCGACCGTACCGCTCGACCCCGATCACGAGGAGCGCGCCATCTACGTGGTCGACGGCGAGGTCGAGATCGCGAACGAGCGCTACGAGGGGCCGCGGCTCCTGATCTTCCGTCCGGGCGACCGCATCACGGTGAAGGCGCTCAAAGCCACGCGGATGATGTTTCTGGGCGGCGACGCGCTGGAGGGCCCGCGCCACATCTGGTGGAATTTCGTCTCCTCCAGCAAGGAGCGGATCGAGCAGGCCAAGCAGGACTGGAAAACCGGCCGCTTCGCTGCGGTTCCGCAGGAACATGAGTTCATTCCGCTGCCGGAATAGGCTATCCCGGTTTCCGGTCGCGCGATCAGGCGCGGCCGGATGTCCTGTCGCAAGGCCTTGCTCCGAAAGTTCTGCCGATGACCACCATGCTCTCCAGCGACCTGCCGCTGCCCAAGATCGGGCGCGGCAAGGTGCGCGATATCTACGCCGTCGACGACGACCGCCTGCTGCTCGTCACCACCGACCGCATCAGCGCCTTCGACGTCGTGATGGGCGAGACCATTCCGATGAAGGGCGCGGTGCTGACGCAAATCAGCGCGTTCTGGTTCAACGAGCTTGAAGGCGTGGTGCCGCATCACATGATCAGCGCCGACACCGACGAGATCATCGCCGCCGTGCCCGCCTTGAAGCCGCATCGCGCCGAAATTCTCGGCCGCGCCATGCTGTGCCGCCGCACCACGGTATTTCCCATCGAATGCGTGATCCGCGGCTACCTCTCGGGCTCGGCCTGGAAGGAATATGCAGCCAGCGGCACACTGGCCGGCGAGAAGCTGAAAGCAGGTCTGGTCGAGAGCGAGAAGCTGGAGCCTTCGATCTTCAGCCCCGCGACCAAGGCCGAGACCGGCCATGACGAGAACATCACCATCGCGAAGATGCGCGAGGTCGTCGGCGACGAGACGGCCTACACGCTCGAGAGCATGACCCGCGCGATCTACACGCTTGGCGAGGAGCTCGCCCGCGAGCAGGGCATCATCATCGCCGACACCAAGTTCGAATTCGGCCGCGACAAGGACGGCCGCATCATCCTGATCGACGAAGTCATGACGCCGGACTCCTCGCGTTTCTGGGCCGTCGACGCCTACAAGCCGGGCCAGCCGCAGGCGAGCTTCGACAAGCAGCCCTTGCGCGACTATCTCGACGTCGAGCGCCGCGCCGGCCGCTGGAATGGCGACGCCCCGCCGCCGCCTTTACCCGCAAGCGTAGTGGACGCGACCAGCAAGCGGTATCTGGAAGCGTATCGCCGCGTGACGGGAAGCGAGCTGAAGATCTAGTGCAGGCCTTATCCGTCGTCCCGGCGAAGGCCGGGACCCATACCGCGAGGTCTATCGATCGCTGACGGTTCCAATCCCGAACAACCAATCTTCGCCACACAACTCCCTGGGGGTATGGGTCCCGGCCTTCGCCGGGACGACAATGAGTATGTGTGCCTGCTCGGCTGCTCTCCATCCGCCTGCTGCGCATGATTGGCCGTTCGCACGCCGTGGACCGCATCCTCGCCGGATGCCCCCCGAAACTGTCGGGTACTTCACATTTGCAAGAATCCTGTTGCACTAGCCTCGCAGTCGTCTACCTCTCGGAGGGAAATATTCACGAGCGAGTGTTACGGCGTGACAGATCCAGCAATTGGCTTCACTCCGTCGGCAGGGCTCACTCCGGCCCTCAAGCGTGCGCTGACTGATATATTGGGCGGGAGCGCCGCCAGCGTCCTGACCGTCACGTTCGGACTGTCCTACTCGCTGCTGATCTTCGCGGGGCCGTTGTCGCCCTATCTGTCCTACGGCATCACGGCCACTTTCGTCAGCTCTGCGGTGCTTGCGGCCGTCGTCGGGCTCGGCAGCTCCCTGCCCTTCGCGATTGCAGCCCCTGACAGCTCGACCGCCGCGGTGACGGGTATCCTGGCAGCCTCGGTGGTCGAACGCATCGAGACGGCGCACCTGTCGGCGCCGTTGCTGTCACCAATCCTGATCACGCTCGGCCTGTCGACGATGCTGACGGGATTGGTGCTGTGTGGGCTGGGCCTGACGCGGCTTGGCCGCGCCATCCGCTACGTGCCTTATCCGGTGGTCGGCGGCTTCCTGGGCGCAACCGGACTTCTCATCGTCATGGGTGCGGTCCGGGTGATCACCGACCACCCGCTGCAACTGGCGACACTGTCGCACTTCGCCAACCGCACCATCCTGCTGGAGCTGGGTGCCGCCTGCGCGATGGCGCTGGTGCTGTATCTCACCTGGCACCGCTCGCGCAGCCCGTTCGGACTGCCGATCATCCTGGTCGGCGGCGTGCTCACCGCGCATCTGGCGTTCTGGATCACCGGCGTCTCCTCCGATGAGGCGCACACATTGGGCTGGACCTTTCAGTCCCCACCGCAAGCGGTCTTCGTGCTGCCCTGGCACACCGACGATCTCGCCCGCTATCCCTGGTTTGCCATACCGGACCTGCTCGGCAACGTCGTCGCGGTCATCTTCGTTACCGCCTCCAGCACGCTGTTCAACACCACCGGCATCGAGGTGGCCACGCATCGCGAAGCCAACCTGGAGTGTGAGCTGAACGTCACCGGCGCCGCCAATATCCTGACCGGCATGCTGGGCGGCTACCCCGGCTGCAGCTCGACCAGCCGCTCGATGCTTAATTTCTCCAGCGGCGGCCGCGGGCGCCTGTCCGGCCTCACGGCCGCAGCGCTGTCGCTGCTGGTGCTCGCCGTCGCACCCGAGCTGCTCGGCTTCATCCCCAAATTCGTGCTCGGCGGCCTGTTGCTCTATCTCGGCGCCGACCAGCTGCACAAATGGATCATCGAGTCGCGCAAGCGGCTGTCGAAGCTGGAATATCTGTCGCTGATCGCCATCATCGCGATCATCGTGGCCTGGGGTTTCGTGCCGGGCATCCTGATCGGCGTCATCATCGGCTGCGCGACGTTTGCGTTCAGCGCCGCGCGGGTCGAGTCGATCAAATACAGTTTCGACGGCTCGGAGTACCGCTCCTCGCTCGATCGCTCGCGCGACGACCAGGAGGTGCTGCTGGCCCATGGCGGCAAGATCCGCGGCCTCAATCTCCAGAGCTATCTGTTCTTCGGCTCCGCCAACCGGCTCTATCAGCACGTCAAGCAGCTGCTGCAGGAACGCCCCGAATGCCGCTATCTGCTGTTCGACTTCAAGCTCGTCACTGGCGTCGATTCATCGGCCGCCTATAGCTTTGCCCAGATCAAGCGCAGCGCCGGCGAACTCGGCGTCGAGCTGATCCTGGTGCATCTGTCGGCCACAGCCGAGAAGGTGCTGCGCTCCAGCGACTTCGTCGGCGAGGGCGTCACCATCGTCCCCGAGCTCGATCGCGCGCTGGAATGGTGCGAGAACGAGCTCATCTCGCAGCATCAGGAGCTGGCGCAGGAAGAAGCCAGCCTGCGCGACTGGTTCACGCGAATGCTCGGCAGTGAGGACGGCGCCGACGAGCTGATCCGCCGCTGCCAGCGCATCGAGGTCGAAGCCGGCGAGGTCATCGTGCAAGCCGGCGACCCCGCCGATTCCATGCATTTCATCCTCGACGGCCGCGTCGGCATCATGATCCCGGCCGACGACGACCGCAGCACGCGCGTGCGCAGCCTCGGCCGTTACACCACGATCGGCGAGATGGGGCTGGTATCACAGACACCGCGCAGCGCCACCATCCAGGCCGAGGTCGACAGCGTGCTCTACGTGCTGAACACGCACCAATTCGACGCCATCAAGACCGAGGATCCCGCACTCAGCCACAAGCTGCTGACCTATTTCGTGTCTGTGCTGGCGGAGCGGCTGACCTTTGCGAACCGCACGATCGCGGTGTTGCGACGTTGATTGGCGCGTAGCTTCGTCATTGCGAGGAGCTATTGCGACGAAGCAATCCAGACTGTCTCGGTGGAAAGATTCTGGATTGCTTCGCTTCGCTCGCAATGACGTGGAGGAATGACGGCGACCTAAACCCCCGCCATCATCACGTATTTGATCTCGACATATTCTTCCATGCCGTGATGCGAGCCTTCGCGGCCGAGGCCGCTTTCCTTGACGCCGCCGAAGGGTGCGACTTCGGTGGTGATCAGGCCGGTGTTGACGCCGACCATGCCCGACTCAAGCGCCTCGGCGACACGCCAGACGCGGCCGAGATCGCGGGAGTAGAAGTACGACGCCAAACCGAACGGCGAAGCGTTGCACATCGCGATGACGTCGGCCTCGTCCTTGAAGCGGATCACCGGTGCGAGCGGGCCGAAGGTTTCCTCCTGCGCCACCAGCGAGTCCGGCTTGACGTCGGCAAGCACCGTCGGCTCGAAGAACGAGCGCCCGAGCTCGCTGCGCTTGCCGCCGGTGACGACCTTGGCACCCCGCTTGACGGCGTCCGCAATGTGGCGCTCGACCTTGTCGACCGCTTTCAAATTGATCAACGGGCCCTGCGTGACGCCGGTTTCCGTGCCGTCGCCGATCTTCATCGCCGCGACCTTCTTCGACAGCTTCTGCACGAACTCGTCGTAGATCTTGTCCTGGGCATAGATGCGGTTGGCGCAGACGCAGGTCTGGCCCATGTTGCGGTATTTCGAGACGATCGCGCCTTCGACCGCCGCATCGATATCGGCATCGTCGAACACCACGAACGGCGCGTTGCCGCCGAGCTCGAGCCCGAGCCGCTTCACTCCGACGGAGGCCTGCCGGTAGAGAATCTTGCCGACCGCGGTCGAGCCGGTGAAGCCGACGAAACGCACGGCCGGATGCTCGCACAGCACCTTGCCGATCGGCGCTGCATCGCCGGTGATGATGTTGAACACGCCCTTGGGCACGCCGGCCTTCTCCGCGAGCGCGGCCAGCGCCAGCGCCGACAGCGGCGTTTCATTGGCGGGCTTCAGCACCACGGTGCACCCGGCCGCAAGCGCCGGCGAAACCTTTCGCGTGATCATCGAGTTCGGGAAATTCCACGGCGTGATCGCGCCGCAGACGCCGATCGGCTGCTTGATCGCGAGCAAGCGCGCATCCGGCCGCTGCGTCGGAATGGTCTCGCCGTAGACGCGGCGGGCCTCCTCGGCGAAAAATTCGACATAGGCGCCGCCGATGTCGACTTCGCCGAGGGCTTCGGCAAGCGGCTTGCCCTGCTCGGAGGTGAGGATCAGCGCGAGGTCCTCGCGGTTGGCGATGATCAGCTCGAACCATTTGCGCAAGATATTGGAGCGCTGCTTGGCGGTGTGCTTGGCCCAGCCCGGAAAGGCGCGCTCGGCGCCCTCGACCGCCCTGGTGGCGTCATCGGCCGAAAGCTGCGGAACCTTTGCGAGCTCGACGCCGGTCGCGGGATTGTTGACGGCGAAGACCGGCGCGCCGACCCAGGCGCCATCGATGTAGCAAGCCTCCTTCAGAAGCGACGGGTCCTTCAACCGGTCGCGCAGATTGGACGTGGCGTGCTGAGCACGTGCGGCGGCGGTCGGGGTCATGGCGTTGCTCCTGCGGGGCTTTTGCGGGCTGTTCCGGTTCGGCCGGAATATAGGGAGAAGCGGCGCGCAATGCACCGTCCCGCAACGCACATCTGCTGGGAGCCAGGCTCGGAGCGGCGGACTTACGCCGCGCCGCTCAGATAGGTCTCGCGCCGCCCGATCATGCGCTCGGCGGCGGCCTTGGCGTCGGCCTTCGAGGAGGTCGCGCAGGTCCGATATTCGAGATCAGGGACGTCGGACGCGTTGCGGCGGCCGAACCAGGACTTTGAACCGACCGGCAGTAGCGCCAGCGCCTGCGCCAGATTGTCGACCGCGCCAAATGAATAGAGCGCGCCGGTGCCGGCGATGCGAACCTCGTAGATGCCGGGCGAGATCGGCGCTTCGAGATTTTCGCCCCGTCCGGGACGGGGATAGCGCTTCCATTCGCTCCAGGTCGAAATCATCTGAGGTCCCCCTCGCGGCCGGTGGGCGGCCGCGAAATTTGCATCAAGTCTTAACGTTGGCCGTCGATCGGCCGAGAGCTGAACGCGGCAGCTCACAAAATGTTTCAAGTGCGTCAAAACAGTCGAAACATAGCGCCAGCAGCCATCCACGGTCACAGCTGGTTGCGGCCATCCACCGCAGATTGTGACGGGGTGTTGCAGTTCAGCGCCTTGTCGTCGTGCGCGGGGAGCCGACCGTCAAGTCACGACATCGCGACTGCGGCAGGTACGCGGATGCGCTTGCCGCGCGGCGCACGCGGGAGGACAATCGATCGCTTCCAACAATAATCAAACCGGAGGAAACGCGGATGCAAGGCAAAGCTGAGATCGACCAGATTCTGCGCCAGAAGAGCGAGGCCGGGGAGATTCCCGGCGTCGTCGCCATCGCCGCCAGCGGTACCGACGTGCTGTATCAGGGCGCGTTCGGCAAACGCGACCTGTCCAAGCCGGATGCGATGACCGCCGACAGCGTGTTCTGGATCGCATCGATGACGAAGGCGGTGACATCAGCGGGCGCGATGCAGCTCGTCGAGCAGGGCAAGCTGTCGCTGGATGCACCGATCGGCGAGGTGTTGCCCGATCTCGCCAAGCCGCAGGTGCTCGAAGGCTTTGACGCCAAGGGCGAAGCCAAGCTGCGGCCGGCCAAGGGGCCGATCACGCTGCGCCAGCTCATGACCCACACGGCAGGCTTCTGCTACAACATGTGGAACGGCGATCTCGCGGTCTATCTGGACAAGAACGGCATCCCCGCCATCACCACCTGCCAGAACGCGGCGTTGAAGACGCCCATCATGACCGAGCCCGGCACGCGCTGGGAATACGGCACCAATATCGATTTCGTCGGCAAGGCCGTGGAAGCCGCCAGCGGCAAGCGCCTCGATGCCTATCTGCGCGACAATTTGTTCGCACCGCTCGGCATGAGCGATACCGCTTTCAAGATCACCGCCGACATGCGCAAGCGCCTCGTCGGCATGCATGCGCGCGGCGAGGATGGCCAGCTCGCCGCGATCCCGTTCGAGCTCGAGCAGGAGCCGGAATTCCACATGGGTGGCGGCGGCCTTTATTCGACGGCGGCCGACTACATCAGGTTTACCCAGATGATCCTCAACAAGGGCTGCGGCAACGGCAATCAGGTGCTGAAGGCCGAGACCATCGCGACGATGGGGCAGAACCACATCGGCGATCTCGCCATGGGCAAGATGACCACGGCGGCGCCGATGTACACCAATGACGTCGATCTCTATCCCGAGCAGGTGAAGAAGTGGGGCCTCAGCTTCATGATCAACACCGCCAAGACCGCCGAGGGGCGCAGCGCGGGCAGCCTCGCCTGGGCGGGCCTCGCCAACACCTATTACTGGATCGACCCGGCGCGCGACGTCACCGGCGTGATCCTGATGCAGCTGCTGCCGTTCGCCGACGCAAAGTGTCTCGAGGCTTTTGCCGGCTTCGAGCGCGGCGTCTACGCCGGACTCGATGCCGGCAGCGGGCGGAAAGCGGCCTGAGGCGCGCCTAGCACTCACGACGCGTGACGGCCGGGCTTGTTGTCCGGCCGTCCACGCACCTGACTGGAGGACACGATCTTGGCAGACAAGGCCGACAGTTACGTTTGCGGCATCTCCGACACGCCGCTGCTCGGCGACACCATCGGGCGTAGCCTCGATCAGGGTGCGCGGCGCTGGAGCGGTCGCGAGGCGCTGGTCTCGCCCAGCCACGGCGTGCGGTGGACATGGAAAGAGCTCGCCGAGCGGGTCGATGCGCTCGCGGCCGGCTTTGTCGCGCTCGGCCTCGAACGCGGCGAACGGATCGGCATCTGGTCGCTGAACCGGCCGGAATGGACGCTGACCCAGTTTGCCGCAGCCAAGGCCGGCCTCATCCTGGTGACGATCAATCCCGCCTACCGGCTGAGCGAGCTGGAATTCGCGCTTCACAAGGTCGGATGCAGCGCCATCGTCACCGCGACGGCGTTCAAGAGCAGCAACTACATGGACATGCTCAACACGCTGTTGCCGGAGCTTGCGATCGCCAAGCCCGGGCAATTGCGCGCCGCGCGGCTACCGGCCTTGCGCATCGTGATCCAGATCGGCGGCCCCGCCTGTCCGGGCACGATTCCGTTCGAGGAGGCCGCCGTCATGGGCGGACCCTTGCACCGCGAGCAGCTCGCCGCGCTCGGTGCCTCCCTGCAATTCGACGATGCCGTCAACATCCAGTTCACCAGCGGAACGACGGGATCGCCCAAGGGCGTGACGCTGACCCATCACAACATTCTCAACAACGGCTATTTCGTCGGCCGCGCCATGCGCCTCACCGAACAGGACCGCATCTGCATTCCGGTGCCGCTCTATCATTGCTTCGGGATGGTGATGGGCAACCTCGCCTCCGTCACGCTCGGCACGACGATGGTCTATCCCGGCGAGGGGTTTGATCCGCTCGCGACGCTGCGAACGATCGAGCAGGAAAAATGCACCGCGCTATACGGTGTGCCGACGATGTTCATCGCCGAACTCGACCACGGTGAATTCTCAAATTTCAATCTGAAGTCGCTGCGCACCGGCATCATGGCCGGCGCACCCTGCCCGATCGAAGTGATGAAGCGCGTCAACAGCGAGATGAACATGGGCGAGGTCACGATCGCCTATGGCATGACCGAGACGAGCCCGGTCAGCTTCCAGAGCGCCGTCGACGATCCGCTCGATCGCCGCGTCTCGACGGTCGGACGAATCCATCCGCATGTCGAGGTCAAGGTCGTCGATCTCGACGGCAAGATCGTCAAGCGCGGCGAACGGGGCGAGCTCTGCACCCGCGGCTACAGCGTGATGCTGGGCTATTGGGAGGAGACGGAGAAGACGGCCGATGTGCTCGACGCCAACGGCTGGATGCATACCGGCGACATCGCCGTCATCGACGACCAGGGTTATTGCAACATCGTCGGCCGCATCAAGGACATGGTGATCCGCGGCGGCGAGAACCTCTATCCCCGCGAGATCGAGGAATTTCTGTACCGCCATCCCAAGATCCAGGATGTGCAGATCTTTGGCGTTGCCGATACCCGCTACGGCGAGGAACTCTGCGCCTGGATCCGCGTCAGGTCCGGCGAGACGCTGACGCTGGAAGAGGTGCGCGCCTTCTGCGACGGCCAGATCGCCCACAACAAGATTCCGCGTTACGTGGAATTCGTCGACGAGTTTCCGATGACCGTGACCGGAAAGATCCAGAAATTCCTGATGCGCGACCAGGTGGAGCAACGGCTTGGGCTGAAGGCCGCGAAGACTGCGTAGGTTGCCTGTCATTCCCCGCGAAGGCGGGAATCCAGTACGCCGCGGCTTCTCCGTAGCCCACTAACGGCTCTGGAATACTGGGTCACCCGGTCAAGCCGGGTGACGACAGCGGAGAGTGCCGCTCGCAATGACAGGGAGAGAGACCGCGTTACACGGTCAGGCCGCGCTGCCCTGCGAGTTCCTTCAGCGACACAAGCGGACGCGCACCGATGTGCTGGATCACTTCGGCGGCTGCGAGCGCGCCGAGCTCGCCGCACTGCTTGTGGGACAGGTTGCGCGCCAGGCCATACAGGAAGCCGGCAGCGAAGAGGTCGCCGGCGCCGGTGGTGTCCACGAGTTTCGCGATCGGAGACGCCGGCGCTGCGACTGCATCAGTTGGCGTCACCACCACGCAGCCCTTTTCGCTGCGAGTCACCACGCCGAGATTGACGTCGTTGCGCAACTGCTTGAGTGCGGTGTCGAAATCGGAGGTCTGGTAGAGCGAATGCAACTCGGACTCGTTGGCGAACACGATATCGACGGTGCCGTTGCGCATCAGCCCCAGGAACTCGTCGCGATAACGATCGACGCAGAAGGAATCCGACATCGTCAGCGCCACCTTGCGCTTGGCATCATGGGCGATCTTGGCCGCCTTGACGAAGGCGTCCTTGGCGTTCTTGGGGTCCCAGAGATAGCCCTCGAGGTAGACGATGCCGGCCGCTGCGATCTCAGCCGGGTCGATGTCGGCGGGCGACAAATCCTGCGCGGCACCGAGATAGGTGTTCATGGTGCGCTCGCCGTCATCGGTCACCAGGATGTAGGAGCAGCCGGTCGCAGGGCCGTCCTTCGCTGCGGGCGTGTTGAAGGCGACGCCGGCCGCGCGGATGTCGTGGACGTAGAGCTTCCCGATCTGGTCGTCCTTGACCTTGCCGACATAGGCGGCGCGCGCCCCGAGGCTGCCGATGCCGACGATGGTGTTGGCAGCCGAACCGCCGGAAACTTCCGTCGCCGGGCCCATGTCCTTGTAGATGGCGGCGGCCCGCGCCTCGTCGATCAGGGACATGCTGCCCTTGGTCATGCCGTGCTTGCCCAGAAAGGCTTCGTCGGTCTTGACCAGCACGTCGAACAGCGCGTTGCCGATGCCGAGAACGTCATATTTCACGTCAGCCATTCACCTTGATCCTGTTTGGCGGATTGCGATACCCGCGGAAATCCGCTTCCTGTCGGTCTGAAATCTGGCTCGCGGCCTATCACGACCGGCCCTTCGCGGGCAAGCAACGGTATTATGCAGTTCCGATGATCCGCTCCTTCCTGACCGTCTCGACGGGGACACTGGCTTCACGGCTGCTGGGCTTTGCACGCGATTCCCTGATCGCGGCGCTGCTCGGCACCGGCGCCGTGGCGGACGCGTTTCTGGCGGCATTTCAGCTCGTCAATGTGGTGCGGCGGCTGCTCAGCGAGGGCGCCCTGAATGCGGCGTTGATCCCGGCCTGGCTGCGCGTTCGTGACAGCAAAGGCGAGGCGGCTGCGGCGGCGTTCGCGGGACGCGTGCTGGGTACGGTCAGCGCGGGCCTGATCGCAATCTCGATCGCGATTGCACTTTTGATGCCGCTGACCATCATGATCATCGCGCCGGGCTTCGTCGGCGGCGCATCGCTCGATCTCGCTGTCCAGAATGCGCGGCTGATGCTGCCTTATCTCGCCTTCGCGGGACCCGTCACGGTGCTGATGGGCCTGCTCAACGCGCAGGGGCGCTTTGCACTCACCGCCTTCTCGCCGCTGCTGTTCAACATCGCCCTGATCGCCGCGATCGCGGCACTCCTGCTGGGGCATGCCGATGCAACCTTCGCCGCGTGGATGCTGGCGGCCACCGTCGGCATCGCCGGCCTGTTGCAGCTCCTGATGCTGCTGTCGCAGCGAAGCGCGCGTCTGGCGACCCCGCTGCGCGTGAGCTTCGACAAGGACATGCGCGGCTTCTTCGCCAAGGCGATCCCGGGCATGATCGCGAGCTCCGGCCCGCAATGGCTGATGGTTGCCGGCGCGATCATCGCCTCCGCCACGCCTGCCGCGGTCTCCTGGCTCTATTTCGCCAACCGCCTGATCGAGCTGCCGCTTGGTATTGTCGGCGTCGCCATTGGTACGGTGCTGGTGCCGGAGCTGACGCGCGCGGTGAGGAGCGGTGACCGCGACGCGGTTGCCTATGCGGAATCGCGCGCGCTGGAACTCGCCACCGGGCTGGCGCTGCCGGCGACGCTCGGCCTGATCGTGCTGGCCGAGCCGATCGTGCGGCTGCTGTTTGAACACGGCGCCTTTGGCGCGGAGGACAGCGCGGCCACGGCGCATGCACTGGTGTGGCTGGTGCTGGGACTGCCGGCGCATGTGCTGATCAAGGCGCTGTCCCCGGCCTATTTTGCCCGCAGCGACACGATGACGCCGCTGCTGGCGACCGCGAAAGGGTTCGTGGTCGCGGTCGCGCTCGCGATCCTGCTCGGTCACTTCTTCGGCGCGAGCGGGATCGCCGCCAGCATTGCCGCCGGCGCCTGGAGCAGTGCGATTTCGTTGCTCCGGAAAGGCACGCGTGAATTCGGCTTCTCGGTCGATGCCAGCGCCCGCAACCGGCTGCCGCGCATCGTGCTCGCCGCGCTCGCCATGGGCGGCCTGCTGTGGCTGACCGCGGGTCTCTTGCCTGCACAGGCCCATGGGTTCATCCGCTTCATTGCGCTGGGCTCACAGATCGCCGCCGGAATCATCGTCTATGGCTTGCTCCTGCAAATCCTCGGCGTCGCGTCCTGGCGCGAGGCCGCCGGTGCCTTGAAGCGCCCCGCCCAGCCCGATCCTGACGCCTGAGGTCAGCGAAATTCCCTTGACGGGGCAGCGCCGCTGTTGGAAACGACGCCCCGTATCTTGCAGGGAAGCTGCCATGCCATTCGTTGAACGGGTTTTTTCGGGCGTCCAGCCGACGGGCAATCTGCACCTCGGCAATTATCTCGGCGCGATCGTCAACTTCGTGAAGATGCAGGAAACCCACAACTGCATCTATTGCGTCGTCGACATGCACGCGATTACGCAGGGCGTGGACGTCTGGGGTGGACCGGTCGAGCTCGCGCGCAATACCCGCGAGGTGACCGCGGCGTTCATCGCCAGCGGCATCGATCCGAGCAAGCACATCGTGTTCAACCAGAGCCAGGTCTCGGGCCACGCCGAGCTCGCCTGGATCTTCAACTGCGTCGCGCGCATGGGCTGGCTTGGTCGCATGACCCAGTTCAAGGAGAAGGCCGGCAAGGACCGCGAGAACGCGTCCGTCGGTCTGTTCGACTATCCCGTGCTGATGGCGGCCGACATTCTGCTCTACCGCGCCACCCACGTGCCGGTCGGCGAGGACCAGAAGCAGCATCTCGAGCTGTCGCGCGACATTGCGCAGAAGTTCAACAATGACTTCGGCGACTCGATCCGCAACCTCGGCGCCAATGACGGCCTGTTCTTCCCGCTCCCGGAACCCTTGATCACGGGCCCGGCGACGCGCGTGATGAGCTTGCGCGACGGCACCAAGAAGATGTCGAAGTCGGACGCGTCGGATAATTCGCGCATCAATCTGACCGACGACGCCGACACCATCGCGCAGAAGGTGCGCAAGGCCAAGACCGACCCGGAGCCGCTGCCGACCGAAGAGAAGGGTCTGGAAGCGCGCCCCGAGGCCGACAATCTCGTCGGCATCTTCGCCGCGCTCTCCGGCCGCTCCAAGGCTGACGTGCTCAGGGATTTCGGCGGCGGCCAGTTCTCCAGCTTCAAGAACGCGCTGGTGGATTTGTGCGTCACCAAACTCGCGCCGATCGCCGGCGAGATGAAGCGCCTCGTCGCCGACCCCGGCCATATCGACACGATCCTGAACGACGGCGCCGACCGCGCGCGTGCGATCGCCGACGAGACCATGAAGCTCTCGAAGGACATCGTCGGCTTCATTCGCCGGCGCTGAGGCGCGTTCGCGAAACCGCGGCCGACGCCACGGCGCCGGCCGCTTCTGCTCTCCCCAAGCGAGACGGAGTGTGGCAGCATGTCAGCCGTGCACATTCCGGGACATGCATGACCAGCAAGCGACTTTGCTTCGAGCCGGGTCACAAGCCCAAATGCCTCGTCATCGTCGACGACACCGCCGAATGGGATCGCGCGGTCTATTACGCCAGCCGCTGGGCGATCCGGGCCGGCGGCGGCGTGGTGATGCTCCGCATCATCGAGCCCGAACAGCAGAGCCAGGAATGGCTGGGGGTCGCCGACATCATGCGCGCCGAGGCGCAGGAGGCGGCAGAAGCCGCGCTCGACCGTGCCGCCGGCCGCGCCAACGGCATCGCCGCGATCACGCCGGAACGGGTGATCCGCGAGGGCACCGCAATGGAACAGCTGCTGGCGGTGATCGACGAGGACCCCGACATCGCCATGCTGGTGCTCGCCGCGAATCCGGGCGCGGAAGGCCCGGGGCCATTGGTCTCGCTGCTCGCGCACGCGCTGGGCACGTTCCCGGTGCCGGTGACGGTCATTTCCGGCGCGCTGAGCGACCAGAGCGTGGATTCGCTGTCCTAGACTGCTGCTCTTTCGCCTCGCCTCGTTGGCCGGGAGAGGGATAAGCGGGCACCCTAACCCGCTGATTTAACAGGTGAACGGCCAGCTTACCCCTTGACCGTGCGTTCGCCGTCGCCATCTGCTAGTGGATAGAGCACGCGCCGGCCTTGAACCGGCGACGTCTGGAGAAAACCATGTTCATTCAAACCGAAGCCACCCCCAATCCCGCCACGCTGAAGTTCATTCCCGGCCGCGTCGTGGTCGACGGCGGTCCGATGGAATTTGCGAGCCGCGAATCGGCCGCACGCTCGCCGCTTGCCGAAAAGCTGTTCGAGGTCCCCGGCGTCACCGGCGTGTTCTACGGATCGGACTTCATCACCGTGACCAAGGCGAACGGTGAATGGCAGCAGCTCAAGCCCGCGATCCTCGGCGCCATCATGGAGCACTACATGTCCGGCGCGCCGCTGCTCGCCGACGGTGCCGCCGCGAGCGATTCCGATCTCGACGACGAGGACGAATTCTTCGACGAAGCCGATGCCGAGACGGTCGACATGATCAAGGATCTGATCGAGACCCGCGTGCGCCCGGCGGTCGCCAATGACGGCGGCGACATCACCTTCCGCGGCTTCAAGGACGGTATCGTCTATCTCAACATGAAGGGCTCCTGCGCCGGCTGCCCGTCGTCGACCGCGACGCTCCAGCACGGCATCCAGAACCTGCTCAAGCACTTCGTCCCCGACGTGGTCGAAGTCCGGCCGATGTGACGCTGTCGCAAGGTGGGCAAAGGCGCATTTGCGCCGTGCCCACCACCGCGAACCGCAGCATAAGTGGTGAGCACGCTACGCTTCGCCCGCCTTACGAAATTTCTCTACGCAGCCTGACCGATGCTCGCGGCCTCTTCCGCCGCCTTGCGCATGCTTGCCGACATTTCTTCGGTGACCGTGCTCTGCTCCTCGACCGCCGCAGCCGTTGACGACACATACTCGCTGACGCCCTGGATCGCACTCTTGATCGAGTCCAACGCGGCGACGACATCGACCGAGATGCCGTTGAGATTGCCGATCTCCTGTTCGATCCGATCCGCCGCTTGCTTGGCCTGATTGGCGAGATTTTTCACCTCGGATGCAACCACCGCAAAGCCGCGACCGGCTTCGCCGGCGCGCGCGGATTCGATGGTGGCGTTGAGCGCAAGCAGATTGATCTGGCCGGTGATGTTGCCGATGAGTTGTACGATCGTACTCATCGATTCCGCCGCCCGGGTCAGCCGTTGCGCCTGCTGGTCCGCGGCCTCGACCCGGTCGACCGCGGTCGATGCGGTCTCGCGGGAGCGGGTCATGGCTTCCGCGATCTCGCGCACCGATGCATTCAGTTCCTCGGCTCCGGCGGCGACCGATTCCATCATGCTGCGCACCTTTTCGCTGCGCTTGCGCGCGATCACCTGCGCGGTGGTATCGGAGGCGTATTTCACGACCTTGAACGGGTTGCCATTGAGATCGCGGATCGGATTGTAGGAGGCCTGGATCCAGACCTGCCGCCCGCCCTTGCCGACACGCTGGTATTCACCCGTCTGGAATTCGCCGGCGTTCAACCTGGTCCAGAAGGCGCGATAGGCTTCGCTGTCATGTTCATCCTGCGGCATGAACAGGCTGTGGTGCCGGCCAACGATCTCAGGGAGCGTATAGCCGAGCGCACCGAGGAAATTCTCGTTGGCGGTCAGCACCTTTCCGTCCATGTCGAACTCGATCACCGCCTGCGACTTGCCGATCGCCTCGATCTGTCCGGCGAAGTTCGCGTTCGTGAGCTTCTGCGCACTGATGTCGCTGGCGAACTTCACCACCTTGAACGGCTTGCCGGCCTCATCGAGGATCGGATTGTAGGAGGCGAGAATCCAGACTTCCTTAGCTCCCTTGCCGAACCGCTTGTATTCGGCGGATTGATACTCGCCGCGCGCCAGCTTCGCCCAGAACTCGCGATAGGCTGGGCTGTCGCTCTCGCCGGCGCCCACGAACGTGCTGTGATGGCGGCCCTGGATCTCATCGAGCCGATAGCCCATGACGCTCAGGAAGTTCTCATTGGCGGTGATGATCGTGCCGTCGAGATTGAATTCGATTACGGCTTGCGCACGGCCGATCGCGGAAATCTTGCCGGCATCCTCGAGGCTGCGAATCTTGCGCGCGGTGATGTCGGTGGCGAACTTGACGACCTTCACGGGCTTGCCGGCCTCGTCGACGATCGGATTGTAGGATGCCTGAATCCAGATCTCCCGGCCGCCCTTGCCGAGCCGCTTGTATTCGGCGGATTGGTACTCGCCGCGGCCAAGACGCGCCCAGAATTCGCGATAGGCAACGCTGCCTCGCTCTTCCGGCGTGACGAACAGGCTGTGGTGCTTGCCCTGGATCTCGTCGAGCCGATAGCCCATAGCACCCAGAAAATTTTCGTTCGCTGTAAGGATTGTGCCGTCGAGCTTGAACTCGATCACCGCCTGTGACTTGCCGAGCGCGATGACCTGAGCCAAAGCCTCCCTTGCCGAAGAACCGCTTCGCCAAAAAGACATTAATAGACCTTTCCAAATGACCGGAACGAGCGTGGCTTGATCTGCCAAAAATGCATCGTCCGAGTCGTCGTTGACTCGCTTTTCCGTCCTCGGAAAATGTCAGCCGATCGCTAACGCTTCCTTAAAGTCAAAATATTTCAATGGCTTAGACAGCCTAGAGGTTGCAAATAGATGCATTCGCTTCCAAAATCGGGAACGAAAGATCGACTGCATTCGCGCTTACGTAGAATTACGGGCCGATGGTGCGCTGATCGAGACATGAAACTTGCTCTGGTTCGATCGGGGTCCAACCGACTAAGCTGATTCGATGCTGATCCTTGCCATCGATACCGCGCTGGAAGCGTGCGCGGTCGCCGTTCTCGACACCGATTCCGGCCAGCTCCTCGCACAGGAGCAGCTTCTGATGAAGCGCGGCCACGCCGAAGCGCTGATGCCGATGATCGCGCGCGTGATGCACTCAGCCAATCTCGCCTTCACCGCGCTCGATCGCATCGCGGTCACCATGGGCCCCGGAAGTTTCACCGGCCTGCGTGTCGGCATTTCGGCGGCTCGCGGCCTTGCGCTTGCTGCGAAGCGGCCCGCCGTCGGCCTGACCACCTTATCGGCCTACGCCGCCGCCGTCGTCGGCCAAAGCGGAGCGGCGCCGGTGATCTCGGCGATCGACGCGCGGCATGATCACGTCTACTTCCAGATCGTGGCTGGTGACGGCAGCCAGCTGGTACGGCCAGCCGTCGCTCCCATCGACGAAGCGATCGCGGCGTCGCAATTCGGCGCGCCGCATCTGGTCGGCAATGCCGCGAAGATCCTCGCCGAGCGCTGGCCGAAAGATGTGCCGCAGCCGGTCGCGGTCGACGCGCAGCCCGCGCCCGACATCGGCTGGGTCGCATGGCTTGGCGCCGCGGCCGATCCCGCGACAAATCCGGCGCGGCCGTTCTACCTGCGAGCGCCCGACGCAAAGCCGTCCACACAACTGCCGCTTGCAGCACAAGCCGCAAGCTCATGATGAGATGGTTCTCGGAATGGTGGCGCGGCGATACGGCCGTCGTCGAGCCGGCTGTCGCGCGCGACGTCGCACGGCTCGCGCAACTCCACGGCGCCTCGTTCGCGCGCGGTTGGGGCGAAGGCGAGTTCGAGAGCATGCTCAGCGAGCGCAACACGCTGGTGCATCGGTTGCGCCTCGGCCGCAACACCGTGGGCTTCGCGGTGTCGCGGATCGGCGCGGACGAAGCGGAGATCCTCTCGATCGCGGTCGACCACGCCTATCGCGGCCGCGGCCTCTCTCGCACGCTGCTGATGACCCATCTCGGCCACCTGGCAGGCCGCGGCGTGCGCACAATATTTCTCGAGGTCGAGGAAAATAACCAGCCGGCGCGGCGGCTCTACGACCGAACCGGATTCATGGTGGTCGGACGCCGCGAACGCTACTATAAGCAGCCGAACGGGGAACAATTGAACGCACTTCTGATGCGACGTGACTTGTCGTAACATTGATGGCAGAAAGCGCCCCGTCAGGCGGACATCACATGACTGGTCTTAAACCTTCCCCCGCTTCCAAGGCATCCGGCATCGAGGCGCGCTGTGCCGCCACCGGCATGCGCATGACCGAGCAGCGCCGTGTCATCGCCCGCGTGCTCGCGGAGGCGGTCGATCATCCCGATGTCGAGGAACTGTATCGCCGCTGTGTCGCCGTCGACGACAAGATCTCGATCTCGACCGTGTATCGCACCGTCAAACTGTTCGAGGATGCGGGCATCATCGAGCGCCATGACTTCCGCGAAGGCCGCGCGCGCTACGAGCAGATGCGCGACAGCCATCACGACCACCTCATCAACCTGCGCGACGGCAAGGTGATCGAGTTCACCTCCGAGGAGATCGAGAAGCTCCAGGCGGAGATCGCCCGCAAGCTCGGTTACAAGCTGGTCGATCATCGGCTCGAACTCTATTGCGTCCCGCTCGACGACGACAAACCCACAAGTTAGTGGCCATCGATCTCGTCATCTTCGATTGCGATGGCGTGCTCGTGGACAGCGAGGTGATCTCCTGTCGCGCGCATGCGGATGTGCTGTCGAGGCACGGCTATCCGATCACATCGGAGCAGGTGCTGGTCCGCTTTCTCGGCGTATCCGAGAAAGACGCACGGCGAATGGTCGAACAGGAGATCGGCCGCAATCTTCCCGACGATCTCGAAAGCCAAGTGAATGCGGCGACGCTGCAATTCTATGCCAGCGATTTGCAGCCGATCACCCATGTGGCCGCAGCGATTGGCGCAATCGATTTGCCCAAATGCGTTGCGTCGAGCGGCACGCCGGAGAAGATCCACCACGGCCTGACCTGCGCCGGTCTCTACGATCTGCTCGCTCCGAACATCTTTTCCGCGAGCCAGGTCGCGCGCGGCAAGCCCGCGCCCGATCTCTTTCTTTTCGCCGCCGCGCAGATGAAGGTCGCGCCGGAGCGGTGCCTCGTGATCGAGGACAGCGTCCCCGGGGTGACTGGCGCGCATGCCGCCGGGATGACCGTGCTGGGCTTTCACGGTGGCAGCCATTGCCCGCCGGGCCACGCGGAAAGACTACGGGCCGCCGGGGCCGGATTGACGTTCGACGATATGCGGCAATTGCCGGAGCTGGTCCGGCGGGTCGCGGCGAACACTGTGGCGGGCTGAATCCCTCCTCTCGGCGTCATTCCGGGGCGATGCGCCAGCATCGACCCGGAATCTCGTGCCAAACCTCTGGATTCCGGGTTCGCGACTGCGTCGCGCCCCGGAATGACGACCGAAAAGACCCCCAATCGCTGGATTTCCGCGGCCCCAGCCTATATCTGAGGGCGGTTCTCCCACCTCAATTCCGGGTTCCATGACGCCGCCGCGCAAGCTGCACATCAAATCATATGGCTGCCAGATGAACGTCTACGATGCCCAGCGCATGGTGGACACGCTGGCCCCGGAAGGATTCGTGGAGACGGCCAGCGCTGATGACGCCGATCTCGTCATCCTCAACACCTGTCATATCCGCGAGAAGGCCTCGGAAAAGGTCTATTCGGAGCTCGGCCGCCTGCGCGTCGCCAAGGACGCCGCCGCGCGCGATGGGCGCACCATGCAGATCGCGGTCGCGGGCTGCGTGGCACAGGCCGAGGGCAAGGAGATCGTGCGCCGTGCACCCGCGGTCGATGTCGTCGTCGGTCCGCAGAGCTATCATCATTTGCCGCAGCTGTTGAAGCGCGCCGGCAATGAGGGCCGCGCCATCGAGACCGAATTCCCGGCTCAAGACAAGTTCGGCTTCCTCGCCCCGCCCAAGCCCGGCGCGATCCGCGCCCGCGGCATTTCCGCTTTTGTCACGGTGCAGGAAGGCTGCGACAAGTTCTGCACCTTCTGCGTCGTGCCTTACACGCGTGGCTCGGAAGTCTCGCGGCCGGTGACAAAGATCGTCGACGACGTGAAGCGGCTCACCGAGAACGGCGTGCGCGAGCTCACGCTGATCGGACAGAACGTCAACGCCTATCACGGCGAGGGACCGGACGGAAAAAGCTGGCCGCTCGGCAGGCTGCTGGAGCACCTCGCGGCGCTCCCGGGCGTCGCGCGGCTGCGTTATTCGACCAGCCATCCGCGCGATGTCGATGACAGCTTGATTGCAGCCCATCGCGATCTCGGCGCGCTGATGCCCTTCGTGCACCTGCCGGTGCAGTCGGGCTCGGACCGGATTCTGGCCGCCATGAACCGGAAACATACCGCCGATGATTATCGGCGTGTCGTCGACCGTTTCCGGTCCGCACGCCAAGACATTGCTTTTTCATCAGATTTTATCGTCGGCTTCCCGGGCGAGAGCGAGCAAGATTTTCTCGCCACCCTCGCGCTCGTCACGCAAATCGGCTACGCTGCGGCATATTCGTTCAAATACTCCGCCCGGCCGGGAACGCCGGCCGCGGACATGCAGGAGACGGTGTCCCCTTCCGAGATGGACCAGCGATTGGAGCGGCTCCAGGAACTGATCGACAGCCAGCAATCGGCCTTCAACAAGGCTGCGATTGGCTCAACGGTCGATGTGCTGTTCGAGCGTCCGGCCCGCAAGGACGGCCAGATCGTCGGCCGCACCGCATTCCTCCAGCCCGCGCATGTGATGGCCTCGCCCGACATCATCGGACAAATCCTGCCGGTCCGGATCGACAGCCTTGAACGTTACAGCTTCCTCGGTGAGCTCGCCATGGCGCACGAGCCCGCTTTATCACCCATCGCCACTGGAGCCTGAACCCTTGCCCAAAAGCGCATCGGATTCGTCTTCTTCCATCGCTCCCAGCCGCAAATTTGACCGCGACATGCAGGTTCCGCCCGAGACCCAGGTCGTCATCGATTTCGACGACAACCGCGCCGCGTCCGCGCTGGTTGGCCCTTATGGCCAGCATCTGGCACAGATCGAACGGCGGCTCGGCGTCGTCGTCGATTCCAAGGGCAACCACATCACGATTGGCGGCTCGCGCGACGGCTGCGATGCCGCGCGCCGGGTGCTGGAGACGCTCTACGCCCAGGCCGTGAAGGGACAGGATCTCGACCAGGGCGAGGTCGAGGGCGCGATCCGTGCCGTGATCGCGCAGGGCTCGCTGTTCGAGTTCGACGCCAAGTCGGCCAAATCCACCTTCGACAGCATCAATCTGCGCAAGCGCCCGGTGCGTGCGCGCACGGCGGCGCAGGATTCCTACATCCGCGCGCTGAAGCGCCACGAGCTGGTGTTCGGCATCGGCCCCGCCGGCACCGGCAAGACCTGGCTCGCGGTCGCGCATGCCGCGCAGCTGTTCGAGCGCAAGGAAGTCGACAAGATCATCCTGTCGCGCCCGGCGGTGGAAGCCGGCGAGCGGCTCGGCTTTTTGCCCGGCGATCTCCGCGAGAAGGTCGATCCTTATCTTCGCCCGATCTACGACGCGCTCTATGACCTGATGGACGCGCGCATTGTCGAGCGCGCGCTGCAGACCGGCGAGATCGAGATCGCGCCACTCGCCTTCATGCGCGGTCGCACGCTCACCAACGCGGCCATCATCCTGGACGAGGCGCAGAACACCACGTCGATGCAGATGAAGATGTTTTTGACCCGCCTTGGCGAAAACAGCCGCATGATAGTCACCGGCGATCCCTCGCAGATCGACTTGCCGAACGGCCAGACCTCGGGCCTCGCCGAGGCGACGCGCCTTCTGAGCGGCGTCGAAGGCATTGCGCAAGTTCATTTCAAGGCCGAAGACGTGATCCGCCACGAACTCGTGGCGCGGATCGTCTCCGCCTACGAAGGGTCGCCGCAGCGGCCGGCCGCCGGTAAATCCTGACGAGGCAGCAACCGGACCATATGGGCGCGGACACGGCGCCCCTTCGTTCGGAACAAGGACAATGTCACACCCCAACCTTCCCATCACCGAGGTCCTCGTCGTCGCCGATTGCTGGCAGCGGGAGCCCGAATCCGAAGCCGTGATCCAGCGCGCCGTGGCGGCCGCCGCCGAGAATGTCGACGAAGACGTTGCGGAGGCGGAAGTGGCGGTAATGCTGACCGATGATGCCGGCATCCGCACGCTGAACAGCAACTGGCGCGGCATCGACAAGCCGACCAACGTGCTGTCGTTTCCCGCGCTGCAGCCGGAAGGCGACTGGAAGCCAGGCGATGCGCCGCGCATGCTGGGCGACATTGCGATCGCCTACGAGACCATGCGGCGTGAGGCGGACGAGGAACAAAAACCGTTCGATCATCATTTGAGCCATCTCGCCGTGCACGGTTTCCTGCATCTGGTCGGCTACGACCACGAAAACGAAGACGACGCCGAGGAAATGGAAGCGCTCGAACGAGAGATCCTGGCTCATCTCGGCATTCCCGACCCCTATGCCGACCGCCCAGGGACGCATTGAGATGCCGGATTCCGACCCGATTCAGGACAATCCGCGCAACACGGCCAATTTACCGGTCGTGGTGACCTCAGGCGAGGTGATGCGCCCGACCGCCGATGGCTGGCTGCTGCGCGCCATCCGGACGTTGTTCGGCTGGAAGGCGGGTTCGGTGCGCGACGACCTCCAGGTCGTGCTCGACGCCACGACGCCCGACGACACCGGCTTCTCGACGGTCGAGCGCACCATGCTGCGCAACATCCTCGGCCTGCACGAGCGTCGCATCGCCGACGTCATGGTGCATCGCG
Organism: Bradyrhizobium sp. 40; assembly: GCF_023100925.1. Taxonomy (NCBI): domain Bacteria; kingdom Pseudomonadati; phylum Pseudomonadota; class Alphaproteobacteria; order Hyphomicrobiales; family Nitrobacteraceae; genus Bradyrhizobium; species Bradyrhizobium sp. 40. The sequence continues at coordinate 7,284,874 of NZ_CP064688.1, forward strand.
CCGACATCGTCGCGGTGAAGCGCGACATCCCGCTCGGCGAGTTGATGGACCGTTTCGAGAGCGCCGGCCATTCGCGCCTTGTGGTCTACAACGAGACGCTCGACGATCCCGTCGGCATCGTCCATATCCGCGATCTGCTCGCCTTCATGACCGCGCGTGCGCGCGTGTCGGGGGTCACGAAAACCAAGCGCAAGAAACCGCTGCCGGCCGGGCTCGATCTGCGTACGGTCGATCTCGCGCTGCCGCTCGAAGAAGCGCGCATCATCCGCAAGCTGCTCTACGTGCCGCCGTCGATGCGGGCGATCGACCTGCTCGCGCAGATGCAGGCCACCCGCATCCATCTGGCGCTGGTGGTCGACGAATATGGCGGCAGCGACGGCCTGGTCTCGCTTGAGGACATCGTCGAGCAGATCGTCGGCGAGATCGACGACGAGCATGACAGCGACGAGCCGCCCTCGATCGTGCGGCTGCCCGACAACGCCTTCATCGCGGACGCCCGCGCCAGCCTCGACGACGTCCGCACCGTGATCGGCGAGGACTTCGTCACCGGGGAGGCCGGCGAGGAAGTGGAGACGCTGGGCGGCTATCTCGTCAGCTTCGTCGGGCGCCTGCCGGTGCGCGGCGAGGTGATCTCGGGCCCCGGCCATTACGAGATCGAGGTGCTCGATGCCGATCCGCGCCGGGTCAAGCGGCTGCGGATCTCGACACGGAAGGAGCGTCCCGCGCCGCGCACCCAGCGCGAGAGCCGGCGCCGCGAGGCTGCGCCGGATGGCAGCCAGCCGACGGCCAGCGACACGCCCACCCCGCCGCCAAGCGACGGGACCGGTCCGCAGTGAGCCCTTTCCAGCGATTTCGCCAGATCGCGCTTGCCATCATCCTGACCTGGGGATGGAAGCGCGCGCTCGTCGCGATGGCTGCCGGTGCGCTCTCGGTGCTGGCGCTGGCGCCGTTCAACGCCTTCCCGGTGCTGTTCATCACTTTCCCGGTGCTGGTCTGGCTGATCGACGGCGCCGGCGCCGGACGATATCGCGGCGTCCCCGCCGCGGCGCTGACCGGTTACTGGTTTGGGCTCGGCTATTTCGTGCCCGGCCTCTACTGGATAGGCTACGCCTTCTTCGTCGATGCCGATGTGTTCGCCTGGCTGACGCCGTTCGCCGTGCTGGGCCTGCCGGCCTATCTGTCCATCTTCACGGCAATGGGCTTTGCGCTCGCCCGCCTGCTCTGGACCAAGAACGCCACGCGCGTGCTTGCGCTCGCGGCAAGTCTCACCATCACCGAATGGCTGCGCGGCCATGCGCTGACCGGCTTCCCCTGGAACGCGTTCGGCTATGCGTTGTCCGAGCCGCTGCCGCTGGCACAAACGGCGTCGCTGATCGGCCTGTGGGGCATGACGTTCCTGACGGTTGCGATCTTCGCAAGCCCCGCGGCGCTGATCGACCGCACGCCCGATCGCCGCCTGGCGTGGCGCGCACCGGCCGCAGCCCTGGCGCTCCTGCTGGTCATGGGTATCTTCGGCGCGATCCGCCTGTCGCTCCATCCGACCACGACGGTCGCCGGCACCAAATTGCGCCTGATGCAGCCGAATCTCCAGCAGGACGCGAAATTCAACTACGCCGCCAAGGCGGAGGTGATGAAGAAATATCTGGCCTTGTCGGACCGCGCCTCCGGGCCACAATTGACCGGCGTGCGCGATGCCACCATCCTGATCTGGCCGGAATCCGCCTTTCCGTTCTTCCTCACTCGCGAAGCCGACGCGATGGCGCAAATCGCGGAGCTTCTGCCCAAGGGCACGGTGCTGATCACGGGCTCGGTCCGCGCGCCCGACCTGCCGCGGGGCACGCCGATCACCCGCGCCTATAATTCGATCTACGTGATCGACCACGACGGCAGCGTGCTCTCTGTGTACGACAAGCTGCATTTGGTGCCGTTCGGCGAATTTCTTCCCTACCAGGGCCTGATGGAGAAGCTCGGTTTCGAGCAACTCACGCGTGTGCGCGGTGGCTTCATTCCCGGCACCGTGCGGCATGCGCTGGCGGTCCCCGGCGCGCCCTCCGCGCTGCCGCTGATCTGCTACGAGGCAATCTTTCCCGGCGAGGTGGCTGGACGCAATGAACGTCCGGGCTGGATCGTGAATCTCACCAATGACGGCTGGTTCGGAATCTCGACCGGCCCCTACCAACACCTCGAACAGGCGCGGATGCGCGCGATCGAGCTCGGATTGCCGCTGGTTCGCTCCGCCAATACCGGCGTTTCCGCAGTGATCGATCCGGTGGGACGCATCGTCGCCAGCCTCGGTCTCGGGATCGAAGGCATTTTGGATGCAAATCTGCCCGCCGCGATCCCGCCGACCATCTATGCGCGCGTGGGCGATGTACCCGCGGCCATGCTTGTCGCGCTTGCCGTGTTTTGGGCGGTCCGCCGACGTGTTGCCAAACGGCATCCCTGATCACGCCGCAGCCGAGGCCGATAACTTTTGACAACCGTAGTCCCACGGTTGACAGACTGCACGCGGCCTCCTCATTCTGCACCGGCTGCCAAAGACAGTGGGCATTGCTAAATTTCTCCGCAATGTTTTCCAATAACAGGGTCTGATTTTGACGTTGCTCACACCTGAGGCATTCCTGATTGCGCCGAAGGTGATGTTTGGAGGGCTGAGGAAATGTCGAAAGCGCCCAACCCTGTTGACAAATATGTCGGCAGTCGCGTGCGGATGCGCCGCATCATGTTGGGCATGAGCCAGGAAAAGCTCGGTGAAGCTTTGGGCCTGACTTTCCAACAAGTTCAGAAATACGAGAAGGGCACAAATCGGGTCGGCGCGAGCCGCATCCAGCAAATTGCCGAAATTCTCCAGGTGCCTGTGTCGTTCCTGTTCGAGGGCGGTCCGAGCGGCGTGGCGGGGCCGGACGGCTTCGCAGAAGGCGCGTCGCCGTCTTACGTCTCGGATTTCCTCGCGACTTCCGAAGGACTCGCCCTGACAAAGGCGTTCACCCGAATCACCGATTCGAAGATGCGCCGCTCGATCGTCGATCTCGTCGAGCAGATCGCGGCCCGCGAAGGCCCCGACAAGCGCTGACGCGCCATCTCAATCCGATTTGAGGCTGCGTCAAATCTGGCCTATGTCGTCATTTGCGGCCGCGCTTTGATGCGCGTCTTCCTCGATGATGCGATTCAAAGGCACAGATGCGCTCATGACCGGCTCCAATTGGTTCGATTCTCACACTATTCTCGATGGCATCCGCCGCTGGGTGGAGGTCGAGACTCCAACGGACGCGCCTGAACAGGTCAACAAGCTGGTCTCGATGGTCGCGGAGCAATACCGCGATCTCCCTGTCACGCTTGAGCGCATCGCCGGCGTCGATGGTTGCGGCGATCATCTCGTGGCGCGCTCGACGTGGGGCCAGGACCGGCCGGGCATCCTGGTGCTGAGCCACCTCGATACCGTTCACCCCATGGGATTTATCGAGCGCCTGCCGTTCAAGGTCGAAGGCGACAGCGCGTTCGGTCCCGGCATCTACGACATGAAGGGCGGCGCCTACATCGCCCACCACGCCTTTCGCGCACTTTGTGCCACGGCCGCTCGCTCGCCGCTCGGCATCACCCACCTATTCACCTCCGACGAGGAGATCGGCAGCCCCACCTCTCGCGCACTCATCGAGACCGAAGGGCGCAAGGCGAAGTACGTCCTGGTGACGGAGCCGGCCCGCGATGGCGGCAAGATCGTCACCGGCCGCAAGGGCGTCGGGCGATTCGAAGTGTTCATCAAGGGCGTGCCCGCGCATGCCGGCACGCGGCCCCAGGATGGCCGCAGCGCGATCCGCGAGCTCGCCAATGTCATCCTGGCGCTGGAAGCGATGAACGATCTCGCGCGCAGCGTCACCGTCAATGTCGGCGTGGTGCGCGGCGGCACGAGGCCCAACGTGACGCCGGAAGAAGCCCACGCCGAAGTCGATCTGCGCGTGCTGAGCTTCAAGGACGCGGATGAATTCGTCGGCAAGATCCTCGCCCTGACATCGAGGACGGATGGCGTCACAGTCAAGGTCACCGGCGGACTCAATCGTCCGCCTTACGAGAAGAGCAATGCCGGCGCCTCGCTGTACGAGCATGCAAAGACGGTTGCCACGGAGATCGGCTTCGAGCTGCTCGACGTTCACACCGGCGGCGGCTCGGACGGTAATTTCACCGCCGCCCACACCGCGACGCTCGACGGGCTCGGCGTTGACGGCAAGGGCGCACACACTCATTATGAGCAGCTCTATGTCTCGTCGCTCGAACCGCGCGCGCGGCTGCTCCATCGCCTGTACCAGACGCTACGATGAGTGAGCGCAAATCAGATCCCGATCGCGAGGACAGCGAGCGCGCCTTCTTCGGACGCCGCAAGGGCCACAAGCTCAGGCAGCACCAGGCCGAGCTGATCGATCATCTGCTGCCGCGTCTTGCGCTCGCGATCGACCGCGAAGCACCGGCGGATGCCCGCGAGATCTTCGCCCCCGCAGTCGACGATTTGCGGCTCGAGATCGGCTTCGGCGGCGGCGAGCATCTTGCGGCGGAAGCGCAAAGCTTCGCCACAACCGGCTTCATCGGCTGTGAGCCTTACGTCAACGGCATGGCGAAGATCCTCGCGCAGATCGAGGCCGCCGACATCGGCAACGTCCGCCTGTTCGCAGGCGATGCCGCCGAGCTCCTGGCCTGGCTGCCGAAGGCTTCGCTGTCGCGGATCGACCTGATCCATCCCGACCCCTGGCCGAAACGGCGGCACTGGAAGCGGCGCTTCGTCCAGGATCGGACCATCGCCGCGATGGCGCACGTGTTGAAAGCCGGCGGCGAATTTCGTTTCGTCTGCGACATCGACGATTACTGCGCCTGGACGCTGTCGCATCTGTCATGCTCGCAGGACTTTGTCTGGCTCGCGGAGCGCGCCGATGATTTTCGCCTGCCGTGGGACGGATACACAATGACGCGCTACGGCCGAAAGGCCACGCGCGAAGGCCGCAAGGCGGCGTATCTGCGGTTTCGACGGGTTTAGATCGTCTGCCGATTGCGCCAGAAATTCACGACGCGCTCAGCGGTCGTCGGCATCAAGCGCGTGAAGTTCGCGCGCGCCTGCTCGAGATCGGCATCGGCTGGCGTGCGATTCGGGCCGTACCACATCAAGATCAGTGCACGCACTGTCGGCCAGCCGAGATTCAGCACCCGTCCCAGAACCAGAATTGGATCGTAGCGGTCACCTGTGATCAGGCGATCGAGGACCGAGAGGCGGACGCCGGACATCGCCGAGAGCGAAGCGATCGCCTCCTCGTATTTGTGGGCCTTGGCAAAGCCAAGCAGCGCGCTCTCGCCAAGATGGCCTCCGCGATGCAAGGCCAGAACCGTACGTTGCGCTCCCGAGAAATCGCGACGCGGGCCCGGCGGCAGCGTGGCTTCCTCGATGGCCGCCATGGCGCGCTTGATCTCGACCTGGCGCACGGGATTGACCACGCTCGAGAGGCGACGGCGGATGACGTCGAGCGTGCCGTCGAGAAGCTGTTTCAGGTTCTCACCCGAAAGATCGCTACGCTGGCCGATCCTGAGCGTCAGCACGCCATCCTGCGCGGCACGCTTGATCAGCTCCGAATAGCTGCCAGGCGAGAACACCGCGCCAGAATTGCCCGCGGCGCGGCGCACCACGTCACGATCGCCGCGCTCGACCAGCACGTCGGTGACGACAGCCGACAGCGTGGGGCGCTCGCTCATCGCCAGCAGATGGCCCTGGCCTTTCAGTCGCGCGATCTCGACGAGGGCGGCGTCGTCGAGCACGGGCGAATGGCGCAGCACGGGGCCCGCCACCGCGATTTCGTTTTCGCGCGCGAGCTGACTCACGAGATGCCGGGGCGCGTTGTTCAGGCGCGAGAAGCGTTCGGCGAGATCGACGCGCGAGGCGAGCTCGGCATGCGGGACGAGATCGATCAGCAAATTATCGAAGAGATCGATGACATCGGGACGGAGGTTCTCGGCGTCCTGAAAGAACAATTGGGAGATGGCGTGCGCGATCTCGCCGCGACGCCGCGGGTCGCCGCGTTTGACGATATCGTCCAGTCCGGGAATGAGCGACGTGGCAACGGTCATGAAAACGCAAACTCGTACGGGGCACGCCGCGGGTGCGCCCTTGGTCCAAGCCGCCCCACAAGCAGGGAATTTAGGCCTCGGAGGTGAAGGAAGCGTTGCGTGGGGCCGCAGGCCGGGCGCAAAAAGCCCGGCCTGCCCTGCATGGGCCTTGTCCGGGAAGACGGAAAGGGCTATATCAGCGCCAATTCATCTTCTCATACGATCCGCGTAGTGAGAGTGGGCCCGAAAGGACCCGCTCTTTTTTATTACCTGAACGCGGCTTGGTGGAAGATGTGCGGCCCGGCGATCTGTCGGGAGAGTTCCGAAGCGAGCTTTGAGATCTTAAACCAAGCCTTAACCATATCGAGCGCCTTGACCTCTGACATGACCGAACCGAACCCTGGTTCCACGGATGCCGAACTGCTGGCCGAGCCGAGGCTCGTAGTCGAGCCGGGCGTGGCGGCACGGGTGTCCGCGGTCGCCGGGCCGGTGCTCGAAGGCATGGGCTACCGCCTGGTGCGGATCCGCATTTCCGGCGAATCCGGCTGCACCGTTCAAGTTATGGCCGAGCGGCCGGACGGCTCGATGCAGATCGAGGATTGCGAGGCGATCTCGCGGGCGCTGTCGCCCGTGCTCGACGTCGCCGATCCCGTCGATCGCGCCTATCGCCTGGAAATCTCCTCACCGGGGATCGACCGCCCGCTGGTGCGCCGCTCCGATTTCGAGCGTTATGCCGGGCATCTGGTGAAGATCGAGATGGCGGTCGCCCATGAAGGGCGGAAGCGGTTCCGCGGCACGATCGGCCCCGTCGAAGGCGACCGCGTGCATCTGCACCGCGACGACATCAAGGCGGGCGACACTGCCGACGTTCTCCTGACGATGGAAGATATCGCCGAGGCACGGCTGGTGCTGACCGACGAGCTGATCGCGGAATCCATGCGCCGCGGCAAGGCCCAGGCACGCGAGATGCGCCGCAATCTCGGCCTAGAGCCGCCGGCGGCACCGCACGCCAGCATCAGCGAAAAAACGACCAAGAACACCAAGCCGGCTAAGAAGCCGGCGCCGGCCCCTACGAAAAAGCCGGCTCCGACCAACACCAAGAAACATCGCCTGGCCGCCGAACGCGAGCGACGGGGCGAGATCGATCCTGACGAAGGAGACTAGCCATGGCAGTCAGCGCCAATCGACTTGAATTGCTTCAGATCGCCGACGCCGTTGCGCGCGAGAAATCGATCGACCGCGGCATCGTCATCGCGGCGATGGAGGATGCCATCGCCAAGGCGGCGCGGGCCCGTTACGGCAGCGAGACCGACGTTCACGCCGAGATCGACCCGAAGAAGGGCGAGCTGCGGTTGTCGCGCCACATGCTGGTGGTCGAGACGGTCGAAAACCATTCCAACCAGATCTCGCTGGTGGATGCGCAGCGCGCCAATCCCGGTGCCCAGGTCGGCGACACCATCGCCGACACCCTGCCGCCGCTGGAATATGGCCGCATCGCCGCGCAATCCGCCAAGCAGGTGATCGTGCAGAAGGTGCGCGAGGCCGAGCGCGACCGGCAATATATGGAATTCAAGGACCGCATCGGCGACATCGTCAACGGCGTCGTCAAGCGCGTCGAATATGGCAGCGTGATCGTCGATCTCGGCCGCGGCGAGGCCATCATCCGTCGCGACGAGATGCTACCGCGCGAAGTGTTCCGCAACGGCGACCGCGTCCGGGCCTACATCTTCGACGTCCGCCGCGAGACCCGCGGCCCGCAGATCTTCCTCTCCCGCACCCATCCGCAGTTCATGGCAAAGCTGTTCGCGCAGGAAGTGCCCGAGATCTATGACGGCATCGTCGAGATCAAGGCGGTCGCCCGCGATCCCGGCTCGCGCGCAAAAATCGGCGTGATTTCCCGTGATTCCTCGGTCGATCCGGTCGGCGCCTGCGTCGGTATGCGCGGCTCGCGCGTGCAGGCGGTGGTGAACGAATTGCAGGGCGAGAAGATCGACATCATCCCCTGGTCGCCCGACATCGCGACCTTCGTGGTCAACGCGCTGGCGCCGGCCGAAGTCTCCAAGGTCGTCATCGACGAAGACCGCGAACGCATCGAGGTCGTCGTGCCCGACACCAACAACCAGCTCTCGCTGGCGATCGGCCGCCGCGGCCAGAATGTGCGTCTGGCCTCGCAGCTCACCGGCTGGGACATCGACATCCTGACCGAGCAGGAGGAATCGGAGCGCCGCCAGGCCGATTTCGAGAACTCCACCCGCGTCTTCATGGAATCGCTCAATGTCGACGAAGTGGTCGGCCAATTGCTGGCGTCCGAAGGCTTCACCTCGGTCGAGGAACTCGCGATGGTGGACGTCAAGGAACTCGCCGGCATCGAAGGTTTCGACGAGGAGACCGCGCAGGAACTCCAGAACCGCGCCCGTGAATATCTCGAACAGCTGGAAGCCGAACTCGAGGCCAGGCGCAAGGAGCTCGGCGTCGAGGACGCCGTGAAGGACGTGCCCGGCGTCACCTCGAAGATGCTGGTGAAGTTCGGCGAGAACGACATCAAGACGGTCGACGACCTCGCCGGTTGCGCCACGGACGATCTGGTCGGCTGGACCGAGCGCAAGGAGGGCGGCGAGCAGACCAAATATCCGGGCGCGCTCGATGGCCTCGAAATTTCCCGTGACGATGCTGAAGCGATGATCATGCAGGCCCGTGTCAAGGCCGGCTGGATCACCGAGGCCGATCTCGCCAAGCCCGCCGAAGAGGCCGAGGCGACCGAAGATCAGCCGGCTTAAGGCGAAGGAGGATGTCACCCGGATGCTCGCCGATACTGACCCCGAACTTGACCATGGACCGCGGACCGAAAGGTCCGCGACCATGCGGATGTGTGCGGTCAGCCGCGAGGTCCGGCCGATCGACGAGCTGATCCGCTTCGTCGTCTCGCCGCAAGGGCACATAGTTCCCGATCTCAAGCGCAAGCTGCCCGGACGCGGCATGTGGGTCACCGCCTCGCGCGAGGTGGTTGCGGAAGCCGTCCGGCGTCACCATTTTACCAAAGCCTTCAAGCGCGAGCTGCGCATCCCTCCGACGCTTCCCGCCGACATCGAGGCGCTCCTGGTCCGGAGCGTGGTCGAAGCCCTTGGGATTGCCGCCAAGGCGCGCCAGATCGTGGCCGGTTTCGGCAAGGTCGAAAGCGCGCTTCGGGAAGGTACGGTCGAGGTCCTGATCCATGCCAGCGACGGGGCCGCGGACGGAATCCGCAAATTGGACATGCTGGCGCGTCAAAATGAGGGAAATCGCGGCGCCAAGCCGCAGATTCCCGTCGTCACCGCACTAAAATCATCAGAATTGGATTTGGCACTTACCCGGTCAAATGTGATACATGCTGCCCTGCTCGCGGGCCCGGCGAGCAAGTCATTCCTGTCACGTAGCCAGATGCTGGTCCGATACCGGATGGCGGACGCTGACAGGACTGCCGAAAAGCCCGGCCAGGATTTCTGAGAGACAACGACCACCCGATAGCACGGTGCGGCAACGCACAAGACAACAAGATCAGGATTAGGACTGCTTAATGGTTGATACCAAGACCCCTGGCGACAAGAAGCTGAGCGTTCCGAGCAAGACGCTATCGCTCAAGCCGCGCGTCGAAACGGGCACCGTGCGCCAGAGCTTCAGTCATGGCCGTAGCAAGCAGGTCGTGGTCGAGAAGCGTGGCAAGCGCCGTGTCGACGGCAGCCCCGAGCCGCAGGTCGCCGAGGTGGCGAAACCCGCGCCGGCCGCCGCGCCCAAGCCTGCTCCGGCCCGCCCCGCGCCGCCGCGCAACGCCGGCTCCGGCGTGGTGCTGCGTACGCTGACCGAGGACGAACGTTCCGCCCGCGCCAGCGCGCTGGCCGATGCCAAGGTGCGCGAAGTCGAAGAGCGCCGCCATGCCGAGGAAGAGGCCCAGCGCCGCGCGGTCCGCGAAAGCGCCGAGCGTGCCGATCGCGAGGCCGCCGAAGCCCGCCGCAAGGCCGAGGAGGAGCGTCACCGTCACGAAGAGGAAGCCAAGCGGAAGGCCGAAACCGAGGCCAAGAAGCGTTTTGGCGAAGGCGAGCAACCGCAATCCGCCGCGCGCCCCGCAACGGCGACCTCGGCCGCTCCTGCAGCGCGCCCCGGTGCGCCCATGGCGCGCCCCGGCACAACCACCACGGCACGCCCGGGAACAACGACCGCGCGGCCCGGAACGACCACACAGCGGCCGGGAGGCCCGGTGGGCCGCGCCCCCGCTGTCGCAGCCGGACCCGACGAGGACGAGGGTCCGCGCCAGATCCGTCGCGGCCCCGGCGGCGCTGCGCGGCCTGTGGTCGCTCCCAAGCCCACCCACAAGCCCGGCCCGCAGAAGGAGCGCGGCCGCCTGACGGTCGTCACCGCCTTCAATGCCGACGACGTCCGCGAGCGCTCGATCGCCTCGTTCCGCCGCCGCACCCAGCGTCTGAAGGGCCATGCCGCGAACGAGCCGAAGGAAAAGCTCATTCGCGAGGTGGTCATCCCGGAGGCGATCACCATCCAGGAGCTCGCCAACCGCATGTCGGAGCGCGCGGTGGAAATCATCCGCATGCTGATGAAGCAGGGCGCGATCCACAAGATCACCGACGTGATCGATGCCGACACTGCGCAGCTGATCGCCGAGGAGCTTGGTCACACCGTCAAGCGCGTTGCCGCGTCCGACGTTGAAGAAGGCCTGTTCGACGCCATCGACGATTCCACCGACACCGAGCCGCGCTCGCCGGTGGTGACCGTGATGGGTCACGTCGACCACGGCAAGACCTCGCTGCTCGACGCGCTCCGTCATGCCAACGTGGTCTCCGGCGAAGCCGGCGGCATCACCCAGCATATCGGCGCCTATCAGGTGCTGTCGCCCGAAAGCGGCAAGAAGATCACCTTCATCGACACGCCCGGCCACGCCGCGTTCACCGCGATGCGCGCCCGCGGCGCCAAGGTGACCGACATCGTCGTGCTGGTGGTTGCGGCTGACGACGGCGTGATGCCGCAGACGATCGAAGCCATCAACCACGCCAAGGCGGCGCGGGTGCCGATCATTGTTGCCATCAACAAGATCGACAAGCCCGACGCCAAGCCCGAGCGCGTGCGCACCGAGCTGCTCCAGCACGAGGTGCAGGTCGAATCCTTCGGCGGCGAAGTCGTCGATGTCGAAGTGTCGGCGAAGAACAAGACCAATCTCGACAAGCTGCTCGAGATGATCGCGCTTCAGGCCGACATCCTCGACCTCAAGACCAATTCGGATCGTCCGGCCGAAGGCACCGTGATCGAAGCCAAGCTCGATCGTGGCCGCGGTCCGGTCGCGACCGTTCTGGTCCAGCGCGGCACGCTCCGTGTCGGTGACATCATCGTCGCCGGCGCCGAAATGGGCCGCGTCCGCGCGCTGATCTCGGATCAGGGCGAGACGGTGCAGGAGGCAGGTCCGTCGGTGCCGGTCGAGGTGCTCGGCTTCAACGGTCCGCCGGAAGCCGGCGATCGTCTCGCCGTGGTCGAGAACGAAGCCCGCGCCCGCCAGGTCACCAGCTACCGCGCGCACCAGAAGCGCGAGAACGCGGCGGCCTCGATCTCCGGCATGCGCGGCTCGCTCGAGCAGATGATGTCGCAGTTGAAGACGGCGGGCCGCAAGGAATTCCCGTTGATCATCAAGGCCGACGTGCAGGGCTCGCTGGAAGCGATCCTCGGCTCGCTGGAGAAGCTCGGCACCGACGAAGTCGCCGCGCGCATCCTGCATGCGGGTGTCGGCGGCATCTCGGAATCGGACGTGACGCTCGCGGAAGGCTTCAACGCCGCGATCATCGGCTTCTCGGTTCGTGCGAACAAGGAGGCCGCTGCGGCCGCCAAGCGCAACGGCATCGAGATCCGTTACTACAACATCATCTACGACCTCGTGGACGACGTGAAGAAGGCCATGAGCGGCCTGCTCGCGCCGACCCTGCGGGAAACCATGCTCGGCAATGCCGCGATCCTGGAAATCTTCAACATCTCCAAGGTCGGCAAGGTCGCCGGCTGCCGCGTCACCGACGGCACCGTGGAACGCGGCGCCAACGTGCGCCTGATCCGCGACAACGTCGTCGTGCACGAAGGCAAGCTGTCGACGCTGAAGCGCTTCAAGGACGAAGTGAAGGAAGTCCAGTCCGGTCAGGAATGCGGCATGGCCTTCGAGAACTATCACGACATGCGCGCCGGTGACGTCATCGAGTGTTACCGCGTGGAGACGATCCAGCGCTCCCTGTAAGTCCAAATCTTACCGAAGCGCCTGGATCTTTTTTGAACTGAATTGCGGGAGTGCGATGGCCGGATTTTTTCCGGCCATCCACCCCTCTTCGTTTCAACAAGACAAATGACAGTGCCAGTGCCCCAAACGCGGGCATGACGAGGTGATTTTCAGACCATGCCCCGCCATCATCAGAAAAAGAGTTCCGCGTCCGGCGGCTCGCAACGCCAGTTGCGGGTCGGCGAGCAGGTTCGCCATGCGATAGCCGAGATTCTGGCGCAAGGCAGCGTGCATGATGCAGACCTCGAAGGTCACATCATCACCGTGCCGGAGGTGCGGATGTCGCCCGACCTGAAGCTCGCGACAGTCTATGTGATGCCGCTCGGTGGCCGCGACACCGAGGTCGTCCTCGCTGCGCTCGAGCGCAACAAGAAATTCCTGCGCGGCGAGGTCGCGCGGCGCGTTAACCTGAAATTTGCACCTGACCTTCGCTTCCGCGTCGACGAACGATTCGACGAAGCGGAACGGATCGAGAAGCTTTTGCGAACACCCGCGGTGCAGAAGGACCTGGAACAGGATCCGGATTCGGATCGGGAAGAAGAACGATGACGATGGACCCGGCTCACGGCACGATCGGCGGCGAAGAGGCCGATCAGCTCGACGTGCAGAAAAATAGTTTTGCGGACATGAGCGGCAATTCTCAGCCGCCTCAGGAGCCGCGCCGCGTCAACAACGATCCGCGCGCCAACAAGCAGAAGGGCAACCAGCCGCGCCGCGACCGCCGCGACGTCCACGGCTGGGTGGTGCTCGACAAGCCGATCGGCATGACCTCGACGCAGGCCGTTGCCGTGCTCAAGCGCCTGTTCAACGCCAAGCGCGCCGGCCATGCCGGCACGCTGGATCCGCTGGCCTCCGGCGGCCTGCCGATCGCGCTGGGTGAGGCCACCAAGACCGTTCCCTTCGTCATGGATGGCCGCAAGCGCTACCGATTCACGGTATGCTGGGGCGAGGAGCGAGACACCGACGACATCGAGGGCCGGGCGACCGCAACCTCGGACCAGCGCCCGACCCGGGAGGCCATCGAGGCCCTGCTGCCCCGTTTCACCGGGGTGATCCAGCAAATCCCGCCGCGCTATTCCGCGATCAAGGTCCAGGGCGAGCGCGCCTACGACCTCGCCCGCGACGGCGAGATCGTGGAACTGGCCCCCCGTCCGGTCGAGATTCACCGTTTAAGCCTTGTAGATCAACCGGATAGCGACCATGCCGTGTTCGAGGCCGAGTGCGGCAAGGGCACCTATGTTCGCGCGCTGGCCCGCGATATGGGCCGGATTCTCGGCAGTTACGGCCATATCTGCGCGCTGCGGCGGACCCTGGTCGGCCCATTTGGCGAGAACGACATGATTCCGCTGGATCAGTTGGAGGCTTTGTGCGATAGAGCCGCGTCCGGCGAGGGTAGCCTCGCCGACGCGCTTATGCCCGTTGAGACCGCGCTGGACGACATCCCGGCACTGGCCGTCACTCGGGCTGATGCGGCAAGGCTCCATCGGGGCCAAGCCGTTTTGTTGCGCGGACGGGATGCGCCCACTTGTAGCGGCACAGTCTATGTCACGGTGGCAGGCCGGCTTCTCGCGCTTGCCGAAGTCGGCAATGGCGAAATCATCCCCAAGCGTGTGTTCAACCTGACCGGCCTGACTGCCAGCGCCGATCGCAACGAGAGAAATTGACCGATGTCGATTGCCGCAGAACGCAAAGCGGAAGTCATCAAGACGAATGCCAACAAGGCCGGCGATACCGGCTCGCCAGAGGTTCAGGTCGCGATCCTGTCGGAACGCATCGCCAACCTCACGAACCATTTCAAGACCCACGTGAAGGACAACCATTCGCGTCGCGGTCTCTTGAAGCTGGTCTCGACCCGCCGCTCGCTCCTCGACTATGTGAAGAAGAAGGACGAGGCGCGCTACAAGGCGCTGCTCGAGAAGCACAACATTCGTCGTTAAGAGTTCTTACGCGCGCCAAACGGCGCGCGTTTTCGCGCGTGATTTCGAACGAAAGCGTTTGTTTAAAGGTTTTTCGTCGAGGCTGCGTGCGCGTCGGATGCGAGCCGTTGACGGCGAGCATCCGGGGCATGATGGGCGAACACCGCGCTTCGGTGTTCGCGTTCGTGCCGACTGACAGTCCAGCAGCAATCCGGCGGCTGGGCACAACGGGCAAGGCGCCCGTATGACCCGAAGGGATGGACGCCATCCGAAATCCAGAAACCATGGCAGGATCGCAGGACGCTGATCGCCCGCTTCGATCAACGTCCCGCAATCTTGCGCATGGTTTTTGTTTTTCGACCCGTCCTTCTTTCGAGAACCCATGAAAGAAGACCTCTATGTTCAATAAGCATTCAGTCGAGATCGACTGGGGTGGACGCCCTCTCAAGCTCGAAACCGGCAAGATCGCCCGCCAGGCCGACGGCGCAGTCGTCGCGACCTACGGCGAGACCGTGGTGCTCGCCACCGTCGTTGCGGCGAAGTCGCCGCGCGAAGGCGTCGACTTCCTGCCGCTGACCGTCGACTACCAGGAGAAGACCTATGCAGCCGGCCGCATTCCCGGCGGCTATTTCAAGCGTGAAGGTCGTCCGACCGAGAAGGAAACACTGGTTTCCCGCCTGATCGACCGTCCGATCCGTCCGCTGTTCGTCGACGGCTGGCGCAACGAGACCCAGGTGATCGTCACCGTGCTCTCGCACGACATGGAGAACGATCCCGATATCGTCGCGCTGGTGGCCTCATCGGCTGCGCTGACCCTATCGGGCGCTCCCTTCAAGGGCCCGATCGGCGCCGCGCGCGTCGGCTTCGCCAATGACGAGTTCATCCTCAACCCGACTCTCGACGAGATGGTCGACACCCAGCTCGACCTCGTCGTCGCCGGCACCGCAGACGCGGTGCTGATGGTGGAATCGGAAGCGAAGGAGCTGAACGAAGAGATCATGCTCGGCGCCGTGATGTTCGGTCACCGCCACTTCCAGCCCGTGATCAACGCGATCATCGAGCTCGCCGAAAAGGCCGCGAAGGAGCCGCGCGAGGTCACCACGATCGACAATTCGGCGCTCGAAAAGGAAATGCTCGGCATGGTCGAGCAGGAACTGCGCGCCGCCTACGCCATTCCGGTCAAGCAGGATCGCTACGCCGCGGTCGGCAAGGTCAAGGAAAAGGTGATCGCTCACTACTTCCCGGAAGGCCAGGAGCCCAAATACGACAAGCTGCGCATCGGCGGCGTGTTCAAGGAGCTCGAAGCCAAGATCGTTCGCTGGAACATCCTCGACACCGGCAAGCGCATCGACGGCCGCGATTCCAAGACCGTGCGCAACATCGTCGCCGAAGTCGGCGTGCTGCCCCGCGCCCACGGCTCGGCGCTGTTCACCCGCGGCGAGACCCAGGCGCTGGTCGTGACCACGCTCGGCACCGGCGAGGACGAGCAGTACATCGACGCGCTGTCGGGAACGTACAAAGAGACGTTCCTGCTGCACTACAACTTCCCTCCCTACTCGGTCGGTGAGACCGGCCGCCTCGGCGGCACCAAGCGCCGCGAGATCGGCCACGGCAAGCTCGCCTGGCGCGCGATCCACCCGGTGCTGCCGCCGCACCACGAATTCCCCTACACCACGCGCGTGGTGTCGGAGATCACCGAATCCAACGGCTCCTCGTCGATGGCATCGGTCTGCGGCGCCTCGCTCGCGCTGATGGACGCCGGCGTGCCGTTGAAGCGGCCGACCGCGGGCATCGCGATGGGCCTGATCCTCGAAGACAAGCGGTTCGCGGTTCTCTCGGACATCCTCGGTGACGAGGACCATCTCGGCGACATGGACTTCAAGGTCGCCGGTACCGAGCAGGGCATCACCTCGCTCCAGATGGACATCAAGATCGAGGGCATCACCGAGGAGATCATGAAGGTCGCGCTCGGCCAGGCCAAGGATGGGCGTATCTACATCCTCGGCGAGATGTCGAAGGCGCTCACCAACGCCCGTGCCGAGCTCGGCGAATACGCGCCGCGCATCGAGACCTTCAAGATCGCCACCGACAAGATCCGCGAAGTGATCGGCACCGGCGGCAAGGTGATCCGTGAGATCGTCGAGAAGACCGGGGCCAAGGTCAACATCGAGGACGACGGCACCGTGAAGGTCGCTTCCAACGACGGCGAGGCCATGAAGGCCGCGATCAAGTGGATCAAGTCGATCGCCTCCGATCCGGAAGTCGGCCAGATCTATGACGGCACCGTCGTCAAGGTGATGGAGTTCGGAGCTTTCGTGAACTTCTTCGGCTCCAAGGACGGTCTCGTCCACATCAGCCAGCTCGCCTCGGCGCGCGTGCAGAAGACCTCCGACGTCGTCAAGGAAGGCGACAAGGTCAAGGTCAAGCTGCTCGGCTTCGACGACCGCGGCAAGACCCGCCTGTCGATGAAAGTGGTCGACCAGGAGACCGGCGAAGACCTCGAGGGCAAGGGCGAGAGCCAGCAGCCCGCGCGCGAAGCGGCCGGCGAGTAAATCTCGCCACCTGCCAGAAACACGAAGGGCGGCCTCTCGGCCGCCCTTTTTGTTTGTCGCTTGCCGAGCTTTGGAATCAGGCCGCGATGTCGAACCGGTCAAGGTTCATCACCTTGGTCCAGGCCTTGGCGAAGTCCTTGACGAACTGCTCCTTGGAATCCGACGTGGCATAGACCTCGGCGTAGGCGCGAAGCTGCGAGTGCGCGCCGAAGATCAGGTCGACGCGCGTGCCGGTCCACTTGACCGCGTTGGTCTTGCGGTCGCGGGCCTCATAGGTGCCGTCGGTGCCGGCCGGCGTCCACTGCGTGCTCATGTCGAGCAGGTTGACGAAGAAGTCGTTGCTCAGCGTTCCCACCTTCGAGGTGAGGACGCCGTTCTTCGAACCATTCGCATTGGCACCGAGCACGCGCAGACCGCCGAGGAGCACCGTCATCTCCGGCCCGGTAAGCCGGAGCAGCTGCGCACGATCGACCAGAGCCTCCTCGGGCATCATGAACTGCTGCCGCTTGCCGATGAAGTTGCGGAAGCCATCGGCCCGCGGCTCCAGCGGAGCAAACGAAGCGGCGTCGGTCTGCTCCTGCGAGGCATCCATGCGGCCCGGCGTGAAGCCGACCTTGACGTCAACGCCGGCATCATTCGCCGCCTTCTCGACCGCGGCGGTGCCGCCGAGCACGATGAGGTCCGCCAGCGAGACCTTCTTCGCACCGGATGACGCGTTGAAGTCCTTCTGGATCGCTTCGAGCTTGCCCAGAACCTTCGAGAGCTGAGCCGGCTCGTTCACCTCCCAGTCCTTCTGCGGGGCGAGGCGAATGCGTGCGCCGTTGGCGCCGCCACGCTTGTCCGAGCCGCGGAACGTCGAGGCCGACGCCCATGCGGTCGAGACCAGCTCCGAGACCGACAGACCCGAGGCCAGGATCTTGGTCTTCAGCGAGGCGATATCCTGCTCGCTGGCCAGCTCGTGATTCACGGCGGGGATCGGGTCTTGCCAGATCAGCGTTTCCTTCGGCACCAGCGGGCCGAGATAGCGCACGACCGGACCCATGTCGCGATGGGTGAGTTTGAACCAGGCACGGGCGAAGGCGTCCGCGAACTGATCGGGATTCTCCAGGAAGCGGCGCGAGATCTTCTCATAGGCAGGATCCATACGCAGCGAGAGATCGGTCGTCAGCATCGTCGGCCGGTGCTTCTTCGACTTGTCGAAGGCGTCGGGAATGATGGCATCGGCGTTCTTGGCCGTCCACTGCTGCGCACCGGCCGGGCTCTTCGTCAGCTCCCATTCGAAATTGAACAGGTTCTCGAAAAAGTTGTTGCTCCACTTGGTCGGTGTCGTCGTCCATGTCACCTCGAGTCCGCTGGTGATGGAATCGCCCGAGTGACCCGACGCGTGCTTGCTCTTCCAGCCGAGGCCCTGATCCTCGAGCGCGCCCGCTTCCGGCTCCGGTCCGACCAGCGACGGATCGCCGGCACCATGGGTCTTGCCGAAGCTGTGGCCGCCGGCGATCAGCGCGACGGTCTCTTCGTCGTTCATCGCCATGCGGGCGAAGGTCTCGCGAATGTCCTTGGCCGCGGCGACCGGATCCGGCTTGCCGTTCGGGCCTTCCGGATTGACGTAGATGAGGCCCATCTGCACCGCGCCCAGCGGCTCGGCGAGCTGGCGTTCGCCGCTGTAGCGCTCATCGCCCAGCCACGTCCCTTCGGGACCCCAATACAGTTCTTCCGGCTCCCAGACGTCGACGCGGCCGCCGGCAAAGCCGAAGGTCTTGAAGCCCATCGACTCCAGCGCGACGTTGCCGGCCAGCACCATCAGATCGGCCCAGGAGATCTTGCGGCCGTATTTCTGCTTGATCGGCCAGAGCAGACGGCGGGCCTTGTCGAGATTGGCGTTATCGGGCCAGCTGTTGAGCGGCGCGAAACGCTGCTGTCCGGCGCCGGCGCCACCGCGACCGTCGGTGGTGCGATAGGTGCCCGCGCTATGCCAGGCCATGCGGATCATGAGGCCGCCGTAGTGACCGAAGTCGGCGGGCCACCATTCCTGCGAGTCTGTCATCAAAGCCGTCAGGTCCTTGATGACCGCGTTCAGGTCGAGCGACTTGAATTCCTTGGCGTAGTCGAAGTCCTTGTCCATCGGGTCGGACTTGGGGGAATTCTTGTGCAGCATCTCGATGCTGAGCTGGGTCGGCCACCAATCGCGGTTCGCCGGCACACGTTTTCCACCCGAAAACGGGCACTTTGAAGTGTCGTCCATGAATACCTCCTCTGGTGGCGTCGAACTCGCGCCTTTGACCAGGTAGAAGCACTCTAAGCTTCACGTTCGATCAGGGGAAGTTGACTTTAATGATCGCAGCGATAAGATTTTCTGATGCTAAACCTCACCCTGCGCCAGCTTCGGTATTTCGACGCCCTGGCGCGTCACAGTCATTTCGGCCGCGCGGCTGAGTCTTGCTCGATCTCGCAGCCCGCCCTGTCGATGCAAATCAAGGAGCTGGAGGAGGCGCTCGGCGGCCTGTTGCTGGAGCGCAGCGCCCGGCAGGTGGCGTTGACCCGGTTTGGCGAGGAGCTCGCGCAGCGCGTCCGCGACATCTTGCGCTCGGTCGACGAACTCGGCGATTTCGCCCGCGCCTCGCAGGACCGGTTCTCTGGACGGCTGCGCATCGGCATGATCCCGACGATCGCGCCCTATCTGCTGCCGACAATCACCAAGAATTTGACGCGCATGCATCCGGAGCTCGACATCCGCGTGCGCGAGACGATGACGCCGCGGCTGATCCAGGAACTGGTGGAAGGCCGGCTCGATACCGCCATCGTGGCGTTGCCGGTGTCCGAGCCTTCGCTCACCGAGGTCGCCCTGTTCGAGGAAAAATTCCTGCTGGTGCGCCCGAGCGCGGATGAGGGAACGCCGGCACCATCGCGGGAGATGATGCGCGAGATGCGGCTGCTGCTGCTCGAAGAGGGGCACTGCTTCCGCGATCAGGCGCTGTCATTCTGCAACATGCAATCGGCACCGCCGCGCGAGATGCTGGATGCCAATTCGCTGTCGACACTGGTCCAGATGGTCAGCGCCGGCATCGGCGTCACGTTGATCCCGGAGATGGCCGTGTCGGTGGAAACACGATCGGCCTCGGTCTCGCTGGCACGCTTCCGCGACCCGCAGCCGTCGCGCACCATCGGCATGGTCTGGCGCAAGACCAGCCCGCTGGCGCGGCAACTGCTGCAGATCTCCGAGGTGGTGTGCCTGTCGGCGGGCAAGGTTCGCGCGCGTCCATCCGTGCGCAGCAAGCCGACCTGAGGCCTCGATGTCGCATCTCCTCATCCGCTCGGCCCGCGCGGACGAATACGACGAGATCGGCCGTGTCTGGATGGAGAGCTGGGTCTCGACCGGGCTCGGCGAGGCGAGCGAATTCCTGCTCGCAAACCTGCGCGCACGCATCCGGCGCGAGATCGACGACGGCTGGAGCCTGTTCGTCGCCGACGACAACGGCACGATCGCCGCAATGCTGGCGCTGCATTTGCCAAAACTCTATCTCGACATGCTGTTCGTCGCGCCCGCCTATCAGGGCCAATCGCTTGGCCGCCAATTGCTCGCCTTCACGCGCACGCAAATGCCGGACGAGATGTATCTGCGCTGCGTCCGCGAGAACGACAAAGCCTGGCGCTGGTACGAGCGCGAAGGCTTTGTGTTCGAGAAGCAAGAGGTCGAGCCGTCGAACGGGTTCATGATGAAGTATTACCGGTGGCGGCGGCAGCGGCCCGCCGGATAGGCAGTGGTCGCCTGGTGCAGCTTGCGGTTGTCATGGTTCCAATTTAGTGTGGCGTATCCGCCGTCCTCTTGCCCTTTCCCGGAATCGATGTTTCGAATTGCCGTCTCGCTGATCGCGTTGCTGTCCCTGCTCACTACGGCAGCCGCGCAAACCCCTCCCTCCCGCTCAGACGGCGGCGCCAGCCACGAAGGCAGTCAAGAAGGCGGCGCCGAAGGCCAAACCGGCTGCAGAACAGCCAGCCGCGGCGGAGAGGGGCCACTGTCAGATCGGCGTCATTTCCGCGATCGGAGACCAGTTCTCGGTGCAACATGTCGGCCTCACGATGCTCGGCAACGAGTATATGGAGGCGCCGATCGAGACGTGGGGTATCGATGATCTGTTCGTCGCGAGGGTTCGCGCCGCGGCTCCAGGCGCGGCTGTCCGAAAGATCGCTTACGCAAGCGGAGCCTTCAAGCCGTACTATCATCCGGAAGCGAAACTGTTCCGCAATGACCGCGACGACCTGACGGCGCTGGTGCGGCAGATCGCCGGAACGTCAAATTGCGAACGTTACGTCGTAGCCACGAAAGCCCGCGTTTCGGTTGATGGCACCAATCAATCAATCGAGGGCCTCGGGGTCTACAAGAATTGGGCGAGCCCTTCCGGGCGCGGCGTCGTGGTTTCCTATTTCCGCATCAACGTTTTTGACGGACGGACTTTCGACATCCATCGGGCGCCTACCCGCGGCTTCGGCGATGTGATTGCTTCGAGTTTCTCCAACAAGAACGACAATATGCAAATCCTCAACAATCTCGAATTTCCCAAGACTCCGGAACAGGTGACCAGCAGTGCATTGTTGCGTGACAGCACACGCAGCCTGCTCACGGCCCAGCTGGACAAGTATCTACCTGCGTATATCAAGGGCGAGTAAGCGCCTTTGCCGAGGGGACGCGACAAAGGCTATCGCTCGTCCGCTTCCTGCGGCTGGGCTGCATTTGACGTTATGGCCCGGCTCGTCGTCCTTGCGGCTGTCGTGTGGTGCTTTTCGACATCTGCTTGGGGGCAGACCAAATCGGGACCACCAGGGACGGAAACGGCAGGATCAGCCGTCAAGCAAGCCAACGGCAAGACAACCACGCGGACGGCCAAACCTGCTTCCGTGGTCGGCGGCCCCTGCGACTTCGGGGTCGTCGTCACCACCGGCGATGAGTTCACCGTGTTGACGACCGGCCTGACCGTATTTCAGAACAAGAAGACGGTCGTCCCGATCCCGGGCTGGGGACTCAATGATCTGATCTTCGCGCGGACTCGCGCCGCGATCCCTGCCGGCGTATCCGTTCTGAGAATCCCCTACAACCCGGCGAAATTTCCTCGCCGCGATGAGTCCAAGGACACATTGAAGGACAGGTTGTTCCGCGATCTCAATGCGGAGCTGGCCCAATACATGCGCGAGGTCGTGAAAGGAACGAATTGCCGGCACTACATCCAGATCCTCAATTCAATCAGCCCTTTCGGGTCATCCAACTATACGGTCCGCGGCTTCGGCATCCTCAACCATGATGTGGTGCTCGGGCGACGCATCTATCTCTACGCCCTGGCGTTTGTCCGCATCTTCGATGGGCGCGACTTTTCTGTTGTCAGACAGAGTTCTGCGCTGATCAACACGCATCATTCCCTTACGGTGCAGAGGCTTCTGGGCGTGCAAATCGGCGGCCCCTATCGCGAACTACCCGCAGAATCGTTTCCGACCCGTCCTGAAGATGCCGCCGACAATCCCGCACTGCGCGACGGCGTGCGCGCCATGCTGACGGAAAGCCTCGACAAGACGCTGCCGCTCTTGCTCGGGTTTCAACGAGCGACACGCAACAGCGACGCGCGCTGATCGACACATTCCGCAGCGGGAACGGGTCTCAAATCATTGAGAAATCGTGGGCACGTCGCTTGCGCGCCTTTGCCCACTCTACGAGAGCTAATCCTGCGCCTTCAAATCGTCCGGGCGCGGCATCAGGACGGTGTTATAGCCGCTATCGACATAATGGATCTCGCCGGTCACGCCGCCGGAGAGATCCGACAGCAGATACAGCGCCGAGCCACCGAGCTCATCGAGCGTGACGCCGCGGCGGAGCGGGGAATGCTTCTGCATGTAGGCGAACATCGCGCGCGCCTCGCCGATGCCGGAGCCGGCGAGCGTGCGGATGGGGCCGGCGGAGATCGCGTTGACGCGGATGCCGCGCGGTCCGAAGTCCGAGGCGAGATAGCGCACCGAGGCTTCCAGTGCCGCCTTGGCCACGCCCATCACGTTGTAGTTCGGCATCGCGCGTTCCGAGGCGCCGAAGGTCAGCGTGATCATGCTGCCGCCCTGCGTCATCAGCTCGGCGGCGCGTTTTGCCACTTCCGTGAAGGAGAAGCAGGAGATCACCATGGTGCGCGAAAAATTCTCGCGGCTGGTGTCGGCGTAACGGCCCTTGAGCTCGTTCTTGTCGGCGAAGCCGATCGCGTGGATCACGAAATCCAGCCGGCCCCACTTTTCGCGCAAGGCCGTGAATGTAGCGTCGACGCTCGCGATGTCCTCGACGTCGCAGGGCAGCACCATGTCGATGCCAAGCTGCTCCGCCAGCGGCTTGACGCGCTTGCCCAGTGCTTCGCCCTGGAAGGTGAAGGCGAGCTCGGCGCCATGGGCATGCAGCGTCTTCGCCATGCCCCAGGCGATCGAATGATCATTGGCGATGCCCATGATCAGACCGCGCTTGCCTTTCATCAATTCCTGCATCGTTTCGATCGCTTTCCGCTTTCGTCATGCCCGGGCTTGTCCCGGGCATCCACGCCCTTCGAAGCCGGTGGCCAAGACGTGAGCCAAGACGTGGATGGCCGGGACAAGCCCGGCCATGACGAGAAAATTACCAGCGCGTCCGCAAGGACCTCACGCATCCAGCCGGCTGAACACCAGCGTGGCGTTGGTGCCGCCGAAGCCGAAGGAGTTCGACAGCACGGTGCCGATCTTGACGTTGTCGATGCGCTTGCGCACGATCGGCATGTCGGCGAACACGGGGTCGAGCTCCTGGATGTGGGCGCTCTCGCAGATGAAACCATTGTTCATCATCAGCAGCGAATAGATCGCTTCCTGCACGCCGGTTGCGCCCAGGGAATGACCGGTCAGCGCCTTGGTCGCCGAGATCGGCGGGCACTTCTCGCCACTTCCGAACACCCTGCGGAGCGCGTCGATCTCCGGCGGATCGCCGGCCGGGGTCGATGTCGCGTGCGGATTGATGTAGTCGACCTTGGTCTTCACGGTCGACATCGCCATGCGCATGCAGCGCTCGGCGCCCTCGCCTGATGGTGCGACCATGTCGTAGCCGTCGGACGTCGCGCCATAGCCGACGATCTCGCCGTAAATGCGCGCGCCGCGCGCCTTGGCGTGCTCGAGCTCTTCCAGCACCAGCACGCCGGCGCCGCCGGCAATCACGAAGCCGTCGCGGTTGACGTCGTAGGGACGCGAGGCCGTGGCAGGCGTGTCGTTGTACTTCGAGGACATCGCGCCCATGGCGTCGAACAGCACCGACAGCGACCAGTCCAGCTCCTCGCAGCCGCCGGCGAAGATGACGTCCTGCTTGCCGATCTGGATCGTCTCATAGGCGTTGCCGACGCAATGGTTCGACGTGGCGCAGGCCGACGAGATCGAATAGTTCACGCCCTTGATCTTGAACCAGGTCGCAAGCGTCGCGGAGGCCGTGGAGGACATCGCCTTCGGCACTGCAAACGGCCCGACGCGCTTCGGTCCCTTGGTGCGGGTGATGTCGGCGGCCTCGACGATGGTGCGCGCCGACGGGCCGCCGGAGCCCATGATGATGCCGGTGCGAATGTTGGAAATTTCGTCAGGCGAGAGGCCGGAATCCTGGATCGCCTGTTCCATCGCGACGTGATTCCACGCCGCACCCTGACCGAGGAAACGCATGGCACGGCGGTCGACCACCGTCGAAGGATCGAGCGTCGGCGCACCCTGCACCTGCGAACGGAAGCCGAGCTCGGCATATTTCTCAGCCCGCGAAATGCCCGACTTCGCCTCGTGAAGGCTCGCAAGCACTTCCTGGGTGTTGTTTCCGATGGAGGAGACAATGCCCATCCCGGTGACCACAACCCGCCTCATGACAGCCTCGCCTCAATCGTTGTCTTCGTGGTGATGCGCTCAGCCCAGGCTCGTGCCCTGCTTGAACAGGCCGACCTTCAAATCCTTCGCGCGATAGATAATCTGGTCATCGACCGAAAGCCATCCGTCGGCGATACCGAGCACCAGCTTTGAGCGCATCACGCGCTTGATGTCGATGTTGTACACAACCTTGCGGGCCTCCGGCAGCACCTGGCCGCTGAACTTCAGCTCGTTCAGGCCAAGCGCGCGACCGCGACCTTCACCGCCGCTCCAGCCCAGATAAAAGCCGACCATTTGCCACAGCGCATCGAGCCCGAGGCAGCCGGGCATCACCGGATCGTTCTTGAAGTGGCAGCCGAAGAACCAGAGGTCGGGCTTCACATCGAGCTCGGCGCGCACCACCCCCTTGCCGAATTCGCCGCCGGTCTCGCTGATGTCCGTAATGCGGTCGAACATGAGCATCGGCGGCAGCGGCAATTGCGCATTGCCAGGGCCGAACATCTCGCCGCGGGCACACGCCAGCAGATCTTCATATTCGTAACCGTTGCGCCTGTTCAGCATGCGGAAGCCTTTGTGTTCTAACCCCGACTGAGCGGCGTTTCCGGCGAAAATGGGCCCCATCCTGTTCGAAAAGCAACATCTGTTGCCATTGTCAGACGAGAATACCGAAGGACCCCGGATGGATAGCGAGCGGCTTCAATGCCGGGTCGCGCCAAAATCGGTTAAGCGGAACCGCGGGCTCTCTAACACAGGCCATTTCGGGTAGCAAAGCGCTCTCATGAAGGTAAAATGACGGGCCGCCACGCCGGTTCCCTGCCTGATTAGAACCACTCTAGTTGCGAGAAACTTGCATCTGCATCTATCTCTCCATATATGTTGGAGAACGACAGTGTTCACGCGTGCCCGAAGCTGGAAATGAACGAAAATAACGCGCCCCATCGCGACGACGAGGCCCATGCGGCGGCTCTTATGTCCGGCCGCCAGCCGGCTTTGACCGGTTGCCCGTGGCACGACGTCAACGAAATGCTCCAGTCCGCGGGGCTTCGCCCGACCCGCCAGCGCATGGCGCTCGGCTGGCTCCTGTTCGGCAAGGGTGCACGTCACCTCACGGCTGAAATGCTCTACGAAGAAGCGACGCTGGCCAAGGTGCCGGTCTCGCTGGCGACCGTCTACAACACGCTGAACCAGCTCACCGACGCCGGTCTGCTGCGTCAGGTCAGCGTCGACGGCACCAAGACCTATTTCGACACCAACGTCACGACCCACCATCACTACTATCTCGAGAACAGCCACGAGCTGGTCGACATCGAGGATCCGCATCTGGCGCTGTCCAAGATGCCGGAGGTGCCCGCGGGTTACGAGATCGCCCGCATCGACATGGTCGTACGGCTGCGCAAGAAGCGCTGAGATCTATCCTGAATTGCTGATTTGATCGTCATGGCCGGGCTTGTCCCGGCCATCCACGTTACTTGGTCAGGCGTCAAAATACGTGGATGCCCGGGACGAGCCCGGGCATGACGGTCATGCCCGGGACGAGCCCGGGCATGACGGTGGAGCAACAGCTCCGCTCCCGCCCAACGTCAGTTCACCTGCTCGTCCGAATAAACGCCCCAGAGGCGTTCCTGCTGGATCCAGCCGTCAAAGCCGTTACCGCTGACGCGGCACCAGTTTGCGCTGCACTTTTTCACCTGGGTGACGACACCGGCCTGGAGCCTGGCCGCAACCGCGCTGTCGGGATCGGCGCGATCGTAGATCGGCGCGAGCTCGTCCTTGTGTTTCATCGTGACGACCGCGGTGCGGCGGCCCGAGAGCAGCGAGTGATAGACCCAGCCCTCGGCGCCCTCGGAATCGCGCACCCGGCGCCAGTTCTCGAACTCCGCGGTGATTTCGACCGGCAGGCCGGAGCGGGTGTAGACCCACGCGACGTCATTGTCCTTGGTCGGTCCGGCGCGGACGTTGACGTGATCCGATTTCAGGCTGACGTAGCGCGGCACCGGGAGGCCCGAGGCCGTCTGGGGTGTGCTGTCCTTTGCCGAATGCCCGGGACTGACCGAAGCGCTCAACCAGGTGCAAACGAGCGCCATCACCGAACAAAAACGCCCCAACGCCATCAACCCGTCTCCTGTCGAAGGTCCGGCCGAGCCGGGCCCTCACCCCAAAATTCCAAAACCAGGCCGCTGTCGCCCCTGACCCGCCCCACGCGGGTGTTCCCGAGCCCTTTGCCCGTGGTTCTTGTCTTGGCCCGGCCTTCTGCTAGAGAGGACGGACGTCTGAACAACCGGTTTGTCCCGATTTTCCGGCCGGAAATGTCGGGAGAGCTTGAAGGAAACGCCGGGGACGACACGGCAAAGGCAGTGTCGAACAACCGGGTTAATGAGGCCTCAACGGCCGGCCTTTGGCGACAGAGGCGGCTCGCAACGCCTCATGAGGGCAGGACATGTCGGTGAAGAAAAAGCCCCTCGTCGTCGTGACGCGCAAGCTTCCGGACTCGATCGAGACCCGGATGCGCGAGCTGTTCGACGCGCGGATCAACCTCGACGACGCGCCGATGTCGGCCGAGCAGATCGCGGAAGCCGCCCGTACCGCCGACGTACTGGTTCCGACCGTGACCGATCACATCTCCGCCGATATCGTCAACCAGCCCGACTGCAGGCTGAAACTGATCGCGAATTTCGGCAACGGCGTCGACAACATCGATGTCGAGGCCGCGCATGCCCGCGGCATCACCGTCACCAACACGCCGAAAGTCCTTACAGAAGACACCGCCGACATGACCATGGCACTGATCCTCGCCGTGCCCAGGCGGATGATCGAAGGCGCCTCGATCCTGACGGAAGGAAAACCCTGGCCCGGCTGGTCGCCGACCTGGATGCTTGGCCATCGCATCGGCGGAAAGCGCCTCGGCATCATCGGCATGGGCCGCATCGGCCAAGCGGTCGCACGCCGCGCCCGCGCCTTCGGCTTGCAGATCCACTACCACAACCGCCGGCCGGTGGCGCCGAAGATCGCCGAAGAGCTGGGCGCGACCTATTGGGAAAGCCTCGACCAGATGCTGGCGCGGATGGACATCATCTCCGTGAACTGTCCGCACACGCCGGCGACCTACCATCTGCTGTCGGCGCGCCGGCTGAAGCTGATCCGCAAGGACGCCTACATCGTCAACACCGCGCGCGGCGGGGTCACCGACGAGGACACGCTGATCAAGCTGATCGAAGGCGGCGAGATCGGCGGCGCCGGCCTCGATGTCTATGAGCACGAGCCCGCGGTGAACCCGAAGCTGGTGCGGCTCGCCAAGGCCGGCAAGGTGACGTTGCTGCCGCATATGGGCTCGGCCACGATCGAGGGCCGCGTCGAGATGGGCGAGAAGGTGATCATCAACATCCGCACCTTCCTGGATGCGCACAAGCCGCCGGATCGCGTGCTGCCGAGCATGCTCTGAGTTCAACTGACTGCGCGATAAGCTCTCCTGCCTCCTCCTGAGGAGACCGCGTAGCGATCGTCTCGAAGGATGGCCGCAGGCGAGATCCGGGCCTTCATGGTTCGAGACGCGCGTTCCGCGCTCCTCACCATAAGGGTCTGCTACCCCCGGGCGTTGCGCTTGCGCCAGTCGGCAACGAAATCGATGAAGGCCCGCAGTGCCGGCGGCGTCTGGCGCCGGCTTGGATAATACAGGAACGGGCCCGGAAACGGCTCGCACCAGTCTTCAAGCAGCCTGACCAGCGCGCCCGACTTCAGGGCTTCGCCGACATATCCATCGAGCGTCGCCCAGACACCGGCGCCGTCGAGCGCAGCGCGCATGGAAATGCCCATGTTGGTCGAGATCAGCTTTGCCGGCGGATCGACTTTCACCAGCTGTCCGGCCTTCTCGAACTCCAGATCATGCATGACACCGCTGGAGTAGCGGGCGCAGATGCAATCGTGGTCGAGCAGATCCTTCGGATGCTCAGGCTTGCCGCGGCGCGCGAGGTAATCGGGCGAAGCGACCACGACATAGCTCTGCGGGCCGCTGAGCGAGATCGCCACCATGTCCTGCGCGAGATGCTCGCCATAGCGCACGCCGGCATCGAAGCCCGCGCTGACGATGTCGACGAACCCGCTCTCGGAGACGACGTCGAGGTCGACCTGGGGATAGGCCTTGAGGAACGGCCCGATCATCGGCGCCAGCACGAGATCGACCGCGGGCGGCGGTGCGTTGATGCGTAGCCGGCCCGAGGCCACCTCGCGCAGGCCGCGGACTTGATCGAGGGCGTCGCCGACATCGCGCAGCGCCGGCGCCACGCGCGACAGCAGCAGCTCGCCCGCCTCGGTCAGGGCGACGCTGCGGGTGGTGCGGTTCATCAGGCGCACGCCGAGGCGCTCTTCGAGGTCCCGCAATCGTTGGCTAAGGCTCGACACCGACACGCGAATTTCGACCGCCGCGCGCCGGAAATTGCGGGTGCGGGCGACCGCCACGAAGACGTCGAGATCACGCAGGTCGGGCTCAGCCATTGTTCGCTAATGTGAACAAGCCATTCTCGATTGTCCAGCTTTTATCGGCGCAATCGATCAGGCGCATATCAGCGCTCGTCACGCGGCGCAGTCAGCGCCTTTTCGAGGAGAGCCATCATGGAACAGCGCAAACTCGGTTCAACCGGCCCCACCGTCTCCGCTCTCGGTCTCGGCTGCATGGGCATGTCCGAGGTCTACGGCCCCGCCGATCGCGGCGAGAGCATCGCCACGATCCACGCGGCGCTGGATGCCGGCATCACCCTGGTCGACACCGGCGATTTCTACGCCATGGGCCACAATGAAATGCTGGTGCGCGAAGCGCTCAAGGATGTACCGCGCGAGAAGGTGCAGATCAGCGTCAAATTCGGTGCGCTGCGCGGTCCTGCCGGCGAATTCACCGGCATGGACACGAGGCCGGCCGCAACGAGGAACTTCCTGGCCTATTCGCTGCAGCGGCTCGGCACCGACTACATCGACATCTACCGTCCGGCACGGCTCGATCCCAACATTCCGATCGAGGAAACCATCGGCGGCATCGCCGATCTCGTGAAGGCCGGCTACATCAAACATATCGGCCTGTCCGAGGTCGGCTCCGACACCATCCGCCGCGCGCATGCCGTGCACCCGATCGCCGATCTCCAGATCGAATATTCGCTGATCCAGCGCGGCATCGAGCGCGACATCCTGACGACCTGCCGCGAGCTCGGCATCGGCATCACGGCTTACGGCGTGTTGGCACGCGGCCTGATCAGCGGCCATTGGTCGAAGGACTCCGGCAAGACAGGCAAGGACTACCGGCTGATGACGCCGCGCTTCCAGGGATCGAATCTCGACGTCAATCTGGCGCTGGTGGAGCAGCTGCGCGCCATCGCCGCCGAGATTGGCGCGACGCCGGCACAGGTCGCGATCGCCTGGGTGGCGGCGCAAGGCCAAGAGCACGGTCAAGAGATCGTGCCGCTGGTCGGCGCCCGCACCCGCAACCGCCTCAGCGAGGCACTTGGTGCGGCCAAGGTCACGCTGACGCCGGCTCATCTCGCGCTGTTGGCAAAGGCCTTCCCGCCCGATGTCGCCGCCGGTACGCGCTACGCGGCCGAGCAGATGGCGCATCTCGACAGCGAGAAGCCGGCCACGGCGTAGCGGCTGCGATCAGGTGCGATGGGCGCTGAGGTCAGTGATCACAGGCCCATCGCCATTGAGCGGATTGGCCGGATCGCGCGCGTAACGCAGCGTCTCGAAGCGCATCGCGCGCGCATCGATCATCAGCAGGCGGCCGACCAGGCCGTCGCCAAAGCCGACGATCTCGCGGATCGCCTCCAGCGCCATCATCGAGCCCATCACGCCCGCGAGCGCGCCCATGACGCCGGCTTCCGCGCAGGCCGGCACGGTCCCGGGCGGCGGCGCCTCCGGGAACAAGCAGCGATAGGTCGGATTGAATTCGCCCTGCTCGTTCTTCTCATGCGCGCGGATGGTGGTGAGCGAGCCATCGAAGGTGCCGAGCGCCGCCGTGATCAGCGGCCTCTTGGCGAAGAAGCAGGCGTCCGAGGCCAGATAGCGGGTCGAGAAATTGTCGGAGCCGTCGAGCACCAGGTCATAGTCGCCGATCAGCGCCAGCGCATTGTCGGCATTGAGCCAGGTGGCGTGACCGACGAAGCTGACATGCGGATTAAGCGCCGAAATCCGTTCGGCCGCGCTCTCGACCTTGTGCCGGCCGATATCGGGCGTGGTGTGAATCACCTGGCGCTGGAGGTTCGACAGGGATACCACATCGTCATCGACCACGCCGAGCGTACCGACGCCGGCGGCCGCAAGGTACATCAAGGCGGGCGCACCGAGCCCGCCAGCGCCGATCACCAGCACGGAGGCCCGCTTCAGCGCAGCCTGGCCGGGACCACCGACATCGCGCAGCACGATATGGCGGGCATAACGTTCGAGTTCGTCCGGGCTCAGCATCGTTATCCTTCGTTCTCTCAACACTCATGGTGAGGAGCGCGGAACGCGCGTCTCGAACCATGCAGGCCCATATCGCCCGGAGCCATCCTTCGAGATGCGGCCTTGAGGCCGCTCCTCAGGATGAGGGCCTGAGTCCGTGGCCTCTATCGCCCGGCTGAACCACCCCGAGATTGTTCGCGACCAACGAGATGTGCTTCAATGGCATTGCGTTCAATGGGCTGGCTGGATTTGTCATGAGATCGATGCTTGCGGCAACACTGATGTTTGCGGCTGCGAC
The DNA here is from genome assembly GCF_023100925.1 of Bradyrhizobium sp. 40. Lineage (NCBI taxonomy): Bacteria > Pseudomonadati > Pseudomonadota > Alphaproteobacteria > Hyphomicrobiales > Nitrobacteraceae > Bradyrhizobium > Bradyrhizobium sp. 40. Next base: position 7,316,314 of record NZ_CP064688.1, read on the forward strand.
AGGCGCACACGCCCAGATGACGACACCGCAGATCCCTGGCCCCAAGCCGAAGCCGGTCCAGACCGTTCCGATCCGGCCTCCTGCTTTGCAGACGCCGGCTGCGACGGCCGATGCCATGGCGCAGGCGGAGCGGTTGTCGCTGCAGTCCGACCTCGCCTGGGTCGGCCAATATAACGGCGCCATCACCGGCGACGTCAGCGCGCGCCTGATCGAGGCGATCAAGGAGTATCAGAAGGCCAAGGGCGGCAAGCCGACCGGCGTGCTCAATCCGCAGGAACGCGCCGCGCTCGCCGAGACCGCGCGCCGCAAACAGGAGAGCGTCGGCTGGAAGATTGTGACGGAGATGACCAGCGGCGCGCGGCTTGGCATTCCCTCAAAACTGGTGCCGCAGCAGGCGACCGACGCCAACGGCTCGAAATGGACCTCTCCCACCGGAACGGTGCAGGTGCTGCTCAGCCGCCGCAAGGAGGCGAACCCGACCACAGCCAAGCTTGCCGAAGCGGAGAAGAAAGAGCCGGGTCGCAAGGTCGACTACACCGTGGTGAAGCCCGACTTCTTCGTGCTGTCGGGTCTGCAGGGTCTGAAGAAATTTTACATGCGCGGCACCTCCAGGGGTGATGAAGTTCGCATCATGACGATCCTCTACGACCAGGCGACCGAGAACACCGTCGAGCCGGTCGTGATCGCGATGTCGAGCGCGTTCACTGCATTCCCGTCGGGGCCACAGGCCGGGCCGCCGCCACGCAAGACCGTCGAATATGGCACCGGGCTCGTCGTCAGCGACGATGGCGCGATCGTCACCGACCGCCTCGTCACCGATTCCTGTCTCGCGATCACGGTCGCCGGCTATGGCAGCGCCGACCGTCTCGCCGAGGACAAGGAGCACGATCTGGCGCTGCTCCACATCTACGGCGCCCGCGGCCTGAAGCCGTTCAGCCTCGGCAGCGGCGCGGCGAAGACGAGCGTCGATATCATCGGTATCGCGGATCCGCAGAGCCAGGGCGGAGCCGCCGTTGCGTCGAGCCTCAAGGCTGCGCTGGCATCTGTCGGTGGCGGCGATTCCCCGCTCTCACCGCCGCCGGCTGTTGGCTTCTCCGGCAGCCCCGCCATCGACGGCGACGGCAAGTTCTCCGGCATCGCACTGTTGAAGCCGGCGATGGTTGCGGGCGCCGCGACGTCAGTACCGGCGTCGCAGGCGGTGATGGTCTCCGCGGAGACGGTGCGCGATTTCCTGAAGACAAACGGTGTCACCGCGAGCGGCACCTCGACGGATGCGAAAGCCGCCGTCGTGCGCGTGATCTGCGTGCGGAAGTAAGCTCGCCGAAGGCGCGCAACCTCTCCACGAGCGGAAGAGCTGACCGAGCTCGCGACCCAGCGCGCCATTAGCTCAGCCTGAACCTGATCCCGGCCTTCGCGAGGCCACCGGAAATCCCGACCGGCGTGCCGTCCGCACGCCAGCAGGCGGCGCCGATCATGGTGCCGTCGTCGTGGAAGGCGATACCGTTCATGCCGCCGGCGACTGTCGCGACAGGCTGCACCTTGTGGCCGAGGCGGTCGAGCTTCGCGCGCACGCTCTCCGGTACGTTCTGTTCGACTTCGAGCGCATTGCCTTCGGTCCAGACCCGCGGCGCCTCGACCGCTTCCTGCAAGCTCATGCCGTGGTCGATCAAATTGACCAGTGCCTGCATCGCGCTCGGGAAGATTCGTTTTCCCCCGGGCAGGCCCAGCGCGTAGCGCAGCTTTCCGTCACGGAGCGCCATCATCGGCGACATCGAGGTCGTCACCCGCTTGCCCGGCGCCAGCGACAGGGCGTGGCCTGGACGCGGATCAAACAGGTTCATGTAGTTGTTGGCGATGGCGCCGAGGCCCGGGATCATGATCTTGGCGCCGAACAGATTGTTGATGGTCTGCGTGGTCGCAACCACGTTGCCGAACGCATCAGCCGCCGTCATGTGCGTGGTGTGAGCGCCTTCAAGCTGCGACACGCCGGCGCCCCAGCTCTGCGCCCGTGCCGGATCGATCGCAGCGCGGCGCTCCTCGGCATACGCCTTCGAAGTCAGCCGCTCCACGGGGACGCCGACATAATCAGGATCGCCGCTGGCAGCGGCGCGATCGGCGAATGCGATCTTCAGGACCTCGGCAAGATAGTGGATGGTCTCGGGCGTACCGAAGCCGAGGCTGCCGATGTCGTAACCCTCCAGGATGTTCAGCATCTGCGCGATATGCACGCCCGAGGCCGCGGGCGGCGGCGGGCCAAAGATGGTCCAGCCTCGGTAATCGGCGCGGATCGGCTGCCGTTCGACGGTCTTGTAGCTGGTGAGGTCGTTGCGCCGGATGAAGCCGCCGGCCTTTTCCATGTAATCGACCAGGATGTCGCCAAGCGGTCCCGCATAGAGCGCCTTTTCACCGTGGTCGGCGATATGCCGCAACGTCTCGGCATATTCGGCCTGTACCACGCGCTCGCCGACCTTCAACGGCTCTCCATCAGGCAAGTAAATCGCCGCGATCGGCTTGTCCTTGCGCATCTCGGCGGCGCTCTCGCTGATGCATTCGTGCAGATAGGGTGTCGCCGCATAGCCCCGCGCGGCGTGCTTGATCGCGGGCTGCATGACGTCGGCGAGGCTCATGGTGCCGAAGCGGCGCAGCGTCTCGCACCAGGCTTTCAGCGAACCCGGTGTGGCGACCGCCTTTGGGCCGTTGAGATTTTCATTGCCGACGGTGTCGAACACGTCATGCGCGGAACCCGGCGTCGGGGTGTAGCTGGTGTCAAGCACCGCCGCGGGCACGGTGCTCTGCCCGTCGATGAAACGGTGGCTGCCGTCGGCGAGCCGGATGTGCGCCATGCCACCGCCGATGATGCCCACCATCATCGGCTCGACCACGGTCAGCGTGAACAGGGTCGCTATCGCGGCGTCGACGGCGTTGCCGCCGGCGGCCAGCATTTCCGCGCCGGCGCTCGAGGCCAGTGGATGGTTGCTGACCACCATGCCGCGGCTCGATACCGCAGGCATCTTCTGGCATTCGAAATTCGTCGCCGTCCGGTCGCGCCAGTTTCCGCCCATGCCTCTTGTCCTTCTTACTCACGGTATCAAGCACAGCACACGTACGAGTACGGGTCCAGTAATGGTACGGATTCGCTGGCATTCCCGCTTCCGCCATCATCGTTCCTGCTGATTCGGACCTCCGCGATCCCCTTTGGATCGGGCCGGCACGTCCTGAGCGAGAAGAGCTCAGCATCGAGATCGATGCACGTTCGCGTGGCGTTTCCCGAGACCCAAGCACTCCAAAGGATTGATCTTCAATGCACACGATCGCACTGGCCACCCAAAAGGGTGGCAGCGGCAAGAGCACGCTCGCCATCGGCCTCGCGCTGGCAGCCAAGCAGGCCGGCTTCACCGTTCGCCTGATCGAAACCGACCCGCAGGGCACACTGTCCAACTGGCAGCGCCGCCGCACCACCGATGATCTCGTCGTCGAGCCGATCTATCACGCCGCCGACATCGAGCCGCGCCTGAGGATGCTGGCCGACAGCGGCCTCCAGATCGCGATCGTCGATACCGCCGCCGGCCTCAGCGCCGCGACCACCGCCGCGATCCGCCATTCCGACCTCTGCCTGATCCCGGCCCGCCCGAGCGTCGCCGACATCGAAGCCACCGTCTCCACGCTCAGCGTCGCGCGCGCCTGGAAGCGTCCCTACAGCTTCGTGCTGAACCAAACGCCGATCCGCGGCCAGCGTATCGATAATGCCGCCAACACCCTCGCCGAGGAAGCCGCGCTCGATCTCGCTGAGGTGCTCGCGCGGCCCCTGATCGTGATGCGCAACGACCACCAGGACTCGCTCGCAAGCGGCCTCGCGGTGAACGAATTCGCCCCGAACGGCAAGTCGACCGAGGAGATCCGCGGCCTCTGGCATTGGATCGAGACCCGGCTCGAGCTCGCCGCCACCACCAATGTCTTGATCGACCAGGTCATCGCGGCCGCGGACGGAATGTTGCACGTCGCCGCCGAGCTTGCAGCCGACGAGACCACGATACTGGCGTCCTGAGCGGGGCAATCGCTCAGACGGCAGCCGGCCCTTCACCATCCGGAAGGGGCCTTAGCGACGAAGCAATCCGGCCACCAGCCCGGCCGGATTGCTTCGCTTCGCGTTTTTGGGAAACTCTATCGCCGCCATCATTGCGAGGAGCCCTTGCGACGAAGCAATCCAGGCTGTTTCGTCGGCAAGATTCTGGATTGCTTCGCTGCGCTCGCAATGACGGTCGTGGTGGGCTCGTCACTCTCGCAGAAGCTTACGGCCTCTCGGTTACGAGCCTGATTTTCACTTCTGACATTTCGGACACCAGAAGGTCGACCGGCCGTTCTGCGTAAAACGCTTCACGGTGCCGCCGCATCGCGGCGTCGTGCATTTCTCGTCCTCGCGGTCATAGACCTTGAACGAGTGCTGGAAATAGCCGAGCTCGCCCGAGGTCTGGCGATGATCGCGCAAGCTGGAGCCGCCGGCCTTGATGGCGTCGTTCAGCACGGTATGGATCGCGCCGACCAGTCGCTTCGCATGGTCGGTGGTCTCGCCCTTCTTGGTCGACAGCGTCGCGGCGATCCGGCGCGGCGACAGATGCGAGCGATGCAGGGCTTCGCAGACATAGATATTGCCGAGCCCGGCGACCACGCGCTGATCGAGCAGCGCGGCTTTCAGGCTCGTGGTCTTGCCAGCGCAGGACCGCGCCAGCATCGCGGCGTCGAATTCGTTGCCGAGCGGCTCGGGGCCAAGCCCGCGCAACAGCGGCTCCTCGTCGAGGGCACTGCGCGCGATCACTTTCATGTAACCGAAGCGGCGCGGATCGTTGAAGATGATGTCGGCCCCGGAGGACATCCGAAACAGCACGTGATCGTGCGTGGAGTCCTTGGCTCGCGGATAGTGAAACTCGCCGGGCGCTACCTCGTTGTCCGGCTTGATGACGCGAAACGAGCCCGACATGCCCAGATGCATCAACAGCACGTCGCCGGAGGCGAGATCGGCCAGGAGATATTTTGCACGGCGGCCGAGCCCAGTGACGACCTGCCCCTTCAGTCGGGCCACGAAGTCGGGCTGGAAGGGAAAGCGCAAATCGGGCCTGCGGGCCTCCGCGACCAGGATTTTCGCACCCTCCATGACAGGCTGAAGGCCGCGGCGGACGGTCTCGACTTCGGGCAATTCGGGCATGGTCAGGCATTCACCTTATGAGGGCGGTGTGATAGCGCCATTGCGGCGGGCGCGCTATGGTCCGCCTCGTGGAGTAGAGTAATGGATCGGCCGGGCGAAACCACGCATTTTGGCTTCAGGGACGTTCCCCTGGGCGACAAGCAGACGCTGGTGAACGATGTGTTTCACAGTGTGGCGTCGCGCTATGATTTGATGAACGATTTGATGTCCGGTGGCCTGCACCGGGTCTGGAAGGACATCATGATCACCGCGCTCGACCCGCCCAGAGGCGACCGGCCGTTCGCGCTGCTCGACGTTGCCGGCGGCACAGGCGACATCTCGTTCCGCGCCGCCAAGGCCGCAGGCGCGGGCTTCCATGCCACCGTCTGCGACATCAATTCCGGGATGCTGGAGGTCGGCCGCGAGCGCGCCGCGAAGCGGCATCTCGAGACCCAGGTCGATTTCGTCGAGGGCAATGCCGAAGCGCTCGCCTTCGCCGACCGCAGCTTCGACGCATACACGATCGCTTTCGGCATTCGCAACGTGCCGCGGATCGACCTTGCGCTGGCCGAAGCCTATCGCGTGCTCAAGCCAGGCAGCCGCTTCCTCTGTCTGGAATTCTCCACCGTCGAGATGCCCGGGCTCGATCGCCTTTATGACCTGTTCTCGTTCAAGGTGATCCCGCCGCTCGGCCGCATGATCACGGGTGACGCCGAGTCCTACCAATATCTGGTCGAGTCGATCCGCAAGTTTCCAAGACCCAACGCCTTCGCCGACATGATCCGCAACGCCGGCTTCGCCCGCGTGAACTGGCAGATGTTGTCCGGCGGCATCGTCGCACTGCATTCGGGCTGGCGTTTGTGATCTCTGCCATAACCCATAGTGCGCGCCTGATGCGCGCCGCGTTCGTATTCGCGCGCGAGGGCGTGTTCGGCGCCGTCGATCCGAGTCTGGTACCGCCGCACGGACAGCTCGCGCTGAAACTTGCGCGCATCATCGAGCGGCGCGGTCCGAAGCAGGGCCCGCGGCTGTCGCGCGCGTTGACCCGGATGGGCCCGGCCTATCTCAAGCTCGGTCAATTTCTGGCGACCCGTCCCGACGTCGTCGGCGTCATCATGGCGCGCGACCTCGAAAGCCTCCAGGACCGCTTGCCGCCGTTTTCGCAAGCCGAAGCGGAGGCTGCGATCGCGACTTCGCTGGAACGGCCGCTGACCGATGTGTTCGTGAGCCTCAGCGCGCCGGTCGCAGCGGCCTCGATCGCACAGGTGCATCGCGGCGAAGTCCTGCGCGACGGCATCCGCAAGGCGGTCGCCGTGAAAGTGCTGCGCCCCAACGTGGCCGCTCGCTTCCGCCGCGACCTCTCCGACTTCTTCTTCGTCGCTTACAAGGCCGAATCCTATTCGTCCGAGGCGCGGCGCCTGCGCCTCATCGAAGTCATCAACACCATGTCGCGCTCGGTCGCGATGGAGATGGACCTGCGCCTCGAGGCCGCGGCGCTGTCGGAGATGGCGGAGAACACGCGCGACGATCCTGATTTCCGGGTGCCGACCGTGGACTGGGACCGTACCACGCACAACGTGCTGACGATGGAGTGGATCGACGGCATCGCGCTGAACGATCACAAGCGCCTGGCCGAGTCGCAGGTCGACCTGCCCGATCTCGGCCGCAAGGTGATTCAGAGCTTCCTGCGCCACGCGTTGCGCGACGGCTTCTTCCACGCCGACATGCATCCGGGCAATCTGTTCCTGGATGACGCGGGCCGCCTCGTCGCGGTTGATTTCGGCATCATGGGCCGGCTCGGCATGAAGGAGCGGCGCTTCCTCGCCGAAATCCTGCTCGGCTTCATCACCCGCGACTATCGTCGTGTCGCGGAAGTGCATTTCGAGGCAGGCTATGTGCCCGCGCATCACTCGGTCGAGAACTTCGCGCAAGCGATCCGCGCCATCGGCGAGCCCATTCACAACCGCACGGCGGAAGAGATCTCGATGGCGCGGCTGCTGACGCTGCTGCTCGAGGTCACCGGCCTGTTCGACATGACCACGCGGCCCGAGTTGATCCTGCTCCAGAAGACCATGGTGGTGGTCGAGGGCGTGGCACGCGGCTTCGATCCCAAGCTCGACATCTGGAAGGTCGCCGACCCCGTGGTGCGGGAATGGATCGAGCGCAATCTCGGTCCGATCGGCCGGGTCCAGGGCGCGATCTCCGGCACCGGCGATCTCGCGCGCATCCTGATGCGTCTGCCTGATATCGCCGCGCGCTCGGTTGCGGTGCTCGAACAGCTGGAGACCATGACACGGGAGGGCATCCGGCTGTCGCCGGAGAGCATCGCGGCGATGGGCCGCAGCGAGGGCCGCAAGAACCGTTGGCGCACCGTGGCGCTCTGGATCATCGCCGCGACCTTCATCGGCATCCTGATCGCCGTCCGGAATCTTTGATTGCAGTGCAATCATGCGAATGATAGCATCGCAATCATTTCGCGCCGGAGAGTGCCATGGCAAGTCTGACCATCCGCAAGCTCGACGAGAACGTCAAAACCTTCCTCCGCCTGCGCTCGGCCAAGAACCGCAGGTCGGTCGAGGAAGAGGTCCGGGTCATCCTCGGGGAGCTGATCGAAGGCCGCGAGGAGCCCCTGACGCCATTCACGGCGCCGCCCGCGGCTTCGGCCACACCGCTGCCCCAACGCACCGGCGCCGCTCCAGAAGCCAGCGTCACCCTGATCATCGGCGGCGGGATCGCGGCCTACAAATCGCTCGACCTGATCCGAAGGCTCAAGGAGCGGCGGATCGAGGTGCGTTGCGTGCTGACCAAGGCGGCGCAGCAATTCATCACGCCGTTGGCCGTGAGCGCGCTCTCGCATGAGCGCGTCTACACCGACCTGTTCGATCCCCAGAGCGAGTTCGACGCTGGTCATATCCGCCTCGCGCGCGAGTGCGACCTGATCGTGGTGGCGCCCGCGACCGCGGATTTGATGGCCAAGATCGCCAACGGTCATGCCGACGATCTCGCCAGCGCCATCCTGCTCGCGACCAACCGCAAGGTCCTGCTCGCGCCGGCGATGAACCCGCTGATGTGGAACAACGCGGCGACGCGGCGCAACGTCGCGCAGCTTCAACGCGACGGCGTGATGCTGATCGGGCCGAATTCCGGCGAGATGGCGGAAGCAGGTGAAGCCGGTATTGGCCGCATGTCCGAGGCGCTCGAAATTGCGGCCGCCGCCGAGCGCCTGCTGCGGCCGCCAGTGCCGCGCCCCCTCGCCGGCAAGCGCGTGCTGATCACGGCTGGTCCGACCCACGAGCCGATCGATCCGGTGCGCTACATCGCCAACCGGTCCTCCGGCAAACAGGGCTTTGCGATCGCTGCCGCCGCACAGGCCGCAGGCGCCGAGGTGATCCTGGTCAGCGGCCCGGTCGATCTCAGCGATCCCCAAGGCGTGACGGTCAAGCATGTGGAATCGGCACGGCAGATGCTGGAACAGGTGCAGGCCGCGCTTCCCGCTGACATCGCGATCTTCGCCGCCGCCGTCGCCGACTGGCGGGTCGTCAACGAAGGCGAGCAGAAGCTGAAGAAGACTTCGGCCGGCATGCCGCCGCTCCAGCTGGTCGAGAACCCCGATATCCTCGCGACGATCTCGAAACTGACCGACACGCGTCCGCCGCTGGTGATCGGCTTTGCCGCCGAGACCGAGCACCTCATCGACAACGCCAAGTCGAAGCTTGCCCGCAAGGGCTGCGACTGGATTGTCGCCAACGACGTCTCCCCCGCAACCGGGGTGATGGGCGGGGACCGCAACACCGTGCACCTCATCAGTCGCAGGAACAGTGAGAAGAACGATGAGAAGGATGGCGAGATTGCAGTTGATTCCTGGCCGGTGATGACCAAGGAACAGGTCGCCATTGAACTGGTCGCGCATATCGCAAAAAGCGTGACCGGCAAATCCCGGGAGCCCGCATCTTGAGCACCAAAGTCACCGTCGAACTGCAACGTTTGCCCCATGCGGAGGGGCTGCCGCTGCCGGCCTATCAGACCAATGATGCCGCCGGTCTCGACCTGATGGCGGCGGTAGCCGAGAACGAGCCCCTGACGCTCGCGCCCGGCCAATACACGCTGGTGCCGACGGGACTCGCGATCGCGTTGCCGCCCGGGTACGAGGCGCAGGTGCGGCCGCGTTCGGGCCTTGCCGCCAAGCACGGCGTCACCGTGCTGAACTCGCCGGGAACGATCGACGCGGACTATCGCGGCGAGATCAAGGTGATCCTGATCAATCACGGCCAGACCGCCTTCATGGTCAAGCGCGGCGAGCGCATCGCGCAGATGGTGATCGCGCCAATGGCGCAGGCCGCGCTGGTTCCCGTGGCGACATTGTCCGCGACCGACCGTGGCGCCGGCGGATTCGGCTCGACCGGTCGCTAGGCGCGGCAATTTCCGCCGAATCACCCGAGGAACTACGTGAATTGGAACACCGCGCCCCGCATTTTTTTGGGACCGCCTTTGCGTTCACGATCTGGACTCTTACCGGTCGAGTCACGGTGAGGGTATTGTCGTTTGATTCGCGCGCGACGGGGGTCGCCGCGCGCAAATCGTGCGATCTTGGGGCAACTATGTCAGGCGTGATCGTGTCGATGCGTCGGACGCTGCTGTCGTGCACATCACTCGTGCGCAACGGCTTGTTGGGAAGCGCTCTCGCAGCGCTGCTGCCGGCTGCGCCGGCTGAGGCCGCCGACCTCGTCGACACACTCTCAACGCTGCTGGATTTCAACCGGCAGGAGCTCGCGGTGCTGGCTACCGCGCTGGCCTTGCTCGGCTTCTCGGTGGTGGCCGCGATCCTCCTGATGCGCACGCGCGTTCGCACGGCGAAGAACGAGGCGCGGCTGCGCGCACGGATCGGGGAACTCCAGCTCCAGGCCGACCGATTCGGCGCACTGCTGTTTGCCGAGCCGCAGATCCTGATCTCCTGGCCGGCCGGCGACAATCGCGCGCAGATCTCCGGTGACACCTCCATGGTGCTGCCGCGCGACTCCTCTCCACAGCGCGTGCTGGCGTTTGGAACCTGGTTGCCGCCGGAACCGGCGCTCCGGATGGACCACGCCGTCGACGCGCTGCGCGACCGCGGCGACGGGTTCCAGCTGACGCTCACCACCGCGCATGGCCACACGCTGGAGGCCATCGGCCGCGCCATCGGCGGCCAGGCCATCGTCAGGATTCGCGAACTCTCAGGGCTCCGCCGCGATCTGGCCGAGACCAATCTGCGTTACAAGGCCCTCTCCGACGAGACGGAGATGCTGCGCGGCTTCGCGACCGCCGCACCCTGGCCGATCTGGGCCAAGGGCGAGAACGGCGCGCTGGCTTACGCCAACCCCGCCTATGTCCGTGCGACCGAGGCGGCCAGCATCACCGACGCCCAGGAGCGCAAGCTCGAGCTGCTCGACAGCGCCGACCGGAGCGCGATGGAGCGGGGGCTGAAGGAAGCGGCCAATTTCACCTCGCGCCTGCCGATCGTGATCGGCGGCGAGCGGCGCATCTATGACGTGCGCGCCGTCAATGTCGGCGGCGGCAATGTCGGCGTTGCCATCGATGCCAGCGAGGCGGATGCGTTGAGCTCAGCGCTGGTGCGGATGGCGGAAGCGCATCGCCGCACGCTCGACCAGCTCTCCTCCGGCGTCGCCGTGTTCGACGGCCAGCGCCGGCTCGCCTTCTACAATGATTCCTATCGCCAGCTGTGGGACCTCGACCGTACCTTTCTCGACGCCAACCCCGATGATTCCAGCGTGCTCGACAAGCTCCGCGCCGCGCGCAAATTGCCGGAACAGCCGGACTTCCGCGCCTGGAAAGCCAAGCTGCACGAGGCCTATCGCGCGGTCGAGGCTGCCAAGGACACCTGGTACCTGCCCGACGGCCGCGCGCTCTCCGTCGTCACCACGCCGAACCCCGAAGGCGGCGTCACCTATCTGTTCGACGACGTCACCGAGAGCCTCGAGCTCGCCCGACGCTTCGACGGAATGATCCGGGTCCAGCGCGAAACGCTGGACAGCCTGGCCGAGGGCGTCGCGGTGTTCGGCAGCAACGGCAAGGCGCAGCTGTTCAACCCGGCCTTCGTCCGGATGTGGAAGCTGTCCGTTGACGCCATGCGCGACGAGCCGCACATCCAGACGGTCGAGGGCTGGTGCCATCAGCTGTTCGACGACGCGGTCGTCTGGCGACAGATCCGCGAGGCCGTCACCTCGATCGAGAGCCGCGCCGACATTCCGCTGAAGCTGGAGCGCAAGGACGGCAGCGTGCTCGACGGCATGATCCGGCCCCTGCACGACGGCGCCACGATGCTGACCTTCCAGGACATCACCGACACCGAGAACGTCGAGCGCGCGCTGCGCGAGCGCAACGAGGCGCTGGAGGCGGCCGACCAGATGAAGGTGGATTTCGTCCACCACGTCTCCTACGAGCTGCGCTCGCCGCTCACCACCATCATCGGCTTCGCGCATTTCCTCAGCGATCCCTCGACCGGGCCGCTGACGCCGAAACAGGCCGAATATCTCGACTACGTCACCAAATCGACCAATGCGCTGCTGGCGCTGACCAACAACATCCTGGATCTCGCCACCATCGACGCCGGTGCCATGAAGCTGGAACTCGGCCCGGTCGACGTCAGCAAGACCATCGAGCTCGCCGCCGAAGGTCTCCAGGACCGGCTCGCCACCGACCGCATCCGCCTCAAGGTCGAGATCGCGCCCGATGTCGGCAACTTCACCGGCGACGAGAAGCGCGTGGTGCAGGTGCTCTATAACCTCCTCGCCAACGCCGTCGGGTTTTCTCCACCGGATTCCACCGTCGGCATCAGCGCCCGCCGCACCGAACGCAGTGTGGTCTTCACCGTGACAGATTCCGGGCCTGGAATACCTGCCGACATGAAGGACAAGGTGTTCAACTGGTTCGAAAGCCGCTCACAAGGCTCGCGTCACCGCGGCGCCGGGCTCGGCCTGTCGCTGGTGCGCTCCTTCGTCGAGCTGCATGGCGGCAATATCCGGGTCGATTCGATCGTGGGCAGGGGCACGGTCGTGATCTGTGACTTCCCGACCGACCAGGCGGCGCATCGCGACGCCGCCGAATGACTGCGCCAACCACATTCTCCGTCGCGCTCCACACCGAGACGGCCACCGCGCAACTGATGGCCGACCTCGCGCTGCTGGTCGGCCCCGGCGATGTCATCACGCTCACCGGCGATCTCGGGGCCGGCAAGACCGCGGCGGCGCGTGCCATGATCCGCTACCTCGCCGGCGACGATGCACTGGAAGTGCCGAGCCCGACCTTCACGCTGGTGCAGGGCTACGAGCTGCCGCCATTCCCGGTGATGCATGCCGACCTCTACCGCGTCGAGGACGAGAGCGAGCTCGAAGAGATAGGGCTGGCGCCGCTGCCGGAAGCAACCCTCGTCCTGATCGAATGGCCGGAGCGCGCACCGTCGGCGATGCCTCAAGACCGCATCGACATCGCGCTGACGCACCGGCCGGCATTGGGCTCGAATGCACGCGCCGCCGACATCACCGGCCATGGCAATGCTGCCGCCACCGTCGCGCGGCTGCAGGCGCTGCGCGAATTCCTCGATGCATCCGGCTACATGGAGGCAACGCGCAAGCGCATGGCGGGCGACGCCTCGACCCGCTCCTATGCGCGGCTGCTCCGCGACAACGAAATCGTCATCCTCATGAATTCTCCGCAGCGCCCGGATGGTGCTGCCATGTACAACGGAAAATCCTACAGCGCCGCGGTGCATCTCGCCGAAAATATCAAACCCTTCGTCGCCATCGACGAGGGCCTGCGCGCGCAGGGAATCTCCGCGCCCGCGATCCATCATTCCGACCTCGACCATGGATTCCTGATCAGCGAGGACTTCGGCAGCGAAGGCGTGATCGAGGGCGACCCGCCGCGCCCGATCGTCGAGCGCTACGAAGCCGCGGCCGATTTACTAGCCGTGCTGCACGGCAAGACGCTGCCGGAAACACTGCCGCTCGGCGGGCAGAGCTACGCCATGCCCGTCTTCGATACCGAAGCGCTGCTGATTGAAATCGGCTTGATGCCGGAATGGTACCTGCCCGATCGCAATGCCCCGCTGGACGACGAGAAGCGCGCCGCATTTTTCGCGATGTGGCGCGAGCTGCTGAAGAAACCGCAGGCCTCGCCGAAGACCTGGATCATCCGCGACTATCACTCGCCGAACCTGATCTGGCTCGGGAATCGCACCGGCATCGAACGCGTCGGCGTGATCGATTTCCAGGACACCGTGCTGGGGCCGCAATCCTACGACGTGGTGTCGCTGCTCCAGGACGCCCGCATCGACGTGCCCGAGGCGATCGAACTGACGCTGCTGTCGCGCTACATCAAGGCACGCCGCGCGAGCGACGCGAGCTTCGACGCGGCCGGCTTCGCCGAGCTCTACGCCATCATGTCGGCGCAGCGGAACACGCGTCTGCTCGGCACCTTCGCCCGCCTCAACCGCCGCGACGGCAAGCCGCATTATCTGCGTCACCAGCCGCGGATCTGGACCTATCTCCAGCGCTCCCTGGCGCATCCCGCGCTCGCCCCTCTGCGCGACTGGTATGTCGCCAACGTCCCGCCGCCCCAATGCGCGGCCCAAGACTGAAAGGCCAGCAGGGGCTGAAACGACTGATTCGGGGCCCGATTTACCGGCTGTTAGCCAAGACGCCGGTAATCTGGCGGCGGAGCAGCCGGATGATTACGGGGCTGGAGCAGGGCAGATGGCGGTGAAGACGGACGAGCGCGGCAACAGCCGGGTTGTTTTCGAGCGCGGGATCGCGGCCCAGATGATGGGTATCGACGGCACCTGGCGGCGCGACTGCACCATGGAGGACGTCTCCGACAGCGGCGCCAAATTGACCATCGACGGCTCGGTCGAAGGCTTGCATCTGAAGGAGTTTTTTCTGCTGCTGTCGTCCACCGGACTTGCGTATCGGCGCTGCGAGCTCGCCTGGGTCAATGGCGACCAGATCGGCGTCAACTTTCTCAAGCTCGGCGACAAGAAGAAAAAGGCGCGTTCCACATCCATCGGGGCGTAACGGCAACACCCGTCGTACAAGCGTCATGGCAGGTGGTTAAGGCGGTTAAGACGCGGTGCGGTCAGTCGAACCTCGTGTTAGGATTGCTGCGAACGCGAAATCAGTAGGTCTGAGAAAGCGAAGGATGTCCGTCAAACCGACCAAAGCCATGGTGCTCGCCGCAGGGTTCGGCCTGCGCATGCGTCCGTTGACGGACAAGATGCCGAAGCCGATGGTTCCGGTGGCCGGCCAGCCGCTGCTCGACCACGTGCTCGACAAGCTCGGCCAGGCCGGCGTGAGCGAGGCGGTGGTCAACGTGCACTACCTGCCGGACCAGATCATCGATCACACCGCATCCCGCCAGCATCCGCGCGTGACCATCTCGGACGAGCGCGACCAGGTGCTCGGCACCGGCGGCGGCGTGGTCAAGGCACTGCCGCTGCTCGGGGACGCACCGTTCTTTCACGTCAATTCCGACACGCTATGGATCGACGGCGTGCGCTCCAACCTGACGCGGCTCGCCGAAAACTTCGATCCCGCGCGGATGGACATTTTGCTGCTGATGGCGCCGACGGCGACCAGCATCGGCTATAGCGGCCGCGGCGATTACGGCATGCTGGCCGACGGCGCCCTGCGCAAGCGCAAGGAAAAAGAAGTCGTTCCGTTCGTCTATGCCGGCGCAGCGATCCTGTCGCCGTCGATCTTCGCCGATGCCCCCACGGGCGAGTTCTCGCTGACCAAGATGTTCGACCGTGCCAACGAGCAGGAGCGGCTGTTCGGCCTTCGCCTCGACGGCGTCTGGATGCATGTCGGCACGCCCGATGCCGTGCACGCGGCGGAAGAGGCGTTTCTGGAGAGCGTGGCGTAAGCCGGGCTGTCATGCACCGCGAAGGCGGGGCATCCAGTACGCCGCGCCTTCTCGGCTGAATCTGCCCGTCTCTGGAATACTGGATCATCCGCCTTCGCGGATGATGACACCAGTCCAGGTGGCGCGAACAGCGGGGACTATCTCCCTTCCGCCCATATCCATTTGAGTCCGCCTCCCTATATTGGCGCCTGATTCCCGAATCAGGCAGCTCATGCGCGTTTTCAGCGTTCCAGTCTCAGTTCCGTTTCTGCGCACCGTCGTCGCAAGCTTGCTCGACGGTCGGCTGGTCGACGGCTTTGAGGCGCGCAAGGAGCCGGCACGGCTGGCGGATGCCACGCTGTACCTGCCGACACGACGCGCCATGCGCGTCGTCCGCGAGATCTTCCTCGACGAGATGAAGGCGGACGCGGTCGTGCTGCCGCGCATCGTCGCGCTCGGCGACATCGACGAGGATGAGCTCGCATTCGCCGATGAGGGCGAACAGTTTTCCGGCGCAAGGCCGCTCGATATTCCGCCGCGGCTCGGCGAGCTCGAACGGCGGCTGACACTGGCGCAGCTCGTCGCGGCCTGGGCCAAGGGCCCGGTGCTGTCTCCGCTGGTCGTCGGCGGCCCCGCCTCGACGCTGGCACTGGCGTCCGATCTCGCGCGGCTGATCGACGACATGGTCACGCGCGGCGTCGACTGGAGCGCGCTCGACGGCCTCGTGCCCGATATGCTCGATCGGTATTGGCAGCACTCGCTTGAATTCTTGCGCATCGCGCGCATCGCCTGGCCCGGTCATCTCGCCGAAATCAAACGCATCGAGCCCGCTGCCCGCCGCGACCTCCTGATCGATGCCGAAGCCAAGCGGCTGACCGCGCATCCCCATGGCCCCGTGATCGCGGCCGGTTCGACCGGCTCGATGCCGGCCACGGCAAGATTTCTCCACGCAGTCGCTTCGCTGCCGCATGGTGCCGTGGTGCTGCCCGGCCTCGACACCGATCTCGACGGCGATGCCTGGCGCAGCATCGGCGGCGTACGCGACTCGCTCGGCAAGTTCGCGGAGCATCCGGTCTCGAACCATCCGCAATACGCCATGCACGCGCTGCTGGATCGTTTTGGCATCAAGCGCAGCGACGTCGATATCCTCAAGCCTCCGGCGGAAGGCGGCCGCGATCTGCTGGCGTCGGAATCGATGCGGCCGTCGGCCAAGACCGAGATCTGGCACGACCGGCTGAAGCAGCCGGATGTGGCCTTAAAGATCACCGGGGGCATGAAGAACCTCGCGGTTGTCGAAGCTCCCAATCCTGAAATGGAAGCGCTCGCGATCGCCATTGCGATGCGCGAGGCGAGGCATCTCGACAAGTCCGCAGCGTTGGTTACGCCCGATCGCGCGCTGGCGCGGCGCGTGATGGCCGCGCTGAGCCGATGGGATCTCGCATTCGATGATTCCGGCGGCGACGTCCTGATGGAAACCTCCGCCGGCGTCTTTGCGCGACTGACAGCGGAGGCGGCGACCAAGGGATTGGAGCCGCCGACGCTGCTGGCGATGCTGAAGCATCCGCTGTGCCGGGTCGGCCGGGCGCCCGGCGCATGGAAGACGGCGATCGAAGGCCTGGAGCTCGCTTTGTTGCGCGGAACGCGGCCGCCCGCGGGCACCGCCGGCCTGCTGCGCGAGCTCAATCGATTCCGCGAGGAGCTGGCCAAGCTGTGGCGCAGCGAAGTCTCCGCGCTGCACAAGGCCGAGCCGCGCGCACGTCTCAAGGCGGAAGACCTCGATCGCATTCAGGCGCTGATCGATGGCTTGCGACAAGCCTTGGCGCCAATGGAGAGTCTTGCGTCATCAAAGCCGTACGACTTCGCCGAACTCGCGCATCGGCATCGCGAGATCATGATCGAGCTGTCGCGCGACGAGCAGGGCATCTCGCTGGCGTTCGAGGAGCGCGAAGGCCTGGCGCTCGCGAGCGCCTTCGACGATCTCCTGCGCGGCGGCACCACCAGCGGATTGATGGTCACGCTGCCCGACTACGCAGACGTGTTCCAGACCGCATTCAGCGATCGCGCGGTGCGGCGGCGGGACAGGCCGGGCGCGCGGCTTCAGATCTACGGCCCGCTGGAATCGCGCCTGATGCAGGCCGACCGAATCATCGTTGGCGGGCTGATCGAGGGGGTCTGGCCACCGGCTCCGCGCGTCGATCCCTGGCTGAGCCGGCCGATGCGGCACCAGCTCGGCCTTGATCTGCCGGAACGCCGGATCGGCCTCTCCGCGCACGATTTTGCGCAACTGCTCGGCGGCGACGAGGTCATCCTCACCCACTCCGCGAAGGCTGGCGGTGCTCCGGCGGTCGCCTCGCGCTTCCTGCACCGGCTAGAGGCCGTCGCGGGCGATGCGCACTGGAAGGCCGCGATTCGCGCGGGCGAGAAATACGTGCAGTTCGCAGCCGCGCTGGACCAGCCCGACGAGGTGAGGCCGATCAAGCAGCCCGAGCCGCGACCGCCACGCGCGACCCGCCCGCTCAGGATGTCTGTGACGGGGATCGAGGACTGGCTGCGCGATCCCTATACGATCTACGCAAAACACATTTTGCGGCTCGACGCGCTCGATCCCGTCGACATGCCGCTGTCGGCCGCCGACCGCGGCTCGGCGATCCACGATGCGCTCGGGGAGTTCACGGAACGCTACGCCACGAATCTGCCCGACGATCCCGCGCGGGTGCTGCGCGCGATCGGCGAAAAATACTTCGCGCCGCTGATGGAGCGACCCGAGGCGCGGGCGCTGTGGTGGCCGCGCTTCCAGCGCATCGCGCGCTGGTTCGGCGAATGGGAAACGGCGCGGCGCGACGCGATCGAGGCGATCGCCGCGGAAACTCGCGGCGAGATTTCGATCCCGCTCGACCATGGGCGCAGCTTCCGTCTCTCCGCCCGCGCCGACCGCATCGAACGGCGCCAGGGCGGCGGATACGTCATCCTCGACTATAAGACCGGCCAGCCACCGACCGGCAAGCAGGTCCGCATGGGCCTGTCGCCGCAGCTCACGCTGGAAGCCGCAATCCTGCGCGAGGGCGGTTTTCCCGACATCGACGCCGGCGCGTCCGTGAGCCAGCTCGTCTATGTTCGCCTGAGCGGGAACAATCCGCCGGGCGAAGAACGCATTCTCGAACTCAAGTTCAAGCAGGGCGACGAGCCGCAGCCGCCTGATACGGCCGCCGCCGAAGCACGGGCCAAGCTCGAGGCGCTGATCCGCGCCTTCGAGGACGAGAGCCAGCCCTACACCTCGTTGAACCTGCCGATGTGGACCAACCGCTACGGCGCCTATGACGATCTTGCCCGTATCAAGGAATGGTCCGCGGCCGGCGGATTGGGGATCGAGGAATGGTGAAGGCACCGCGCCCCATCCCGGATGAAGTGCGCGCGCGACAGGCGCGCGCATCGGATCCGACCGCGTCGGCCTTCGTCTCGGCCAATGCCGGCTCGGGCAAGACCCATGTGCTGGTGCAGCGGGTGATCCGCCTGCTGCTCGCGGGCGTGCCGCCGGAAAAGATCCTCTGCATCACCTTCACCAAGGCGGCCGCCGCCAACATGGCCGAGCGCGTGTTCACCACGCTCGGGCATTGGGTGACACTCGACGACACCGCACTCGATGCAGCGATTCGCGCGGTCGGCATCCCGCACCCCACTGCAAAATTGCGGCGCGACGCACGAAAGCTGTTCGCCTGTGCGTTGGAGACGCCGGGCGGGCTGAAGGTGCAGACCATCCACGCGCTGTGCACCCGCCTGCTCCAGCAGTTTCCGTTCGAGGCCAATGTCCCCGCGCGCTTCGCCGTGATCGACGAGCGCGACCAGACTGACATGATGGAACGCGCCAATCTGAAGGTGCTGCTGGAGGCCGCGCGCGACCCTGACAGCGTCACCGGCCGCGCGCTGCTGACCGCGATGGCGAGCGCCGCCGATGTCACCTTCAAGGAAGTGGTGCGCGAGGCTTGCCTGAGCCGCGATCACTTCATGGCCTGGACCGATGAAGCCGGCAGCGCGGAGCTGGCTGCTGCGCAGATGGCGGCCGCGCTGGGCGTGGACGCGAGCGATCGGATCGAGGACGTCGAGACCGAGATTGTCGACGGTCCATTCCTGCCGCGATCGAGCTGGGATGACATCGCTTTTGCACTGGAGGACGGCAGCAAGTCCGACAACGACCAGGCCTGCCGGCTTCGCGAGGCAAAGGTGTTTTCGGGCGGCGCGCAGGTCGATGCCTATCTCAGCGTTTTCCTGACCGACGAAAAGCTGCCGCGCAAGGCGGTGCTGACCAAGAAGTTCTGCGATCACAACCCGTCCGTCGCCCGCCTGTTCGAGAACGAGGCGCAGCGCGTCGGCGGATTGGTCGAGAAGCGCCGTGCGGTGACCATGCGGGACCGCACCGCCGCCCTGCTGCATATCGCGACGGCGGCTGCCGCAAACTACCGCCGCGAGAAGCAGGAGCGCGGTCTGCTTGACTATGACGATCTCATCGACAAGACGCTGGCGATGCTCGACCGCGTTTCCTCCGGCTGGGTGCACTACAAGCTCGACCGCGGCGTCGATCACGTGCTGATCGACGAAGCCCAGGACACCAGTCCGCGGCAATGGGACATCGTCGCGCACATCATCTCGGAGTTCACTGCCGGCGAAGGTGCGCGCGAGGGCCTGAACCGCACCGTCTTCGCTGTCGGCGACGAGAAGCAGTCGATCTTCTCGTTTCAGGGTGCTCAGCCCCGAGAATTCGACGCGCGCCGGCGCGAGCTGCACCGCAAGTTCACGGCGGCCGGACTGAAGTTCGATCCGGTCGCCTTCACCTATTCGTTCCGCTCCGGCGCCGCGATCCTGCATTCGGTCGACCACGTCTTCCGCGAGCCCGCGATCTACAAGAGCATCCATTCGGTCGAGACCGGTCATCCCCTGCACAATGCACTCGGCGATGCCGGCCCCAGCGTAATCGAGCTGTGGGACCTTGCGGAGGCCGACAACAGGCAGGAGATCGAGGGCTGGCGCGCGCCGTTCGACGGCGTCGCCGCCACCAGCCCCGAGGTGAAGCTCGCGCGCCGCATCCAGACCGAGATCAAGCGGCTGGTCGAGATCGGCACGCTGACCGGGCATGAGGGCGAACGGCGTCCGCTGCGCTATGGCGACATGCTGATCCTGGTGCGCCGGCGCGGCAATGCGTTCGACGCGGTGATCCAGGCCCTGAAGCACGCCAATGTTCCGGTCGCCGGCGCCGATCGGCTCAAGCTCACCGAGCACATCGGAATCATCGACCTGATGAATCTCGCGGACGCGCTGTTGCTGCCGCAGGACGATCTCGCGCTCGCGGTGGCGCTGAAGAGCCCGCTGTTCGGGCTCGATGACGACGATCTGTTCCAGCTGGCCTGGGATCGCAAGGGATCGCTGCGCCGCGCGCTTGGCGAGCATGCCGCGACAAGCGAAAAATTTACCGCGGCGTTGCGACGCCTCGAAGCCTGCGAAACCCGAGCCCGCGAGGAGACGCCGTTCGCCTTTTACGCCTGGCTGCTCGGGGGCGACGGCGGACGCGCGCGCATGCTGCGCCGGCTCGGCCATGAGGCCAATGACGCGCTCGACGAATTCCTGGAACTGGCGCTGAATTACGAGCGCAAGGCGCCGGCCTCGCTGCAGGGTTTCATGGCCTGGCTGCGCTCGGCCGATACCGAGGTGAAGCGCGACATGGAGATCTCGCGCGACGAGGTGCGGGTGATGACCGTGCACGGCGCCAAGGGCCTGGAGGCCTCGGTCGTGTTCATGGTCGACACCACATCGTCGCCTGCGGATTCGCAGCGGCTGCGGCTGATCCAGGTCCCGCGCGGCAATGGCGGCGAGGTGGTGGTCTGGGCCGGACGCAAGGCGGACGATCCCAAGCCCGTCGCCGACGCCCGCAAGGCGATGCTCGAGGAGACCGAGGACGAATATCGCCGCCTGCTCTACGTTGCGATGACGCGCGCCGCCGACCGGCTCATCGTCGGCGGCTGCATGCCCGGCAACATGAAGACGGTCCGCAAGCTGAGCTGGTACGATCTGGTCGACACCGGGCTCGCCGGCTCGGGCCTGGCGAAAGAGACGATCGAGACGCCGCTGGGAAAGGTGACGCGCTTCTCCCGACCGGAGGATGTCGTGGCGCTGGGCATGCCCGCGGTCTCGTTGGACCAGGCGACCGCGCTCCCGGGCTGGCTGCGGACACGGGCACCACGCGAGACCATCGACGACGATCCGGTGCGCCCCTCCGGCCAGCCGTCCGGGGACGGCCGCGCGGTGCTGTCGGGCGAATCACTGCAGTCCCGCGCGCTCGCGCTGCAACGCGGCACGCTGGTGCATCGGCTGCTGCAATCGCTCCCCAACATCCCCACTGAGCGCCGGCGCGAGGCCGCGCTCGGCTTCCTGGCGCGCAATGCCGCAGACTGGGCGGAGGCCGACCGGACCGCGCTGGCCGACAAGGTGCTCGCCTTGATCGCCGAGCCGCGGTTTGCGCCGGTGTTTGCCGCCGGCAGCCGGGCGGAGGTCGCGATCGTCGGCAGACTGGAGCGGCAGGGCCGCTCCCCAGCGCTGGTGTCCGGCCAGATCGACCGGCTGGTCGTTCGGCCGGATGAGGTCCTGATCGTCGATTTCAAGACCAATCAGGCGGCTCCCAAGAGCGCCGCCGCGGCGCCCGCCGCCTATGTCCGGCAGCTTGCGCTGTACCGGGCGGTGCTTTCGAAGCTTTATCCCCAAAAGCCGGTCCGCGCCGTCCTGCTCTGGACCGAGTCCCTTGAATATATGGAGATTTCGGCTCCCGCGCTGGACGCGGCGCTGGCATCTCTTCATCTCGGTGTGAGCGTCCTTGACCCGGCAAGGAGCCATTCATAGGTTGACGCCATGATCTCGGGCGCGATTCCCGTCGCGCCCTTCTCTCAGGTACGAGGTACTCCCATGGCCGTTGGTAAGGTTTCTGACACCGATTTCGAAGCCGAAGTGCTCAAGGCAAACGGCCCCGTTGTCGTCGATTTCTGGGCCGAATGGTGCGGCCCCTGCCGCATGATCGCACCCGCGCTCGACGAGATCGCCGGCGCGATGGGCGACAAGGTCAAGATCGTGAAGCTCAACGTCGACGAGAGCCCGAAGACGGCGTCGAAATACGGCGTGATGTCGATTCCGACCCTGATGATCTTCAAGGGCGGCGAGATGGCCTCCCGCCAGGTCGGCGCGGCGCCGAAGGCAAAGCTGCAGCAGTGGATCACCTCCGCGGTCTGATCCGCGCCTGCACGAAATTATTTTTGGAAACGGCCGGCGAAAGCCGGCCGTTTTGCGTTGATGGGACAGTTCCAGCGTAAGACGAGTCCTGCCTGTGCCTTCCCCTGCAAGACGCGCGCGAAAATCGACATCTCTCGTGGCGATGGAGGCGCGCTCGGTCGATGCGATCCCGCGCGGCAAGGAGTGGCAATACGAGCCGAAATGGGATGGCTTCCGCTGCCTGCTGTCGCGCAACGGCGGCAGCATTGACCTGCGCTCGAAATCCGGCGAAGACCTCGCGCGCTATTTCCCCGAGATCGTCGCCGCAGCGCTGAAGCTGAAGGCGGATCGCTTCACGCTCGACGGCGAGATCGTCGTGCCGCATGGCAAGGGGTTTTCCTTCGACGCGCTGCTGCAACGCATTCACCCTGCGGCGAGCCGTGTGAAGAAGCTCTCGGAGGAAACGCCAGCGCTGTATCTCGGCTTCGATCTGCTTGCGACGACCAGGGAGAAACAGCTTGCCGAGCAGCCGCTGAGCGAACGACGGCCGGCGCTGGAAGCGTTTGCCAAAGCCAATCTGAAAGGCAGCATCTTCCGCCTCTCACCGGCGACGACGAGCTACGCCATTGCGAAAAAGTGGCTGGCGCAATCCGGTGGCGGCTCGGACGGCGTCATCGCCAAGCGCGTCGACCTGCCCTACCAGGCGGGAAATCGCGACGGCATGCAGAAGATCAAGAAATTCCGCAGCGCCGATTGCGTGGTCGGCGGCTTCCGCTATGCCACCAACAAGATCGCCGGCCGCAAGGTGGTCGGGTCGCTGCTGCTCGGACTCTATGACGACGGAGGTCTCCTGCACCAGGTCGGTTTCACCTCGGCAATCAAGGCGACGGAAAAGCCTGACCTGACCGATCGGTTAGAGGCGCTGATCGGCGAGCCGGGCTTCACCGGCAACGCGCCGGGCGGGCCGAGCCGCTGGTCCACCGAGCGGTCTGCGAAGTGGTGTCCGCTCAAGCCGAAGCTCGTGATCGAGGTCTGCTACGACCATTTCAGCGGCGACCGCTTTCGCCACGGTACCTCGATCCTGCGCTGGCGCCCCGACAAGGCCCCGCGGCAATGCAGCTTCGAGCAGCTGAAGCAGAAGGTGGTGGACCCGATAAAGCTGTTGAAACAGCTGTAGCCGGTAGCCCAGATGGAGCGACAACTATCCGAGCCATCCCGTCGCCAACGCGTTCGCCAACTCCGGCTGGCCGTTGCGGCGAGCGAGCGCGGCCATCATCTCGTGATCGTAGACGACATAGCGGAACGTGACCTGCCAGGCGCCATCGGTTAGCTCGAGAATCGCATAGCGCGCGTGGGGTGTGCCGGCCTCGACGACATGCGGGAAAGGATGCTTGTCACGAAAACCTGGGCCGCCGACGCTGCCAGGATTGACGATCAGCCTTCCGTCCCGAAGTCGTACGGCACGGGCGAGATGGGTGTGGGCGCACAGGATCAGCGATTGCGCGATACTTTGCGCAAACTCTTCGATGCGATCGAGCGGCGACAGCGCCACCGCGCCGTCGGGATGCACGGTATCGAGCCAATAGACTTCGTCATTGTCGGGCGTCGCATGACACATGAAAACTTGCTCGCGAAACACGCGCGTCATCGGCTGCGCGCGCAGCCAGTCGAGTTGCGCGGCATTGACCGCTGCATGGGCCGGACGATCCCACGAGCCCATCTTCTCCGGAGGACGGTCGAGCAGATAGCGGTCATGATTGCCGAGCACGTGCACGGCGTCGAGCTTCATCAGAATCTCGATCGTGCGGCGCGCATCGAGCGGGCCGCTCAGCATGTCGCCGAGATTGACGATGTCGGAGACGCCTTGCGCGCGGATGTCGGCGAGCACAGCTTCCAGCGCGAGGTAGTTTCCGTGGACGTCGGCAATCGCGGCAAAACGCATGGGTCTTCCTGTAGCCCGGATGGAACGAAGACTATACAGGAGGTGTGCCGTTGATGGCGAGCACGTGGCCGGCGAGATAGAGCGAGCCGGTGATCAGGATGCGCGGCGGCACTTCGTAGGCGAGCTTCGCCAAGGCGCGCAGTGCGGCCTCGACGCCGGGCGCGGGCTCGACGCGCATGCCGAGGCTGCGGGCGGCATCCGTGAGGCGGTCGACCGGCATGGCGTTGTCGGTGTCGGGAATCGGCACCGCGATGATGTGGCGGGTCAGACCGGCGAAATTGGCGAGAAAACTCTGCGCGTCCTTGTTGGCCATCATGCCGGCGATCACGACCAGCGGCCGCGACACCCGCTCTTCGAGATCGCCGAGTGCGGCCGCCGCGACGCGGCCGCCTTCCGCATTGTGGCCGCCGTCGAGCCAGATCTCCGATCCCTGCGGCCCCCAAGCGAGCAGCTCTCCAGACGCAATGCGCTGCATCCGCGCCGGCCATTCCGCACCGACAATCCCGGCCTCGAACGCCGCCTGGTTGACCTTGAAGGCGTTGGTGGCCCGCAACGTCGCGATGGCGAGGCCGGCATTGTCGAACTGGTGGCGCCCGAACAGGCGCGGCGCGGTGAGATCCATCAAGCCGCGCTCATCGGAATAAACCAGCCGCCCGTTTTCGACGTTGACGTGCCAGCTCTCGCCCGCGGCAAACAATGGGGCGCGCATGCGCTTGGCCTGCGCCTCGATCACGGCCATCGCCTCAGCCGACTGCTCCGCGCAAACCACAGGCACGCCGCGCTTGATGATCGCGGCCTTTTCGCCCGCGATCGACGTCAAGGTGTCGCCCAGAAAATCCATGTGGTCCATGCTGACAGGCGTGATCACGCAGGCTGCCGGCGCGTCGACGACGTTGGTGGAATCGAGCCGGCCACCAAGGCCGACCTCCAGCAGAACCACATCGGCGGGGTTCTGCGCGAACAGGTGAAACGCCGCCGCCGTCTTGAGCTCGAACACGGTGGCCGGCTCGCCGGCATTGACACGCTCGACCTGTTCCAGCGCCGCGCGCAATTCGTCGTCGCTGACCAGCACACCGCCACCGACGCGGCCGAGCCGGAAACATTCGTTGATGCGAACGAGATAGGGCGACGTGTAGGCGTGGACGCGCAGGCCGGCGGCCTCCAGCGTCGCGCGCAGATAAGCGAGCGTCGAGCCCTTGCCGTTGGTACCGGCGATGTGGATCACCGGCGGCAGCTTGCGCTCGGGATGACCGAGCCGGTCGAGCAGGCGGTGCATCCGCTCCAGCCCGAGATCGATGCGTTTCTGGTGCAGGGCCGACAGCCGCCCGATCAATGCGTCGAGCGGCGGCTTTGCGCGGTCGGAGGAAGCGTTCACGCGTGCGGCGCGGCCGGCGCCGTTTCGGGAGCCGATACGATCTGCGCCGGACTGACGACCGGCTGCACCGGCGTTGACGCGGTCTCAAGCGCCGGCGCCCTGGTCAACAGTCGGCAGAGCCGCGCCAGGGTCGGACGCAATTCGTGGCGGTGCACGACCATGTCGATCATGCCGTGCTCCTTGAGGTATTCGGCGCGCTGAAAACCCTCGGGGAGCTTTTCGCGAATGGTCTGCTCGATCACGCGCGCGCCGGCAAAACCGATCAGCGCGCCCGGTTCGGCGATCTGCACGTCGCCGAGCATCGCATAGGATGCGGTGACCCCGCCGGTGGTCGGATTGGTCAGCACGACGATGTAGGGCTGTTTTGCTTCACGCAGCATCTGCACCGCGACCGTGGTGCGCGGCATCTGCATCAGCGACAGGATGCCTTCCTGCATGCGCGCGCCACCACTGGCGGCGAACACGATGAAGGGCGACTTCTTCTCGACCGCGAGCTCGAGCCCGCGCACGATGGCTTCGCCCGCGGCCATGCCGAGCGAGCCGCCCATGAAGTCGAAATCCTGCACGGCGACGACGACGGCGGCACCTTCGAGCTTGCCGTAGCCGACCTTGATCGCGTCGTTCAGATTGGTCCGCGCGCGGGCATCCTTGATGCGATCGACGTACTTCTTCTCGTCACGGAACTTGAGCGGATCGGGCGTGACGTCAGGCAGCGCGACGTCGTACCAGGTCTCATTGTCGAAAACCGACTTCAGACGCGCCACCGCGTTCATGCGCATATGGTAGTTCGAGCCGGGAATGACGAACTGGTTGGCTTCGACGTCCTTGTAGAACACGAGCTGTCCGGAATCCGGGCACTTGATCCACAGATTCTCCGGCGTCTCCCGCCGCAGCATGTTGCGGATCTTCGGCCGGACCACATTGGTAAGCCAGTTCATGGTTTGCTCCGATGTGCGATCCCGCCTGGGGACCGCCTGAAGGGATATATGGCGGCCGGGACCCGGCCCGGCAAGCCGCCGTATCGTCCGCCTTGCTCGTCGGACTTGCTCGTCGGACTTGGCAGCGGAATTATGGCCTATTCCGCCGCCTGTTGCGCGCCTTTGACGCCCTGAGCCAGTGCCGCAGTCAGCTCGGCGACGGCGTTGACGGTTTTGCCAGTGGCGCGCCCGTCCGCACCGAGGCTGTTCTTGAGGGCATCGACCAGCGCGGTGCCGACCACGGCGCCATTCGCATGCGAGGCAATCGCGCGGGCGGTCTCCGGTGTACGGATGCCAAAGCCGACGCAGACCGGCAGTTTTGTGTGCCGCTTGATGCGGGCAACTGCCTCGCCGACGGCCGTGGAGTCCGCGGCCGCAGCGCCGGTGATGCCGGTGATCGAAACGTAGTAGACAAAGCCCGAGGTGTTGGCGAGCACCGCCGGCAGACGCTTGTCGTCGGTCGTCGGCGTTGCAAGCCGAATGAAATTGAGGCCGGCCTTCATCGCGGGCAGGCAGAGCTCGTCGTCCTCTTCCGGCGGCAGGTCGACGATGATGAGGCCGTCGATGCCGGCGCTCTTCGCATCACCTAAGAATTTGTCGACGCCATAGATGTAGATCGGGTTGTAGTAGCCCATCAGCACGATCGGCGTGGTGTTGTCGTCCTTGCGGAAGCCGCGCACGAGATCGAGCGTCTTCTTCAGCGTCATGCCGGCCTTGAGCGCGCGCAGGCCTGCCGCCTGGATCGACGGACCGTCGGCCATCGGGTCGGTGAAGGGCATGCCGAGCTCGATCACATCGGCGCCCGCTTTCGGCAGCGCCTTGATGATCTCGAGCGAGGTGGCCGGATCGGGATCGCCGGCCATCACGAAGGTGACGAAGGCCGCGCGGCCGGCTTTCTTCAGCTCGGCGAAACGGGTGTCGATACGCGTGGTCACTTGCTCTTGCCCCTCAGGATGTCGCCGACCTGCGGGACGTCCTTGTCGCCGCGGCCGGAGAGGTTGACGACCATCAGGTGATCTTTGGTCCGCTTCGGCGCGAGCTCCATCACCTTGGCGATGGCATGTGCCGGCTCGAGCGCGGGGATGATGCCTTCCAGCTTTGACAGCAACTGGAACGCTGCGAGGGCCTCGTCGTCGGTCGCGGACAGATAGTTCACGCGGCCGATCTCGTGCAGCCAGGAGTGCTCGGGGCCGATGCCGGGATAGTCGAGGCCGGCGGAGATCGAATGCGCGTCCTGGATCTGGCCGTCCGCATCCATCAGCAGATAAGTGCGGTTGCCGTGCAGCACGCCGGGACGGCCGCCCGCGATCGATGCCGCATGCAGTTGCGTCAGCCCGTGGCCCGCAGCTTCGACGCCGAAGATCTCGACGGTGGAATCGTCGAGGAACGGATGGAACAGGCCCATGGCGTTGGAGCCGCCGCCGATGCAGGCGACCAGCGAATCCGGCAGCCGGCCTTCAATCTCCTGCATCTGCAGTTTGGTCTCGTTGCCGATGATCGACTGGAAGTCGCGCACCAGCGTCGGATAGGGATGCGGACCCGCGACCGTCCCGATGCAGTAGAAGGTGTTGTGCACGTTGGTGACCCAGTCGCGCAGCGCCTCGTTCATGGCGTCCTTCAGCGTGCGCGTGCCCGACTGCACTGGAATGACCGTTGCGCCCAGCATCTCCATGCGGATGACGTTGGGCTGCTGCCGCTCGACGTCGACGGCGCCCATGTACACGATACATTCGAGGCCGAAGCGCGCGCACAGCGTCGCGGTGGCGACACCGTGCTGGCCGGCGCCGGTCTCGGCGATGATGCGCTTCTTGCCCATGCGTCGCGCCAGCATGATCTGGCCGAGCACGTTGTTCACCTTGTGCGAGCCGGTGTGGTTGAGTTCTTCGCGCTTGAGGTAGATTTTCGCGCCGCCGAGATGCTCGGTCAGACGCTCGGCGAAATAGAGCGGCGAGGGCCGGCCGACATAATTCTTGAGATAGCCGTTCATCTCGGTCTGGAAGGCCGGGTCGGCCTTGGCCTCGGTGTAGGCTTTCTCCAGATCGAGGATCAGCGGCATCAGGGTTTCGGCAACGAAGCGTCCGCCGAAAATGCCGAAATGGCCGCGCTCGTCGGGGCCGCTGCGATAGGAATTGGGTTTTACAACATTCATCGGACGCTCAACTCTTGACTTGCATCTTGGCTTGCGCGCGCGGCGCGAATGAAGGCCTTGATCATCTCGGGGTCTTTCACGCCCGGGGCGCTCTCGACACCGGAGGAGACGTCGACGCCACCGGCCCGGGTGACGCGAACGGCTTCGGCGACGTTGTCGGCGCTGAGGCCGCCCGAGACCATATACGGCACCGCGAGCTCCAGGTTTCCGAGCAGATGCCAATCAAACGGTGCACCGAGGCCGCCCGGCCGCGTTGCGTCCTTCGGTGCGCGCGCATCGAACAGGATGCGTTCGGCAACCTCTGCGTAACCGGGCAGCACGGCGAGATCGGCTGATGTTGCGACCGGCACGACCTTCATCACCGGACGACCGAACCGTTGCCTGATGTCGCGCAGCCGGGCAACGCTCTCCGTGCCATGAAGCTGGAACATGTCCGGCGACAGCGCGTCCATGATGTTGTCGAGCGTGGCATCGTCGGCATCGACGGTGAGCGCCACCTTGAGCGCGCGCCGCTTCACCTGCCGGCCGAGCTCCCGGCCGGCTTCCAGCGACAAATGTCGCGGCGACGGCGGGAAGAACACGAAACCCACCATGTCGGCACCCGCCTCGAGCGCCGTTTCGAGCGTCTCGGGCGTGGACAGGCCGCAGATTTTGACGAGCAAGGACATGTTCTCGACGGATATGGGCTCAAAGCAAATGGAGGCCGCAGGTCCGCGGCCGGAAAACGGGCTTTTCGGTTGCGGCCGCTTCTACAACGTCGCGCGCTGCTTGTCTCGCCCGACGGACCCGTAAAGCCCCACCCCGGAGGGAACGGGGAGGCGCTGGGACTCAGGCCTTGCTGCGGCAGACTGGGCCCGCAGATCGGCCAGCTCGCCTCGCGCGGCCCGCGCATCCGCGTCATGCCGGCGCGCAGCACGCCGCCAGTGCCGCTGGCCCAACCAGACGGCACAACCACCCGCGACCACCCCGAGCGCAGCCACCACGATCAGGAGCAGGAACAGCGGCAGCGTGACCGAGAATGACGGGTCGTTGGACACGAAGGGATCGAACGAGACCGTGACGAAATGCCGGTTGGCGACGGCAAAGACCATCAGGATCAGGCCCAGCGGAATCACGACCAGCGCGGTCAGGAATTTTCGCATCTCGGCTCGCTCGCCTTGAATCAAGGTTGCGGCCGCATCGCTGGCGACCGCGGGAAACCCTGAGGTGGACCTCAGTCTGGCGCGCCTGGATCCGGATGGTCGCGATTCAGCCGTTCGCGCATTTCCTTGCCGGTCTTGAAGAACGGAACGCTCTTCTGATCGACAGGCACATGGGCGCCGGTGCGCGGATTGCGCCCTGCGCGTGCAGGGCGATGCTTGACCGAGAAGGCACCGAAGCCGCGCAACTCGACGCGGTCACCGCGCGCGAGAGCCGCTACGATCTCTTCGAGAATCGCATTCACAATGTTCTCGACATCCCGCTGGTACAGATGCGGGTTGTGCTCGGCGATACGCTGAACAAGTTCGGATTTGATCATCGAGAGATAGGACCCGGGAGCGTGCGGACGACCATTTCCGTGAAAATACCGTGATCTGTCAAGACGCTAAATGAAGGTTGAGCGTCGTGAAAATACGTGACAAATGCCGAAAAAGCAGGCTGGCCCTGCACGCGCCGAACGGGAAAAACCTCTGGGGCTCGCCCGGTTCCGGTCAGTTCGACGCCGCCGGCTGCCACAAGGCGAGCATTCCATCCATTCCGAGCCGATCAACCGCCTGCACGACGCCGGTTTGCGCGATTTGATGCGCAATCGAGCCTAAACCCAGTGCTTCCAGCGTCACTGCGGCCGCCGTCTTGAGGAACGGCAGATCGCTGAAGCGCGGCTGCAGCTTGTAATCGCGCACGGAGAGCCCCTTCTTGACGCCCTTCTGCTCGACCAGCCAGGTCACCGCGGTCTTCTCGTCGCCGATCTGATCGATCAGCTTGAGATCGATGGCCTGGCGTCCGGTGAAGACACGGCCATCAACCACTTTCTCGAGCTGCGTGTCATCCATGCCACGCCGCTCCTTCACCAATCCCTTGAACCAGGCATAGGAATCCTTCACCAGCGCATCGAGCGCCGCCCGTGCCTCGGGGCTGGTCGGCTCGAAACCGTTGGGCGCGGCCTTCAGCGGCGTGGATTTTACCTCCTCCACCTTGACGCCGACGGTCTTCAACAGCTCCGAGACGTTGGGGAATTGGAACAGCACGCCGATCGAGCCGACCAGCGAGCTCTGCTGGGCGATGATGTGATCGCTCGCGATCGCGGTGATGTAGCCGCCGGAGGCGGCGAGGCCTTCGACGACCACGACGAGCGGCTTCTTTGCCTTCAGCCGTACCAGCGAATCATAGAGCTGCTCGGAGCCGGCGGTGGTGCCGCCCGGCGAATTGACGTGAACGATGACGGCGGCAGCCTGCGAATTCTCCAGCCGTTCTAGCGCCTGCGTGCGATCGGAATCACTGCGGATCAGGCCGTCGATCTGGACCCGCGCGATCGAGCCGGCGGACGCGAACGTGCCGCGCGCACCCGGCGTCGCGACCAGCGCGAAACCTGCGATCGCCGCGACCGCGATCAGCGCGGCCAATACGCGCCAGAACGTCAGCTTGCGGCGGATCCTGCGGCGATCGACGATGATGTCCGAATCGAGCGACATCTCAATATCTCCAAATGAAAGGCAAGGCGCGTTGTGCCGTCGCAGCGTCACCATTGGCTTATCTGGATACATCAATTGCGGCGCAATTAGAAGAAAACAAGGCCGGCTGCCGCGTAGCCCGATTGGAGGCGGTAGCCCGGAGGAGCGAATCGCAATGTAGGCGAATCCCGCCGGCCGCACGAATCCCGGATTTCGCTTCGCTCCATCCAGGCTACGGCCTCAACAACAAAAAAAGCCCCGGCTTGCGCCGGGGCTTTGATGCAGCGAAACCTGCGTTTCGCTTACTTGGTGTCGCGGTTCTTGAGCGCGGTGCCGAGGATGTCGCCGAGCGTCGCCCCCGAATCGGAGGAGCCGTACTGCGCGATGGCTTCCTTCTCTTCGGCGACTTCGAGCGCCTTGATCGACACCTGGACCTTGCGGGCCTTCTTGTCGAACTGGATCACGCGGGCATCGACCTTCTCGCCGACGGCGAAGCGTTCGGCGCGCTGATCGTTGCGGTCACGGGCGAGCTCCGAGCGCTTCACGAAAGTGGTGAAGTCGGTACCGGTGATCTTCACCTCGATGCCGCTCTCCTTCACTTCGATCACTTCGCAGGTCACGACGGCGCCCTTCTTGACATCGCCCGGCTCGGCGAAGGGGTCGCCTTCGAGCTGCTTGATGCCGAGCGAAATACGCTCCTTCTCGACGTCCACATCGAGCACCACGGCCTTCACCATGTCGCCCTTCTTGTAGTTGTCGATCACCTGCTCGCCCGGCTGTTTCCAGTCGAGGTCGGAGAGATGGACCATGCCGTCGACGTCGCCCTCGAGGCCCAGGAACAGACCGAACTCGGTCTTGTTCTTGACTTCGCCCTCGACCGTCGAACCGGTCGGGTGACCTTCGACGAAGACCTCCCACGGGTTGCGCATGGTCTGCTTGAGGCCGAGCGAGATGCGGCGCTTGACGGAATCCACTTCCAGCACCTGCACTTCGACTTCCTGCGAGGTCGAAACGATCTTGCCGGGGTGCATGTTCTTCTTGGTCCACGACATCTCGGAGACGTGGATCAGGCCTTCGATGCCCGGCTCGAGCTCGACGAACGCGCCGTAGTCGGTGATGTTGGTGACGCGACCGGTGAAGCGGGCACCCAGCGGGTACTTGGCTTCGATGCCCTGCCACGGATCGTCCAACAGCTGCTTCATGCCCAGCGAGATGCGGTGCGTCTCGTGGTTGATCTTGATGATCTTGACCTTCACGGTCTGGCCGATCGAGAGCACTTCGGTCGGATGGTTGACGCGGCGCCACGCGATATCGGTGACGTGCAGCAGACCGTCGATGCCGCCGAGATCAACGAACGCACCGTAATCGGTGATGTTCTTGACCACGCCGTCGATGACCTGACCCTCTTCGAGGTTCTGCACCAGCTCCTGACGCTGCTCGGCGCGAGTCTCTTCGAGAACCGTGCGGCGCGACACGACGATGTTGCCGCGGCGACGGTCCATCTTGAGGATCTGGAACGGCTGCGAGTTGTTCATCAGCGGCGCAACGTCGCGGATCGGACGGATGTCGACCTGCGAACGCGGCAGGAAGGCCACGGCACCGTCGAGGTCGACGGTGAAGCCGCCCTTGACCTGGTTGAAGATGACGCCGTTGACCTTCTCGTTGTTCTGGAAGGCCTTCTCGAGCTTGCCCCAGCTCTCTTCGCGGCGCGCCTTGTCGCGCGACAGCACGGCTTCGCCGAGGGCGTTCTCGATCCGATCGAGGAACACTTCAACCTCGTCGCCGACCTTGAGCTCGCTGTCGCGGCCGGGGCCGGAAAATTCGCGCAGGGCAACGCGGCCCTCGGTCTTCAGGCCGACGTCGATGACGGCCATGTCCTTTTCGATTGCAACAACCTTGCCCTTGATGACTGAGCTTTCCTGCAGGTTGCCGCCTGCGAAGGACTCGTCGAGCATCGCGGCGAAATCGTCGCGCGACGGGCTATAGGTATCAGCAGAAGTCGAAGCCATTTGTTCTCCAGTTGCGGATGTCATGCCGGCCGTTGGGTCCTTGGGCGCACCGTACGCGCAGTGTCGGAAGGTCCGCAGAACCTTCGAGCGACCGCTCGCTGCTCCGACCTGGAGGGCGGAACAGCGGAAGCGGGCCGGCTGAGGCCCGCGCATTCGATACGTGGAAATCTTTTGTCCGGAACCTGGATCGCGTCGGCCCCAAGCAGGGACCGAGAGTATCGACCTCAAAGAGCGGGAGCGGGCGCTTCCTCCAATGACGGCAGCGGCTTAACCCCGCGACCGGCCCGCTCGGACGGCCTCGATAATGTCGATGGCGGCCCGGACGCCGCCTTCTATATCCAGTTGGGAGTTATCTAGCAAGTAAGCATCCGCGGCCGGCTTCAGGGGCGCGATCGCCCGGTTCTTGTCGCGTTCGTCACGCTGGATGATGTCGGCGAGCACGGCCGCCTCGTCAGCCTCCTCGCCCCGCGCCTTGGCCTCCATGGTCCGGCGGCGGGCACGGACCTTGGGGTCGGCCACGACGAAGATCTTCACGTCGGCATGGGGGCAGATCACGGTTCCAATATCCCGACCGTCGAGCACGGCGCCGGGCGGATCGGCGGCGAATTGCCGCTGAAAGCTGACCAGCGCCTCGCGCACCCTTGGGATCGCCGAGACGATGGAGGCGCCCTCGCCGGCCTTCTGGGTCTTAAGGGCGGGATTGCCGAACTTTTCAGGATCGAGTTCCAGCGCCGCAGCGACCGCCGCCGCCTCGTCCCGGAGATCATGACCGGACTGCATCAGGGAATAGGCCACCGCGCGATAGATCACGCCGGTATCAAGATGACGGTAGCCGTAATGGTGGGCGAGGCGCTTGCCGAGCGTGCCCTTGCCCGACGCCGCGGGCCCGTCGATGGCGATGATCATGAAAACTCGGCCCCAAGCGAACGCATCATCGGGATGAAATCCGGAAAACTGGTGGCGATGAAGGCGGTGTCATCGACGGTCACCGGCTGGTCCGACGCGCAGCCCATCACCAGCGCGGACATCGCGATGCGATGGTCCATGTGGGTGGCCACAACGCCGCCGCCGGGAACGTGGCCGCGGCCTTCGACGATCAAATCGTCGCCGGAGACCTCGACCTTGACGCCGTTGACGCGGAGCATGGCGGCGGTGGCTTCGAGACGGTCGGATTCCTTGACGCGGAGCTCCTGGAGGCCGCGCATGATGGTCGTGCCCTCGGCGAAGGCGGCCGCCACCGCCAGCACCAGATATTCGTCGATCATCGACGGTGCGCGCTCCGGCGGCACTTCGACACCGCGCAATTTCGAGGCGCGTACGCGCAGCTTTGCCATCGGCTCGCCGGCGTCGCCGCGAACTTCACTTTCCTCGATCGAGGCACCCATTTCGCGCAGCGTGGTGAAAAGACCGGTGCGCAGCGGATTGGTCATGACATCGGACAGGACGAGGTCGGAACCTTCGACGATCAGCGCAGCAACGATGGGGAACGCCGCCGATGAGGGATCGGCGGGCACGACGACATTGGCGCCATGCAGCTCAGGCTGTCCCACGAGCGTGATACGGCGGCCGTGCTGACCTTCCTGCACCGAGGTGATCTCGGCGCCGAAATGCTTGAGCATCAGTTCGGTGTGGTCGCGACTGGCCTCGGTCTCGATGACGGTCGTGGTGCCCGGCGCGGCCAGACCCGCGAGCAGGACCGCAGATTTGATCTGGGCCGAAGCCACCGGCGTCTTGTAGGTGATCGGCAGCGGGTCGCGCGCACCCTGGACGGTCAGCGGCAGGCGGCCGCCCTCGCCGCCGGCGACGACCTTCGCACCCATCTTTTCCAGCGGGTCCAGGATCCGGCGCATGGGCCGGGTGCGCAGCGAGGCATCGCCGTCGAAAATCGCAGAGATCGGGCAGCCTGCGACGGCGCCCATGACGAGCCGGCAGCCGGTGCCGGAGTTGCCGAAATCCAGCGGCGCTTTGGGCTCCGCGAAGCCCGCGACACCCACGCCGTTCACCTTCCAGGCGAAATCGGCTGTGCGCTCGACCCTGGCGCCAAGCGCCTGCATGGATTTGGCGGTGTTAAGGACGTCCTCGCCCTCCAGGAGGCCCGAAATCCGCGTCTCTCCGACCGCGAGCGCGCCGAGGATGAGGGCACGGTGGGAGATCGACTTGTCTCCGGGCACCCGTACTTTCCCGGTCAGGGGGCCGCTGGCGCGCGACTGGAGCGGCGTCGGCTTGTCGGAATCGGTCAACTTTGTGTCCTTGGATAGGCCCGAAACGTCCCTGCGGGACTCGCGGGGCAGGTACCACATGGCCTCCCCGCCGTCACGGGCATGTCGTTCTCCCGCAATGCGCTATTGACAGCGGGCCGCCAACTAGCCAAGTGAAGCACCGCTTTTCAGACATTTCCAGGATTCCTCTGCCGTGGCCAAGTCCGAACTCGGAACTAAACGTATTTGCCCGACCACGGGCAAAAAGTTCTATGACCTCAACAAGAATCCGGTGATCTCGCCCTATACCGGGGAAGTCGTGCCGATCGCGCCCATCGCGCCGGCGCGCGCGCCCCGCGGTGCCGAAGCCCGCCACGCAGCCGCTGCCGCAGACGCCACGCCGGAGCCGGCGGAGGTCGAGGAGGTCTCGCTCGAGGAGGCCGATGCCGAGGAGAACACCGGCAAGGTCAAGGCCGTCGTGCCCGAATCCGAGGACGACATCGAAGTCGATGAGACCATCGAGGACGATGACGACGACGATTCGACCTTTATCGCCGACGACGAAGAAGGCGATGAGGACGTGACCGACATCATTGGTGATGTCGGCGGTGACGAAGAGACTTGAGATAATTCCAGAACTGTGGTTCTGGGTCTTTCCCGACGCGTCGCCCAAGGCGCGTCGGACGGTTAAGGGGCCATAGCTCAGCTGGGAGAGCGCTTGCATGGCATGCAAGAGGTCGGCGGTTCGATCCCGCCTGGCTCCACCACGCTTCGCCCTTCAGGCTACGCCTGGCTCCACCACGCTTCGCCCTTCAGGCTACGCGTGGCGCAGCCGCGCACAGCCTGAAGGGCGAAGCGTGGTGTCCGGCGAAGCCCGAAGGGCGAAGACGGACTGGTGAGATTCCGACACAGCGGCTGCCCAGGCGATAATCGTCAATGTGGTACGTCTACATCCTCCACAGCATCAAATTTCCTGAGCAGGAATACGTTGGGGCTACGGAAGATCTGAAGCGCCGGATTCCAGAGCACAATGCTGGCAAATCCACCCACACCGCCAAGTTCAAGCCTTGGAAGCTGATCTGGTACTGCGCTTTCCCTGACAAGTACAAAGCGCTCGCTTTTGAAGCGTACCTGAAGTCTCACTCCGGCCGGGCCTTCACAAAGAAGCGGCTGTCCTAAGCACGCACTTCTAACCCCTACTCCCCAATCACCGCATTCAACCGATCGCGCAGCGCCACGATCTCGTCCTTCATCGCGACCAGTTCCGAGACTGAGCAGTCCGTCGCCGCCAGGATCGAATGCGGCACGGAGCGCGCCTTGTCCTTCAAGGCGTGGCCCTGCGGCGTCAACGCGATCAGCACCTGACGTTCGTCTTCGCTCGAGCGCGTGCGCTTGACGAGGTGGGCCGCCTCGAGCCGCTTGAGCAGCGGCGTCAGCGTGCCCGAATCCAGGTGCAGCTTTTCGCCGATGCTCTTCACCGGCACGTCGTCGCGCTCCCACAGCACCAGCATCACCAGGTATTGCGGATAGGTCAGGCCGAGCCGGTCCAGCAGCGGCTTGTAGACGCGGTTGAAGGCATGCGCGGCCGAATAGACCGCGAAGCAGATCTGGTTATCGAGGCGAAGCGGCGCGTCCGCTGCCGAATGTTTCCGGGGCATCGAGAATCTCACGGGACTTGCTCCATTCTGGGGCCGGCCGGCGGCATATTCAATTGCGAACAATTAAATGTGAGGCACCGTAATTTAAATTGCGCACAATCTAATTGCTTGCGATAAGGATCGCACCCCACCCGAGAAACACAGGGAGACGAAAATGTCAGTGAACGTCCTCTACAAGACCAGCGCAAAGGCCACCGGCGGCCGCGACGGCCATGCCGCGACCCTCGATGGCGCGCTCGACGTCAAGCTCACCACGCCGAAGGAACTCGGCGGCGGCGGCGGTGCCGGCAACAATCCCGAGCAGCTGTTTGCGGCGGGCTATGCCGCCTGCTTCATCGGCGCGATGAAGTTCGTGTCCTCGCAGGGCGGCCCCAAGGTTCCGGCCGACGCCTCCGTGACCTCGACCGTCGGCATCGGCCCGCGCGCGGCCGGCGGCTTCGGTCTCGACATCGACCTCGCGGTCTCGCTGCCGGGCCTCGCCCGCGCGGAAGCCGAGGCGCTGGTCGAGAAGGCGCACCAGGTGTGCCCGTATTCCAACGCGACGCGCGGCAATGTCGACGTTCGCCTGACGGTCGTCTGATCGGGTAGCTGAAGCGGCTGGCCCGGGATCCCCCTCGGGCCGGCCGCTTCCCATGATTTGCCATCCCACGGGATTGCGGCGAGCGGCCTGCATGACGCCCTACGCGGGAAGCCATTGCCGGCCCGGACGAACCTCGTTAGGCCTGTGATCACATCGACACATGGGACGCGAAGGCATGACTGAAGCCGCCAGTTCTGGAGCTGCCACGGGCGCAATGAGCGGCCTGCGCGTCATCGATCTCACGCGCGTGCTCGGCGGTCCCTATTGCACCCAGATCCTCGCCGACCATGGCGCCGACGTGATCAAGGTCGAGCCGCCCGCCGGCGACGAGGTGCGCGACTGGGGCCCTCCTTTCCACGAAGAAGACGCGGCCTATTTCATCGGCATCAACCGCAACAAGCGCTCGATCGGCCTCGACCTCGCCTCCGAGGGCGGCCGGGCCGTGCTGCTCAAGATGCTGGAGAGCGCCGACGTCCTGATCGAGAACTTCAAGCCGGGCACGCTGGAGAAATGGGGCATCGGCAACGAGGTGTTGCGGGAAAAATTTCCGCGGCTCGTGCATTGCCGGATCTGCGGCTTCGGCGCCGACGGCCCGCGCGGCGGCAATCCCGGCTATGACGCCATCATCCAGGCCATGACCGGCATGATCGCGGCGACCGGCTCGCCCGAGAGCGGACCGATGCGCATCGGCGTGCCGCTGGTCGACATCGGCACCGGCCTCTACGCGGCGATCGGCATCCTGATGGCGCTGTCGGAGCGGCAGCGCTCGGGCCAGGGCCAGTTCCTCGAGACCACGCTGTACGAGACCGGTCTCGCCATCATGCATCCGCACACCGCGAATTATTTCATGCATGGCAAGCCGCCGGCGCTCACCGGCAACGAGCATCCCAACCTCGTGCCCTATGCGATCTTCCCGACCAAGACCGACAACATCTTCATCGGCGTCGGCAATGACGGCACCTTCCGCAAGCTCGCCAAGGAGATCGGCAAGCCCGAGCTCGGCACCGATCCGCGCTTTGCGCGCAACAAGGACCGCATCGCCAATCGCGAGGCACTGCGGGCCGAGCTCGCCGCCGTGTTCAGCCAGCACGAGGCCGAGCCGCTGTGCAATCGCCTGCTCGCCGCGGGCCTGCCCGCAGGGCCCGTGCAGAAGATCGACCAGGCGTTGACCAACCCGCACACGATCGCGCGCGGCGATATCATCGAGAAGGATTGGTACAAGGGCGTGGCATCCCCGATCCGGCTCGATCGCAGCAAGCCGAGCCTGCGGCGCCTGCCGCCGAAATTCAGCCAGCACGCGGCCGAGGTGCTGGGCGAATTCGGCTACTCCAGGTCCGAGATCGACGCGATGGTCGAGCAGGGCACGGTCTGCGGACCCGAGCGCAAGCGCTAGCGCCTCGCCTTCCACATCCGACGGCAATGCCGCACTGCGGTGCGGGCGCTCTGTGCATCGCGAACGGAGGACGCTGCGCGCGCGGCATTCGCCTATTTGACAGCTTCCCTTTTCCAGCGCTTGCCGCTTTCGTTTCGGCCGCTTACACAGTCATGTGAACGTCATATGGCGCTGCTAGCGCAAGCGATCATTTTTGACGGCCCAAGGGAGGTTTACTTGATGGCTCTTCGACACTTTGGAGCGGCTGCCGCTATTGCACTCACGGTTGGACTATCGGCCTCACCGGCCTTGGCCGTGACCGAAATCCAGTGGTGGCACGCGATGACCGGCGCCAACAACGACGTCATCGTCAAGCTCGCCACCGACTTCAACGCGTCGCAGAGCGACTACAAGGTGATCCCGACCTACAAGGGCAACTATCCCGATACGATGAACGCCGGCATCGCGGCGTTCCGCGCCGGCAACGCCCCGCATATCATGCAGGTGTTCGAAGTCGGCACCGCGACCATGATGGCCGCGACCGGCGCCGTGAAGCCCGTCTACAAGCTGATGGCCGACGCCGGCGAGAAGTTCGACCCCAAGATCTACCTGCCCGCCATCACCGGCTATTATTCGACGTCGAAGGGCGAGATGCTGTCCTTCCCCTTCAACTCGTCCTCGACCGTGATGTGGGTCAACCTCGACGAGCTGAAGAAGGCGAACGTCGAGATTCCGAAGACCTGGCCCGAAACGTTCGAGGCCGCCAAGAAGCTGAAGGCTGCCGGTCACGACACCTGCGGCTTCTCGGGCTCCTGGATCACCTGGGTCAATCTCGAGCAGCTCTCGGCGTGGCACAACGTGCCGCTCGCCAGCAAGGCCAACGGCCTCGACGGCTTCGACACCGTGCTCGAGTTCAACGGACCGCTTCAGGTCAAGCATCTCGAAACCCTGGTCGAGCTGCAGAAGACCAAGACCTATGACTACGCCGGCCGCACTAACACCGGCGAGGGTCGCTTCA
The DNA here is from genome assembly GCF_023100925.1 of Bradyrhizobium sp. 40. Lineage (NCBI taxonomy): Bacteria > Pseudomonadati > Pseudomonadota > Alphaproteobacteria > Hyphomicrobiales > Nitrobacteraceae > Bradyrhizobium > Bradyrhizobium sp. 40. The sequence continues at coordinate 7,356,558 of NZ_CP064688.1, forward strand.
CTTCCGGCGAGTGCCCGATCTACCTGACCTCGTCGGCCTTCTTCGGCAACGTCAAGGCGCAGGCCAAGTTCGCCTTCACCGCCGTGCCGATGCCGTATTATCCCGACGTCAAGGGCGCGCCGCAGAACTCGATCATCGGCGGCGCTTCGCTGTGGGTGATGGGCGGCAAGTCGGCCGAGGAATACAAGGGCGTCGCAAAGTTCCTGACCTTCCTCTCGGACACCGACCGCCAGGTCTATATCCACAAGGCCTCGGGCTACCTGCCGATCACCAAGGCGGCCTATGCCAAGGCAAAGGAAGAGGGCTTCTACAAGGATCAGCCCTATCTCGAGACCCCGCTGCTCGAGCTGACCAACAAGGAGCCGACCGAGAATTCGCGCGGTCTGCGCCTCGGCAACATGGTGCAGCTGCGTGACGTCTGGTCGGAAGAGATCGAGCAGGCGCTGGCCGGCAAGAAGACCGCCAAGCAGGCGCTGGATGCCGCCGTCGAGCGCGGCAACACGATGCTGCGGCAGTTCGAAAAGACCGCCGTCAAGTGAGGCAATGAGCGGCAGGCCGCGACCCGGTCTGCCGCTCTGCTGGCATCATGCAAAAGCAAGCCATTTTCCAGTCAAGGCTGTTACCGTACGCGCTGGTTGCGCCGCAGCTCGCGATCGTCCTGATTTTCTTCTATTGGCCGGCCCTGCAGGCGGTGATCCAGTCCTTCCTGCTCCAGGATGCGTTCGGGCTGTCGACCACCTTTGTCTGGTTCGAGAATTACGTCGAGCTGTTCAAGGACGCGGCCTATTTCGAGGCGATCGTCCGAACCTTCTTGTTCTCGTTCGCCATCGCCGTCTCGTCGCTGTCCTTCGCGCTGCTGCTCGCCGTGATGGCGGACAAGCCGCTGCGTGGCTCGATGCTCTACCGCACGCTCCTGATCTGGCCCTATGCGGTGGCGCCGCCCGTGGTCGGCGTGCTCTGGATCTTCATGCTGCATCCCTCGCTCGGCGTGCTCTCGCGCTATCTGCGCAACATGGGCATCGACTGGAATCCGCTGCTCGACGGCGACCAGGCCGCGGCGCTGATCATCCTCGCCGCCGCGTGGAAGCAGATCTCCTATAATTTCCTGTTCTTCCTCGCCGGCCTGCAGGCGATCCCGAAGAGCGTGTTCGAGGCCGCCGCGATCGACGGCGCCCGTCCGATGCGGCGGTTCTGGACCGTGACCTTCCCGCTGCTGTCGCCGACCATCTTCTTCCTGCTGGTGGTCAACATCGTCTACGCCTTCTTCGACACGTTCGGCATCATCGACACGATGACCCGCGGCGGTCCCGGAACGTCGACGGTCACGCTGGTCTACAAGGTCTATTCCGACGGCTTGCTCGGCGGCAATCTCGGCAGCTCGGCCGCGCAATCGGTGATCCTGATGGTCATGGTCATCGTGCTGACCGGAATCCAGTTCCGCTTCGTCGAACGCAAGGTGACCTACTGATGGTCGAGGAAGAGGGCTTCCGGCGCTACGTCGCCCACATCATCCTCTGGATCGGGATCGCGATCGTCGCCTTCCCGGTCTACATCGCGTTCGTCGCCTCGACCCAGGACAACGCGCTGATCGCCAACGGGCAGATGTCGCTGCTGCCGGGCGGTCATTTCTTCGAGGTCTACTACCAGACCATTTTCGTCGGCACGAGCGGATCGACCCGCGAGCCCGTCGGCAACATGATGCTGAACTCGCTGGTGATGGCGCTGCTGATCGCGGTCGGAAAGATCGCGATCTCGATCATCTCGGCCTACGCGATCGTCTATTTCCGGTTTCCGTTCCGGATGCCTATCTTCTGGATCATCTTCATCACGCTGATGCTGCCGGTCGAGGTGCGCATCTATCCGACCTACAAGATCGTCGCAGATCTGCACATGCTCGACAGCTATGCGGGCCTCTCACTGCCGCTGATCGCCTCGGCCACCGCGACGCTGCTGTTCCGCCAGTTCTTCATGACCGTGCCGGACGAGCTGCTGGAGGCCTCCCGCATCGACGGCGCCGGCCCCTTGCGCTTCTTCTGGGACACGTTGCTGCCGCTGTCGCGCACCAACATGGCGGCGCTGTTCGTGATCCTCTTCATCCTCGGCTGGAATCAATATCTCTGGCCGCTGCTGATCACCACCCGCGACGACATGCAGACCATCCAGGTCGGCATCCGCAAGATGATCACCACCACCGACGCGCTGACCGAATGGCCGATCGTGATGGCGACCGCCGTGCTCGCGATGCTGCCGCCGGTGTTCGTCGTCGTCGTGATGCAGAAATTGTTCGTGCGCGGACTCGTGGAGACGGAAAAGTAGATCCCATGGCTAACGTCACCCTGCGCAACGTCCGCAAGACCTATCCCGGCGGCTTCGAGGCCATCAAGGGCGTCAACGTCGACGTCGGCGACGGCCAGTTCTGCGTGCTGGTCGGTCCCTCCGGCTGCGGCAAGTCGACATTGCTGCGCATGGTCGCAGGACTCGAAACCGTCACCGGCGGCGAGATCGACATCGGCGGCCGCATCGTCAACCAGATCGAGCCTGCCGATCGCGACATCGCGATGGTGTTCCAGAACTACGCGCTCTATCCGCATATGAGCGTCTTCAACAACATGGCTTACGGCCTGCGCAACCGCGGCATGAAGGAGGCCGAGGTCAAGACCCGCGTCGACGAAGCCGCGCGCGTGCTCGAGCTCACGTCCATGCTGGAGCGCAAGCCGCGCCAGCTCTCCGGCGGCCAGCGCCAGCGCGTCGCCATGGGCCGCGCCATCGTGCGCCAGCCGAAAGTGTTTCTGTTCGACGAGCCGCTGTCCAACCTCGACGCAAAACTCCGCATCGCGATGCGGGTCGAGATCCGCAAATTGCAGCGCCGGCTCAACACCACGTCGATCTACGTCACCCACGACCAGCTCGAGGCGATGACGCTCGCCGACGTTCTCGTGGTGATGAATGGCGGCCAGGTCGAGCAGGTCGGCAATCCCTTGGCGATCTACGAGAAGCCGGCGACGACTTTCGTCGCCTCCTTCATCGGGGCACCGCCGATGAATCTGATGTCGATCCGCGCCGACGAGATCAAGTCGCAGCTCGGCAGCACCGACGCCGGCATCCTCGGCATTCGCCCGGAAGATTTCGTCATCACCGACCAGACCCCGGCCGGCGGCGTCGCGCTCCCGCTCACCGTGGAAGCGATCGAGCGCGTCGGCGCCGAAACCTTCGTCTACGGCACGCGAGCTCAGGACGAGCAGCGCATCGCCGCCAATCCCGGCGAGCTGCCGCCCGGCGAGGTCATCGTCCGCATCCCCGGCTCAGAGGCGCCGCCGATGGGCGCGAAGATCCGCGTCGCGGCGATGCGCCAAAAGCTGCATCTGTTCAGCGGCGACGGCCGGACGCGGATCGAGGCCTGACCGGGCTCCGCGGAGCCGTCGATTAAAAAAACGCGAAAACAACCCCATGCACAGTAGAAGGGGGTTTGTTTTCGTTGAGAAAAATCGCGCCGCAATTTCGTCGTGCCGGGCTTGTCGCAGGCGTTTCGCGCCATGACGGCAAGTCAGCCTTTCTGCATGGCAGAGCGGGTCAGCTGCCAATCCACAGCCCCCGGCTACGTCCTTGAACCCACACGCGGATATGCCCATATTGCTGATCAAGGGGTGCCTGTACGGGCCCTGATGCACCAAAGTCGCTTCGAGAGGACTTTGTAAACTATGTCTCGTGTTCCCACGCTTTCCAGTCCGTTCCTTCTGGGCTTCGACGAGATCGAGCGCGTGCTCGATCGGGTCGTCAAAGGTGCCGACGGTTACCCTCCCTATAATATCGAGAGGTGCGACCGGTCGGAGGGCCAGCCCGAGCGGTTGCGAATCACGCTGGCGGTCGCCGGATTCACCCGCGACCAACTCGATGTAACCATTGAGGAAAACCAGCTCGTCATTCGCGGGCGGCAGCAGGACGACAAGACCCGGCAATACATCCATCGCGGCATCGCCGCGCGCCACTTCCAGCGCACTTTCGTGCTGGCGGAGGGGATGCTGGTGCTGGGTGCGGATCTGAAGAACGGATTACTGGCGATCGATCTTGCCCGGCCGGAACCGGAGAGGATCGTTAAGACAATCGCTATCAATGAGCACGAATAATGGAACGAGTAGCGGACTCGACCGCTTAGTTTCTGTGAAGGAGTCGAGACCATGAGTGAAGGTCACGTTGCGTTCGAATACGAAGCCAAGAACGTCTCGCCGGAGACGCTGGCAACCCTCGGCGAAGGCCATATCGCCTATGTGAAGCAGATCCGCTCCGAGGATGTGCCGGGCCTGTTTCCCGAAGCGCCGAAGATCGCGCCGGGCCTCAAGCTCTTCGCGCTCCACGCCGCCGACGGCACGCCGATCATGCTGACCGACAGCCGCGAAGCCGCGATCGCAAATGCCTGGAGCAACGAGCTGCAAGCGGTGAGCGTGCACTGAGCACGCGCACGTCGCACGAATAGAGTTTCAAGCGGGCATGCCTTCGCAGGAAGGCGTGCCCGTTTTATTTCGGCTGCTGAAGTTTCCACGTCGTCATTGCGAGCGCAGCGAAGCAATCCAGAATATTTCCGTGGAGGCAGTCTGGATTGCTTCGTCGCAAGAGCTCCTCGCAATGACGGAGTCGAGAGCGCGCGGCTCCGCCGTCACTTCACAAAACCAAGTCCTTCGCGCGCTGTGTCCACGGCCCATTTGTCGCTCAGTGGCAGCGCGAGCACGCTGTTGAAATCCGCGCGCGCATGTTTGGCGTCGGACATCATCATGTAGAGGAGAGCGCGGTTGACCAGGGCGAGCTGGCTTTTCGGATCGAGCCTGATCGCCTCGTTGTAGTCGGCGAGCGCGCGATCGTGCTGTCCCATGTCCCGAAACAGACCGGCGCGACTGCTGTAGGCCTCCGAATTCCCCGGCCGTAATCGGATCAGTTCGTCGAAATCGGCAAGGGCGCGTTTGTCGTCGCCCTTCCCGTGCAGGACGACGCCGCGAACCAGATAGGCCTTTTCGAAAGACGGCCTAATCCTGGTAACGTCATCCAGCTCCCGGATGGTGCTGTCGGCGTCGTCCTTCTTCAGGAACACCATGGCCCGGCAATAGTGGCCGCCGGCACTTCCGGGCTCCAGGCGGACGGCGCTGTCGCAGTCGTCCAGAGCTGCATCGATCTCACCCTTGTTGAGGCGAACGGTGCTTCGCAACTCGTAGGGCCAGGCGGCGGCCGGATTGCGCTGCATCGCCTCGCTGTAGTCGGCGACGGCGTGATCGGTGTCACCCTTGGCCGCATACACCTCCCCTCGCATGACGAGCGCACGGTAAGCCTGCTTGGGGCTGCGTTCGATGGCCTCGGTGAAGCCGGCGATCGCGCGATCGAAATCGCCCCTGCTGAAATACGCCTCGGCGCGCGAGGTGTAGGACGCCCCATAATTTGGGTCGAGGCGAATGGCCTCGTTGTAATCGATCATGGCGTGCTCGCGATCGCCTTTGGCAGAATAGGCGCGACCGCGGCAGTGATAGGCTCGCCCGAAATTCGGATCGATCCGGATCGCGGCGCTGCAATCCTCGAAGGCGCGATTCCAGTCGTGCTTGATGTAGTAGGCTTCGCCGCGCAGCTCGTAAGCGACCGCATTGGTTGCGTCGGCTGCGATGATCTCGGTCTTCTCCGCGATGACGCGGTCGTTGGACGCCTCATCGGCGCGGGCCACGGCGGTGGCGACAATGGTGATGGAGCAAAGCAGACCAAAAACCCGCCCGATCGAACCGCAAATCATCTTGCAAAATCCCCGCGCCGAAACGTGCCGGAGACGACATATCGCAACGCCCGGCTGCCCAATAAGTCGCGGACGGCGCTGCGTCGGTTCGAGGGAGAAGGGTTACGCCGCAGTTGCCGGCGGCAGCGCCAGCACGGAATAGATCGCCTGGGCGTCGCGCGAGGCGCGGAGCTTTTTGGCGATGTCCTGGTCGCGCAAAAGGCGGGCGATGCGGGCAAGCGCCTTGAGGTGATCGGCGCCGGCGCCTTCGGGGGCGAGCAGCAGGAAGACGAGGTCGACCGGCTGGCCGTCCATCGATTCGAAATCGATCGGACGATCGAGGCGCGCGAACAGGCCGAAGATCTTTTCCAGCTTGGGCAGCTTGCCATGGGGAATGGCAACGCCGTAGCCGACCGCGGTGGTGCCGAGCTTCTCGCGCTGCAGGAGCACCTCGAACACGGAACGCTCGTTCTGCCCAGTCAGCTCGGCGGCCTTGGCCGCCAGTTCCTGAAGCGCCTGCTTCTTGCTGTTGACCTTCAATGCCGGGAGAATCGCCTCGGGCGCGACCAGATCGGTAATCGGCATGGAAGTCTTCCGAGGTGAATGAAAACGTCAGGTTCCGAATTGGCCAGCCTGGACAAAGAACCGGGCGGGCCGACGTCAAGAAGTTGAAGCAGGAGGCGGACTTAGCTCGCCCCTGATGTGGGGGGCTTCTACTCCAACGCAATCCCGGTGCCAACTCCCGCGTGCAGCTTTGCCCCGGTCATTGTTAAGGCGGAAAGGGGCCCCCGGCGCGGGGGCCCCAGGGCGTCGCCCGCGGCCTCAGGCCTTGCCATCCGCCTTGGCCCCCGGGGGATCGATCCAGCCGACATTGCCGTCGGCCCGGCGGTAAATGATGTTCACCCGGCCCGAGGAGCCGTGCTGAAACACCAGGCAGGGCGCCCCGCTGAGGTCGAGTTCCATGACCGCTTCGCTGACGGACAGCGGCTTCAGCGAGGTGGTGGCCTCGGCAATGATGACGGGGCTGTAGCCGGTGATCTCGTCCTCGTCCTCACCCTCGCCCGGGGCTTCCAGCACGTAGCTGGTGGCATCCATCGCGGCCAGCGCCGCGGAGGCGACATGGGCCTTGCGGGCGGAGCGATCCTTGAGCCGGCTCTTGTAGCGCTTGAGCCGCTTCTCGATCATCACCAGCGCCTGGTCGGCACTGGCATAGGCATCCGGTGCGTTCGAATCGGCCTCGAGCGTGATTCCCGAATCAAGATGCAGCGCACAGTCGGTGCGGAAGCCGAAGCCGTCCTTGCTCAGCGTGATGTGGCCGGAATAATTGCCGTCGAAATATTTGCGCAGGACCTCTTCAGTCCGGTCGGTGACACGGCCGCGCAGGGCCTCGCCGACGTTGACGCTCTTTCCCGAGATGCGGAGAGTCATGTGAACCTCGCTTGGTTCGTGCCTGGCCAGGATCGGGCCCGATAGCAGATCGAGAGTAGCGCGATTTGGCGCCGGCGCAATCAGGCCGGTTCGGGATTGCGGGAGCGATCGGCCATGGCGGTGGAGAGGACGTTACCAAGAGCGCTCTGCTTGTCGCGACGGCGTTGCACCGAGGAAGGAATGCGCATGGCTTCGCGGTACTTCGCGACCGTGCGGCGGGCAATATCAATGCCCGAGCCGCGCAAGCGTTCCACGATGGTGTCGTCGGACAGGATCGCGGACGGCGCCTCAGCATCGATCAGCAGCTTGATGTGGTGACGCACGGCTTCGGCCGAATGTGCCTCGCCGCCATCGGCCGAGGCGATCGAGGCCGTGAAGAAATATTTCAGCTCGAACGTGCCGCGATTGGTCGCCATGTATTTGTTGGCGGTGACGCGCGACACCGTGGATTCATGCATCTGGATGGCGTCGGCGACGGCCTTCAGATTCAGCGGTCGCAGATGCGCCACGCCATGGGTGAAGAAGCCGTCCTGCTGGCGCACGATCTCGGTTGCGACTTTCAGGATGGTGCGGGCGCGCTGGTCGAGCGCGCGCACCAGCCACGTCGCGTTCTGAAGCGCGTCGGTGAAATACGATTTGTCGCCGTCCTTGCCGATCTTCTTCGAGAGCTGCGAATAGTAGGTCTGGTTGACCAGCACGCGCGGCAAGGTGTCGCTGTTGAGCTCGACATGCCAGCCGCCGTCGGGACCCGGACGGACATAGACATCGGGCACCATGGTCTGGAGCCGGGCCGTGCCGAACTTCATGCCGGGCTTGGGATTGAGCCGGCGGATCTCGCCGATCATGTCGGCGATGTCCTCATCGTCGACGCCGCAGAGCTTGCGCAAGGCCGCGACGTCGCGCTTGGCGAGGAGATCGAGATGCTCGACCAAGGCCTGCATCGCGGGATCGTAGCGGTCGAGCTCGCGGAGCTGGATCGCCAGGCATTCGCTCAAACTGCGCGCGCAGACGCCGGGCGGATCGAATTTTTGCAGGACGGCAAGAACGTTCTCGACGTCCTGTTGCGATGCGCCGAGCCGTTCGGCGGCCTGGCCGAGATCCGGGGGCAAATAGCCGGCCTCGTCGACGAGGTCGATCAGATACTGGCCGATCATGCGCTGCGCGGCCCCGGTGAAGGCAACCGAGAGCTGCTCGGCGAGATGGTCGCCGAGCGTCAACTCCGCAGCGACGAAGGCTTCGAGATTGTAGTCCTCGTCACCGGAGGCGCCGCCGCCCCATTCGGTATAGGTGGTCGGCGCGGCATCCTGGGCGGTGCGGGCGGCCGCCTCGGCCGGTTCCTCGGAGAAGACGTTGTCCAGCCCGGTGTCCATGGTCTGCTCGATCTCGGCGCGGGTGCCGAGATCCTTGCTCATCCACTCTTCCTGGCCGGGCTCGAACGCTTCGCCCGGGCCGCCGCCGGGCTCGTCGTTATGGCCGCCGTCGCTGTCGTTGAACTGGCCGGTCTCGGCCGGGCCCTCGCCCGCGGGCGGCTCGTCATTGGCCCGCTCCAGCAGCGGGTTACGCTCGAGTTCCTCTTCGACGAAGGTCGTGAGATCGAGATTGGACAATTGCAGCAGCTTGATCGCCTGCATCAACTGCGGCGTCATGACCAGCGACTGCGATTGCCGGAACTCTAATCTCTGCGAAAGCGCCATGAAGCAAGAACCGATCCCAAAAAGTTGGTCCGATTTTTGCTTATCCTAGTCCAAGCCCGATGTACACGTCTTGACGAATTGGAAAAACGGGCTAGAGGCGGAATTCCTCGCCAAGGTAAAGGCGGCGCACGTCCGGATCGGCCACGATCTCATCCGGGCTGCCCTCGGTCAGGATCTCACCGGCATAGACGATGTAGGCGCGATCGGTGAGGCCTAGTGTCTCACGCACATTGTGGTCGGTGATCAGCACGCCGATGCCGCGGTTGGTGAGGTGGCGGACGAGGTCCTGGATGTCGCCGACCGCGATCGGATCGATGCCGGCAAAGGGCTCGTCGAGCAGCATGTAGTTCGGACGCGTCGCCAGCGCACGCGCGATCTCGACGCGGCGCCGCTCACCGCCGGACAGCGCGATCGACGGCGATTTCCTCAAGCGCGTGATGTTGAATTCGTCGAGCAGCGAGTCGAGCTGCTGCTCGCGCTTCTTGCGCGAGGGCTCGACCACTTCGAGCACGGCACGGATGTTCTGCTCGACGGTGAGACCGCGGAAAATCGAGGCTTCCTGCGGCAGATAGCCGATGCCGAGCCGCGCACGCTGATACATCGGCAGCTTGGTGACGTCGTGGCCGTCGAGCTCGATCGCACCGCGATCGGCCTTGATCAGGCCGGTGATCATGTAGAACACGGTGGTCTTGCCGGCGCCGTTGGGGCCGAGCAGGCCGACCGCTTCGCCGCGGCGCACATAGATGCTGACGCCGCGCACGACCTGGCGGCTGCCAAAACTCTTTTCCACGCTATGCACAGCCAGAAAGCCCGGGCGCTTCAAGAGCTGAGGCCCGCCGGAACCGTTAGGTCTGCCGGCAGCCCTCACGGGGTGAACCGCCTGGGCCCGAGGCGGCTCGGCCTGATAGTCGCCCTGGAATTGATCGGGCGCATGCATCGGTTGGTTACGGGCGATCGGCGGCGCGTCCCTGACCGGGCTGGCCACGAGACCGCCGACGCTGTCACCGAGCGCGGTGATGTCCTGGCGCGCAAATCCTGGCCGGCCGCGTTTGGCGGGGCGCCGACGGAACATGCTGAAGAGATCGACCATCCCCGCCTTCTAGCCTTTCGCGACGATCCTGCGCGATATTCGCGCGATCTGCCGCGCCGGCCTCAGGATTCGCCGACGCAGCATGAATGAAGGGATGTCTCATGCCCAGTGAAACACGCCCGAAAAGCGGCGAACCCCGCTTCGAAAGCCCTTTGCGCTAGATACAGTCTCGACGGGCAAGCTTCAACCTCGGATCGGGAGTGATCGAGCCAAGCAACTGAAATCATTCTTCAAATTTACTTTGCCTGGCTTGGACTTAACTGGGCTTATTTGGGCTTATTTGCACCAGGCAATTGCAGAGGTCCCGCGCCGGGCTTGCCCGCGCCTCCGGATCCGCAATCATTGCCGCCTTGCGGCAGCAGCGCCTGCACCCGGCCGCTGTCGGATTCCACACGCGACACGCCCGTGGTCATGTCGACCGCCAGCCGGTCGCCGCGCAGCACGTTCTTGCACTGCGTCAAGACGACGCCGCCAAGCATGGTGATGAGGTTGGTGCGGGTGTCGAACACGGCGGTCTCGCCCGTCACCACCTGGTCCTTCTGGGTGACCACGACATTGCCGCGCGCCTCCAGCCGCTTGATCGAGGAGTTCCCGCCCGGCCCCGGCGTCGCCGACTGCATCGGCGCCCCCTTTGCCGCCTTTGCCGCAGGCTGTGGCGTGGCGGGCTTGTCGCCGCCCGAATCGTAAAACACCACCAGCGTCTTCGAGGTCATGGTGGTGTCGCCCTGGATGACCTTCACATTGCCGGAGAAGGTCGCTTCCTTTTTCTTGTCGCGCATCTCGAGCGAGGCGGCTTCGATCTGGATCGGCTGATCGCGGTTCTGCGAGAAGCCCTGCATCGCGTTGGGCACGCCTTGCATCGTGCTCTGCGCGCTTGCCACACCCGTTGCAATCAGTGCGATGCCGACGGCGAGCGCGGCCGCACCGGGGATGACGCGCCGCTTGTCGTCGTTGCGCGGGAAAAACCTGATCATGAAAATCACTTTGAATTGGCGGACTTGTTCTGGGGCGTACGTGTCTTCGCCGCCGGCGCGGGTTCGGCCGGCGCAGGCTGAGCGGCGGCGGGATCGTCCAGCTTGTCGAGGTGCATCACCACATTGCCTTCGAAGCGGATGACGTCGCCGCCCTCCGTGATCCGCAGCCGATCGGCGGTCAGCGTTCCGTTGGTCAGCTTGACGTCGACATGCTCATCCGAGGAAACCGTACCCTTGCCCATGTCGACGAAGGCCGAGTTCAGCCGCGCCTCGTAGCCGGTCGAGGTGCGCAGGAAGATGTCCTTGTGCAGGTCGAGCTGTTGCTGCTTGTTGTCGAACCGTCCGGTGCGGGCATCGAGGAACAGGGTCGATTGGTCTTCCATCAGCACCTTCGCGCGCAGATCATGGAGATCGACATGATCGGGATCGGTGATGTCCTGGGTCGCGGTCTTGGCCCAGAGCTCATAGGGCCGCTGGTCCGGCGTGAAGCCGGACATATGCGGCGATTCCATCGTGATCTTGGTGCCTGTCACCACGAGATTTCCGGAGTCGAGCTTCACGGGGATCTGGAACGGGTTGAAGATGGTCGAGATAAGGACGAGCAGACCCATCGCCGCAGCCACCGTCGCCGGCACCGCGACGCGCAGAATCCGCACCAGGCGGCTGTGGCGCGCCGCGCTGGCGAACTTCGCCGCAAGCGCGGCATCGTAGGTGACATTATGGGCCGAATTCACCTGGGCTCCTGAGGTGTCGCCCGCCTTGTCCGGCCGGCGGGCGCCCCATTGTAGCCGGCAACGCCAAAATATGCAGCCAGCGACAGGCTGTTACGAAAGTGTCTGAAACGGGGCGACCGCCCCACCCGGCTGCTACGCGAAACGCTAGGAATGCGCGAAAATGTCCTCTTCGGCCCAGCCCTGGAGATCGAGCAAGGCGCGGGTCGGCAGGAAGTCGAAACAGGCTTTGGCCAGCGCCGTGCGGCCTTCCCGCGCCAGCATGGCATCGAGCCGCTCGCGCAAGCCGTGCAGATGCAGCACGTCGGAGGCGGCGTAGGCGAGCTGCGGCTCGGTCAGGCTGTCGGAACCCCAATCACTCGATTGCTGCTGCTTGGAGAGATCGACATTGAGCACCTCGCGCACGAGGTCCTTGAGACCATGGCGGTCGGTATAGGTGCGGATCAGGCGGGAGGCGATCTTGGTGCAGTAGATCGGCCCGGTCATGACACCAAACGTCTGATACAGCACCGCGACGTCGAACCGCGCAAAGTGGAAGATTTTCGTGTTCGCGGGATTGGCCAGCAGCGCCTTCAGGTTCGGTGCGTCGGTATGACCTTTGGGGATCTGCACCACGTCCGCGCTGCCGTCGCCGGGCGAGAGCTGCACCACGCAGAGCCGGTCGCGATGCGGGTTCAGGCCCATGGTTTCGGTGTCGATCGCGACCGCTCCGGTGTAGCGGGACAGATCGGGCAGGTCGCCGCGGTGCAGGCGTACGGTCATGGCGTTTCAAACCTCAATCGAATCGGTGCGCCTAGGCAGGCTAATCCCCAGGACAGATGCTGGCGAGGGCTGGCCGCGATGTATCCGCTGCCAGCCGCTGGCGCAAGCATTTGGCGCGGCTAGTAGTTCAGGCGCACGAGCACGTCGTTGACGCCGAACGGGCTGGCGGGCGCATCGCAAGCCCCGCGTCGCGCGAAGACGCAGGCAAGCTTGTCATCGCTCATCATTGCGCAACTTCGTGGCGAGAAATCCGCCGGCAATTCGCTGGCCAGGCTCGCCGGGCCGATGATGCGGTTGAACCCGGCCTGGTGCGTCCTCACCACAGCCGGAAGTCGCCCCTTGGCCAGGGGGTCGTCCCTATAAAAGGAATAGATCGGCCGGCGGGCCGCGAGCTGCCCGCGTCCGGGCACAAAGGGATAGTTGATCGCGTACAGGGCCAGACCGCAAAATTCAGGATCGGCCTCGAGCTCCGCCATCAGCTGGGCCACGCCGATGCCGCGCATCCAGTTGTCACGCATGATCAGCGTTGCGCCCGACAGACCGAGCGAGAGCAGCAGCCAGCCGCCGCATACGACGGCAAGTGAGCGCCACGGGTTCTGCCGGCGCATCATCTGGACCCAATCGGCGGAGCCAAGCCCCGCCGCGATGATCAGCAGGGCGATCGACAGGAAAATGAATCGGTATTCCTTGTGCACGATCATGCTGTGAAACGCGACGTTGCCGACGGCCGCGACGATCAAAAGGGGGGCATGTCGCCAACCGCGCCAGAGCGCCAGCAGCATCAGCAGTGTCGCTCCCGACCACAGAATTGAAGCCTGCAGAACGTAGGCGGCCGCCGGCGCGTCACCGAATTCCGATGCGCGGTCATGCAGGAGGTTTTGCTGAATATTCTGAACGAGCCACGCAAACGGCGCTGAGCCGTGGGCCAGGTCGATGGCGCCGGACAGCACCAGGACGACGCATCCGCCCGCGACCAGCCCGATCGTGTTTCGCAGGTCGCGCCAGCACGCCGCCAACGCAAACACCGCGCAAGCCGGCACATATTGAAAGCGCCAGACGCAGGCGAGAGCGAGCAATGCGCCCGCGGTGAAGAGCCGGTTGCGCGCGAGCTCGCCCGTCAGCAGATAGGCCGCCGGCAGGATCACGGCCGTCGCCAGCGGTTCGCTCAGCGTGTGGGGCGCGTAATAGACCAACTCGAACCAGACCGCGGCGGCAAACGCCGCAACGATAGCATGCGACCTGGAGATGCGTTCGCCGAAATGCCAGGCCGTGACGACGATCGACAGCGAGGCGAGCCCGACCACCAGGCGAGGCACGACGAAGGCCCCCCACCCGCCCGGCGCAAGCCAGTCGCCGAGAGCGACCGGCCCTGCGAACAAGGTCGGCAGAAACCAGCTCCGGATGCCGTCGCGCCATTCCCAGGTGACGACACCTTGGTGGCCAAGCAGGCGCCAGGCCGGCTCCAGATATTGATACAGCTCGTCGACGTGAACGATGTTCGGCCAAAAGGCGAGCGGCAGCCGGACTGCCGCAGCCAGTAGCAGCAATGCGCACAAGGCGCCGTACCGCGTCGCGAAGCTTTCGGCTTTGGCGGCGGGCGCGATCGCGGGCAGAGCTGCGGCGCTGGTCGTCATTGTGTTTTGGCTTCGCCAGCCAAACTGGATTGGGGCCTGACGTAAACGGTCACGTAAGCGCCCGTGTATTGCTCGCGCCAGCCTCGCCGCTCCACCAGGAACTGTCGCAGCTGTTCGTGCGCCTTGACCCACAGCACGGCGTCGATCCGGTATTTATCGAGCACCATGTCCCACGCCGCTTCGTCGATCTCCCAGCTCACCAGCTTGAAATAGTCACGCAGCAAATCGTCCGGATAGGCGGTCGCGGCGCGGCCATCGACGAACGGGCGAACGATGCCGTGCGTCCCGAAAATCAGGTAGCCGCCGACGTTCCAATGGTTCAGGACCCGCGCGTCGGCGAGATGCTTTTGCAGATAGCCGGCATCTTCGCTCGACAGCATCGTCGGAAGTGCGAGCGCGGGCGCAACGCGCAAGTAAGCCAGCGGCAGGGTGCCGAGACCGGCGATGCCGGCGGCCAGCAACGCTCCACGCACGTCAACGGCGGTGAGACGCCGAGGCAGCAAGCGGCTGAGGTGAAGCGCCATCGGCACAGTCGAGAAGATGAAGAAGAACGCGATGTACCTGAACTGACACAGTCCCAGAATCAGGAACAGCCAGGACATCAATCTCGGTTCGAGCGGGACTGGCCTGGAGTTTCTGTAGCGAAGCTCGAGCGCGACGAAGGCCAGCATGTACAGGATGCCCGGAATGCTGCCGGGTATTTCAATGTTGTCGTAGTAGGACCGCCATTCGGTAATATTACCCTGGACGAAGTGCCCCATCGTCGCGGCGGCACCGGCATAGATATTCCAGCCGAGCGGATTGACGAATGTCGCAGCGAGGCACCCGATCGCCGCGAGAGCAAGGCCCCTGAGATCGGCCCAGACGCCTCTGAGGAAGGCGGCGCCGCAGAAGACGCCAATCACGAAAAACCCGAGCAGGAAACCGCCGTGCAGATTGGCCCAAAACGCCATCAACACGGGAAGCACGAACCATCGCGTACGTCGCAGGCATTCGCGATAGAAGACGACGCAGAACAGCATCGTGCATGTATTCGGCGCGACCGCGAGATACATGTTCGGCGCAACTTCGTAGGCGGGATAGAGCAGGCAGGCCAGGAAGACTGCCACGCAAACCGCAATCGCCGACGCACCGTAGCCGAGAGAGATCGCAGTCAGGATGCCGGCAATCGCTGCACCACAGGCCACCGTCGACAGGACGAGGCCGCCGAAGCCCGCGTATTGAAGCGTCGCACTGGCAAGCGCGTCCCAGAGCCAGGACAGATTGAGCCACGACTTGTCGCCGTGGGTGAACGACCAGGTGTCGTGGAGCGGGATGGCGTTGCGTTCCCGGATGAGATCTCCGGCCGCGAGATGCCAGCCCAGATCGTAATGACCGAGCAGAAGCGGCGCGTTCAAGACGTAGAACAGGCAAATGAACGAGATCAGGAACAGATAAATTCCCGATCTCAGGAAGAACGGGCTGATCGCGTTCGCAACCTTGTCGAATGCCGGCTCGTGCCAGACCTGGTGCTGATCCACCGTTTCCCTCACGACAAAGCGAGCCCGATGGCTCCGTGCTCGCCGACGGCCGGATGCGAGCCTGCCCGCTGACTTAGGGCCAGTTTGTCTAAAGTCGGGTAAATTCGGACGGTGCAATCGATGGGGTTTTGCGGAATGAAAATCGGCCCGACCGCCGGCTTCGAAAGCCTCCAAGCGGCTGTTCCGACTTGAAAATTTTAACGCCCAAGAGGCAGAGCCCGTGCGTGCCTTAACCGGTCCCGCCGTCATTATTCGTCAGCGTAGCTCCTGTTCCACATTCAAGTGAACCAACGCTGGGCCTTCGATGACCAAAGTTGCATGTATCACCTATTGGTCGAAAATCTCGTAAGTCAGGTCAAGGCGCATTCAAAGGCATTGATTGGAGAGGGCATAGCCGAAGCCGCATACCCCCTCGTTTTCCCTTCGCCCTCGCCGTCCGGCCCTTCCACCACAGCCGCCGGTCTACCGTCTCGCTGAGCTTCATGTGCTCGCAGTGGTATTGTGTTCCATATTTTCGATGCGCCGAACGGAGATCTCCAATGAAGCTCAAACTTGCCGCCGCGATGCTCGCCGCAAGCCTCCCGCTCGCATCGATGGCTTTCGCCCAAGGCATCGCGCCAGCCGAACTTGCGGTGATCGATGGCTGCCTGAAGACCGCGGAGAAAACCGGCGGTTTCGGCGGCGCGTGCGTCGGGCTCGTCGCCGACCCCTGCATCAAAGCGGCAGAGGGCGCGAATGACGATGTCGCCAAATGGAAAGCCTGCGCGGCGCGCGAACTCGCCATTTGGACGCAGAAAACAAGTGAGGCGCTAAAGAAGGTTCAGGCCGGCGGGTTCGCCGACGTAATCAAGGCGGTCAATGAGTCGCAGAAAACTTTCGCCGCGTCGCGTGATGGCTTCTGCGCGGTCTTCGACAAAGTCGATCCCGGCATGTACCGGGGCAGCGCGAGCTACTGCCGCCTGCGCGAGACCGCGAACCGCTCGCTGAGCCTGATCAAGCTCGGCGCCGCGGTCAACGAGCACTGAGACCTCTTAGACGCTTGGGGTCATCAGCTTTGCCGACCTTATTCCCACATAGCGACGACGGCTTCGGCCGCGAGCGCGGTGGACGTCGTTCATAGCTCACCTAGCATCCGGGCAATGGCTTTCGGCGCGGAGCGCTTGCCTGAACGACTGAAGCCAGCCGCCTCCAGATCGCCTGCGATCCGAGCCGACCCGACAAGCGATGTAGGCCATTCGGTAAGCCATGAGCGCCGTGCCTCGGTTTTGTGTACCGGTCAGCAGCTCAAATTCCCTGCAAAAGCGATTTCAATCGCCTGAGTAGGAGGTGGTGCCCAGGAAAGGATTGGCTGAACCGACCCGCTAGACATTGAAATCATTGCATTTATTCTTCAAAGGATCAAGAATGTTACACAGTTCTGTTTAGCGGCATCGTAAAAGTTGACCGCCCTCCCCGACTCGCCGGATGATTGCGTAAGGGAACTAGAGGGGGAGCAGGCGTGCCTGATCAATATCCGTTTGTAGTCAGCAACAACAGAATTGGCCCCTTTCTAGATGCCCTTGGCACGGCCGCTAGACCCCCGAAGCTCACGCAAGACTTTTTGCGGTCGCTGGGGTTTACCAGCACGAACGATAGAGCGCTGATTCCGCTATTTCGAAAACTAGGTTTCCTTAACGGCGACGGGGCACCGACTGAGGCCTTTGACGTGTTGCGTGTAAAGGAAACGCGTGGGGCCATCCTCGCGGAAAAACTTCGCGAGCTGTATGCGGACCTCTTCGCGATTAACACGAGCATGCAGGACGCTTCCGACAATGACCTTCGCGGCGCCATCAGCAGAATCACCGGAAAGGACGCGGCAACGGTTGCGCGATACGCCTCGACATTCAGGGCCCTAGCTAATCTGGCGGACTTCCGAGCGCAAACGGCTCCGAAAGCTGAACCTATAAAGGTTGTTGAAGCAAGCGCTCCGCAGCCGCCATCGCCCTCTACAACGCACAATATGGCGTCGGTCGGACAAAGACCGACGGAGTTTCACTACAACATCCAGATACACCTGCCCGCAACCAACGACGTTGCAATTTACAACGCCATCTTCCGATCTCTGAAAGAGAACCTCGGAATATGAGTGGCGAAGCACTGAAGAGATTCGTCTTTAATGGGCTGTTGCTGGAGCAATCCTTCAAGGAGCTTGAGGCCGCGGGGATCGCTGTTCACCCTGTAACAGATAAGAAGATTGCGGAGCGAGCAGAGAAGCTAGACTTTAGCCCCCGCATGACGGCGGAAGCAGCAAAGATGGCCTCCGTCTTCGCCCTGTTCTTTTGTGTAGAGAACTCGTGCCGTGAGCTGGTTACAGAGCGGCTGTTGGAGCGCCATGGAATTGACTGGTGGGAAACATGCGTGCCCACGAAGATCAAAACAGCCGTGCAATCGCTGAAGGAGGCGGAAGAACACCACCGATACCATACGACCCGCTCTTCGGAATCGATTGGCTACACAACGTTCGGCAACCTAGCTCAGGTTGTGATCGCGCGTTGGCAAGATTTCGAGGATCTGTTTCCGGATCAGGCGTGGATCGTTTCGCGGTTCAAAGATATGGAGATGTCGCGTAATATCATCATGCACACGGGCATCCTCGCGCCAATCGAAATTGATCGCGTTGAGAGCATTGCCCGCGACTGGGTGAGGCAGGTCGGTTAGGCCTGTGTCACGCTCCCGCGAGCTATGTTTGATAGTATTGCGAAAGCAAGTCGCGTCGGCTGAAAAGTTGAGGAAAACATGTCCACCGCGCGCGTTTTGATCAAGCAGGGCGATACAACCTATCGATTCCTGCGTGTTGAAACTTCAAATGACGGGTCGTTAATCTGCTTTCTTGATAAAGATCCTCAGCCTTTGAAAGGCGCGATGCCAATCGAAGCGGGCAAGCTTCTCGCTGAATCCGACCATGAGAAACCAGTCCCGTACGCCCGGTTCACTATTCACACGACTGGTCAGGTGCATCGTTACTCGGGAGGAGATCGAAAAGGAACGAGCTACATTGAGCCGTTGCATCAACTAACGCAGCCTAATGCAATTGGATACTTATCCATTCCGGAGGCAAGCCGATTGGATTTGTACGACCCGATCAAACATCAGGCTGATGTTTCCCATTTGTTGGAAATACCCGCAGAAATCTCCGAGCGCCTTACCTTTTTACTCGAAATTGGTCCGGTGCCCATGCCGGTGTTGAGCTATGGAATCGGCCTAAACTATGAAGTCTATTCATTGGTCACGCGAATGGCGGCAGCGAACCTGCGTCGGGAATTGGCGAACCACTTTGTTGAAGCACTGGCGCCAAGTCTCTTCAATTCCAGGCAGGTGCGAAAAGATGAGGCGGAGCTGGGATTCTATCAACGCATCTACGGATCAGGCAGTTTTGTTTTTAGGGAGGATAGCGGCGCTTACGTCGCTCTAACGTCTGTTCCTATGGCTCGTGCACCAAACATGACGATTGAGTTTAGTAGTCCTCAACTAAATATCGAGATGATTCCCTACGCGATCAAACCTCAACCCACTCACAAAGTTCGCTTCTTTATCTGCGATAAGGGTGGCCGCAATAAAGCCGACGATCTGCGCCATCATATCCGGTCGGTTGTATTCAATGCGCGACTTTGAGGGCGTGCTCCTAACTCAAAGGGCGTTGGTTAGACCCGAGCTTGTCGGAGAGAGGAAGCGAGCAGTATGACATCTAGCGTGGCGGATGATCTGTATGCGCGGACCAGCCCTGCTCTTTTGGCGGTGCATGCCTGCGAGAGAGCCGCTTCCGAATATGAAGCAGCGATCTCGGGTGACACGGCACGGTGGTTCTTCGCGATCACCGACATGCATCAGGCACTAACCGCAGCCCTGGTTGAAACATTGAGTGGCACAGCAGGAATTGGAGCCCTACCGAAGAAACTACAGCAGCAGTGGCTGATTTATTACGAAAACCGAGGTGCCGACGTTCAACCGCCTGCCGACGACCGGGTGATTACGTTTGGAGAACTCCTAGCGCGAGCCTGCGACACGGCGAACTGTCATGACATGCAAGGAACCCTCGTATTAACCGACGGCGAGAAGAAGGACCTTCTCAGGTTGAATGATTTCCGGAACGACTTGGCACACGTGAAGCCGCGCGGCTGGTCACTGGAGATCGCCGGCTTGCCGCGCATCTTCGGGGCGGCAGCCAAAGCTATACGGCAACTGTTTGAAATGGCCCCCCTCCGGCTCCACCTCGAAGAAGATGAGGTCGAGCGGGCGGAAAAGTCGATTGATGCATTTGCAGTTCGGCCAGAACAATGAGGCTCGGAGGTTCATCTACTCCTTGGCACGTCCTCGACCTCGCCAGTCGCGATCCTGCCAATCAGCATGGGTTCTGTACGGTGCCGGCGTGGCTCTTCTCGCCCTTGGAGCCTTTAGGCATTATCGTCGCCCTTCTTCTGGAGCTGTTCTTTTTCCGCCGCGTCGCGAGCAAATTTCAGGCTCGCCTCTACGAGAGCAGTTCTTGCGGCCCGCTCGTCGTCATAAGGGGTCGCAGATTCGACCTTGGCTCCTCTTAGGACGACAACGAGCCATGGCCACCCATTGGAAGGGGGAGGATAGAGGGCAACGCCTCCTTGGGGAACGATGATCATTTCAGCCATGCCGTGAATCCTTGCCAGTTCCGATCGTAACACGGTTATGGGCTGCGTGCTGACAACGGCTAGGGTGCCTAGATTTCGAGCTGAGGCACGACCCTCTGCTTCAGCCATAGCCCGATCCTCTCTTTAGGCGGAGGGTTGATGAGTTGTCGAATCGCTCTGTAGCCATTCCCCGCAATAACTGGCGGTGAACAGACCTTGCCCAAGCCATTCCCTTTGAGGCCCAAGCCGGACAGCCGCTTGGACATCTGCAAAGCCGGATCAACGAGCCGTCCATGGTTTCGAGCCCGGCAACAATGGAATTGAGGGTCAAAAATTCGAGACGTGACCTCGTCGCGAAAGCCGCAAGGTTTCCCCCCCTGCCCCCCTCAACTTCTGACCCACCATTCGGGGCCGGGAGCTCGGCCCTTCTGAGCTAGCGCGGCAATTGGCACCTTTCCCCTTTAAGAGCGCCTGCTGCCGCCGCTGGGTGAGTCGTTTTGACTCGGACGTCCTCGCTTGCCGCGCGATTCCGTAAGAAAATATGGTGACAACACTCGTTGACTGGATTTTGCTAAGGGCCCCAAGCTGACGTTGCAAGTCCCTCCGCTCCTCGTGCACACGACGTATCCCGATGGATCTGACAGCATTCAAAGCCGTCGTTGACGCCTACCCCGACGGGGTTTCCAAACACTTCGGCGATCTGGCATCGCTTTACGCCTTCGTCGGCTTGCCAGAATCTACGAGCTACAGCCGGGACGATGCCCGCGATGCACTTTATGAGAAAATTCGAGTTTCGTTTGCGGCAGGGCAAAAGGAAGTAGTAAATCGCTGTCAGTCGCTGATCACAGAGCTCATCCAAAACCAGATCATCGACGGCGAAAGGGTAGATTTCTACTTCGCAATTCTCGACCACCTTAAAGACGCGGTAAGATCAACCAAAGGGTGGGTCGATGGTTCGGTTCAGGGCGATTGGACCGCCGCCATTCAGCATGCCATTGACCACGTTCGCATGGGAGACTTTGGGACGCCGGAGAGCCGCGAAAGAGGCTATGCTCGGGAATATATCGTGGCACGGGCAGCAAAGCGGCTCAAAGATGCCGGTTTTGTTCTTCAGCGCGATGCGGAAAAGCTAGCACTTACACAAAGCGCAGAAACGCAGTTAGTAGCTCGCCTTGAGCAAATGATAGCCGCCATGGGAGGCATAAACCTCGCACGCCGCGTCTTTAGAGAGATTGCCCATCTCTACGACAATCGGCAGGAGCGGTATCATGTCGTACCGCATCCGAGCGCAACGAATGCGGGCACACCCCAAATCCCGTGGAACTATTTGCTCCTGCTTGCGGCAAAGCATTTTTCAGGACCACGTCCCACAGAGAACACTGAGGAAGCTTGGAATATTATCCGCGGAACGGCAGCGAACTACGCGGCTGTGCTCGACGTTCAGGTTTATAATCCATTCTTCTTTTGGCAGCAAATCGATGCGCATCGCTTACTGGAATGGCTCCAGCAGTTTGCGGTTCACGACACGCTTTTCAGAATACCTCAGGTTCGGGGGAGTGACGTCGCAAAGTTGGCGACAAGCATCTTCGCGGGATTTGAACCGTCCGAGCGCCATCAGAATGGCTGGACGATCAACGACGTCATCGCCGTTTGCCAAGCGGTCATGGAGTTGTCCCGTACCGTGCGAGGGCCGATCGCATTCACTGCGAGAGAGATCAGCGGCAACTGCAACGGTATGAATGCTGGTCATATCAAAGCTATTCTGGATGACGTGCTGACTCACCCGTCTGGAGCCCCGAACCAGCTATTCTCAAAGCCGACCGATGCGCCGCCGGTAGGGGGCAGCAACGACATTGGTCATAATTTTTATCAGCGCCCATTAGTTTCGTTCGATCGAAAGAGCTACTGGCTCTTCGACCACGCCTTGGGAGCGATGCCCAGCCTTGAAGCTATGATGACAATTCTCCGTGGTCGCTTCAAAGGGTTGGATGGACTTCTCGGCGTCCCGATCGAAACCTTTCTGCGAAACGAATTCGCGAGGCGCGGCGTCCCGACCCTAGCGGGTAAGTACGGGGCGAAAAAGGACGACGGCGAGTGCGATGTGGTGGTCGAGACCCCCGATACGATAATCTTTTTTGAAATGAAGAAGAAGGCGCTCACCCGTCGCGCCCAAGCAGGCTCCAGCGCCCATGCATTGCTGGACTTGGCAAAGAGCGCTTTGGCCGCGCAGGTGCAAGCCGGCTGGCACGAAGTGCGATTGAGGCGGGACGGCTACATCGATCTTGATGAGAATGGGAACATAATCCGCCTTCATCACAACGGGCGCCATATCGAGCGTGTTGCGGTTTCACTCACGCAATTCGGCGGCTTTCAGGATCGTGTATTTCTTCATCGGTTACTTGAAGCGATCTATAACTCGAACTTCTCAGTCACCGAACCGACCATGAAAAAGGATTTCGCAGAGTTGAACGATCTATTGCAAGAGCTTCGCGATCAGTTGACGCAGCTTTTTCCAGGGACAACTTCGTTAGATCGACCGTTTTTTCACTGCTGGTTTCTAAGCGTCCCCCAGATAATTTTATTGCTCGACGACACCCATGATCCTGCGTCGTTCAGGGCTGCGCTATGGAAAACCCGTCACATTGCAACCGGAAGCTCAGACTTCTACCACGACTACGCCTATCTGAGCGGGTGGAAGCCGGCCCAGCGGAGCTAGATCTATCCCGCTACTGTTCGTCGCCAGGTCAGCTTCGGGTCTTGGCCGTGGAAAAACGAGTACGGCCCCGCGTCCGGTCTGCTGCCAATAGCAGACATCCAAATTGACCAGCTTTATTCAGCTAAGGGCCAATACCGGAAAATGCAGCCCATCCCACGCCTTTAGGCTTGCTTCCGCAGCGTGGGAGCTGTTGTGCCCGAGAGAAGCCGGATGATCCAAGAGCGACTGCCGAGAGGTCGGCTCATCAGCCGACGGTGGGTGAGCTTCTAGTCGGTTGGTCTGCCATGGCATCGGTTGTGGTGGGCATCTCTTGTCGCGTCGCTTGAGACCCCGGCCCCGAAATGCACGAGGGACACAAACGCGCGACGTGACTTCGTGGCGCCAGCTTGCTGCTTTCCCCCCGTGCCCCCCAGCCAAATTCTGAAGCCTCTTCATGGAATGACATAACCGACCGCCTCCGGCCGCCGCATCGGCAGTGTTTGTCCTCTCCCCTGAGTCGATTTGACTCATCTTCTGCGTGTTGGCGAGCGATTCCAGCACCACTAACAATGGTGTCAACGGACGTTGGCTAAGTTGTTTTTAGGCAGGCGGGAGTGGCAACATGAAAACGAAGGGACGGTTTGTCGCTTACTACCGAGTATCTACGCGCAAGCAGGGGGCGTCGGGCCTAGGGCTCGAAGCACAAAGGACTGCCGTAGCGAACTATCTCGGTGATTGCACTGCGAGGGTGGTAGCGGAGTTCACGGAGGTGGAGAGCGGGACGCGAAGCGACAGGCCGGCCCTAGACCAAGCTCTGACTGCAGCACGGGTACATCAGGCCGCGTTGGTGGTGGCCAAGGTGGATCGGCTTACCCGCTCAGTAGGCTTCCTTTCGCGGCTCTTGGAGGCTGGGGTCGATGTTAGGTTCGCTGACCTGCCTGCCATCGAGGGGCCCACTGGGCGGTTCATGCTTCAGCAGATGGCAGCAGTGGCAGAGCTAGAAGCAGGACTGATCTCGTCACGTACTAAGGCGGCCCTCCTAGCAGCGAAGGCACGAGGGCAGCGACTAGGGGGCAATCGAGGCATCCACCTATCTGCCACGGCTAAGGCAAGAGGGCGACAGGCCCAAGCGATGCAAGCTCAACGAAGAGCCAACGACCTAGCTCAGGTGATCCAAGAGGTACGTGCTCGTGGTGCATGCTCTGCTACGGAGATCGCACGAGCGCTTACAGCAAGGGGTATACCCACGGCACGTGGGGGAAGCACATGGTCAGCATCACAGGTGACACGCATACAAGCACGACTGCTGAGCGGCACTAGTACGCACGCTTGAAAATGTTGGCACGATTTTGGAATCGGAGAGTCGAGAATTGAGTCATCGAAACGCAATTCAAACTCTTGGAACTGCGGGCTTGAATCTCCATATTTCCGATGCAGCACTGTCGCTGCTCTCGCGATAGGAGGTCACGGCTCTCCGCTAAGTCGCGCCACAAAAGGAAAACGAAAATGAATGCGCCCTCACTTGAAGCGGATGCGCTATGGCTCGCTGGAACGATGGATCACTTCGGGCAGGTAGGTATAAAGAACAACACGATCTTCGTGCGCCTTAAATCCACTCTTCTGAATCGCCTCGAAGTTATCAGCTCCATTCTGGGTATCGATCGGAAACCCCACGGCCCCTTCGACAATGGCGCCTTTTCCAAGAAACTCCAGTACGAGTTGGTTTTGGTGGGTAAGGAGTTAGCTCTTCTAGAGAACTTGGTGACAAGCCGCATGAAGGTTAGACCGCAGATGTTTCAAGAGAAGAGAGATCAACTCCGTGACCAGAGACGGAAGCACGGCCTTTCAGGCAAGCACATCGTCGCTCGCCTCGAAGTCCTGTGATGCGGCGACCTGCTTCTCGGATGAAGCGGCGGTTGGGTGAAGGCTCTGCCTTCGCCCTTCGCTGCTCGATACCTGATCCGGTCACCGGACGGGCTTGCGGACGGGTGACAATGCGGGCTGCCGGCACCGGGCTTGCACCACACTTCTGCAAGGGACATGTCGAGCACCGCGCACGCCATGGAAGCCACTGGCACGGCACGTACACCGCCTCTCAGCTGAAGCCGTATCTTTCAGATGCCACCTCGTACATCCGGCTGGGGGCAACCCATGACAGGTTTATCGCCGCTGCCATTGATGCGATACGAGCGAAGTTAAAAGAAGCAGGGCCGGTGGAGTTGGCCACCCGCCTTAGAGGTCTGTCAGCAGAAAAAAGAGCGAAAATTGCCCTGGCCCGGCTGCGAATTGCTGGCGTTCCTCCCGAGCGCATCGTCTCAATTGTCCTGGCCGTGTCTGCACTGATCGAAGACGATCCCGCGTCACACCGGACCAAAGAGTTTCGCACGGTGCAAATTTGCAAGGCTGTGCACCGACTTGCAAGCGGCACCCATAAGGTTTGGGAGATCGAGGACCATCAGGGCCGCAAGCGGCGGACCGAACTCCACGCCTATCCTAGATCGTCTGGCCGCGTTCTGAGAGTGATGGGGCGAATGTTCGAAGAGCCTTGCGAGTGGGTGGTCGAGAAACATCTTGCGGGGGTGATTGCCCACAAGGCTCGGCGCGAGCGACGCTCAGTCCGAGCTTCTAGCTGACTGGCGAGGGACATAAATCGCGGTGAGACACCATTAACGTGACATCTGGTCGTGCATCTCCGGTACGCGCATGTTGAGGGTTTAAGCCGATCACTTTGAGCACCTAACTTCGCGCAGCTATGACGAATTCACCCAGTGTAATGTGGTTCGATCCCCTCCTCCGGGCGAAGACGGCCGAGCTTGGCTGCGCGGTCCAACGTTTGCGCGATGCGCTGCTGCTCCATGAGTCCGCGAGCGGCGCGAGGAAGCGAGCGCGGAAGGAAGCGGACAAGGAGAAGTTCGGCCTTGCCGTTGAAGCGCTGGCCTGCAACCTGATTCTGCTCAGCGCAATCCAATCGGGCAGCCCAAAACTTGCGGTGCCCCGGTCGCATGGCGTTCTTTGGCGTGGCAATGGCAGCGTCAACCCCGTGTATGGCCAGCACTTCCTATCCGCGATTGGTTTGCTTTCATCGCTTGGCCTCATCGAAGAGGAGAAGAGGGGATACAGGGTGTCCGCTCGAATGCGGGTGCCGTCGCTTATTCAACCTAGCGAGGCTCTGAGTCAGCATCTTCCGTTGACCCCGCCCGATTGGCGCAGCGTCCATCAGATCGATGACCAAGCACTCATTATCTTGAAGGAAAGCAAAGATGAAGACGGGCGTGCAGCCGCAATCGCCTTCAAGGAGACCGCTCGCACCCGCCAGCTTGCAGGACAAATTCAGCACATCAATGAGTTCTTACGCCGCGCGGATATCGAGGTCACCGGTCAAGACACCGGCCTTTCCTTGGGGAAGGATGGGCAGCCGATCGTCCCCTATCGCCGTTCTCTTCGGCGCATCTTCAACAACGCCAACTGGCAGCACGGTGGACGACTCGCCGGAGGCTGGTGGATGGGCATGGAACGCACCGAGCGGTTTGAGCGCATCCGGATTGATGGCGAGCGAATTGCAGATGTCGATTACAGGCAACTCTTCCCGCGCCTCGCATACGTAAGGGCAGGCAAGCCGCAGCCAAAGGATGACATCTACCACGTGGCGGGAGATGGCTCCGGGCGAGATGGCTGGAAGACTCTGATGAACGCGATGTTGTTTTCGGACGGTCCGTTGCGGAACTGGCCGGAGGACACGCTTCAGCACTTTCCCTCGGGCACGAAGCTCCGGGACGCAATCAAGATGTTAGCCGCGCGCCATGCGCCTATCGCTGATTTGTTCGGCACCGGGCTGGGCTTTCAGTTGATGCGTATCGAAAGTGATATGCTGATCGGGATCATCACGCATCTCGCGAGCATTGGGGTCACCGCTCTGCCGCTCCATGACGCGGTACTGGTCGCGGAATCGAAGGCCTATGTTGCGGCGGACGCGATGCAGGCTGCTTTCACCGCGGCTACGGGATCTTCCTGCGCGATTGTCTCCATAGAATTTTGCCCGCGATAACATATACTTAGAGCAAAATTGGCCCTTATGCCTCCGCTAATGGAGGAGGAAGCTAGGGGGAAACTCGGAGGGTTAGAACTTAGAGGTCCGTCTCAGGGGGGATTGTAAGGGAGTGACCACCCCTCCCCCATTGTCACCCTAGTGCGGCCTCTAAGGGTCACCGTTCACCAACCCTCAAGGGTCACCCCCAAGCTCGGGTGAGTGACCACCACCCCTCCTACATGGCCCCCTCAAAGGACAGCCCCTAAGACTAACCCTTCGGTCTCCTCCACAGGGCCGAACCATGCGCGGACCAAGGCGGTCTCAATTCATCCTCTGACGCAGCTTCCTGATGATCTCGCGAAGGTCATCGGCATACTCCTCGATGATGCGTCGAGCCTCCTCCGTGCGCGTCGGCTTGGGCGTCGGACGTTTCTCGGGCTTCGGCTCATTCATGCCTAAAGCTTGGCAAAGGACGACAGTGATCATTGAGCTAAATCAACGGTCCTGTGCGGGCCTAACCTGAGGTCCGGTGCTAAAAGTGACGTGCCTGTCACCGGACGAAATTCAGGCCTGACCCCGGGCCCTCTTCTGGGGGACAAGCAATCGGTCAGGGGTCGTCTTTAGGGCACGGGCCAAGCGGGCTAGGACGATGATGGTGCAGTTGCGGGTGCCCCTCTCGACTTGGCTGACGTAGGTCCGATCTAGCCCCGCCTCTAGGGCCAAATCCTCTTGGGACAGGCCGAGACCCTTCCGGGCCCGCCGCACGGCCGCCGCCACCACGTTAACGATGCCTGTCTCGTCATCCATCCACGGGAGCAGGCCGGGATGATGACTTTAGGTCTACGGACTATGAGTCCCATTTTCCCGTTGAGCCATGATGACTATCGTCTACATTGCGTCAGCCACCTGTTGAGGAACGCGCAAATGTCCAGCACCGAGAGCAACGCCCCGAAGTTAGGCGAAAACGATCCCATCAAGGTTCTCTTCGATATGGCTAGCTACTGGGCCACCATCTGGAGCTTCATCGCGCTCTGCCTTTGGCTCGAACATCAGGTTCTCAAGCGCCTGGATATCGAGTCGGACGGCCTCCAAGTTGCCATCCTACTTATGAGCACACCGGCCATATTCTTGGCGACGGTTACTCGCATTCAGAAGAACCCTAAAGCGCGGCTAATTTTGGAGCGGGGCCGTTACGTCGTGGTCTTGGTCGCTGCGGCCTTGCTCGGGGCCTATCTTCACGCAACCCACAAAGACGAGTCCTATGAGAGTGCCCTGCGTGATGGTGCCGTGCTTGCTTGCTCAAGGATGGTGGCCTGCAAAGCGGCAGCAACCGAATATGCCAACACGCGCTAGCGAGTCATTCAATCCGTCCCTCGCCAATCAGATCGAGGGAAAATCCCACGCTCGACAAGACGGCCGCGCGGAGTGGGCGGAGGTGGAACCGGAACTTTAAGTTCATTTGAACCAAACGGAATGGTGGTAGTTAGATAGTCATCGCCGGCCAAAGACACTTGTCTGCGGGCGCTGGCGACCGAGAGGCTGAGAGGACTCCCGCCTGCGCCCGACTTGAAGAGGGAGCAGCAAGATGAAACAGCACGGCCTTGAGCAATCTTTTTTGTTCGATGATCAGTCTAATTTAGTGGAAGTGGCGATAAATCTCCGCAAACAGGCGGAGGGGATGCCCTTGGGCATTCGTCGCGAGGAGCTGTTGCGAAAAGCTCAGCAGGCAGAGACCGCAGCGCGTATAGCCAATTGGTTGGCCTCGCCTGGATTGCAACCCCCCGAATGACATCATGACCGACTACCGACTCCATGTGATTGGCCCAAATGGCCAGTCAGTAAGTGCGCGTTCGATCGTATGTGACAGCGACGAAAGTGCCGTCGTATGGGGCACGCAACTCCTACAGGATCGGCCTATCGAGGTTTGGAGCGGTGACCGAATGGTCAAGCGCTTATTACCCGACAGCTCCGAAGGCTCCGGCGAAGCGATCTCTCATGTCGTACGGGAGGGACGAATGTTGCCCAAAAAGGAAAAATGATGAGGCATTCATCCACGAAACACGATCGCCCCACGATCATAGTTCTCAGTCGCGATACCGAAGCGCAAGCCCGAAAACTCGCCAAGCTATTAGCCAATAAGACTGGACGAACAATAATCTTGCGGGATTCGGACGGCCTTGAGATCGAGACCTTCTCACCGACCAGACACTAAGTCGCCGCCAAATCAGGAGATCGCGATGCCGGACACAAGCCGCGCAACGTGGCCAGTTGGCCAGCGAGTAGCCCGCAAGAGCACGAAGGAGCTTGGCCTTGTGGTCGACAACGATGGGTCAATCAAGGTGAGATGGGACAGCGGAGGGACGAGCTATTTTCGCCACAGCGCCGCTGCTGACGTGGAGCTGGAGATCGGCGAAGGGTAAGGGTGCCCTATGCGACCTCGACGGTGGGAAACTTCGCGATGGCGTTCGCCTTCGCCTTGATGGTCACGTCTCCGTAACCCTCCGACACATTGCGCGGCGCGTGCCCCTGAATGGCATCCAGCACGCGCATCTCGACGCCCTGATCAATGCCGACAGTCTTGAAGCGATGGCGCCAGCCGTGGCTCGGATCAACGTTCTTATCCTTCGCCACTTCGCGCACGAATTCATTGACCTTGTTCCGTGCAGTCTTCACCGCATTGCGAACGCCCAACTCACCGACCTTGGGGTCGATGAATAGATAGCCGCCCTTCGATTTCTCAAAGAACCCCAAGAAGCCGTCATCGATGATTTGCCGATGGAGCACGACATCGCGAGCTTCATCCGTCTTCACCGGCCCCGCCTCAGGCGTCACATGCAGCACCCAGAGCTTGCCCTCGCGGCGAATGTCCTCCTTGCGAATCTGGATCATCTCGCCCACGCGGGCGCCAGTGAAGGCACACAGCCACGGCACCCACCGCTTGGCCGCCGCTAGCTTCTGGGCTTCCCGGCCGGGAACGAAGTCGCGGGCGTGCTTCAGGATGGCGATAGCCTCCGAATCATAGAACCCCTTGGACCGGAGCTTGCGCGACTTCCCGACCTTGATGGTGATCCCTTCGGCCGGGTTGCTGGGCAGCCGACGATTGATCACCGCCCAGCCAAACACCGTCTTCATTCCCGCGAGGTCGCTATCCTTTACGGTCTTCGGGCTCACTCCGCTCTGCAGGCGATAATCCTTGAAGCGAACGATGTCCTCTGGCGTCACCCGGCTGGCGGTGTCGTGCTTCAGGAATGTCACGAGACGCGCCATCGAGTTGCGATAGCTCTCATAGGTGCTCTGCTTGCGACCGGCCCGCTTGGCTTCCTTCCACCAATCCTCGACTAACCCGGTGAGGGAATTTTTGGAGACGCCCCGCTTTGGCTTTTCCTTCGGCGCATCTGCCGGAGCCTGCCACTCGGGAAAGCGAGCGGCCTTGGGGTCGAGCGAATAATCTCCTCCAGCGTTCCGGTGGCGATTCGCAAAGGCATCACGCAGCGCCATCCAAAAGGCCGTGAGCAAGAGGGCGCGTGATTCGCTGTCCACGCGGCGGATGCCCTTGGTCAGCAAGAGGCGGTCCACGATGGGCCCAAGCGCCTTCTCTAAGTTCTTGGCCTCACCGTCGCGGCCGACCCTCCCCCACATCTCCGTTACGGCTACCCAGTGAGCTTCCTGCTCCTCGTGGCTCTCAGTGTCCGGCGCCCAGCCCACACCGGGCGTGTGGACCATGGCGACACTCCGGGCGCGGCTCTCGCTGTCCGCCCAGACGCGATAGAGTTCGCCTGCCAAGGCCGTCGCCTGCCGATGGGTCAGATGGACGGGAGCGTCGTTTCGGAGGGCTTGCCAGACGCCGGTCAGATAAGCCGCAGCGACTCCGTGGCGCGCCTTTGCTTCGCTGGGCTCTGCGGTGCGGAGGGAGAACCGAATGGCCTGAGCGCTCTCGCTGGGCGTCACAAATACGAACTCATCACCGAGCGGAATAGCTAGCTCGATGCCCGCCGCCATGACGCGAACGTCCGCAGGAATCCGCTGCACGAATGATGGAATGCGAGACCCGTCCCGGCGCATCGGCCGAACAACCCTAAACAGCAATGTTACACCCCATTGTTACACAGTCGGGGCCAACGCAACACTCTGATCGGGCTTATCTATCTGGATTTGTTCGATATCCAGAAACGTATGGTGCCCAGGAAAGGACTCGAACCTTCACGGCCGTTAAGCCACTGGCACCTGAAGCCAGCGCGTCTACCAATTCCACCACCTGGGCATGCCGGTTAGGCACGGAGGCGGTTACTACGGTTCGGTGACGCGGTTGTCAATTCATGCTTGAACCCCGCTTCGGGATGCGGATTGCGCATCGCAAACCGGCCCGATACAAGCCTGACGAGACGCACTCTTCCCGCAGGAATGACCCAGGAATGGATCCCATGGCATCGAATCTGGACACGCTCGTCACGGTTTTCGGCGGATCGGGGTTTTTGGGCCGGAATGTGGTCCGTGCACTGTGCCGGCGCGACTACCGGGTCCGGGTCGCGGTGCGGCGGCCGGAGCTGGCCGGGTACCTCCAGCCCTCCGGCAAGGTCGGGCAGGTCCACACCGTGCAGGCCAACGTGCGCTATCCGGCCTCGATCGAGGCGGCACTGCGTGATTCGCATGTCGTGATCAATCTGGTCGGCATCCTCGCCGAGGGCGGCGCGCAGAGTTTTGACGCCGTTCAGGCCAAGGGCGCCGAGACCATTGCCAAGGCGGCGGCCGCCGCCGGGGCACAGCTGATCCATGTCTCGGCGATCGGCGCCGACGCGGAATCGCCCTCGCGTTATGCCAGAGCCAAGGCGGCCGGCGAAGCCGCGGTCCTGGCCGCGGTGCCATCGGCGACGATCTTCCGCCCCTCCGTGATGTTCGGCCCCGAGGACCAGTTCACCAATCGCTTCGCCGCACTGGCGCGGATGTCGCCGGTGCTGCCGCTGATCGGCGCCGACACCAAGATGCAGCCGGTCTATGTCGGCGACGTCGCCACCGCGGTCGCGGATGCCGTCGACGGCAAGGCCAAGGCGGGCGCAACCTACGAGCTCGGCGGCCCGGAAGTGCTGACCATGCGCGAGATCATCGAGGCCATTCTCGAGATTGCCGATCGCAAGCCGATGCTGATGCCGCTGCCGTTTGGCCTCGCCCGCTTCAAGGCCAACTTCCTGCAATTCGCGCCGGGCCCGCTGAAGCTGACGCCGGACCAGGTCACGCTGCTCGCGCGCGACAATGTGGTTTCGGACGCGGCGAAGGCCGCAGGGCTAACGCTGGAAGGCCTGGGCATCACGCCCGACTCGCTTGAGGCGATCGCCCCGCAATATCTCTGGCGCTTCCGCGCCGCCGGGCAGTTCCAGCGCAAGAGCGCGTAACCATCCCCGCCGTCATCCGGGCATGACGAGCTCAGCGTCCGGACTGCAGTTGTTTGACGTTCGGGTCTACCGCCCCAGCGCCAGCGCGATCAGGCCGAGCGTGCCGACGATCACGCGCCACCAGGCGAACACCACGAAGCCGTGGCGGGTGACGTATTCCAGGAACGTCTTCACCACGATGATCGCGGTGACGAACGACACCACGAAGCCAATGGCGACGATGCCCATGTGGTCCATCGTCATCTCGGAGCGGTTCTTGTAGAAATCGTAGGCGAACGCGCCGATCATGGTGGGAATGGCGAGGAAGAACGAGAACTCCGCCGCCGCGCGCTTGTCAGCCCCCAGGAACATCGCCGCGACGATGCTGGCACCGGAGCGCGACACGCCCGGGATCATCGCGATGCACTGTGCGATGCCGATATAGAGATACATCAGCAGCGGAAACCGGGTGGCGTCGTGCTCGCGCGCCTTGAGATCGAGCTTGTCGACCCAGAGCAGGATGGCGCCGCCGACGATCAGCGAAAAGCACACCACCCACGGATTGAACAGCATGCTCTTGATGTACTTGCCGGCGACGAGACCGACGACGACAGCGGGCAGGAACGCGACCAGCACGCCGATCACGAAGCGGCGTGCATAGGCGTCGCCCGTGAACATGCCGATCGCGACGTCCCACAATTTCTTGAAGTACAACACGACGATCGCGAGGATCGCGCCGAGCTGGATCAGGACCGTAAACGAGTCCCAGAACGCGCCCTCGCCGAGATGGAAGAAGCGCTCCGCGAGCAGCAAATGGCCGGTCGAGGACACGGGAAGGAACTCGGTCACACCCTCGATGATGCCGAGGATCACTGCCCGTATTGCATCTGACATATTTACGGTCCATTTCGGCTGGAAAAGCGGGGCTCTTCTCGCCCATCCGCTCCCTTGCTGCAATCGCAAAATGCGGCGGCGCGCCCTTGCTTCGCGGTTTTGAATGACTAGTGTGGCGCCGCACAAACATTGATGGATTCTTAAGCACCATCACATAGTCAAAGGCTTCATGTTTACGCTGTTTCATCATCCGTTCTGCCCGCATTCGCGATTCATCCGCCTGATCGCGGGAGAATACGGGCTTGAGCTGAAGCTGATCGAAGAGCGCAGCTGGGAGCGGCGCGAAGCGTTTCTGCTGCTCAATGCGGCGGGCACGACGCCCGTTCTGGTGGACGACGAGCAGCCGCCGATCCCGGGCGCGGCGATCGTCGCCGAATATGTCGACGAGGCCTATGGCTCCGAGATGGGACTGAAGCGCCTGATGCCGGACACGATCGGCGAGCGCGTCGAGGTCCGCCGGCTGATGGCCTGGTTCAACGAAAAGTTCTTCGAGGAAGTCTCCCACCCGCTCGTCACGGAGCGCATCTACAAGCGCTTCATGAGCGAGGACAACGGTGGCGGCCCGCCCTCGGCCGACGTGATGCGCGCCGCCAAGGCCAACGTGCGCTATCATCTGGCTTATATCGGCTGGCTGGCGCAGACGCGTAATTTCCTCGCCGGCGACCGGCTCAGCTACGCGGATCTCGCCGCCGCGGCGCACCTCTCGGCGATCGACTATCTGGGCGACGTGCCATGGAGCGAGGACGACGCGGCAAAGGCCTGGTACGCGCGGGTGAAATCCCGCCCGTCGTTCCGTCCGCTCTTGAGCGAATGGCTGGCCGGCGTGCCGGCGTCGCGGACCTACGTGGACCTCGACTTCTGAACTCCGATCCGACCGAACTGAAGACGGCGCTGGCAAACGAGGCCCGCGCGCTCGGCTTCGACTGCATCGGCATCACAGAGCCCGGCACGATCGAGAGCGCCGGACAACATTTTCTCGAATTCATCGCATCCGGCGGCCATGGCGACATGGACTGGCTCGCCGCGCAGCCGGAGCGCCGGGTCGATCCGCGCGGGCTGTGGCAGGACGTGCGTAGCGTCATCATGCTGGGCGTCAATTACGGCCCCGATCAGGATCCGCTCGCGATCCTGCAACAGCGCACGCGCGCGGCGATCTCGGTCTATGCGCAGGGCGACGACTATCACGACCTCATCAAGAAGCGCCTGAAGGAACTGGCGCGATGGCTGGTCGCGACCGCAACTTGTGAGGCGAAGCCTTGCGAAGTGAAAGTGTTCGTCGACACCGCGGCCGTGATGGAGAAACCGCTGGCGCAAGCCGCGCATCTGGGCTGGCAGGGCAAGCATACCAATCTGGTCTCGCGCGAATTCGGCTCGTGGCTGTTTCTCGGCGCGATCTACACCACGCTGGAGCTGCCGCGCGACGACGCCGAGATCGATCATTGCGGCTCGTGCCGGGCGTGCCTCGACATCTGCCCGACCGCGGCCTTCCCCGCGCCCTACAAGCTCGATGCGCGGCGCTGCATCTCGTATCTCACCATCGAGAACAAGGGACCGATCCCGCGCGAATTTCGCAAAAGCATCAGCAACCGCATCTATGGCTGCGACGATTGCCTCGCCGCCTGTCCCTGGAACAAGTTCGCGCAGGAAGGCCGTGAGGCCAAGCTCGCCGCACGTGACGCTTTGCGCGCGCCAGGTCTTGCCGAGCTCGCGCGGCTCGACGACGCGTCGTTCCGTGCGCTGTTCACGAAGTCTCCGGTGAAGCGCATCGGCCGCGACCGCTTTTTGCGCAACGTGCTGATTGCGATCGGCAACTCCGGCGATGCGGCACTGGCGGACGAGGCGCGGCGGTTGCTGGAGGATGAGAGCGCGCTGGTGCGCGGGGCTGCGGTGTGGGCGCTGGGGCAGCTGGTGCCGCGAGACGAGTTCGAGGCGATGAGGACGAATGCGATTGCTGGCGAGAGCGACGAAAGCGTGCGTGAGGAGTGGCGCACCGCCCCCTAATCCTCCGCTGTCATGCTCCGCGAAAGCGGGCATCCAGTACGCCGCGGCCCATCGATTCAATCACTGCCAGCTCGGAGTACTGGATCGCCCGGTCAAGCCGGGCGATGACACCTGTTGTTGTGGCGAGCAGGCACGCTCTCGCCACCCTTGATTTCCCCACACGTTCCTTCAAGCTCGCGCATCATGACAAACATGCCTTTCTTCACCCGCGACGGCGACACTTTCCACCCGACGGAAGTCGCCAACGGCCCGTGGGATCCGAAATCGCTGCACGGACGCGTCATCGTCGGCCTTCTCGGCTTCGCCATCGAGGAGCGCCATTCCGGCCCCGAATTCGTGCCGGCGCGGCTGACCGTGGATATGTTTCGGCTGCCGACCATCGACAAGCCGATCGAGGTGACGACACGGCTGGTGCGCGACGGGATGCGCATCCGCGTCGTGGAAGCGGAGTTCTTTTCCGGCGGCGTCGGCATGGCGCGCGCCTCGTGCCAGCTGTTGCGTCGAACGCAGAATCCGGACGGCAATGTCTGGTCGCCGCCGAACTGGGACGCGCCGAAGCCGGCCGACATTCCCAAGCCCACCGATCCCAGGCTCGGCATGAACGGCAAATGGACCACGCGACCGATCGTCGGCCAGATGGGCTCGCTCGGGCCACGAAAGCTCTGGATGAGCGAGGTGCGCGAGCTGGTCGCGGGCGTGCCGATGACGCCGTTCGTCCATGTCGCCACCGGCGCCGACTTCGCCAGTCCGTTCGCGAACGCCGGCGACAAGGGGCTCGGCTACATCAACAGCGACGTTACGATCTATCTGCACCGGCTGCCGGTGACGAGCTGGATCGGCTTCGAGGTGGTGAACCACCAGGCCACCGACGGTGTCGCGATCGGCGAATGCTGGCTCTACGACGAAGCGGGCCCGATCGGCACAGCCACGGTCGCCGCGCTGGCGCAGCGCAAGCCGATGGTAAATCCGTCGAAGCGGTAGGTGCGCAAGAACGACGGCTAGCCAAAATGCCGCTGCATCTCCGGCCGTGCCTTGAGCTCCGCGCCCTGCCTGGCGACGATCTTCGCGATCCGTTCCGGCGCAAACTTCAGATCGACAAACGCCGGCGCGGTGTTGGCGACCTCGTGATAGCTGACGATCCTGCCGTCGCGGAGCGTCATGATCGCCACGCCCTCGAACATCGCCCGCGCGCCATCGGCCTCCGGCAAGGTCGAGCGATAGCTGAACGTGTAGCGCGCATAGAGCGTGGTGCCGTTCGACACGGGATCGTGCATGTCCCAGCGGAAGTCGGTTGCCGTGCGATAGAACCAGTCGTCGATCATCGCGGCGATCTTCTCGCGGCCGGCGAAGGCGCCATAGAACACGTCGTGATAGACGCCGTCCTCGGTGAAGAGATCCGCGAAGGCTTTTCCGTTGCGTTGTTCGACGGCGTCGCAGAACGCGCGCAGCATGGCGGTGGTGGTCATCGGCGATTCTCCCCTCCCATTCTCAGTCATGCCCCGGCTTGACCGGGGCATCCAGTACGCCGCGGCTTCTCGGCTTGAGCACGAGCGCCTCTGGAATACTGGATCGCCCGATCGAGTCGGGCGATGACACCGAGTGCTAGGTGGCGATTTCACCCGATCTCGGCCACGGCGGCAAGAATGCGGGCGATGTCCTGCGGGCGCGAGAGGCGGTGATCGCCGTCCTGGATCATGGTCAGCACGACGTCGTCGGCCGGCAGGCGATGGGTCAGCGCGAACGCGTGCTGCCAGGGCACGTCAGGATCCTGCGCACCTTGCAGGATGCGGACGGGACAGCCGAGATCGATGGCGCTGCCGAGCACGAGGTGGTTGCGCCCCTCCTCGATCAGATTTCGCGTGATCGGATAGGGCGAGCCGTCGCCATAATCCGATGGTCTCAGCCAGACGCCTTTGGTCTCGATTTCTTTCTTCACCGCGGCCGGAAAATTCTTCCACATCAGCTCCTCGGTGAAGTCCGGCGCCGGCGCGATCAGCACCAGGCCCGCCAGCGAGGCCTTGGCTTGCTGTTTCTCTTGCCGCTTTTTGACCTCGCGCGCGAGCAGCAGCGCCATCCAGCCGCCCATCGACGAGCCGATCAGGACTTGCGGGCCGTCGCAGAATCGCTCGAATACCGCGACGCTTTCCTCGAGCCAGCGCCCGATGGTTCCGTCGGCGAAATCGCCGCCGGATTCGCCGTGGCCGGAATAATCGAAACGGACCACGGCGCGGCCGTGGTCCCGGGCCCATTCGTCCAGCGCCACGGCCTTGCTGCCCCGCATGTCCGATTTGAACCCGCCGAGCCAGACCAGTCCCGGTCCTTGACCAGGTTCTGGACCAGATTCTTGATCAGATTCTTGACCAGATTTTTGGGCCGCGCGGCGGCGCACCGCGATCCGGCGTGCGGAGGGGCCTTCGCCCACATCGATGAAGTCGAGCACGGCATCGGGAATTGGGTGATTCATGGAACGTTTACTCTGGCTGTGCGGTTTGAGCTGTCCGGACGTGCTCCGCAGCGCAGCTGGACGTCGTCATTGGCCCTTTGGGACGCTTGCGGAACAGAAGCAAGGTGTCTATGTCCCTCTGCGTGCCCCGCCGTGGCCAAAATGCCTCGCATTTGAGGCTTTTTCGACCGCCGCACGAGCGATTGCTTGCCGGCAACCGTATCTTCCTGCAAAATAGCCGCCTCTTTTCATAACTTTGGAGAACCACCCATTCGCCGTCCAAATAAAGCCCCGCCCACTGCCGCCAAAGACGGGCCGCGCATCAATGACGATATTCGCAATGCGCAGATCCAGCTGATCGATCAGACCGGTGACAACAAGGGCACCATCGAGACCGTCGCGGCTATCCGCTTGGCCCAGGAAGCCGGCATGGATCTGGTCGAGATCTCGCCGAACGTCAGCCCTCCCGTCTGCAAGATCATGGACTACGGGAAGTATAAGTACGCCGCGCAGAAAAAAGCCACTGAAGCCCGCAAGCGGCAGAAGATCGTCGAGATCAAGGAGATCAAGCTCCGCCCGATGATCGACGACCACGATTACGAAGTGAAGATGCGCGCCATGCAGCGGTTCTTCGAAGAAGGCGACAAGGTCAAGATCACCCTGCGCTATCGCGGCCGCGAAATGGCGCACCAGGAGATCGGCACCAAGCTGCTCGACAAGATCAAGACCGACGTCGCCGAGCTCGCCAAGGTGGAGCAGGACGCGCGGTTCGAGGGCCGTCAGGTCGTCATGGTTCTGGCGCCGCGCTGACGCCGGTTCTTTAGGCTGAAGAATTCAACGGCCCGTCCGGATCTCCGGCGGGCCGTTTTGTTTTTGTCGGATATTCGAGCCGCGAGCACCGCTGCGACCTCTCCGGCTTGCGGGAGAGGGAGCGCACCTCCATCGCGGAGATGGCTCGCTCGAATTACGTCCTTGTCGCTTGCCAGATGCCGCTGCAGCGGTCGCCGGAGATGATGCCGTGCCAGGAGCCGGTCCCGGCCGCACCGGCGAGCCGGCCGCCGCCGCTGGCATGGGACGCCCCGACCGAAACCTCGACCGCGACGCCACCGCTGCGATTGACCTTGCCGGAGACCCGGCCACCGCCGGCGGACGACACCCGACTGCCGGCGACGGTGAAGGGAACGCTGTAGCCGGAGCTGCAATTGCCACGGGTGGTGGCGAAGGTGACGTTCCAGACGCCGTCATAGCCGCGGATGCGAGCATCGGCAGTCGACGGAAACGCAGCCATGGCGAGCACAGCCAACAGCGCCAGGCGGCGCGGACGAGCGACATCCGTCAAAGACGGAAGCGATTGGGAAAAATAGGGCATTTTAATCCTGCTCCGGGCGGCACGGCTCGGACATGAGGTTAGCAATTCCGGATAGTCGGCGGCTAGGTTCCACCGGTTCATCGTTGCCAATTCGCCCGTCCTCTGTCATAAGCCCAGCCTTCATTGCCCGGCTGATTAAGGGCTGCCGTGGCGGTGTCCGTGCGGGTTTCGCGCTTGTTCGTAAAACCTGAGCACAATCAACGCTCTAACGAGCATTTTGACGGCCAGCCGCCTTCGCGGGCGGATTTCTATGGCCATTAGGAGAGCCAAATGCCCAAGCTGAAGACCAAATCGGGCGCTAAAAAGCGCTTCAAGGTGACTGCCACCGGCAAAGTGATGTTCGCTCATCGCAGCAAGCGTCACGGCATGATCAAGCGGACGAAGAAGCAGATCCGGCAGCTGCGCGGCACCGCCGTGCTGTTCAAGACCGACGGCGACAACGTCAAGAAGTACTTCTTGCCGAACGCCTGATCGCGTCCACGATCATTGCCCCCCGCGCCGCAGCTTTCGCGGCGATCCGAACATCAAGTCACTTCTGAAGGATTTTTGTCATGGCTCGCGTCAAACGCGGTGTGACCGCCCACGCCAAGCACAAGAAAGTCTACAAGGCCGCCAAGGGTTTCCGTGGCCGCCGCAAGAACACGATCCGCACCGCCAAGCCGGCGGTCGAGAAGGCTCTCGTGTATGCCTTCCGTGATCGCAAGCGCAAGAAGCGGACGTTCCGCGCGCTCTGGATCCAGCGCATCAACGCTGCCGTGCGTCCGTTCGGCCTGACCTACAGCCGCTTTATCGACGGCATGGCCAAGTCCGGGATCACCGTGGATCGCAAGGTGCTGTCGGATCTCGCAATCAACGAGCCGGCGTCGTTCCAGGCGATCGCCGAGAAGGCCAAGGCCGCTCTGGCGGCCTGAGCACGCCCGCGCTAACGGCCGGCTCCGCCGGCTTTCAGCGCGCGTTGCGAGTAGCGCTGGGCGATCTCCGCCCGGCAGAATGCTGTGAACGACAGATACATGGTGCCGGATTTATTCCGGTACTTCCGGTCGCACACGCGCAGCTCGCGTTGGTAAGCCCGTTTCCGCGCAATGTTGAGGCCGGGCATGAAGTCCGCCTCGCATTTCTTCTCGACGGCGGCGCCGAGCTGGACATCGCCGCTCGCGGTCAATTGGCAATCCTGAAACACCTTCATCGCACTTTCGCAGCCCTTCTGGGCACCGATGGTGTCGACGACCTCGTCCAGCGTCATGGATTTCTCCATGCAGACCATGGCGCGCGCCGGGGTGCTCGCGACCAAGAGAACGACGGCGAGAGCAGCCAGACCGGATCTTGAGAGCATCGCGAAAGCCTCCTCGTATCCTCCTTGGTGCCAGCCTCCCGCGCGAGGTTCAACCCAGCCGCTCGTCAGCCCGAATGACCGGCTTTTCGCTTGACGTTACGGCCTTCGGGCGGCGACAACCCAGCCGAATTTGGCAGCAGGGATTTGACCGTGTCCGACCTCGCAACGCTCGAAACATCCATCCTCGACCAGATCGCCGCCGCCGGCGACGAGGCCGCCCTCGAAGCGGTACGCGTCGCAGCCCTCGGCAAGAAGGGCTCGATCTCGGCGCTGCTTGCCACGCTCGGAAAAATGTCGCCGGACGAGCGCAAGACGCAAGGCGCTGCGATCAACCAGGCCAAGGACAAGGTCACCGAAGCGCTGGCCGCGCGGCGCGACGTCTTGAAGTCGGCGGCACTCGACGCGCGGCTTGCGTCGGAAACCATCGACGTCACCCTGCCGCTGCGCGATGCGCCGGCTGAGGCCGGCCGCATCCATCCGCTGAGCCAGGTCTGGGACGAGCTGACCACGATCTTTGCCGACATGGGCTTCTCGGTCGCCGAAGGCCCCGATATCGAGACCGACGACTACAACTTCACAAAGCTGAATTTTCCGGAAGGCCATCCCGCGCGCGAGATGCACGACACCTTCTTCTTCCATCCGAAGGAGGACGGCTCCCGCATGCTGTTGCGCACCCACACCTCGCCGGTGCAGGTGCGCACCATGCTGAGCCAGAAGCCGCCGATCCGCGTGATCTGCCCGGGCCGCACCTATCGCATCGATTCGGATGCGACCCACACGCCGCAATTCCACCAGGTCGAAGGCCTCGTCATCGACAAGCACTCCCATCTCGGCCACCTCAAATGGATCCTGCACGAGTTCTGCAAGGCGTTCTTCGAGGTCGATCACATCAACATGCGCTTCCGGCCCTCGTTCTTCCCGTTCACCGAACCGTCGCTGGAAGTCGACATCCAGTGCCGCCGCGACAAAGGCGAGATCCGCTTCGGCGAGGGCGAGGACTGGCTCGAGATTCTCGGCTGCGGCATGGTGCATCCGAACGTGCTGCGCGCCTGCGGCATCGATCCCGACGAGTACCAAGGCTTCGCCTGGGGCATGGGCATCGACCGCATCGCCATGCTGAAATACGGCATCGCCGATTTGCGCCAGCTGTTCGACAGCGACGTCCGCTGGCTGTCCCATTACGGCTTCAAGCCGCTGGAAGTGCCGACGCTCGCGGGAGGGCTGAGCTCGTGAAATTCACCCTCTCCTGGCTGAAGGAACATCTCGACACCGACGAGCCCTTGGACAAGCTCGCCGAGAAGCTCACCATGATCGGACTCGAGGTCGAGAACATCGAGGACAAGGCGAAGGCGCTGAAGCCCTTCACCATCGCGAAGGTGATATCCGCCGAGCAGCATCCGAATGCGGATCGGCTGCGCGTCTGCATGGTCGACACCGGCGACGGTGGCGCGCCGGTGCAGGTGGTGTGCGGCGCGCCGAATGCGCGTGCGGGGCTCGTCAGCGTGTTTTCGCCGCCCGGCACCTACATTCCCGGCAAGGACATCACGCTCGGTGTCGGCACCATCCGCGGCGTCGAGAGCCGCGGCATGCTGTGCTCGGCGGCCGAACTGCAGATTTCCAACGACCATGACGGCATCATGGAATTGCCCGCGGATGCGCCGATCGGCGCTGCTTACGCCGCATGGGCGGGCCTCGGCGATCCCGTAGTCGAGATCAATCTGACGCCGAACCGGCAGGACTGCACCGGCGTGCACGGCATCGCGCGCGATCTTGCCGCCGCCGACATGGGCAAGTTCAAGGACCCCACCATCAAGCCGATCAAGGGCGAATTCTCGTGCCCGGTGAAGGTCACGGTTGAGGACGCCGCGCTGTGCCCGGGTTTTGCGCTTCGTCTCGTGCGTGGCGTGAAGAACGGACCGTCGCCGGAATGGCTGCAGAAGCGGCTGACCGCGATCGGCCTGCGCCCGATCAACGCGCTGGTCGATATCACCAACTTCATGACCTATGATCGCGCACGGCCGCTCCACGTGTTCGACGCAAAGAAAGTGAAGGGCAATCTCGTGGTGCGCCGCGCCCGTGACGGCGAGACGCTGCTCGCGCTCGACGGCCGCAGCTACAATCTCGATCCCGCTATTTGCGTGATCGCGGACGAGCACGGCGTCGAATCGCTCGCCGGCATCATGGGCGGCGAGGCCTCGGGCTGCGACGAGACCACCACCGACGTGCTGATCGAATCGGCGCTGTGGAACGAGATCAACATCGCCCAGACCGGCCGCAAGCTCGGCATCAATTCGGATGCGCGCTATCGTTTCGAGCGCGGTGTCGATCCGGCCTTCATGGTGCCGGGGCTGGAGCTCGCGACGAAACTGGTGATGGAGATGTGCGGCGGCACGCCGTCCGAGAACGTCGTGGTCGGCAAGACCTTCGGCGACGACCGCGTGATCGATTTTCCGGTCACCGAGGTCAAGCGGCTCTCGGGCATCGAAGTGCCGATGCCGGAGATGAAGCGCATCCTGACCCATCTCGGCTTCATGATGGCGGGCCCAGGGCCTGTCGTGAAGGTCGCGGTGCCGTCGTGGCGGACCGACGTGCACGGCAAGGCCGACATCGTCGAGGAAGTCGTCCGCATCCACGGCGTCGACAAGGTGCCGATGACGCCGTTCGAGCGCGGCGAGGACGCACGCAAACCCGTGCTGACCCCGCTCCAGCTCCGCACCCGCCGCGCCAGGCGCGCGCTGGCGAGCCGCGGCATCATCGAAGCGGTGACCTGGTCCTTCATCACCAAGTCCGCCGCAAAGCTGTTCGGCGGCGGCCAGCGCGAGCTCGAGGTCGCCAACCCGATCGCGTCGGATTTGTCCGACATGCGCCCGACCCTGTTGGCGGGCCTGATCGCGGCGGCGCAGGCCAATGCCGATCACGGCTTTGGCGATGTCGCGCTGTTCGAGGTCGGGCAGGTGTTCAAGGGCGATCGGCCGCAGGATCAGTTCATGGCGGCAAGCGGCGCCCGCCGCGGCTTTGCGTCGTCGCAAGGT
This sequence comes from Bradyrhizobium sp. 40, assembly GCF_023100925.1. Taxonomy (NCBI): domain Bacteria; kingdom Pseudomonadati; phylum Pseudomonadota; class Alphaproteobacteria; order Hyphomicrobiales; family Nitrobacteraceae; genus Bradyrhizobium; species Bradyrhizobium sp. 40. Next base: position 7,399,931 of record NZ_CP064688.1, read on the forward strand.
CTGGGACGGCACTGGTCGGGTTCGGCGCAGGCTGATCTGTTCGACGGCAAGGCGGATGCGCTCGCGGTGCTCGCCGCCGCCGGCGCACCGATGCAGGCCCTTCAGATCGTCGCGGGCGGCCCGTCCTGGCTGCATCCCGGGCGATCCGGTACGATCCAGATCGGGCCGCAGAACGTGCTGGGTTATTTCGGAGAGATGCATCCGCGCGCACTCGAGGCGCTCGGTGCCGGCGGCCCGCTGATGGTATTCGAGGTGATCCTCGACCGCATCCCCGAGGCGAAGAAGAAGCCGACCCGTGCCAAGCCCGTGATCGAGCTGTCGGCATTCCAGCCGGTCTCACGCGATTTCGCCTTCATCGTCGATCGTACCGTGAAGAGCGGCGATATCGTGCGCGCGGCTCAGGGCGTCGACAAGAAGCTGATCACCGCCGTGAACGTGTTCGACGTCTACGAAGGCAAGGGCATCGACGATGGCAAAAAGTCGATCGCCATCGCGGTAACGATCCAGCCGCGCGAAAAGACCCTGACCGACCAGGAGATCGAGGCCGTCGCCGCGAAGATCGTGGCGGAGGTGACGAAGAAGACCGGCGGCACTTTGAGAGCATGATCATGCTCGAGAAATCATAGAGTATGAGTCTCACTGACATTCTTCCAAAGGACGTCAGCCTCACTGTTGCGATGGCACTCTGCGCCGTCGCTTTCGTTTCGGGCACCGCGCGCGGCTTCTCCGGCTTCGGCTCGGCCCTGATCTTCATGCCGCTGGCGAGCAGCATCGCGGCGCCGCGTCTGGTTGCCGCGCTGCTCCTCGTGATCGACTTCGTCGCGGCCGCGCCGCTGCTGCCCGACGCCTGGCGCAAGGCCGACCGCAAGGCCACCGCCGTGATCGTGCTGGGCGCGCTGGTCGGCGTCCCCGTCGGCACCTATTTCCTCAGCGTGCTCGAACCCGTCACGACGAGATGGATCATCTCCTGCTTCGTCGCCGCGCTGCTGCTTCTGTTGCTGTCGGGCTGGCGCTATCGCGGCAAGGACCACGCTTGGCTTTCGGTCGGCATCGGCAGCCTCTCCGGCTTCTGCAGCGGCCTCGCCCAGACCGGCGGCCCGCCGATCGTCGGCTATTGGCTCGGCCGCCCCATCGCCCCGATCGTCGCGCGCGCCAACATCCTGCTGTTTTTCGGCGCGTCGGACTTCTTCTCGATGATCAGTTACGCGACCACCGGCCTGATCAGCCGAGAATCGCTGGTGCTTTCGCTCATCGTCGGTCCGGTCTATGCGATCGGCGTCGCCTTTGGCGCGTCGCTGTTCGGCCGCGCCAGCGAGAAAGTGTTTCGCGCCATTTGCTACGCGTTGATCGCGGTGGCCGTGATTGCAGGACTGCCGGTGCTGGATGGGGTGTTGCGGTAGCCATCAATTGTCGTCCTGGCGAAAGCCAGGACCCATCACCCCGGTCAGCGTTTATAACCCCAGGCTTTCGCCAAACCACTTCCTGGGGTCATGGGTCCTGGATCTGCGCTGCGCTTGTCCAGGACGACGATGACTCAATTGCCCTATTGCCGCGGCGCTCTGCGCTTCTTCGTCGACTGCGTCGGGACATCGGCCGGCTCGTCCTTGAGCGCGCCGATCTTGCGCAAGGCCGCGTCCGCGGCCCGCTCGCCGCTTTCCCAGGCGCCGTCGACGGTGCCCCACAGCGTCTCGTGCGTGGCTTCGCCGGCGAGGAACATGTTGCCGATCGGCTCGGCAAGGATTCTTCGCGAGAGCTGACCGCCGGGCGAGGCCGCCGACATCGCACCCATCACGAACGGCGAGGCGTTCCAGCGCGTCACGCTGGCTTTCTGCACGGCGGCGGCTACCTCGCTGCCGAACAGCTTCGTGATCCATTCTCTGGCGAAGGCCGTCATCGCCTTCTCGCCTTGCTGGGTGAGATCGCGGCCGAACGAGCCGCCGACATCGATCGAGCATAGCGAGGAACCGCCGATATTGGCGAACATCAGCGCCGTGCGCGTCGAATTGCTCTGCTCGATCAGGATGTCGTCGCGCGACAGGCCGAGCGGATTGCCCGGCAGTTGCAGCACGATGTGATCATAACTTCCGAGCGTAAGCTTTGACGCGGCATCGAGCGTACGCTTGGGAATGTCAGGCCCAAACTTGATCGCGCCCGAAATCAGCACATTGGTCGAGACCGTGATGATGGCGGCGCGGGCGGCGATCCTGCCGGCCTGTGTCTCCACGCTGACGTCGCGATTGCTCCAGACGATCCGGCTCGCCGGCGTCGACAGCGCGACCGGCGCCTGCTCACCGAGTTTGGTGATCAGGGTCCCCAGGCCCTGGCGGCAGGCGATCGCGGCGTTGCGATCCTGTGCCCGCGCCTTGTCGATCGCAGACAACTCCTTCAGGTCCTTGCCGGCGAAGCTCGCGCCCAGCATGAACTCGGCCGCGCCGGCCCAGTCGCCGAGGTCCTTCGGCAGCACCGAGGCGCAGGCTGTATCAAGCTTGCCGCGCGCGGCCTCATCGATGGCGCGGTTGGCGCGCACCAGCGCCGCCAGGAACTCCTCGGTCTCGCCGGCGCGTGCGTTGCGGCGACCGATGCGCATCTTCTGGCCTGACGGCGCCGGCAGAACGTCGAGCCCGGCGCTGCGCGCCAGCCGGATCATCGGATTGGTGTCGGGATTGTGCATCCAGCGCGCGCCGCGATCGAACGGCGTGTCGAAGGTGGTCGTATCCGTGATGCAGCGGCCGCCGATCTGCGACGCAGCTTCCACCACCACGACCTTGCGATTGGCCGCCATGATGCGCCGCGCCGCGGCAATTCCGGCCGCGCCCGCACCGATCACGACGATGTCAGCCTCCCGCGGCAGGGTCGCGGCGGTTGCGCTCAGGACCGGCATCGCGGCAAGGCCCGCCGATGCCGATAGGAACCTGCGGCGCGTGATTGTCATGGCATGGTTTCCGGAGACTTGCAGCAAACGGGAACAGCTAGCGAACCTTGCCGTATCTGATGTTGCGCGGCAACCATCATGGTGAATCAATCGTGCTTGATGTCACAGAGCGATGAACCGAATTGCAACACGTTCAGACCATGGTAGAGAAGAGAAAAAGACGGCCGGAAAAGGCCGTGGGGGAGTTTTGAAATGGGGACGGTCCTTGATTCAGTCGGCAAGCTGATTGCCGCGTACCTCTCGAAGGAGGTGCCGGGCTATGAGCCGTTCACGCCGAGCGACCCCGAGCATCTGCGCGGCGTCATCGAGCCGGGCGACGTGCTGCTGGTCGAGGGCAACAACCGCATCTCGGGCATCATCAAATATCTGACGCAGTCGACCTGGTCCCACGGCGCACTCTATGTCGGCCCGATCGAGGGCGCGGAAGAGCCCGACGGCGAGCCGCACGTGCTGATCGAGGCCAATATCGGCGAAGGCGTCACCTCCGCGCCGCTGTCGAAATATTTCCCCTATCACACCCGCGTCTGCCGCCCGGTCGGGCTGTCCTATGAGGACCGCACCACGGTCTGCCGCTATGCGATCAACCGCATCGGCTTCGGCTACGACACCAAGAACATCGTCGACCTGATGCGCTTTCTGTTTCCGCTGCCGATCCCGCAGCGCTGGCGGCGCCGCATGATCTCGATCGGCTCGGGCGATCCCACCAAGATCATCTGCTCGGCCCTGATCGCGCAGGCGTTCGACGCCGTGCGTTACCCGATCCTGCCGAAGATCACCAAGGCCGGCAGCCGTGCTGCCCGCCGCGAGATCCTGCACATCCGCGATTCCTCGCTCTACATGCCCCGCGACTTCGACATCTCGCCCTATTTCGAAGTCGTCAAACCCACCATCGTGCACGGCTTCGACTACACCGCCTTGCACTGGGCCGACAAGCAGAAGCCGCTCGAGGAGGTAGCCGGCACCTTCGGTGTGTTTCCAGAAACGTTCAGTGCGCCGCCGCTCGTTCCTGAAGCGTTTGACGAAGAGGCGCCGGTTTCGGCTGAAGAAGTGATGCGTGAGGCGGCTGCGGAGATGAGCGTTGCCTTCTCCGAGCATTTTGTGCTGCTGAACGATCTCGCAAAGTACCGCGCGCAGGGACACGCGTTGGAGATGGCGGCTTAGCCGTCCCTCCAACATCGTCATTGCGAGCGCAGCGAAGCGCTCCTCGCAATGACGGCGACCTACCGCTCCGCCCGCCCAATCACCGCCATCAGTTCCGCGATCTTCTCGCGCTGGTCGGCCTTGTCGCCGCTCGCGATCGCATGCTCGACGCAATGGGCGACGTGATCCTTCAAAACCTCTTCCTCTACCCGGCGCAGCGCGGCGCGCACCGCCGAGATCTGCGTGACGATGTCGATGCAATAGCGGTCTTCCTCGACCATTTTCGAGAGGCCGCGAACCTGCCCCTCGATCCGGCCGAGACGTTTTCCGACAGATGCCTTGATGTCCTTGCGCATGCGGACTATATACCCCCCCAGGGTATAACTTGCAAGGCCGGAGCGTGGCAATGAACGACGCCGAACACGAGCACCATCACAAGCCGGAAACACATTCCGGATGCGGCTGTTCCAGTAAAGTTGCCCCGGTCGACAAGCCCGCCGCTGCCTCCTGCTGCGGCGCGCACGGCGATCACGCGCATGACCACGGCGCCGCGGCAAAAGTCCGCGATCCCGTCTGCGGCATGACCGTCGATCCTGCGACGTCCAAGCACCGCTTCGACCATGACGGCGAGACCTTCCATTTCTGCTCGGCCGGCTGCCGCGCCAAATTCGCCGAGGATCCCGCAAAGTACCTCGCAAAGGACAAAACGCCCGAGCCCGAGATGCCGGCGGGCACGATCTACACCTGCCCGATGCATCCGCAGATTCGCCAGGCCGGACCCGGAAGCTGCCCGATCTGCGGCATGGCGCTGGAGCCGGAAGTGGCGAGCCTGGAGACGGGCCCCAATCCCGAGCTTGCCGACATGACGCGGCGGTTCTGGATCGGCGGCGCGCTGGCTTTGCCGGCAGTGGTGCTGGAGATGGGCGGCCATCTCGCGGGCCCGCACAACTGGATCGATGCGACGCTGTCGAACTGGATCCAGCTCGTCTTCGCCACGCCTGTGGTGCTGTGGGCCGGTTGGCCGTTCTTCGTCCGCGGCTGGCAGTCGCTGCTGACGCGCAACCTCAACATGTTCACGCTGATCGCGATGGGCACGGGCGTTGCCTATGTCTACAGCCTGATCGGCACCATCGCGCCGCAGATTTTTCCGGCCACCTTCCGCGGCCATGAAGGCGCGGTCGCGGTTTATTTTGAGGCCGCGGCGGTCATCACCGTGCTGGTGCTGCTCGGGCAGGTGCTGGAGCTGCGCGCACGCGACGCGACCTCGGGTGCGATCAAGGCGCTGCTGCAGCTCGCCCCTAAGACCGCGCGCCGCGTCGATGCTGACGGCAGCGAGCACGAGGTCGAGATCGACGCACTTCATGCCGGTGACCGCCTGCGCGTGCGTCCGGGCGAGAAAGTGCCGGTCGACGGCGTCATTCTGGAAGGCCGTTCCTCGCTCGACGAGTCGCTCGTCACAGGCGAATCCATGCCGGTCACCAAGGAGACCGGCGCGAAGGTGATCGCCGGCACGCTCAACCAGTCCGGCAGCTTCATCATGCGCGCCGACAAGGTAGGCCGTGAGACGCTGCTGTCGCAGATCGTGCAGATGGTCGCGGACGCGCAGCGCTCGCGCGCGCCGATCCAGCGTCTCGCCGACCAGGTCGCGGGCTGGTTCGTGCCGATGGTGATTGCGTTCGCGGTCGCTGCCTTTGCGGCCTGGACCTGGTTCGGGCCGGAGCCGCGGCTGGCCTTTGGCCTCGTCGCCGCCGTCAGCGTGCTGATCATCGCCTGCCCCTGTGCGCTCGGCCTGGCGACCCCGATGTCGATCATGGTCGGCGTCGGCCGCGGCGCGCAAGCAGGCGTCCTGATCAAGAACGCCGAGGCGCTGGAGCGGATGGAGAAGATTGATACCCTGGTGGTCGACAAGACCGGCACGCTGACCGAGGGCAAGCCGAAGGTGGTCGCGATCGTGCCGGCCGCCGGTTTTGCGGAAGACGACATCCTCCGCATGGCCGCCAGCGTCGAGCGCGCCAGCGAGCATCCTCTGGCCGACGCGATCATGCGCGCGGCGAAGGAGAAGCAGCTCGCGCTGGGCCAGGTCGAGCAATTCGATTCGCCGACCGGCAAGGGCGCGACCGGCAAGGTCGATGGCAAAACCATTGTGCTCGGCAATGCCCGATATCTGACGTCGATCGGCGTCGACACCAAAACCCTCGATGGCGAGGCCGAACGGCTGCGCGGCGATGGCGCGACCGTGATCAACATGGCCGTCGACGGCCGGCTTGCCGGCCTGTTCGCGATCGCCGATCCGGTCAAGGCTTCGACCCCGGAGGCGCTGAAGGCACTGGCGGCCGAGGGCATCAAGGTCATCATGCTGACCGGCGACAACCGCACCACGGCGGAAGCCGTGGCGCGCAGGCTCGGCATCGCCGATGTCGAGGCCGAGGTGCTGCCGGACCAGAAGAGCGCGGTGGTGACGAAGCTGCAGAAGGCCGGCCGCAGCGTCGCGATGGCCGGTGACGGCGTCAACGACGCGCCGGCGCTGGCCGCTGCCGAAGTCGGCATCGCCATGGGCACCGGCACTGATGTGGCGATGGAGAGCGCCGGCGTCACGCTGCTGAAGGGCGATCTCACCGGCATCGTGCGGGCGCGAAAACTGTCGCAGGCGACGATGAGCAACATCCGGCAAAACCTGTTCTTCGCCTTCATCTACAACGCCGCAGGCATTCCGATCGCGGCCGGCATCCTCTATCCAACTTTCGGCGTGCTACTGTCGCCGATCATCGCCGCGGCCGCGATGGCGCTGTCCTCGGTCAGCGTGGTCGGGAACGCGCTGCGGCTGCGGGCAACGCGGCTGTGAGCGTCGCGGAATCCGTGTAAAATGGCATCGAGCGCGGGGGGGGAGCATCTTGATGCAGCGAATTACGATCACGATCGAAGACGATCTGCTGGCAGAGATCGACGCTGCGGCGGAAGCGCGCGGCTACCAGAACCGATCCGAGATCATCCGCGATCTCGCGCGCGCCGGCTTGCAACAGAGCAGCGAGGACACCGCACAGGCCGGGCCCTGCGTCGCCGGTCTCGTCTATGTCTACGACCACGCCGCCCGCGATCTCTCAAAACGCCTGGTGCAGGAATTCCATGGTCACCACGACCTCGCGCTGGCGACGCTGCACGTCCATCTCGACGACAACAATTGCATGGAGATGACGGCACTGCGCGGCGACGCCTCCGAGGTCAGACATTTCGCCGACCACATCATCGCCGAACGCGGCGTGCGTTATGGCCGTGTGGTGATGATTCCGACGGGGGACGGTAAGCAGGCGAAGGCGCGGAAGCAGGCGCACCGGCATGAGTAGATTTGCCGAATAGACGGTGCGTTCCCCTCTCCCCTTGTGGGAGAGAAGGGAAGAGCATTCCGCTTGCGGATTTAAGCTGCCTTCGCATTCCCACCCGGCAACCCGGCCCGCGCGATGCCGCCATACAGCGTTTCGTTCGGCATCTCCTCGCGCAGGATCCTGCGCACCGTGATCAGTTTCTCCAAATCGATGCCGGTCGGAAAACCCTTGCTCTCGCACAGGAACACGAGATCCTCGAACACGACATTGCCGGTCGCACCGGGCGCGAAGGGGCAGCCGCCGAGGCCGCCGAGCGAGCCGTCGAGGATTCGCGCGCCTTCGTCGAGCGCGGCGGCCGCGTTCGCGATGCCCATGCCGCGGGTGTCGTGGAGATGGATGCAGATCGGCTTTGACCCTGCAAGCTTCACGGCGGCGCGCGTCAGCTCCGCCACCTGCTTCGGCCCGGCATAACCGACGGTGTCGGCGATGCCGACGAAATCGACACCAGCCTCCAGGCATTTGTCGACCAGCCGCAGCACCTCCGCAGGGTCAACCGCCCCGGTGATCGAGCAGCCCAGCGCCATCGAGATCGCCGCGTTGACGAGCGGCTTGTGGCTGGTGGCATCGCGCAGCTCGCACAGGCGTTTCAGATTGGCGATCGCGGACTCGCGCGAGCGGTGCGCATTGGCCTGGCTGTGCTCTTCCGTTGCCGAGACCACCGAGGCGATCTCGCCGACGCCGGATTCCAGCGCCTCGTTGACGCCGCGCTCGTTGAGCGCAAGCGCGATGCCATGCGCGCCGGGCAATGAAGCGACGGTCGCGACGACATTACGAACATCGACGAATTGCGGAAACGTCTTTGCCGGCAGGAACGAGCCGACCTCGAAATGCCGCACGCCGGCGGCATATTCCTCGCGCACCCAGCGCTGCTTGGCGTCGGTCGACGGAATTTTCTTCACGAGCTGGAGCCCGTCGCGCAGGCCGACTTCGCGCAGGCTGACGCGCTCTGCGGGGTAAATCCCCTGAATCCGGCTCATCCGCGCCTCCCTGTTGTTTTTGACGTGACGTCTTCGCTTTCGGTGTCGATCTCGGCGCGAACGGCCGCAGTGTCGGCGCCGAGCGGCGCGACCTTCAGGCCTTCGCCGATATGGCTGCCGTTCCATTCGATCGGCAGCGCCGGCACCCGGAACGGCTTGCCGTCGGCGGTGACATTGTTGACGAGCCCACCCGGCCGCAGCACATGTGGGTCGGTGAAGAGATCCTCGGGACGGTTGATCGGCGAGAAGCAGATGTTGAGCGCATCGAGCCTCTGCGACAGTTTTGTCACGTCCCATTGCCTGATGATCCCGGCGGCGCGCGGAATGATCCGCCCGCGCGCCAGGATGCGATCGGTCGTGCTGCGCAAGGCGGGATCATCGAGGAATTCAGTCAGGCCGAACTCGCGGCAAAAGCTCTGCCAATGGCCTTCAGTGACGACGCCGATGAAGATGCGCTCGCCGCCGGCGGTCTCGAAGATGTCGTAGATCGGCCAGGCATGCTCGCGCTCCGGCATCGAGCGCGGCTTGTTGCCGGTCATCTCGTATTCGACCATGTGCTGGGCAACCAGGAACAGGCAGTTCTCGAACAGGCCGATGCGAATGTCGGCGCCATCGCGTTTTCCACCGCGCTTCTGATAGAGCGCCGCGAGGATCGCGATCACGCCGAACATGCCGCCCATGATGTCGTTGGCGGACGAGCCGACGCGCTGCGGCTTTTCGCTGGTGCCGGTCATGGCGGCAAGGCCCGCCATCATCTGCACGACCTCGTCGAGCGCGGGGCGGTGCTCGTAGGGACCCGAGAGAAAACCCTTGTGGCCGGCGATGATCAGCTCTGGATGCCGGCGGCGCAGTTCGTCGGCGCCAAGCCCCTGCTTCTCAAGCTGGCCGTCGCGAAAATTCTCAAGGAACACGTCGGCCGTCGCCAGCAGCCGGTGCATGGTGTCGCGATCCTCAGGCTTCTCGAAATCCAGCACCACGCTGCGCTTGCCGCGGTTGAACAACGGGAAGAAGGCGGTGCCCATGCCCCCCAGGCTTCGGGTCTTGTCGCCCGCGGGCGGCTCGACCTTGATCACGTCGGCTCCGAGTTGTGCCAGGATCATGCCGCAGGTCGGGCCCATGACCATGTGGGTCATCTCGACGACGCGGACGCCTGCAAGCGGCAATCCGGCCGCCGATTCTTCCATCGCCATATAAGCCTGTTCCTTTGCGCGGCTGGTTCCGCGTGCTGTCTGAAGCAACCGTCTTGCCGAATTCATCGTGGCTTCGTTGATGCGAGCGGTCAATCCGGCCATAAGCGGCGCCGCCGATCTCCCTTGCCGAAGTGGCCCGGGGTGTCTACCTCTCGCGGGTGATGTCGTGAGAGGAACTCCCATGCTGGATGCCGCCGTCAAGGCGCTGTCGCAAATGATTTCGCCGCCGATGCGCTCGATCCTGTGGCGGTCGATCGGCGTCGCACTGGTGCTGATCATCGTGCTGGCGATCGGCTTGCAGCGGCTCCTGAGCTGGTTTGCGACCTATGGCGAGGCCTGGCTGGAAGGCCTGCTCGGTCCGGGCTGGCACTCATCGCTCGAGGTGTTGTCCTGGATCATTTCGATCGCCGCGGGCCTCGGCGTCGTGTTCGGGGCTGTGTTCCTGATGCCCGCGATTACCTCGGTGGTGGCGAGCCTGTTCGTGGACGACGTCGCCGACATCGTCGAGCGCGAGCACTATCCGGCCGAGCGGCCGGGCGTCGCGCTGCCGTTCAGCCAAGCGATCTACGAGGGCGTCAAGACCGCGCTGCTGACGATCCTGGTCTACCTGATCGCCTTGCCGCTGGTGCTTTTCGCGGGCGCCGGTTTCCTGGTCTTCTTCCTCGCCACCGCCTGGCTGCTCGGCCGCGAATATTTCGAGCTCGCGGCGATGCGGTTTCGCTCGCCGGAAGAAGCCAAGGCGATGCGGCGCGACAATGCCGCAACCATCTTCACCGCGGGCCTGTTCATCGCAGCCTTCGTCTCAATCCCGATCGTGAACCTGGCGACGCCGATCTTCGCCATGGCCTTCATGGTCCACATGCACAAGCGGCTCTCAGGCCCGCGGCCAGAGCTGATCGAGCCGGCGCGACAGATGCGGTAGAGCACAGGTCGGACGAGCAAACCTGGCGGCGCGATCATACGACGCGCCCTGGTCGGAACGTTCCGGTCCGCCGCATCTTGATTTTGCCCTTTGCCTCCGTATAGGTTCGCGGCATGATTTTCACGTCCACATTCCTCCCGCTGATCTGAGCGACCAAGTCGTTTCGGCGCACCGCGCCAATCAGATCACAACGGCTGCGCTGACGCGATGGCCGAACGGAGAATGTGCAATGCCCAAAACCGAGCGCGTCGGCGTGACCTCTTGTCAGGTCCGGGACTTCATCGACGACGGTTTCATCAAGATCGAGAACGCCTTCAGCACGCAGCTTGCGGAGCAATGCAGGGACGAATTGTGGGCGGATATTGGTCTGTCGCCACATGAGCCCGAAAGCTGGACCCGGCCGGTCATTCGGGTGGGATCGAAGTCTTCGCCACCATTCATCGAAGCCGCCAACACGCCGATCCTGCACGAAGCCTATGACCAACTCGCGGGTGACCGTCGCTGGATCGTGCCCAAAGCGCTCGGGACTTTTCCGATCCGCTTTCCCTCACCGGAATCCCCGGGTGATGATGGCTGGCATGTGGACATGAGTTTTGGCTTCGGCAATCCAGACTTCATGCAGTGGCGCGTTAATGTTAGGAGCAGCGGACGCGCATTGCTGATGCTCTTCCTGTTCTCGGACGTAGGCCCTGATGATGCGCCAACCAAGATACGGAAAGGTTCGCACGCCACCATCGCCCGGGAGCTACTGCCCTATGGCGATGCAGGCGCAACGCTGGAGCAGATCTCTGCCAACGGTTACGCTTCTACGGAAGATTGCGAGGTTGAGCTGGCAATTGGTGCGGCAGGTACCGCTTATCTGTGCCATCCATTCCTGGTTCACGCCGCGCAACCTCACCGGGGGAAGCGCCCGCGTTTCATGGCACAGCCACCGCTGCTGCCAACAGGCGAGTTCGACCCGGCGTTGCCACCCTCGCCGGTTCAGATCGCCATCCGTCAGGCTTGTGGGCTAACGACGCCATGATCAGACTGCATCGAGGACCACCGACCTCGGATACGTCTGGATCCTGAACCTACGACAGCGACAGCCCGCATCTGCGCAACAGCATCCTGGCGAAGCCGAACGGCGCTGGCGTGAACGGGCCGGGCGGCGCACGGGTGACCAGGGCGACGACGCCGAGCGCGGCCATCGCCACCCAGAAGCACAGCCAGAAGCCGTCGATATAGGCGAGCACATTGGCCTCGCGCTGAACCAAGCCCGCGAGCGTACCGACCGCGCGGGCCTGGGCCGAACCCGCACCATGGGCCGCAAAATGGTCGGCGAGCTGTTTCAGCATGCGGACCACATCGACGTCACCGACGCCGAGATTCTGGCCGAGATAGAAGGAATGGATCTGCTCGCGGACGCGCAGCCACGTCCCCATCAACGCCACGCCAATCTCGGCGCCGCCGAGCCGCATGATCTGGATATAGGCAGCAAACGAGGTGGCACGGCTCGGATCGGAGTTGGACAGCAGCGTGATGATCAGCGGCAGCAAGGTCAGCGACTGCCCGATGGCCTGAAGCAGCACGATGCCGGCGAAATCCTCGTGCGCCCATTCATGGCTGAGCTGCGTGCCCCAGAGATTGGCGGCGGCGAAGCAGGCAAATCCCACGACCACCACCGTCCGCGTATCGAAATGCCGCAGCAGCCAGATCGAAAGCGGCACCAGCACGAACATCGGCAACGCGCCGTAGGTAAGCAGCAGCAAGCCACTCTGCTCCGGCCTGAGCAGGGCGATGGTGGCGAGGAAATTCGGCACCAGCGACGCGTTGGAGAGGCTGGTCAGCGTGTAGAGCAGAATCAGGACCAGCCCCAGGCCGATATTGCGCGAGAACAGCACGTTGATATGCGCCCATGGCTGTCGCACCAGGGCCTCGTTGACGAGGAAGCCCGCGACCAGCACCGCGCCGGCAATGATCAACGCCATCACCGTTCCCGACCCCAACCAGTCCAGCCGGTTGCCCTGGTCGAGCCCGGCGTAGATCATCGAGACGCCGGCGCCGAGCAGCAGCATGCCGCCCCAATCGGCCTCGCGCAGCAAAGCGCGATTCACCGGCTCGTTCGGCGTGCCCCAATAAACCATCAGGCCCATCAGGGGCGCGATCACGACGCTCTGCCAGTACAGCCATTGCCAGCCGAGATGGTCGACATAGAAGCCGACCAGCGAGCTCGAGGTGTCCAGCGCGAAGCCGACGCGGATCGAATAGATCGAGATCGCCGGGAGCCACCAGCGGATCGGCAAATTGCGGAACACGATCATCAGCGTCGCAGGCACGAAGGTGCCCAGCAAGAGGCCATGCACGACGCTGAGCGCGAGCAATGTCGGATAATCGTGCACGAACGGGATGATCAGCGAGACCGCGGCATAGACGAGGCTGGGGATGCCCAGCACGCGGCGCAGACCGAATACTGTGGCAAGCCAGGCCACCGCGGGCGCGATGAAGATCTGCGAGCCGATGCCCGCCGTGGAGAGCCATGCGCCTTCGTCGAACGAAAGCGAGAACGCGCCGCGCAGGTCCGGCAAGCCAATCGTGGTCAGGCGGCTGTCGAAATTGGCGAGGAACGAGCCGAGCAGCACTGCCGCCACCGCAAACAGCGGCTGCGGGGCGACGCCGCCGCGCGAGAGCGGTCCGCGGCTGGAATCGTCATTTTCCGCCATTACCGGCCTTGGTGTCGATGCTGGTGACGACCGACATGCCTGGCACCAGCCGCGCCAGCAGCGGCTGGTTGTCGTCGAACTGGATGCGCACGGGAATGCGCTGCACGACCTTGGTGAAGTTGCCTGTTGCGTTGTCCGGCGGCAGCAGCGCGACCTGCGCGCCGGTTGCGGGCGCAATGCGCTCCACCCGGCCGCGCAGCTTCTCACGCGGGAAACTGTCGACGGTGATCTCGACCGGCTGGCCCGGTGCGACGTGGGTAAGCTGGGTCTCCTTGTAGTTCGCGATCACGTAGACCTTCGGCAACGGCACGACGTTGATAAGGTTGGTGCCGATGTTGACGTAGTCGCCGGGTTGGACCTGCCGCTCGCCGACGACGCCGTCGAACGGCGCCGATATCTTGGTGTAGCCGAGCTTGAGCTTCGCACTTGCCAGTGTTGCCTTGGTCGCTTCGAGATCGGCGGCACGCTGTTTCCTGGTGCCTTGCAGGACTTCGAGCTGGTGCTGCTGGGCCGCGATCACCGCGCGGCTCGCGCGCACGTCGGCCTGCGCCTTGGCGTAGCCTGCGACCGCCTGCTCGAACCGCTGCCGCGTACCGGATTCGGTCTGCGATAGGGACTGCTGACGCTCCTGCTCCTGCCGCGCCTCGACCTCCACGGCTTCGGCCGAGAGCCGCGCGGCTTGCGCCTGCGCGATCGTCGCATATTGCAGCTCGATCTGGTTGGCCAGATTGTCGAGCACGGCTTGCGCGGCGGCGACCGCCGCTTCGGACTGCGCGACTTGCGTCTGATAGTCGGCAGGATCGATCTGGATCAGGAGATCGCCGGCCTTGACGCGCTGGAAGTCGGTGACCCCGACGCTCAGCACTTCGCCGGAGACGCGACTGGCGAGCCGCGTCAGCTCGGCGCGCACATAGGCGTCGTTGGTGGTCTGGACCACCGAATTGCCGACCCATTCGTCGAAGCGCTGCGTTGCCAGCGCGACGAAGCCGAGCGCGACGATCACTGCGAACAGCGGAATCGCGAGCCGGCTCCACAGCGAACTCGCCGGTCGCTGCGTTGGCTTCGGTGGCGGCGCCGGTGTGGCAGCAGGTGGCGACGACGGGATTTGTTCCTGCTGACTCACGATAGACTCCAAACCACTTTTCCGAACGCCAGTCAGACCGTCTTTTCCGGCCACCTACAGAGATCGTTGATCAGGCATACCTCGCAGCGCGGCTTGCGCGCGAGGCAAGTATAGCGGCCATGCAGGATCAGCCAATGATGGGCATGCAGCATGAACTCGGCGGGGATTACCTTTTCGAGACCGAGCTCGACCTCCAGTGGCGTCTTGCCAGGCGCGAGGCCGGTCCGGTTGCCGACGCGGAAGACATGCGTGTCGACCGCCATGGTGTGCTCGCCGAAGGCCATGTTGAGCACGACATTGGCGGTCTTGCGCCCGGCACCCGGCAACGACTCGATGCCGGCGCGCGTACGCGGCACCTCGCCGCCGAACTCGCTGAGCAGCTTCGCCGACAGCCCGATCACGTTCTTCGCCTTGGTGCGGTAGAGGCCGATGGTCTTGATGTACTCGCGCAGGCGTTCCTCGCCGAGGTCGAGCATCTTCTGCGGCGTGTCGGCGATCGCAAACAACGCACGCGTCGCCTTGTTGACCCCAGCATCGGTCGCCTGCGCCGACAGCACCACGGCGACCAGCAGCGTGAACGGATTGACGTGCTCGAGCTCGCCTTTCGGCTCCGGGTTGGCCTTGCGGAAACGGCTGAAGGCCTCGTGGACCTCGGGCGGCGTCCAGGGCTTCAGGGCCTTAAGCGATTTCTTCGCGGGTCCGTTCGGTTTGGCCGCGACCGGCTTTGCCTTTTTCTTCGGCACGGACGTTTTACGCGGGACCGGCTTGCGGGTGATTTTCGCCATGATCGGGATATACTGAGGGACGATGACCACAGGCAACGAAATTGAGCGCGAACGATCCGGAAGCGAGGCCGAACCTCAGATCTTTTCCGCGCGCCTGACGCCGCACCGCTCGCTGAACCGCACCGGCTTCCTCGCCGTGATGCTGTTCCTGAGCGCCGTCAGCTTCGTCACCGGCCTCGTCTTCCTGATGATGGGCGCGTGGCCGGTGTTCGGCTTCTTCGGCCTCGATGTGCTGGTGATCTGGTGGGCCTTCAAAGCCAATTTCCGCGCGGCGCGGGCCAGCGAGGAGATCGTGGTCACACCATCTGAATTGCGCGTGCGGCGCGTCAGCCAGCACGGCCAGGTGGTCGAGTGGACCTTCAACCCGCTCTGGGTCCGTCTCGACATGGAAATCGACGAGGATTTTGGCATCGAGCACCTCTATCTGATCTCGCGAGGTCACCAGATCCAGATCGCCCGCTTCCTGGGACCGGACGAAAAGGCAAGTTTTTACAAAGGTTTGGTTGAGGCGTTAAATGCCGCCCGGCGCGGCCCGACCTACAATCCGGTCACCTGATTTGCGGATCGGAAATCGGGTGGTTTCGCACCCCGCCCTCTCCTACATTTCCAATCATGATGACACTCGCGATACATGACCAGCGCCTGGCCGGGCCGGGCACCCAGAACGCCGCGATGCGCGACTATGATTCCGTGCGCCGGGCGATCGCCTTCATCTCCGAAAACTGGCGCGCACAGCCGACCATCGAGGCGATGGCGGATGCGGCCGGCGTCACGCCGGACGAGCTGCACCATCTGTTCCGCCGCTGGGCCTCGATCACGCCGAAGGCTTTTATGCAGGCGCTCACGCTCGATCACGCCAAGGGCTTGCTCAGGGACTCCGCGAGCATCCTCGACGCCGCGCTTGATTCCGGTCTGTCGGGTCCGGGCCGGCTGCACGATCTCTTCGTCACCCATGAGGCGATGTCGCCGGGCGAATGGAAGAACGGCGGCGCGGGGCTCATCCTGCGCTACGGCTTCCATCACTCGCCGTTCGGCACCGCGATCGTGATCGCGACCGATCGCGGATTGTCGGGACTCGCCTTCGCCGATCCCGGTGAGGAACAGGTGGCGCTCGCCGACATGACGCGGCGATGGCGGAACGCAACTTACGTCGAGGATCACGAAGGCACCGCGCCATTGGCGCAGCGCATCTTCGACACGAAACTGTGGCGGCCGGATCAGCCGCTGCGCGTGGTGATGATCGGCACCGATTTCGAGGTGCGAGTGTGGGAGACGTTGCTGAAGATCCCGATGGGCCGCGCGGTGTCCTATTCGGACATCGCCTGCAACATCAACAGTCCGAAAGCCTCACGCGCCGTCGGCGCTGCCGTCGGCAAGAACCCGGTGTCCTTCGTCGTGCCCTGCCACCGCGCGCTCGGCAAGAGCGGCACGCTCACCGGCTATCACTGGGGCATCACCCGCAAGCAAGCGATGCTGGGCTGGGAGGCCGGGCAGCTGGGGATGCAGTAATAGTTGCTACGCGTAAACTGCCCCACATCGTCGTCCTGGCGAAGGCCAGGACGACGCCCAGTGTTTGGCCGGCTCCGCCGCGCGCGAACGTCTTTAACCCGCCAGATCCAACTTCGACGCCACCGTCGAATCCGCATTGAGGCGGTAGATGATCGGCACGCCGGTGGCGAGCTCGCGCTTCAAAATGCCTTCGGGCGAGAGCTTTTCCAGCACCATGATCAGCGCGCGCAGGGAGTTGCCGTGGGCAGCGACCAGCGTGCGCTTGCCGTTGAGCACGCCGGGCAGGATCTCCTGCACGTAATACGGCAGTGCGCGCGCGAGAGTATCCTTCAGGCTTTCGCCGCCGGGCGGCGGCACGTCGTAGGAGCGGCGCCAGATCAACACCTGGTCCTCGCCCCATTTCTTGCGGGCGTCGTCCTTGTTGAGGCCCGAGAGATCGCCATAGTCGCGCTCGTTCAGCGCGAGGTTCTTCGTCGTCGGCAGGCCCTTCTGATCAAGCTCGCCGAGGATGAGATCGAGCGTGTGCTGTGCGCGCGTCAACACCGAGGTGTAGGCAACGTCGAACACGAGGCCCTGCGCCTTCAGCTTGCGGCCGGCTTCCGAGGCTTCCTTCACGCCGAGTTCGGTGAGGTCAGGATCCTTCCAGCCCGTGAACAGGTTCTTCAGATTCCATTCGCTCTGGCCGTGCCGCACCAGCACGAGAAGACGTTCGCTCATTGACTGCTTTCCGTTTCGTTCGTTGGCTAAGCATGATCGTGTCGGAAAACCGCTTCACACTTTTCCGGATCATGCTTCAGATGTCAGACAGGCCGAGCACGTCGGCCATGGAGTAGTGCCCCGGCTTCTTGCCATGCGCCCAGAGCGCGGCCTTCAGCGCGCCATGGGCGAACAGCATGCGATCCTCCGCGTGATGCGACAGCGTCAGCCGCTCGAACGCGCCGAGGAAGCTCACGCTGTGATCGCCGGCCGCGGTGCCGCCGCGCAGCGACGCAAAGCCGATGTCGCCGGGCTTGCGCGCGCCAGTGATACCGTCGCGACCGCGATCTGCATGCTCGTCGAGCGCGATGCCACGGCCGCTAGCGGCCGCCTGGCCCAGCATCAGCGCCGTGCCCGAGGGCGCGTCGATCTTCATGCGGTGATGGGTCTCGACGATCTCGATGTCGAAGCTCTCGTCGAGCGCCTTGGCGACGCGCTTGACCACGGCGGCGAGCAGATTGACACCCAGGCTCATATTGCCGGACTGCACCACGACGGCGCGGTTGGTGACGCTCTTGATCACGGCGTTGTCGGAGCCCGACAGCCCGGTCGTTCCGACCACGTGCACGAGGCCGCGCTCGGCGGCGATCGCGACATTGGCCAAGGTCGCCGCGGGCACGGTGAAATCCAGAATGCCGTCGGCGTCCTTTGACAACGCCCAGAGATCGCCCGAGAGTTTGATGCCGTTGGCCGGCAGGCCTGCGAGCACGCCGGCATCCTTGCCGAGCAGCTCCGAGCCCGGTGCCTCCAGCGCGCCGGCCAGCACCGCGCCTTTGCTTTCGGCAATCGCCCGCGTCAGCGCCCGGCCCATCCGGCCGCCGGCTCCAGCAACAATCAAGCGCATGTCGGACATGGTGCGATCCTCTCACGGTCGTTGTAGCGGGGGGAGGCAGTTCCGGCAACCGAGGGGCAAACGCCACCGTCATGCCCGGGCTTGTCCCGGGCATCCACGAACGGCCACGTATATGAGACCGAAGACGTGGATGGCCGGGTCAGGCCCGGCCATGACGGAGCTGAGCGCGCCTCAGCCGTCTGACGGCTGCGGGCCGTCATAGCCCTCGATGATGATGAGGTCGGCGACGGAGTGCGGCTGGCGCACCTTGATGTTGGCTTGGTATTCCGGCGAGTTGTAGCAGGCGATCGCGGTTTCGTAGTCCGGGAATTCGATCAAGACGTTGCGGGTGCGGCTGGCGCCTTCGACGGTGGTGAACTTGCCGGCGCGAACGACGAAGCGGCCACCCCATTTCTTGAAGATCGGACCATTGGCGACGGCATAGGGCTTGTAGCCCTCGTCGCTGCTCACATCGACGCGTCCGATCCAGTAGCCTTTTGCCATTGTTCTTCTCCCTGTGTTGTTGATTAGCCGAGCGCTTGCGCGATCTCGGCCTGGATGGCCTCGGCAATCGCCTTGGGGTCCGTGGCTTCCACCACCGGCCGACCGACGACGAGGTGGTCCGCGCCGGCCGCAATCGCGCGGCCCGGCGTCATGATGCGTTTCTGGTCGCCGCTCGCCGCGCCGGCCGGCCGGATGCCGGGGGTGACGAGGCGCATCTGGTGGCCGACGATCTTGCGCAAGGCTCCGACTTCCTCGGGCGACGATACCAGCCCGTCGATGCCGAGCACCTGCGCCTGCTGCGCGCGCGCTTCGACGAGCTCAGAGACGCCGAGCCGGAAGCCTGCCGCGTGCAGGTCGTCCTCGTTGTAGGACGTCAGAACAGTGACGGCGAGGATCTTCAGGTTCGAGTTGCCGCGGCCTTCGACGGCACCCTTCATGGTCTGCGGATAAGCGTGGACCGTGAGGAAGGTCGCGCCGAGCCTTGTGATGCTGTAGACGCCCTGCGCCACGGTGTTGCCGATGTCGTGCAGCTTGAGATCGAGAAAGACCTTCTTGCCCTTGTCGGCGAGCTTGCCGACCAGCGGCAAGCCGCCGGCATAAGCCAGCCGATAGCCGATCTTGTAGAAGGTGACGCTGTCGCCGAGCCGGTTGACCATCGCTTCCGCGGCATCAACGCCGGGCAGATCGAGCGCGACGATCAGGCGGTCTTTCGGGGCAATCTCGGCTGGCGTCATGTCACCTCACATCATGCGTTGGGAAATGTCGATCAACTGCCGCACCAGTTCCTTCAACGCGGCGATATCGCCCTCGTGCTTCAGCCTGTCCATATCGTCATAGGCCTGGTCGGCAAAGGCGAGCGTGAGCTGGCTGGCAATCACATTGGCGTGGCAGGAGGTCAGGATCAGCCGCAGCGCCTGCAGCGCGCGAGCCGCGCCAAGCCGGCTCTGCGAGGCGCCGGCGAGTGCGAAGACACGGTTGCGGAACACCTCGCCACGCGGCTCGTGCAGCTCATGCACGCGGCTGACCCAGTCGATCGCGTTCTTCAGCAGCGGCGGCACCGAGGCATTGTATTCGGGCGAGACGATCAGCACGCCATGATGCGCGCCGATCATGCGCTTGAGATTGATCGCGTGCTTGGGCACACCCGACTTGGCCTGCAGATCGCCGTCATAGATCGGCAGCGGAAAATCGGCGAGCGAGATGCGGGTGACGTCAACGCCGGCTTGGTCAAATGCATAGGCGGCGACCGCTGCCAGCTTCGCATTATGCGAGCCGGTCCGCAGTGAGCCGGGAATGATCAGGATTTTCGGTGCGGACATCCGCTTCCATGCGTTCGGCGAAACGAGCCCGCCACGCAAACAGGAATGCCGGCGGAATTAGTCCTTGCGATACACCCAGACGCGGGCCGGCGGAAGGTTCATCCAGATCCGTTCCGAGGCCTCTGTGGACACGCCGGGCAGCGATTTCGGAATCGGCGGCACCACCGCATAGGTGAACTGGACGAAGGGCGCACCGGGCGCCAGCGCCGTGAAGGCGTCGCGAATGAGCCGCAGCCGCGTCAGCATCGGTTTTGTGACCAGCGGCAGGCCAGAGACGACCGCGGAGGCCGGCGCGCTCAGCACGTTCCAGAGCGTGTCGCGCAGGCGATAGGCATCACCCTGCACCACTTTGGCCTGCGGATAGCGGTCGCGCAGCAGGGCGCAGAAGCCTGGATTGTATTCGACGAGGACGAGGCGCTTCTGGTCGACGCCGCGCTCGACCAGGGCCGAGGTGATGGCGCCGGTGCCGGGCCCGAGCTCGACCACCGGTGCGTCCGAATTGACGTCGACGTAGTGGGCCATGGTCCGGGCCAGCAGCTTGCCCGACGGCATCACCGCGCCCATGTGGAGGGGCTTTTCAATCCATGACCGGAGAAAACGCACCTCGTCATCGAGACGGGGCTTCTTCAACGCACGCGCGGACGATGGCAATGGCATGTCGGGACCGGCCGGGACCGCGTGACCGCGGCGTGTCAGAAAATGGTCATAAAGACGTATAGGCCGAAGGCGGCACGGTCAAGACGCGTCAACTCGCGCGATTACCGAAGAAATCCTTGACCTTGGTGAAGAAACCCTCGGATTCCGGCTGGGTGTTGCCGGAGGAGAGTTTTTCGAACTCGGCCAGCAATTCCTGCTGCTTCTTGGTGAGATTTTGCGGCGTCTCGACCACGACCTGAACATACATGTCGCCCATCTGGCGCGAGCGCAGCACCGGCATGCCTTTTGATGCGATGCGGAATCGGCGGCTGGACTGGGTCCCCGCGGGGACCTTCACCTTGGTCTTGCCCTTCTCGATGGTCGGCACCTCGAATTCGCCGCCAAGCGCCGCCGTCACCATCGAGATCGGCACACGACAGTGCAGATCGGCGCCGTCGCGCTGGAAGAACTGGTGCTGGGCCAGCGACAGGAAGATGTAGAGGTCGCCGGGCGGGCCGCCGCGGACCCCGGCCTCGCCCTCTCCGGCGAGCCTGATCCTGGTGCCATCCTCGACTCCAGGGGGAATGTTGACCGACAGATTCCGCTCGCGGGTGACACGCCCCTGACCCGAGCAGGACGGGCAGGCGTCTTCGATCATCTGGCCGCGCCCCTGGCAGCCCGGGCAGGTGCGCTCCAGCGTGAAGAAGCCCTGCGACTGCCGTACGCGTCCGGCGCCGCCGCAGGTCGAGCAGGTCTTCGGCTTGGTGCCGGCCTTGGCCCCGATACCCGAGCAGGCTTCGCAGGTGACCGAGACCGGGATCTCGATCTGCGCGGTCTTGCCGCCAAAAGCTTCCTCGAGCGTGATTTCCATGTTGTAGCGCAGGTCGGCGCCGCGCTCGCGGCCGCCACGGCCGCCGCGCTGTCCGGCCATGCCGAACAAATCTTCGAAAATATCGGAAAAGGAGGAGGCGAAGCCCGCGCCGAAACCGGGGCCGCCACCGCCGCCGCCCTGCTCGAAGGCGGCATGACCGAAACGGTCATAGGCGGCGCGCTTGTCCTTGTCTTTCAGGACCTCGTAGGCCTCGTTGATTTCCTTGAACTTGACTTCGCTGGTGTCGTCCCCGGGATTGCGGTCGGGGTGAAACTTCATCGCCAGCTTGCGGAACGACGATTTCAGGACGGAATCGTCGGCATCGCGTTCGACTTCGAGGGTTTCGTAATAGCAGCGCTTGGTGGACGTGGACATGATGAGCTCAGTCTATCCGATCGCGAATCAAGTCGGAGCGAAGCAACGTCGCCATGCAACGATATAGGCAGCCTTCCGCTTCGCGGCAGAGGATTGCACGGCAGTGTTCAGAATAACGGCTGGGAATTGATCGATCGTAACGGGGCCGATTTTAGCAAGGCCTTGCCCCGTCGAGCCCGACACGATGGCCTCCCCCGCGAGGGAGGAGGCCGTTGGCGCGTGTGGGGTCCAAGCCGTCCGCATCATCACCCTCGCGGGGTTCAGGCGGACTTCTTGTTGTTCTTGTCGTCGTCGACTTCGGTGAACTCCGCGTCGACGACGTCGTCCTTGGCCGCATCCTTCTTGGCGTCGGCCTCGGCCTGCTGCTTGTACATGGCCTCGCCGAGCTTCATCGACGCCTGGGCCAGCGTTTGGGTCTTGGCCTTGATGGATTCGGCATCGTCGCCCTTCAGCGCTTCCTTGAGGTCGCTGACCGCATCCTCAATCGCGCGGCGCTCGGTCTCTGCGACCTTCGAACCGTGCTCGGCCAGTGCCTTCTCGGTCGAATGCACCAGTCCATCCGCGTCGTTCTTGGCAGTCACGGCCTCGCGGCGCTTCTTGTCCGCCTCGGCATTGGCCTCGGCGTCCTTGACCATCTTCTCGATGTCGGCTTCCGACAGGCCGCCGGAGGCCTGGATGCGGATCTGCTGCTCCTTGGACGTGGCCTTGTCCTTGGCCGAGACGTTGACGATGCCGTTGGCGTCGATGTCGAAGGTCACCTCAATCTGCGGCATGCCGCGCGGAGCCGGCGGAATGCCCATCAGGTCGAACTGGCCGAGCATCTTGTTGTCGGCCGCCATTTCACGCTCGCCCTGGAAGACGCGGATGGTGACCGCGTTCTGGCTGTCCTCGGCGGTCGAGAACACCTGGCTCTTCTTGGTCGGGATCGTGGTGTTGCGGTCGATGATGCGGGTGAACACGCCGCCCAGCGTCTCGATGCCCAGCGACAGCGGGGTCACGTCGAGCAGCAGCACGTCCTTGACGTCGCCCTGAAGCACGCCGGCCTGGATCGCGGCGCCGATCGCCACGACTTCGTCCGGGTTGACGCCCTTGTGCGGCTCCTTGCCGAACAGCTGCTTCACGACTTCCTGGACCTTCGGCATGCGCGACATGCCGCCGACCAGCACCACTTCGCCGATCTCGGCGGCAGTGAGGCCGGCATCCTTCAGCGCCTTGCGGCAGGGCTCGACGGTCTTCTGGACGAGGTCATCGACCAGCGCTTCGAACTTGGCGCGGGTGAGTTTCATCGTCAGATGCTTCGGGCCGGTCTGGTCCGCGGTGATGAAGGGCAGGTTGATCTCGGTCTGCGTCGTCGACGACAGCTCGATCTTGGCCTTTTCAGCAGCTTCCTTCAGGCGCTGCAACGCGAGCTTGTCGTTGCGCAGGTTGATGCCCTGCTCCTTCTGGAATTCGTCGGCCAGATAGCCGACCAGGCGCATGTCGAAGTCTTCGCCGCCGAGGAAGGTGTCGCCGTTGGTCGACTTCACCTCGAACACGCCGTCGCCGATTTCGAGAATCGAGATATCGAACGTGCCGCCGCCGAGATCGTACACGGCGATCGTGCCGGTCTTGGTCTTGTCGAGGCCATAGGCGAGCGCGGCCGCGGTCGGCTCGTTGATGATGCGCAGCACTTCAAGGCCCGCGATCTTGCCGGCGTCCTTGGTCGCCTGGCGCTGGGCGTCGTTGAAGTAGGCGGGCACGGTGATGACGGCCTGGTCGACCTTCTGGCCCAGATGGGCTTCCGCGGTCTCCTTCATCTTCTGCAAGATGAACGCCGATACCTGCGAGGGCGAGTAGGTCTGGCCGTCGGCCTCGACCCAGGCGTCGCCGTTGGAAGCCTTCACGATCTTGTACGGAACGAGCTTCTTGTCCTTCTCGACCATCGGGTCGTCGTAGCGGCGGCCGATCAGGCGCTTCACTGCGAAGAACGTACGCTCTGGATTGGTGACGGCCTGGCGCTTGGCAGGCTGGCCGACGAGGCGCTCACCGTCGTCCGTCACGGCGACGATCGAAGGCGTCGTGCGCATGCCTTCGGAATTCTCGATGACTTTGGCGTTCTTGCCATCCATTACGGCGACGCACGAATTCGTGGTGCCGAGGTCGATCCCGATGACCTTTCCCATGGTCCTGTATCCTTGTTTTTGCGGCAGGTTGGCTGGGCCCAGAAGGCACCCGAACCGAAACCCCCTAAGATCAAACATTCGCGATATTGCGATGGTTGACGCTCATATAGGAGGGGGGGAGGGGCCCGCAAGGACCGAACGCAAGTTTCGGCCGTGAAAACATTGGGTTTTGGAAGATCATATCCGGGCTGAACCCGCCTTGCGGGTGAGGAATTATTAACAGGTCCCGCGATCGGCCGGCATCCGTTACCGCGTTCCGCCCTGCCCTGTTGCGGCAAGACCAAACCCGCTAAAAGGCGGGCGGCCGAGCGGGCTCGTCATCTGGCTGCGTCGCGCGACAAAGCGGCCCGGTGACCGACCATCGAACGGCCTCAATGTGAACCAATCAGAGTGCCCATGAAGCTGATCCGCCCCCTTGCTGCGCTCGCCCTCCTCGTTGCCTCTGCGCTTCCGGCTCTGGCTGCCGACGCCGTTTTCCCACCCGGCTTGCGCCTCGGCATGGTGCCATTGGTCGGTCTCAACACGGCCAAGACCTTTCCCGGCTTCGAGAGCGAGGACGGCAACGTCAAGGTGCTGATCACAGAACTGCCGCCGGCGGCCTATGGCGAGGTCGTGAGCGCCTTCAACTCCAATCCAGCCGGAGCCAACGGCGTCAAGCAGGACAAGATCGAGACGCCCGCGGGTCTTGCCTATTTCACGACCGAGAGCGGCAAGGCCGGCGAGACCCCGGTGCGGCGCTATTCGATGATCGTGCCGGGGGCCGGCTTCTCCGGCTATGTCGCGGTGCAGATTCCGGAGAATGCGATCAAAATCTACACCGACGAGGCGGTGCGGCAGATGTTTGCGAGCGTCGTCACCCGCAAGCAGGTCTCGGCCGAAGAGCAGATCGCGCTGATGCCGTTCAAGATCACCGATCTCGCCGACTTCAAGGACGTTCGCACGCTGGCGCCGGGCTCGAGCATCATCCTGGCCGACGGCGACGAGAGCTCCGGCTATGAATCGAAGCCGTTCATCATCCTCGGCGTGATTGGCGCCACCCCGCAAGCCGCCGACGACCGCGCCCGCTTCGCCCAGGAGGCGGCGCTCCAGATTCCCGGCGTGCGCGAGTCGCGCGTCACCATGTCCGAGCCGATCCGCATCAGCGGCCAGCAGGGTTTCGAGACCCGGATCGACGGCGTCAGCGGCAAGGACAAGACGCCGGTGACCGTGGTGCAGTGGATCCGCTTCAGCAGCGGCGGCGCCTCGCTGCGCATCATCGCCAGCGCCCCGCGCGAGCAATGGCCGGCCGCCTTCACCCGCTTCCGCGCGGTCCGCGACGGCATCCAGCCGAAGGGCTAGCCCGACACTCATCGTCGTCCCGGCGAAGATATCCGGTCAGCAGCCCAACGACTCACCAAAGCCGGCTGCATTTTCGGGCTTCTGTTCGTATACGAACGGAACTAGGCTCCCCTTCCGTTGAGTTCATCCTTGAGGAGGCGAATGATGCTGGATCGGCGACAAGTCTTGGCGGCGCTCGGGACGAGCGCGCTCGTGGCGCTCGCGCCAACCGCGATTCTGGCGGCCACATCGATCAAGCCGGACGATGCATCCGCGCTGCTCGTGATCGACGTGCAGAATTGCTTCCTGCCCGGCGGCAGCCTTGCCGTGAAGGAAGGCGAGCAGGTGGCGCCGGTCATCAACAAGATCTCGAAAGCGTTTTCGAACGTGGTGATGACGCAAGACTGGCACACGCAAGGCCATGTTTCCTTCGCATCAGTCCACGCCGGCAAGAAGCCGTTCGAGACCGTCGATCTTCCCTACGGCAAGCAGGTGCTGTGGCCCGACCATTGCGTGCAGGGCACCGACGGCGCCGCGCTGTCGAAAGACCTTGCGATCCCGCACGCCGAGCTCATCATCCGCAAGGGTTTTCACAAGGACGTGGACAGCTATTCGGCCTTCCTCGAAGCCGATGGCAAGACCTCGACCGGCCTTGCCGGCTATCTGAAGGGGCGCAAGATCAAGCGCGTCTTCGTCGCGGGGCTGGCGACGGATTTCTGCGTGGCCTGGACCGCGCTCGACGCGCGCAAGGCGGGCTTCGAGGTCTATGTGGTGGAAGACGCCTGCCGCGGCATCGACAATCAGGGTTCGCTCGCAAAAGCCTGGGCCGATATGGCCAAGGCCGGCGTGAAGCGGATTCAGTCCGCGGATATCGCGGCGAGCGCGTAAGAGGCGCGACCGAACTGCAAGACCCTCATCCTGAGGAGCGCGCTTCTTAGCGCGCCTCCTCAGCATGAGGATCGATCAGTTCGCCGCGCCGTTCGGCTCGTTGCTGTTGGCGGGCGCGGCCTTGGCGCCGCCCTTGGCGACACCGACCAAGGCAGGACGCAGCACGCGCTCGCCGATGGTGTAGCCGGCCTGCATGACCTGCACGACGGTGCCCGCGGGCACCGATGCATCGGGCACCTCGAACATCGCCTGCTGGAAGTTCGGGTCGAACTTCTGGCCCAGGGGGTCGAACTTCTTCACGCCGTGTTTTTCCAGCGCGCTGAGCAGCGAGCGCTCGGTCAGTTCGACGCCCTCGATCAGCGAGGCGAGGCCTGCATCGGCCGCCGCACGGGCCTCGGCCGGAACGGCATCGAGCGCGCGCTGGAGGTTGTCGGCGATGTCGAGCACGTCGCGGGCAAAGCCCGTGACGCCGTAGAGCTTGGAGTCAGCGACCTCCTTGGCAGTGCGTTTGCGCAGATTCTCCATCTCGGCCAGCGTCCGCAGCATGCGGTCGCGCGCCTCGGCGACTTCCTTCTGCAGAAGCTCGACCGAGCCCGGCTCGGGATCGTCGGGCATGATGTAGGGTTTTGACACCACGGGCTCGCCGGCCGCAGCACTCGTGTCTTCGGGTTGCCGGTCTCGATCGGTCATCGGCTCTCTTTTCGCATTCATCTCAGGGGGTTTCTGGCCCGGATATCGTGCTTCGGGCGCCGAAAATCAAGCGCCCGTGATCGGGGGAGACGCCGGTCAGCCCCCCAGGAGCCGGCTGACGATGCGGGCAGCGTAGTCCACGGTCGGGATCACGCGGGCATAATTCAGCCGCGTCGGCCCGATCACGCCCAAAACACCGACGATATGGCCGGCAGCGTCCCGATAGGGCGAGATGATGGTGGACGAGCCCGACAGCGAGAACAGCTTGTTCTCACTGCCGATGAAGATCCGCACGCCTTCCGCGGTCTCGGCCCGCCCGAGCAGATCGATGACCCCGCGCTTGGTCTCGAGATCGTCGAACAGCAGGCGAACGCGCTCGAGATCCTCCAGCGCATGCAAATCTTCGAGCAGATTGGCGTGGCCGCGGACGATGAGCTGCCGATCCTCGTTCTCGCCGCCCGACCAGCTGGCAATCCCGGCCGAGATCACCTTATGCGTCAGCTGATCGAGCTCGGTGCGCGCCTCTCCGAGCGCGGTCTCGAGCTCCAGCCGCGCCTCGGCCAGGGTCCGGCCCCGGATCCGCGCATTGAGGAAGTTGCCGGCTTCGGTCAACGCCGAGGATGGAACTCCCGGCGGCAGCGTCAAGACGCGGTTTTCGACCTGCCCGTCCTCGCCGACCAGGATCACCAATGCCTTTTCCGGTTCCAAGCGGACGAATTCGATATGTTTCAGCCGCGCATTGGATTTCGGCGTCAGCACGACCGCGGCAGCGCGGGTCAGGCCGGAGAGCCGCGTCAATGCCTCCTCGAGCGCAGCCTCCACCGATTGCGCGTGGCCGACGGAGGTCAACTGGCTCTGGATCGCCTGCCGTTCACTGTCATTGAGGTCGCCGACCTGCATCAGGGCATCGACGAAGAAGCGCAGGCCGAGTTCCGTCGGCAGCCGGCCGGCGGAGGTGTGCGGGGCGTAGATCAGGCCGAGCTGTTCCAGGTCGGCCATGACGTTGCGGACTGAAGCGGGCGACAGCGGCATGGCGATCAGGCGAGAAATATTGCGCGAGCCCACCGGCTCCCCAGTCGCGAGGTAGCTTTCGACGATTTGACGAAAGATGTCGCGGGAACGCTCGTTGAGCTGGGCGAGGCCCGCGCGCGGCGCGATCAGATGGATCGGATCGTGATGGGCCACAGACGGTAACTCCTCTCGGCTGCATGTAATTTGTCTATCCGGGAGGCTTCTGACAAGCGTCGCGCTCGCGGATTGAAAATCGGGGATCAATAAGGCCTCGATCTTCCCCCTTGCCGCCCACCCTCACCCCACCTACAAGCACCGCCAACAGCCCTTTTCCGAGAGTTTTGGAGGATTCCCATGCGGCCAAGCCGCCGTGCGCCCGACGAATTGCGCCCCGTGACGCTGGAGCGCGGCGTGGTCAAATATGCGGAAGGCTCGTGCCTGGTGAAATTCGGCGACACCCACGTGCTGGTCACCGCCACGCTGGAAGACCGCCTGCCGCCATGGCTGAAGGGCCAGGGCCGCGGCTGGGTCACCGCCGAATACGGCATGTTGCCGCGCGCGACCTCGGAACGCACCCGCCGCGAGGCCTCCGCAGGAAAGCAGAGCGGCCGCACCGTCGAAATTCAGCGCCTGATCGGCCGCTCGCTTCGCACCATCATCAATCTCGAAGCGCTCGGTGAGCGCCAGATTACGGTCGATTGCGACGTGCTCCAGGCCGACGGCGGCACCCGCACGGCCTCGATCACCGGCGCCTGGGTCGCCCTCGCCGATTGCATCACCTGGATGAAGGCGCGCAACATGGTCAAAGCCAATGTGTTGCGCGACAACGTCGCCGCGATCTCCTGCGGCATCTACAAGGGCACGCCCGTGCTCGACCTCGACTATGCCGAGGACTCCGAAGCCGACACCGACGCCAACTTCGTCATGACGGGGGATGGCCGCATCATCGAAGTTCAGGGCACCGCGGAACGCGAGCCGTTCACGGAAGCCGAGTTCCTGGCGTTGATGGCGCTGGCGCGCAAGGGCGTCGCGCGTCTCGTGGACTTGCAGAAACTGGCGGTAGCGTAGTCAATAGGCCGATGCATCGCCGAATCACCGGAAAGCTCGTCATCGCGACCCATAATCCCGGCAAGCTCGCCGAGATGAAGGAGCTGCTCGCGCCTTACGGCATCGATGCGGTCTCGGCCGGCGAATTAGGTCTTCCGGAGCCGGAAGAGACCGGAAACGATTTCCGCAGCAACGCCGCGATCAAGGCGATCGCGGCAGCGCAGGCGACCAAGCTGCCGTCCTTCGCCGATGATTCCGGCATCGTGGTCGACGCGCTCGACGGCGTGCCCGGCATCTACTCGGCGCGCTGGGCCGGTCCGAACAAGGATTTTGCCGCGGCAATGGCACAGATCGAACGGCTGTTGCAGGAGCGCGGCGCGACCACGCCCGCCAAGCGCAAGGCGCATTTCGTTTCCGCGCTTTGCGTTGCATGGCCCGACGATCATCTCGAAGAGGTCGAGGCGCGCGTCGACGGCACGCTGGTGTGGCCGCCGCGCGGCACCGCCGGCTTCGGCTACGACCCGATGTTTTTGCCCGACGGCCACAGCCGCACCTTCGGCGAGATGGAGAGCATCGAGAAGCACGGCCTGCCGCCGCTCGGTCTTGGCCTGTCGCATCGCGCCCGCGCCTTCGTGAAACTGGCGGAGATCTGCCTTGAGCCGCGCTAGAGCGTTTTCGAGCGAAGTGGATACCGGTTCGCGCCAGGAAAACGCGTCAAAACAAGAATCCGAAGCCTTCGGCGTCTACGTGCACTGGCCGTTCTGCCTGTCGAAGTGCCCCTATTGCGACTTCAACAGCCATGTCCGCCACGCCGCGATCGACGAGGCGCGCTTTGCGTCGGCTTTCGCGCGCGAGATCGCTGCGACCGCCGAGCGCGCGCCCGGCCGCGAAGTCACCTCGATCTTTCTCGGCGGCGGCACACCCTCGCTCATGCAGCCTGCAACCGTCGGCGCTGTGCTCGATGCCATCGGCAAGCACTGGACCGTGGCGAAAGACGTCGAAGTCACGCTGGAGGCAAACCCGACCAGTGTCGAGGCTACGCGCTTCGCGGGCTATCGCGCCGCCGGCGTCAATCGCGTCTCGCTCGGCGTGCAGGCGCTCGACGATGCCTCGCTGAAGGCGCTGGGTCGCATGCACAGCGCGCGCGAGGCACTCGACGCGGTCGCCATCGCGCGCCGCTCGTTCGATCGTTATTCGTTCGACCTGATCTATGCCCGTCCCGACCAGACGCCGGCGATGTGGGCCGATGAATTGCGTCTCGCGATCGGCGAGGCGGCCGAACATCTGTCGCTCTATCAATTGACGATCGAAGAAGGCACGCCGTTCTTCGGCCTGCATCAGGCCGGCAAGCTGAAGACGCCGGATGAGGCGGTCGCACGCGCGCTCTACGACGTTACCCAGGAGACCTGCGACAGACTCGGCCTGCCCGCCTACGAGATTTCCAATCACGCGCGGCGCGGCGCCGAGTGCCGGCACAATCTGGTCTACTGGCGCGGCGAGGAATATGCCGGCATCGGCCCCGGTGCCCATGGCCGGCTCGACATCGACGGTATCAGGCACGCCACCGCCACCGAGAAGCGTCCCGAAGCCTGGCTGATGCGGGTCGAGACCAACGGCCACGGCGTCGTCACCGACGATCTCCTCAACAGCGAAGAACGCGCCGACGAATTTTTGCTGATGGGGTTGCGCCTCGTCGAGGGCATCGACCCCGAGCGCTACCGCGCGCTGTCAGGCCGCTCGCTCGATCCCAAGCGCATCACGCTGCTGCGCGAAGAAGGCGCGATCACGGTGGATGCAACCGGCCGCCTGCGCGTGACCAGCAGCGGTTTTCCGGTGCTGGACGCGGTGGTCGCCGATCTCGCGGCGTAAGGTCTCTCCATCGTCGTTCTGGCGAAAGCCAGGACGACGTCGAGGAAACAGCTACGCTCCAAAACTCTTCGGCGAGCCCGCCACCGCAACGCCGCCGCCGGTCGTGACCTTCATCACCGCAAGGCCCCGCTCGTTGGTGCCGTCGGCGCGGAAGCGAAACAGGCCGTCGATCCCGGCGAATCCGGAAGGATTGGTGAGCACGTCGGACGAGAAGCGCGTGGTGCCCTGCGTGCGCGCGAGCGCGGCGACCAGGGCGACGGCATCATAGGCGAGCGTGGCCGTGCGGATCGGCTCGGCGCCGTATTTGGTGCGATAGCGGCCGGAGAAGGCGCGGAAGCCGGCCGGATCGGGCGCGGCGTAGAGGCCGCCCTGCAAGCTTGAGCTGGCATAGACGCGCGGACTGTCCCACAGGCCGGTGCCGAGCAGCTGGATATTGCGCAGATTCGCACCCGCCGCGCTCATTGCATCGGCGACCGAGACGACGGCGTCGCCATCATCGGCGATGAACAGCGCATCGGCGCTGCCGAGCTGCTGCGCCACGGTCCGGGCCGGCGTGGCGCGATCGGCGCCGTATTTCTCGAACGCGACGATGCGCCCGCCGCGACGCGGCACCGCCGCCTTCACCGCGGCCTCGACCACGTTGCCATAGGCATTGTCGGGCACGAGCACGGCGACGGAGCGCTTCCCGATGCTGGCGGAATATTCGACGATGCGGTTGACGTCGGACTCCGGCAGGAAGCTCAGGAGATAGACACCGCGGCCGGCGATGCTGGAATCGGTCGAGAACGCCATCACCGGAATGCCGCGCGTGCGCGCGATCTGCGCCACCGCAGGCACCGATTGCGCGAACAGCGGACCCAGGATGATCTCGGCGCCTTCGTCGACCGCCTGCTGCGCACTGGCCTGCGCGCCCTGCGGGCTGCCATTGTCGTCCTTGATCAGGAGCTGGATGTTGGGATTCTGGAACTCGGCCAGCGCCATCTCGGCGGCATTACGCATCGACTGCGCGGCGAGGCCGGCATTGCCCGATGCCGAGAGCGGCAGGATCACGGCAACCTTCACTCCGCCGGTGCCGGCGGTCGTCGCCTGCTGTGGCGGGCCGGCCGGCTGGGCCGGAGGCGGTGAGGAGCTGCTGAACGGATTGGAGAACTGGCTCAGGCTCTGCTGCACGCCGGCGCAGGCCGACAGCAGCGGCGCGCCGAGCAACAGGCCGAGCGCGCTTCGCCGGGTCGCCCCTGATATCAGGGGCCCCTGAACGGGAGACTCCTCCGGAAAGGAAGATCTGGGATCACGCGGGCCCGTCATGACAGTTTCTCTTCTGACCGACCGTCGCCAGCCGCTCACGATATTCTCCACGACACCAGTCGTGGATTCAGGCATATTGTCGGCAAATAGTTAACTCAAACAAAAGGATAATGCCCGCTTAACGCGGCTTCCTCTCAAGTTCTGGCTAGCTGTCCGCCGTCCATCACCAAGCATCAAGGCGGCGTTTCCGCCGCGAATATGGCGCTGACGCTTCATTCCCTTGGGAATGTGATGCCGAATGGATCACATTCCAGTCCTTCCTCGCCCCTTGCCTTGCCAGGCACGATCTTTTTCCGGGGACCGGTTCCCAGTCCCGGGGATCATGCCTAAGTTCGTCTGATTATGCGCGCAAAGCCGTCCCCGATAAATACACCTGAGACGACGGAGCCCGCCTCGCGCGGTTTCTCCATCGACGCCCATCGGCTTGTCGCGCCGAAGGCCGCGCCTGGCCTGCACCTGGTCGCGACCCCCATCGGCAATCTCGGTGACATCACGCTGCGGGCGCTGCAGACCCTCGCCGGGGTCGATGTCATCGCCTGCGAGGACACCCGCATCACGCGGCGTCTGACCGAGCGCTACGACATCTCCGCGCAGCTCAAGCAGTATCACGAGCACAACGCGGAAGCGGCCCGTCCAAAAATCCTGGAGCGGCTCTCGCAGGGCGGCTCGATCGCACTGGTGTCGGACGCCGGAACGCCGCTGATCTCGGACCCCGGCTACAAGCTGGTGCGCGAGGTCTGCGCCGCCGGCCACGCCGTCTACGCGCTGCCCGGCCCGTCCTCGGTGCTGGCGGCACTGTCGGTCGCAGCGCTGCCGACCGACCGCTTCTTCTTCGAAGGCTTTCTGCCTTCCAAATCAGCCGCGCGGAAGTCGCGCCTGGCCGAGCTTGCGCGCATCGATGCAACGCTGGTGATGTTCGATTCCGGCAATCGCGTGCAGGACACGCTCGCCGAGCTCGCCGAGATCATGGGGACCCGTGAAGCCGCGATCTGCCGCGAGCTGACGAAACTGCACGAGCAGATTTCGCGCGCGACGCTGCGTGAGCTCGCGCGCAATGCCGACACGCTGGAGACGCGCGGCGAATTCGTGCTGGTGATCGCTCCGCCTGCGGCCGATGCCGAGATGCTGACATCGGACGCGCTCGACGACCTCCTGCGCGAGCAGCTCGCCGCGAACAGCGTCAAGGATGCGGTGGCGCATGCGGTCGCGCTCTCGGGCCGGCCGCGCCGCGAGGTCTATGCCCGCGCGCTCGAGCTTGCCAAAGATCTGCGGGGCGGCGATGGCGAAGACTGAGAACCCGGCAGAACCGAAAATCGCCTCACCCGAGCGCCTCGCCGCGTTCCGCACCGGCATTTCCGCGGAAAGCCGCGCCGCGGCCTATCTCATGGCCAAGGGCTACCGCATCCTCGCCAAACGCTTCCGCACGCCGCATGGCGAGATCGACATCGTGGCGCGCCGCCGCAATTTGATCGCCTTCGTCGAGGTCAAGGCGCGCGCGACGCTGGACGACGCCGCCTTCGCGGTGACGCCGCGCCAGCAGCAGCGCATCATCGACGCCGCGCAAGGCTGGCTCGTCGCGCATCCCGAGCATGCGGAATTCGAAATGCGATTCGACGCCATGCTGATTGCGCCGCGGTCACTTCCACGCCATGTGTTGGCGGCATTCGACGCCTCGACCTGAAAGGCAGACCATGAAACTGAACGTCGCCGTCCAGATGGACCCCATCGCCCGCATCAACATCAAGGGCGATTCCACCTTTGCGCTGCTCCTGGAGGCGCAGAAGCGCGGCCATGGTCTGTCCTATTACACGCCCGACAAGCTCTCGATGGTCGGCGAGGAGATCGTCGCTCCGGTTCAGCTGCTCACCGTGCGCGACGAGCCCGGCAATCATTTCACCCTGGGTGAGCCCAGGCGCGAGGCGCTCAACGGCTTCGACGTGGTGCTGCTGCGCCAGGATCCGCCGTTCGACCTCGCCTACATCACCTCGACGCACCTTCTCGAATGCATCCATCCGAAGACGCTCGTCGTCAACGATCCAGCCTCGGTGCGCAACGCGCCGGAAAAGCTGTTCGTGATGAACTTTCCGCAGCTGATGCCGCCGACGCTGATCTCGCGCGACCTCGACGAGATCAACGCGTTTCGCGACAGGCATGGCGCCGTCGTGATGAAGCCCTTGCACGGCCATGGCGGCGCGGCGGTGTTCCGCGTGATGCCGCAGGACATGAATTTCGGCTCGCTGTTCGACATGTTCTCGGTGACATTCAAGGAAGCCTGGGTGATCCAGCAGTTCATCCCCGAGGTCAAGCACGGCGACAAGCGCATCATCCTGATCAACGGCGAGTTCGCCGGCGCGGTGAATCGCGTGCCGGCCGCCGACGACCTCCGCTCCAACATGGTGCGCGGCGGAGCAGCGCAGGAGACCGAGCTCACGCCGCGCGAGCGCGAGATCTGCGCCACCGTCGGCCCGGCGCTGCGCGAGCGCGGGCTGTTGTTCGTCGGCATCGACGTCATCAACGGCAACCTCACCGAGATCAACGTAACCTCGCCAACCGGCATCCGCGCCATCGCGCGGCTCGGCGGACCGGACGTTGCCGCAAAGCTCTGGGACGTGATCGAGCAGAAGCGGGCGAAGTAGGCATCGGCCCGTAGCCTCCTCAATGTCGTCCTGGCGAAAGCCAGGACCCATTACCCCGGCTGCCGGTTTGACGAACATCGAAGCGATCACCTCCTTAACAATTGATCGCGGTGGTAATGGGTCCTGGCTTTCGTCAGGACGACAGCGGTGATGTGGCGCGTTGTTTCCATCTCACTGCATGCCGGCATCAAGCATCACCCCACACATCACTAACCACGCATTCACCATGACGCGGCGCGCATCGTTCGAACACACGGGCCGCGACTGCGTGAAACTACGGGGCCAGTGGCCGACCGGCTAACGCGACGTTCACCATCTGCCGAAAGACCACAGCGCGGCCGTCGATCGCATTCGGCCTCGCAACACCGCTTATACTTTTACTGCCTACTCATCGACACGGGGAACCCGCCAGGTGCGGTTCGAGTGCCCCGCGTAAGAGTAGAAGCGTATGAACACCGCACGCATTGTCGTTCTCGTCATCGCACTGGGCGCCGGCGGCGTCGCTGCGTATCTGGCGAGCGGCTATGACAACAAGCCCGCGCCCGTTCTCCCCGTCGCCGAGAAGCTGCCGACGGTCGAGGTCCTGGTCGCCAAGAACGACATCCAGCTCGGTCAAGCCGTGAAGCCCGAGGACCTGCAATGGCAGGTCTGGCCGGCGGCGACCGCGAGCAGCGCCTTCATCCGCCGCGACAACAGGCCCGAGGCGCAGATCCAGATCGCAGGCTCGATCGCACGCGTGCCGTTGATGCAGGGCGAGCCGATCCGCGAGCAGAAGCTGGTCAAGGCCGACGGCTCCGGCTTCATGGCCGCGATCCTGCCGTCTGGCATGCGCGCCGTCTCCACCGAGATTTCAGCCGAGACTGCCGCCGGCGGCTTCATCCTGCCGAATGACCGCGTCGACATCGTGCTGACCCGCCGCCTGAAGAATCCCGACGGGACCGCCGGTAACGACCTCATCCTGTCCGAGGCGATCCTGACCAATATCCGCGTGCTCGCGATCGACCAGGCGCCGAAGGAAAAGGACGGCCAGAACGCCGTCGTCGGCAGGACCGTCACGCTCGAGCTCAAGCCCGACCAGGTCGCCACGCTATCGGCAGCGCGCCAGGGCGGCACGCTGACACTCGCGCTGCGCAGCATCGTCGATGCCAACTCGGTCGACAGCGCGCCCGAGGACCAGGCGAGCAAGCGGACCGGCGGGGTCAACGTGATCCGCTACGGCGTACAGGCGCGGCAACTGACGTCACAGAAGTGATGGGGATATGATGAACTTTGGGGATGATCGGACGGGCATGCGCATTCGGGGGAATCGCGCGCGCTCGGTCTGGACGGGGACGATGCTGATCCTGGGGCTGCTCGCAGCCCCCGATGTCGTCAGCGCCGCGGATGCGCCGGTCGGCGACCAGGCGCCCATGCAAGCAGCGGATCTCGATGTGTCCCCGGTCGGGACGATTGCACCGGCGAAGACGCGCTTCCTGTCGCTCGGCGTCGGCAAGTCCGCCGTCATCGACCTGCCGCGCGACGTCAAGGACGTGCTGGTCGCCGATCCCAAGATCGCCAATGCCGTGATCCGCTCGGCCCAACGCGCCTATATCATCGGCGGACAGGTCGGCCAGACCAACGTCGTGTTCTTCGCCGCCGACGGCCAGCAGGTGGCCGCCTACGACATCGCGGTGAAGCGCGATCTCAACGGCATGCGCACGGCGCTGCGTCAGTCGCTGCCGGGCGTGCAGATCGAGGGTGTCGGCGACAGCGTGATGCTCACCGGCTCGGTGTCGAGCCCGGTCGAGGCCCAGCAGGCCGGCGACGTCGCCGCCAAACTGGTCGGCGGCTCCGAGAAGGTGGTCAACAACATCGTCGTGCGCGGCCGCGACCAGGTGATGCTCAAGGTCGTCGTCGGCGAAGTGCGCCGCGATATCGTCAAGCAGTTGGGCGTCGATCTCAGCGCCAGCCTGAATGCCGGCACCGCGGTGGTGAACTTCAACAATTCGAACCCGTTCTCGGTCAGCGGCGGACCGATCGTCAGCAACAACGGATTAGGTGTCGCCGGGCTCACCAAGGGCTTCGCGACCGTCAGCGCCACGATGCGCGCGATGGAAAGTGCCGGTGTCATGCGCACGCTCGCCGAGCCGAGCCTGACCGCGATCTCCGGCGAATCCGCCACCTTCATCGCCGGCGGCGAATTCCCCATTCCGTCCGGCTATGCCTGCGATCCCGTCACCCACGTTTGCACCACCCAGATCACCTACAAGAAGTTCGGCATCTCCCTGAACTTTACCCCGGTGGTATTGAGCGAGGGCCGGATCAGCCTGCGCGTCATGACCGAGGTGTCCGAGCTGTCGAACCAGAGCGCCATCACGGTCACCCAGGCGCTGTCCTCGAACTCGACCAACTCAATCACCATCCCGTCGATCCAGACCCGCCGCGCCGAAACGACGCTGGAAATTCCCTCGGGCGGCTCGATGGCGATGGCCGGCCTGATCCAGCAGCAGACCAAACAGGCGATCAACGGCCTGCCCGGCGTCGACCAGGTGCCGATCATCGGCGCGCTGTTCCGCAGCCAGGACTTCGTCAACAACGAGACCGAGCTGATGGTGATCGTAACGCCTTATGTGGTGCGCGCGGTGGCTCAGAAGGAGCTGTCTCGACCCGACGACGGCTTCGCGCCGGCGTCCGATGCCCAGACCGCGCTGCTCGGCCGCATGAACCGCCTCTATGGCATCGCGCGCCGCGTCGATCCGATCGCGGGCTCGCCCGGTGATTTCGGCTTCATCATCGACTGATGACGAACGGACGGCTCGGGAACGGGGCAAGAGACGGCGAGAGACGGCGAGAGACGGCGAGAGACGGGGCACGAGGGGATGAAGCGATGACGAAGACCATGGCCGATCGACGTCGCAAGTTGAGCGTCGCGCTGGCACTGACGGGGCTCTCCGTCATGCTGGGCGCCTGCAACACCACCGGCGAGGTCGTCACCCAGACGGTGCCGACCGACTATCGCCAGCGTCACCCGATCGCGGTCGAGGAAGCCAAGAAGTCGATCGTGATCTTCGTCGGCAAGGCTCGCGGCGGCCTCTCGGCCGCGCAGCACGCGGACGTCGCCGGCATTGCCCGGGACTGGGTGCGCGAAGGTACCGGCTCGGTCGTCGTTGACGTCCCCGTCAACGCTGCGAATTCGCGCGCGGCGGCAGCGACCTATCACGAGATCCGTTCCGTGCTCGCATCCGGCGGCGTACCCGCGCGTGCCATCGTCCAGCATCCCTATCGGCCCGAGGATCCCGGACTGCTGCCCACCATCCGTCTGAGCTATTCCCGGATCGCCGCGGTCGCGGGCCCCTGCGGGCTATGGCCGGAAGATCTCGGCCCCTCCATCCTCGACCCCGGCTACAACGAGAACCGGCCCTATTTCAATCTGGGTTGCGCCAGCCAGCGCAACCTCGCGGCCATGATCGACAATCCGGCCGACCTCGAGCAGCCGCGGTCCGAGACGCCGGCCTATAACGCACGGCGTGACGTGGCCTTCGAGCGCTATCGCAAGGGCACGCCGATCGCGACCATGAATCCAGACGCCGACAAGGCCAAACTCAGCGATACAGGCAGATGACACGCGTCCACGACGAAGAAGCGGACGATCCGCAGCACCCCGAGGAACACATTGCGCCGGTTCCTCGCATCTCCGTGCAGGCCTTTTGCGAGACCGAGCAGACGCTCGCCGCGGTGACCGCGGCCGGGCAGGATCGCCGCCTCGCCAAGGCGCATCTCACCGCCAAAGACGGTGGCCTAGCTGCGGCAATCGAAGTCTATGAAACGATGCCGACGCCGAACGTCATCGTGATCGAATCCGACGGCACGCGCGACATTCTCGAGGGCCTCGACGACCTCGCCGGCGTCTGCGACCCCGGCACCCGCGTGGTCGTGATCGGCAATCCCAACGACACCGCGCCCTATCGCGAGCTGGTCCGCCGCGGCGTCAACGACTATGTGGTGGGACCGGTCGAGACGCTCGACGTCGTCCGCTCGATCTGCAGCCTGTTCTCGGCGTCCGAAACCATCATCACCGGCCGCGTCATCGCGGTGGTCGGCGCCAAGGGCGGTGTCGGTGCCTCCACCGTCGCGCACAATGTGGCCTGGACCATCGCCCGCGACCTCGCACTCGATTCCGTCGTGATCGATCTCGACCTCGCCTTCGGCACCGCGGGTCTCGACTACAACCAGGACCCGGTGCAGGGCATCGCCAATGCGGTGCTGTCGCAGGATCGGCCGGACACGGCCCTGATGGAGCGTCTGCTCTCCAAATGCACCGAGCGTCTCAGCCTCCTTGCCGCGCCTGCCACCCTTGACCGCGTCTACGATTTCGGCGCGGAGGCCTTCGACGCGGTGTTCGACACGCTGCGGATGACCACGCCCTGCATCGTGCTCGACGTTCCCCATCAATGGTCGGGCTGGACGCGACGCGCGCTGGTCAACGCGGACGACATCGTGATCGTGGCCGAGCCCGATCTTGCGAACCTGCGCAACACCAAGAACATGCTGAACGTGTTGAAGGCGGCGCGGCCGAACGACCGGCCACCGCTCTACTGCATCAACCAGGTCGGCATGCCCAAGCGTGCGGAGATCGAGGTCAAGGCATTCGCCAAGACCATGGAGAGCCAGCCGATCGCAGTGATCCCGTTCGATTCGAAGCTGTTCTCGACCGCGGCCAACAACGGCCAGATGATCGCGGAGGTCTCCAAGAGCCACCGCACCACCGAGCTGTTCCAGAACATGGCGAACCGCCTTGCCGGGCGCGGCGAGGTGAAGAAGCCAAAGCGCTCGCTGCTCGGGCCGCTGCTGAAGAAGCTGAAGGGTAGGTCGGGGCGCGGGTCAGCCCCGCATCGCAAGGCATCCTGAGCAAGGCATCCTGACGCGCGAGGGCGGGTTACTTCTCCGCCCGCTGCTGCTTCTTCACCAGCAACTGCCGCAGCGCCGTGACCTTTGCCGCCGCTTGATCCGGCGGCAGGTCGGCCTTCACGATGGTTTCGGCCTCGGCCTGCTTTCCTTCCAGTCCCAGTACGAGCGCGAGATTGGCGCGCACGCGCGAATCGGCGGGATTGCGCGCGTGCGCCCGGCGCATCGTTTCCTCTGCCCGCGGCAGATTGTTCTGCAGCATGTAGGACAGTCCGAGATTGGACAGCACCGACGGCTCGTCCGGCACGATCTTGAGCGCGGCGGCGTAATATTGCTGCGCTTCCTCGTTGCGGCCGAGTTGATCGAGCGCGGCGCCCTGCGCCGACAGGATATGCCAGTCGGGATCCTCGGGCGAATGCGCGCGGCCGAGGACGTCGAACGCCTGCTGGAAACTGCCGCTGTCGGCGAGCGCGCGGCCGTAGCCTGCGAGCAGCGCCTTGTTGCTGGAATGGGCGAGCACGGCCTGCTCCAGCACCGCGAGCGCCTGCGCGCGCTGGCCGGTCTGGCGCAACGCCTTGCCGTATTCGAGCGCGACGTTGGGATCGCCAGGCTTGGCGCGATAGCGCTCGCGCAGCGCGTCCATGTCCGGCCTCACGTCCGGCTTGGTGTCGGCCCTGCCAGCCGTTTCCGACTTTCCGCCGAGCGCGCCGGTGATGTCCTCGATGCCAGTGGTCTGACAGCCGCCAAGAGCCAGGATCAGAAGCGCGGAAAACAGATATCTCGCCGGAGGAGAGGCGACGGACAAACGCTTGGACATACTCTGATCACTCGGCGACTGATCAGAGATGCTTACCGATTAACGCTAAAGTCCCGTTAAGGCGGGGCGCTTGCGCGGCTCAGTCGGTGAATTCAGCGCCAAACTCGCAGCCGATGCGCCAGCGCAGGCGGCACTGCCGGGAATAGTCGGGCGCGAAAATGATGGTGAATTGCGGCGGCACTTCCAGGAACTCCGCCACCACTTTCACGCCGCCATCCGAAATATCCGTGATCGTGCAGTCCCGCGGCAGCGAACCCGCGCCAAAGTGAATCTTGGCGAGCCGCGTGCACATCCGTCGTTCGCTTCTCCGGCGATTTGCAAGCATTTGAATTGTTCACCCGTTAGACCACGGCCCATCCCGCACCCCTAGGAGTAGCGGACATTCGTTGGGATGTGCTGAGCAGAGCAGCTTGCATTCGAGGCGTAGTGTCTTCGTCGTGTTTACGATCAGTTAGGGCCTCCCGGCTCCTAGGCATGTTCCTGTATTGTTCTTGCAAGAACCGGCCCGCTCTGCTACCCCTAATTGTGCAAAAGGGCAGGCTGGTTCGGGCATGGTTCAGCGGGTTTCTACCGTCGCCTTTGAGGGGATCGAGGCCCGCGCGGTCGACGTGCAGGTGCAGGTCGCGCCGGGTCTTCCGGCCTTCGCGATCGTCGGTCTCCCGGACAAGGCGGTGTCGGAGGCACGTGAGCGGGTCCGCTCGGCGCTGATCGCCTCGGGGCTGGCGCTGCCGGCGCGGCGGATCACCGTCAATCTCGCGCCCGCCGATCTGCCCAAGGAGGGCAGCCATTATGACCTGCCGATCGCGCTTGGGCTGATGGGGGCGATCGGCGCGATCCCGCCGGATGCGCTGACCGGCTTCACTGTTCTGGGCGAGCTTGGCCTCGACGGATCGATCGCGCCGGTGGCCGGTGTTCTTCCCGCCGCGATCGGCGCCAATGTGCGCGAGGAGGGGCTGATCTGTCCGGCGGCTTGCGGCTCGGAAGCGGCGTGGGCGAGTCCGGACATCCAGATCATCGCCGCGAGTTCGCTGATCCAGATCGCCAACCACTTCAAGGGAGCGCAGGTGCTGTCGCGGCCTGTGCCGAAGGTGCATGAAGCCGCTGCCTCGCCGCTCGACCTGCGCGACATCAAGGGACAGGAGAGCGCCAAGCGGGCGCTGGAGATCGCGGCCGCCGGCGGCCATCACCT
This sequence comes from Bradyrhizobium sp. 40, assembly GCF_023100925.1. NCBI lineage: Bacteria > Pseudomonadati > Pseudomonadota > Alphaproteobacteria > Hyphomicrobiales > Nitrobacteraceae > Bradyrhizobium > Bradyrhizobium sp. 40. The sequence continues at coordinate 7,441,699 of NZ_CP064688.1, forward strand.
GCTCATGATCGGCGCGCCGGGCGCCGGCAAATCGATGCTGGCGGCACGCCTGCCCTCGATCCTGCCACCGCTGTCACCGGGCGAGTTGCTCGAGGTCTCGATGATCGCCTCTGTTGCCGGCGAGATCGAGGGCGGCGCGCTGACGGCGCGGCGGCCGTTCCGATCGCCGCATCATTCCGCCAGCATGGCCGCACTCACCGGCGGCGGCATGCGCGCCCGGCCCGGCGAGATCTCGCTCGCGCATCAGGGCGTGCTGTTCCTCGACGAGCTCCCCGAATTCGATCCGCGCGTGCTGGATTCGTTGCGCCAGCCGCTGGAGAACGGCGAGGTCTCGGTGTCCCGCGCCAATCACCGCGTCACCTATCCCGCGCGCTTCATGCTGGTCGCCGCGATGAATCCCTGCCGCTGCGGCAATGCGTTCGAGCCCGGCTATGCCTGCAAGCGCGGCCGCATCGATCGCTGCACCGGCGACTACCAGGCCCGCATCTCGGGACCACTGATGGACCGCATCGATTTGCGCATCGAGGTTCCCGCGGTGACCGCCGCCGACCTGATCCTGCCGCCGCCGGCAGAGGGCTCAGCCGAAGTCGCCGCGCGCGTGGCGGCGGCGCGCGACATCCAGCTCGCACGCTACGCGAATGCCGGCCTGCCGAAGGTTCGCACCAATGCCGAAGCGCCGGCCTCGGTGCTGGAGGAGATCGCCAAGCCGGATGCGCAAGGCCAGAAGCTCCTGCGCGACGCCGCCGAGACCATGCGGCTGTCGGCGCGTGGCTATCACCGCGTGCTCCGGGTGGCGCGCACGCTCGCCGATCTCGACGGCGCCGACAAAATCGGCCGTCTGCACCTCGCCGAGGCGCTGTCCTACCGCGCGCTCGCGGAAGATGTGCGGCAGCTGGCGTGAGCGATGCGCCGCCGCAGCTTTCTCGACAACATCACCATGCCCGAGATTGATCATGACCGATGCGAATGCCTGCACCATCAGATTTGTTCGTGCGTCCCAATATGCCGATTGGCTGAGGTCGTACGAGCTGTGGGTCAACGGGACCAGCGTTGGGAAGCTTGCACGCAACGACGTGTTGGAGATCACGCTGCCGGCCGGCACCTGCACGATCGATGCGAGCATTGATTGGGGCAGGAGCCAGCCGCTCGTCGTTCGCAGCAGTCCCGGCCAAACCGTCGAGATCGAGGTCAGGAACCGGTGGGGTGCCTGGGCGGCGCTTTGGGCGATCAGCTTTGGCAAGAACAGCTATTTGGTTCTCACTGAAGTCGAGCGAAAAACCAACAAAAGCGCCTAACCGACCGAGACTCTCATCCCCCGATACCGGCATCAACCCGGCGGTAACGAGTTTCCTTTACGCTCTGCAAACCATAAGGCCCATCAGTTCCCGTACAGGGCCTGGCGAGTAGCGTGTCATGTTGCGTTTCAAGATCCTGGCCTCGGTTGTTCCCCTGTTGGCGGCCGCGGTGTTTGCCCGCAGTGAGATCGGATCGGTCTCGCATCCCTGCATCGCCCTCGGCGACACCTTGGTCGAGCTGACGTCGCTGTTCTGGACCGCCGGCGTGCATGTCGCCTTCACCGATGATCCCGCGCGTGCCACGGTGCGGGTTCAGATTACCGAGGATGCGGACGCTGCCGACTTCGCCGTCGTCGACGACGGCCCCGGTTCGGAATTGGAGTCCTGCCAGGCCAACCCCTCGACGCGCCTGATCTCGATTGCGGCGCAGCCCGTCGACGGCGGTCAGGTGATCTATCTCTCCAGCGAGGGGCCGGCGGATTACCGCGTCTATGTGCGCTCGAAGACCTTCTCCCAGCGCGAGGCGGCGGCGCTGATCGTCGGCGCCCGCGGCGGCCACCGCCATCTCCAGGCCGCTTCGCTTTGAACCGCCTCGCTCTGCGCCGTTAACACCTCGTCAACCCTGTTTGGAGGCGGTTGCAGGGCCTCAAACTGTTCGCAAGGTCGACGGCACATCGTCGTTGACAGCGAGGACAGCGTTTTAAGAAAAGAGTCGGGTCGGTGGCGATGGATCGGACGTTCCGGATCAAGGTGCGCATGCGCCGCTTCAGGCGACAGTACCCAAAAATCGCCTTCGCGATCCGCTCCATCATGATCTTCTCGGCGACCTTCGGCGGCGCCTATGGATTTGTCTCCGGCAGCCGGTCCGAGACGTCCGGCTACGATCCCAATGCGTTTGCGATCGGCGTCAGCTTCCTGTTCGCGCTCGCATGCCTCGGTCTCGCCACGCTGAGCATGCGCCTGCGCTTCGTCAACAAGCGGATGCGTGCGCTGGCTGCCCACAACGAAACGCTGATCGACCGCAATTGGGAGCTGAAGGAAGCGGAAGAACGCGCTCGCAGCCTGTTCGAACAGCAGGGCGACCTGATCGTGCTGCGCGACACAAGCGGCCGCATCACCTTCGCCAACGACGCCTATTGCGCGCTTGCCGGGCAGACGCGCGGCGCGCTGGTCGGCACGCGCTTTGATTTCGACGTGCTGGAGCAGGGCGACAGCGCCCGCGAGAGCAACGGCACGCGCATTCACGACCAGAAGATCGCAACTCCGCTCGGCGCGCGCTGGATCGCCTGGCGCGAAGGCTATGTCCGCCTCGACGCCGGCCAGCCCGCCGAATTGCAGAGCGTCGGACGCGACGTCACCGACCGCACCGAGACCGAGCGTGCGCTGTCCGACGCCCGCGACCAGGCCGACGCCGCCAACCGGGCGAAATCGCGCTTCCTGGCCATGGCCTCGCACGAGATCCGCACGCCGCTCAACGGCATCATCGGCATGGGCGGGCTGCTGCTCGACACCACGCTGACGCCGGAGCAGTCGACCTACGCCAGGGCCGTGAAGACCTCCGGCGAAGCGCTGATGGCGCTGATCGAGGAGTTACTCGACTATTCCAAGATCGAAGCCGGCAAGCTCGATCTCGAGCAGCGTCCCTTCGCGCTCTCGGCCCTGATCGAGGACATCACCGAGCTGCTCGCGCCGCGCGCGCAGGCAAAGCAGCTCGAGATCGCCGCCTATGTCGACGAGCGGCTGCCGCTTGAAGTGGTCGGCGACGCCGCGCGGCTGCGCCAGGTGCTGCTCAACCTCGCCGGCAACGCCATCAAGTTCACCGCGAGCGGCGGCGTCGCGCTGATCGTCGAGCCCGGCATCTGGCCGAACGAGATCAGTTTTCTGGTGCGCGACACCGGCATCGGCATCGCAGCCGACGCGCAACAGCGCATCTTCCGCGAATTCGAGCAGGCCGACGAACGCGTCGCCCGCACCCATGGCGGCACCGGCCTCGGTCTCGCCATCAGCGAGCGCATCGTCAAGCGCATGGGCGGCCGCATCACACTTAGGAGCGAGCCGGGCAAGGGCGCGACCTTCGAGGTCGCGGTACCGCTGGCGTCATCCCTCGCCGGCGTCGAACAGACGACATTCCCGAGCCCCGATCTCGCCGGCAAGTCGATCCTGCTGATCGCCGACGGCATCGAGGCCTCCCTGATCGCGCGGCGGCTGGAGCGCTGGGGCGGCCAGACCTGCATGGTGACTGACGCCGCGGTGGCGGAAGCGCTGCTTCCGGAACGCTCATGGCATTCGGTGCTGATCGATCGCGCGCTCGGCGCTGCCATCGCCGACCGCCTCGGCGAAGCCGCACGCAGCCATGCGACGCAACGCCTCGTGCTGCTGACGTCGGGCTCGCGCCACGAGAAACTCTCGCCGGCCTTCACCGGCTTCCTGGTGAAGCCGCTGCGCGCGGCCTCACTCGCCGCACGCCTCGCGCTGCCCCCGGAGGTCGCCTCGCCCGATCTCGCGCCGGAGCCATCGGCTCAACCCGCCGGCGCGGTACCGGCGAAAGGCCTGTCGATTCTCGTCGCCGAGGACAACGAGATCAACGCGCTGTTGATGCGCTCGCTGCTGACGAAACTCGGCCACCGCGTCGTCATCGCTGTCCATGGCGAGGCCGCGCTGGAATCCTGGCTCGGCGCGTCATCGGCCGGCACGCCCTATGATCTCGTGCTGATGGACATCCAGATGCCGCAGCTTGATGGCATCGAAACGACAAAACGAATCCGCGCGCATGAAGCAGCCAAAGGCGGCCACCACACGCCGATTCTCGCGCTCACCGCCAATACGCTGGTGGAGGATCGCTACGCCTGCTTTGAAGCAGGGATGAACGGGTTCCTGATCAAGCCGCTCGATCGCGAGAAGCTGGAAGAGGCGCTGGCCGGACTGGCGGCGGCGCGGCAGCTGGCGGTTTGATCCGGATTCCATAGGAACCCGATCTCGGACGGCAATCGACAATTGAAATCGACCGCGTCGCGCGTCACCATCCTCTGGGGCATTTTAACAGAGGATTTCGCATGAACTTGCTTTGCCGCCTCGCCTTCGTGATCCTTCTCTGGGGTTCCACTCAAGCCACCGCGGCCGATAGCTCGCAACTGATCGCCTCGCTCAAGCAAGGCGGCTACGTGCTGGTGTTTCGCCACACCGCCACCGACGACAGTCAAAAAGATGTCTACCCTTTCAAATTCGACGACATGAGCGCCCAGCGTCAGCTCAGTGAAAAGGGCCGCGACATGGCGCGTCAGATCGGGACGGCCATCAAGGAGCTCGCGATCCCAATCGGCGATATCTACACCAGCAGGCTGAACCGCGCGATCGAGGCGGGCAAGCTCATCTCCGGCCGCGAGGTCAAGCCGGTCGATGCCTTGACGGACAGCGGCAACGCGAGCGCGTCTGGCATGGCAAATCCGACCGGTGCCAATGCAAAGGCGGGCCAGGCCGTGCGGCAGCTCGTCGACGCGCCGCCCAAGGCCGGCACCAACACCGTCCTGGTCACCCACAAGACCAACATCGCCGATGCCTTCGGCAAGGATGCCGGGGACGTGCAGGAGGGCGAAGCTTTCATCTACAAGGCCGGCAGCTCGGGTCCCGCAACCCTTGCAGGACGCATCAAGTTCGCCGACTGGACCGCGAAAGCAGACAAGTGACGGCCGGACATCGGGTCCGGATCATGCTCTGGCAACAGAAGGGCTAGGGAACACGTGAGAACGTCGGAAGACCGCTCATTCCTCGTCTTGCTTGCCGCGATCTCGCTGGCATTCGGGTGGGTACTTTGGCCGTTCTCCGGCGCGTTGTTGTGGGCCACGCTTCTGGCGATCATCTTCGCGCCACTCTATCGCCGCGCCCTCGAAACGCTTCCGGGACGGCGCAACCTCGCCGCATCGTTCACTGTCGTCGTCGTGATCGTCATGGTCCTCATCCCCGTGGCGGTCGTCATCGCCTCGCTCATCGACCAGGGTGGGGAGCTGTATCAGCGCGCTCAGAGTGGGGAGATCAGTTTCGCTCATCCCCTGCAGCAGCTGAAATCCGCGTTGCCCGCCTGGGCTACTTCCCTGTCGGATCGCCTGGCTGGCATCGATTTTTCGGCCCTGAAGGAACGTCTGTCGAGTCTGGTCGTCCCTGCCGGCCAACAGCTGGCGGGACACGCCATTAACATCGGTCAGTTGACGCTGGAGTTCGTCGCAAGCTTGCTCGTGATGTTGTACCTGCTGTTCTTCCTGCTCCGTGATGGTGACGAGCTCAACGTACGGATCCGCGACGCGCTCCCGCTGCGGCCGAGCCACACCAGCGAGATTCTGAATGCGTTCACCCTGGCGGTTCGCGGGACGATCAAGGGGATCGTTCTCGTTGCGCTAATTCAGGGAGCGCTTGGCGGGCTGATTTTCTGGGTGCTCGGCTTGACTGTCCCACTGCTGGCGGGCGCCCTGATGGCGCTGCTCTCGCTTCTGCCCGTGCTCGGCTCTGCGCTAGTTTGGGTTCCGGTCGCGCTCTACCTGCTTGTGGCAGGCTCAGTCACGAAAGGGATCATCCTGCTCGCCTTCGGGATCTTCGTGATCGGTCTTGCGGACAATTTTCTCCGTCCGATCCTGGTCGGCCAGTCGATCCAAATGCCGAGCTATGTCGTGCTGCTCGCTACCGTAGGCGGCCTTGCGGCGTTCGGAGCGAACGGGTTCGTCATCGGCCCACTCGTCGCCGCGATGTTTCTCACGGCGTGGCACATCTTCATCGCTTCGAAAGCGCGACAGGAGGTCCGGAAATGATCGTCATGTCGAGTTACTATCCGGCGGTCAGCCGAGCGCCGAATCCGTTCCCCCCCGAATGCTATGAGGCGTGAGCAGCAAACCGCGGCGCGGACAGCTTGGCCGGCGGCGTCGCGGTGCCCTTGAATTTAGTATCTGCCTGGGCCGCGCGCTTGCAATGCGGACACACGAAGAGATGCGCGATGACCGGGGTTGGCTCGTCCGCCAGCAGCTCGGAACGGAACCACCTCATCTCGATATGGCAGTCCGGGCAGGTCGGTGCTTCGAGATGCTCGGCGGCGTTTCTGAGACGATCAACCATGGGTCCCTCGCGTTTACGGAGGTCATAGCCGAATACCCTTTGTCGGTCTGCAACAAAAGACACTCTGCGCGCGACGGGCTAGAGCCGTCGACCGCAGCGGTTACAGCCGCCTGAGCGCCACGCTTGCCACCGTGTGGTCGGCGCCCTTCTTCAGGATCAGGGTCGCGCGGGGGCGGGTCGGCAGGATGTTATCCTCGAGATTGGCGAGGTTGGTGCGTTCCCAGATCGCGATCGCGGTGGCGGTGGCTTCCTCGTCCGACAACAGCGCGTAGCGGTTGAAGTAGGATTTCGGATTGGTGAACGCAGTGTCGCGCAGCGACAGGAAGCGCCTGATGTACCACTGCCGCAGCGCGGCCTCATCGGCGTCGATATAGACCGAGAAATCGAAGAAGTCGGACACGACGGGCACGGCCTTGCCGTCACGCGGCAGCTTGCCGGTCTGCAGCACGTTGACGCCCTCGACGATCAGGATGTCGGGCTGGTCGATCTCGGCCCACTGGTTCGGCACGATGTCGTAGGTCAAATGCGAATAGACCGGCGCGCGCACATGGCGGCGGCCGGCCTTGATGTCGGAGAGGAAGCTGAGCAGCAGCGGCAGGTCGTAGCTCTCCGGAAAACCCTTCTTCTGCATGATGCCCTGCCGCTCCAGCACGGCGTTGGGATACAGAAATCCGTCGGTGGTGATCAGCTCGACCTTGGGACGCGGCGACCAGCGCGCCAGCAGCGCCTGAAGCACGCGGGCCGTGGTGGACTTTCCAACCGCGACCGAACCGGCGACGCCGATGATGTAGGGCATCTTGCGGTCGCGGATATTGAGAAACTGGCGCTCCGCGTAATAGAGCCGCTGCATCGCATCGACATAGATCGACAGCAGGCGCGACAGTGGCAGGTAGATGTCCTCGACCTCCTGCAAGTCGAGGCGGTCGTGCAGCGAGCGCAGCCGGTCGAACTCGCCCGGCTCCAGCGTCATCGGCGTGTCGTCGCGTAGTCGCGACCACTCCTCGCGCGTATAGACGCGGTACGGGTTATACTGCTGCTCGGGTGCGCGGATATCCATGACGCGACTCTCCACCTCGGCTAGCTGCCGCCCTTGCGCGACGCCTTTTCTTCCAACCCTGACATATTGGTCCGCTTGTCCAATGCGGCCTCGACCTCTTCCAGCTTTACGCCGCGGGCCTTGAGCAGCACAAGGAAATGATAGAGCAGGTCGGCGCCTTCCGCGATCAGATGCGCGCGATCGTTTTCGACTGCTGCGATTACGGTTTCGACTGCTTCCTCTCCGAACTTCTTGGCGCAATGTTCGGCGCCCTTGTCGAGGAGCTTGCGGGTATAGGACGCCTCGCCACCCGCTGCCGCGCGGGCGTCGATGGTCTCGGCCAGGTCGTGGATCGTGAAACGCGGCATACAAATACTCGGAAAACGCGCCTTGGCCGATGATTGGCCGGTTACCTGGCGGGATAAGCCGGATCCCGCCGATGATGTAGCATTTTTAGGGACGGGAGTCGTCAGGCATCGAGGCGCATGGGCAGCCCGCGCCGGGACATGTGCTCCTTGGCTTCGCGGATGGTGAATTCCCCGAAATGGAAGATCGAGGCGGCCAGCACGGCGGTGGCGTGGCCATCGCGAATACCGTCGACGAGGTGGTCGAGATTGCCGACGCCGCCCGAAGCGATCACGGGAACGGGAATGCTGTCGGCGATCGCCCGGGTCAGCGGGATGTCAAAACCCTGCCGCGTGCCGTCGCGGTCCATTGACGTGAGCAGGATTTCACCGGCGCCGAGCGAGACCACCTCCTGGGCATATTCGATGGCGTCGATGCCGGTCGAGTTGCGGCCGCCATGGGTGAAGATCTCCCAGCGCTCTCCGCCACCGGCGCGCTTGACCCGCTTGGCGTCGATCGCGACCACCACGCACTGCCCGCCGAATTTCTCGGCGGCTTCCTTGACGAACTCGCGTCGCGACACCGCGGCGCTGTTGATCGAGACCTTGTCAGCGCCGGCGCGCAGGAGGGTCTTGATGTCGTTGACCTCACGCACGCCGCCGCCGACGGTCACAGGCATGAAGCAGGCTTCAGCGGTGCGCCGGACCACGTCCAGCATGATGCCGCGATTCTCATGGGTCGCGGTGATGTCGAGGAAAGTGAGCTCGTCGGCGCCGGCTGCGTCATAGGCGATCGCCGCTTCGACGGGATCGCCGGCATCGCGCAGGTCAACGAAGTTGACACCCTTGACAACTCGGCCGTCCTTGACGTCGAGGCAGGGGATCACGCGCACCTTGAACATGTGTCAGCTCCTAGGCGGCGCGCGCGTTGCGGATCAAGGTTAGGGCGGCGGCCGGCTCGAGCCGACCGTCATAGAGCGCGCGGCCAGCGATCGCGCCGGCGAGCTTTTTCGCACGCGGCGTCAGCATCGCCTTGACGTCCTCGATCGAGGCGAGGCCACCGGAGGCGATCACGGGAATCGAGATCGCATCCGCCAGCGCAATGGTCGCATCGAGATTCAGGCCCTTGAGCAGGCCGTCGCGCGCGATGTCGGTGAAGATGATGGCGGCGACGCCGGCATCCTCGAAACGCCGTGCAATCTCCAGCACCGTCACCTGCGAGGTCTCGGCCCAGCCTTCGACCGCGACCTTGCCGTCACGTGCATCGAGCCCGACCGCGACGCGGCCGGGGAATTTTCTGGCAGCCGCCTTCACCAATTCAGGGTCGCGCACCGCGGCGGTGCCGATGATGACACGGGTGATGCCTTTTTCGAGCCAGGCCTCGACAGTCGCGAGATCGCGAATGCCGCCACCGAGCTGCACCGGAATCGTGATCGTCTTCAACATCGCGTCGACGGCCTGCGCATTCACCGGCTTGCCGGCAAACGCGCCGTCGAGATCGACGACATGGAGATACTCAAAGCCCTGCGCGACGAAACTCTCGGCCTGCGCGGCGGGATTGAGGTTGAACACGGTCGCGCGCGCCATGTCGCCCTGTTCGAGGCGCACGCATTGGCCGTTCTTGAGGTCGATCGCGGGAAAGAGAATCACGGTTTCCATCGCAAAAAGTTCGAGATCAGGGCCAAACCAAAGCGCTGGCTCTTCTCGGGGTGAAACTGCGTCCCGATGGCCGTGTCCTTGCCGACGATCGCGGTAACGGGCCCGCCGTAATCGGCGCGCGCGAGCACGTCCGCCTCGTTGGCGGCGTTGAGGTGGTAGGAGTGCACGAAGTAAGCGTGCTGGCCCTTGGGGCCGAGCGGCAGCTTGTCCAGCACCGGGTGCTCGCGCAGCACATCGAGCGTATTCCAGCCCATGTGCGGGATCTTCAGGCTCTCGTCGCGCGGCGTGATCTTCTCGACGTCGCCGCCGATCCAGTTCAGGCCTTGCGTGATGACATGCTCCTTGCCGCGGGTGGCGAACAGCTGCATGCCGACGCAGATGCCGAACATCGGCCGCGCCTTGACCCGCACCGCTTCGGTGATCGCCTCGACCATGCCGTTGACCGCATCGAGCCCACGTCGGCAATCGGCGAAGGCGCCGACGCCCGGCAGCACCAGACGGTCGGCGCTGTAGGCCTGGTCCGGATCGCTGGTGACGAAGACCTTTTGCGGGTTCTCCATGCTGCGCGCGGCGCGCTCGAACGCCTTGGCGGCCGAATGCAGATTGCCGGAACCGTAATCGATGATGGCGACGCTCACCTTGACCCTCCCGGTTCCGGAAACAAACCAATGATGCCACCCGCCGGCATTGGCGGCGGGTTGGAGAATTGCTGACCCGGCACGTTGCGGGTCGGCGGCGGGCCGCCGCGATCGACGGCCCATTGATCGTTGACGATGCCGCGCTGCTTCTGGCTCCAGCGCTCGAAGAAGCGGCGCTCGGCGGTGTCCTCGTCGTCGGAAATCACCACGTCGAGCTGTCGCCATTTTCCGCGCGACAGCGTCCAGCGGCGCAGGCTGGAGGCTTCGAATCCCATCAGGAGCGCGACGATGATGTCGGCGAAGAAGATCGACGACCGGCCGACGCCGAGGCTGGACAGCCCGACATTGAAGGCGGCAACGAAGATCAGCCAGCCGACCAGCGCCAGCCACAGCCGATTCCACAGCAGCCAGAACGGTCCGAAGATCATCGCCCAGAAATGGAAGCCGTCGCGCACGAAGACGAACTTGTCGGTCGCGCGCAGATCGGCTCCGGCAGGTGAGGGAGCATGAACTGTGTAGACGGACATGGCGATGCTCCGTTCCCTAGGAATTCAGTGATACCGCAAACGGCGCGGGCCGCGGGCCGAAAGATGTCAGCCGCCGAGCGAGCCCTTGGTGGACGGGATTTCGCCCACAGCCTTCGGATCGATCGCGACGGCGGTGCGCAGCGCCCGTGCCAGACCCTTGAAGCAGGACTCGGCGATATGGTGGCTGTTATCGCCATATAGGGTCTCGACGTGAAGAGTCACGCCCGCGTTCATGGCGAAGGCCTGGAACCACTCGCGCACCAGCTCGGTGTCGAACTCGCCGATCTTATCGCGTGGGAAGTCGACCTTGAACACCAGGACCGGGCGGCCCGAGATGTCGATGACCACGCGCGACAGCGTCTCGTCCATGGGCATGTGCACGCCGGCATAGCGGGTGATGCCCGCCATGTTGCCGAGCGCCTGCTTGACGGCCTGGCCGAGCGCGATGCCGGTGTCTTCGGTGGTATGGTGATGATCAATGTGCAGATCGCCGACCGCCTTGACCGTGAGGTCGATGCGGGAATGGCGGGCGAGGAGATCGAGCATATGGTCGAAAAAGCCGATGCCGGTCGCGATAGTGGACACGCCGGTGCCATCGAGGTTCACGGTGACCTCGATGTCGGTTTCCTTGGTCTTGCGCTTGATCGTCGCGGTGCGCATCAAAACTAGCTTTCATCCTCGTTCGGGGCCGAAAACGCCGGTCTTTTAACAGCCAAATGACGCCTTCGCTACTGCGGGAACGGCTGGCCGGGCCTCTACTTCTGCCTATGGTGAGCGAAATTGGGCCCGGAGCGGCCCGTTGTGGGCCAGTTGTCCCCTTGGCCCCGACCGCCTAAATCAGCCCAGACAACGAGGATCATTCATGCAGGACTCCCCAAACAGCTCGCCGGTCTGGCACGGCACCACGATTTTGACGGTCCGCAAGGGCGGCACGGTAGTGGTCGGCGGCGACGGCCAGGTCTCGATCGGCCAGACCGTGATCAAGCACAACGCCAGGAAGGTCCGGAAACTCGGCAAGGGCGACGTCATCGGCGGCTTTGCCGGCGCCACGGCCGACGCCTTCACGCTGTTCGAGCGTTTGGAAGCCAAACTCGAGCAATATCCGGGGCAATTGACCCGGGCCGCCGTCGAGCTCGCCAAGGATTGGCGCACCGACCGTTATTTGCGACGGCTGGAGGCCATGATGATCGTCGCCGACAAGGACGTTTCCCTGGTGCTGACAGGTACCGGCGACGTGCTGGAGCCCGAAGCCGGCGTCATGGCGATCGGTTCGGGCGGGAATTACGCGCTGGCGGCCGCACGCGCCTTGCTCGACACCGACAAGGACGCCGAGACCATCGTCCGCCGCTCCCTCGACATCGCTGCCGACATTTGCGTCTACACCAACCGTAATGTCACTGTCGAAGCGCTGTCCGCGGGGTAGGCCATGGCCCCCGCCTACAACTTCCGCCCGATGACCGCGGCCGATCTGCCGCTAATCCGGCGATGGCTCGGCGAAGCGCATGTGCGGGACTGGTGGGGCGATCCGGACGAGCAGTTCGCGCTCGTGAGCGGCGATCTGGATGAGCCGGACATGGACCAGTTCATCGTGTTGGCCGACGGCAAGCCGTTCGGCTATCTTCAATGCTACCGCCTGACCGCCTGGAATACGGGTCTTGGGCCGCAACCGGAGGCCACCCGTGGCATCGATCAGTTCATCGGCGAAAGCGACATGATCGCGCGCGGGCACGGTTCGGCATTCATCCGCCAATTCGCCGACGCGCAGTTACGAGACGGTCTGCCGCGCATCGTCACTGATCCTGATCCGCTCAACGCGCGCGCCGTGCGTGCCTATGAGAAGGCCGGCTTTATCCGCGACCGCTGGTCGAGACGCCCGACGGAGCAGCGCTGCTGATGGTGCGCGAGGCATGACGCTGACAAGCACATACGAAAGCAAGGCCGCGTTTCCACCGCTCGCCTGGGTCGGCATCGCGCTGCTGCTGCTGGCGATGCAGGCCTCGATCCTCCTTGCGATGGGCCGGGTGCCGATCTGCACCTGCGGCTATGTCAAGCTGTGGCATGGCGTGGTGAACAGCTCGGAGAATTCGCAGCACATCGCCGACTGGTACAGCTTCTCGCACATCCTGCACGGCTTCCTGTTCTACGGGCTGACCTGGCTGCTGTTCGCGCGGCTGCCGTTCGTGTCTCTGTCCTGGCCCGCGCGCCTGATCGTCGCGATGCTGATCGAAGGTGCCTGGGAGATCGTCGAGAACTCGCCTTTCATCATCGAACGCTACCGCGCCGGAACGATCTCGCTGGATTATTTCGGCGACAGCATCGTCAATTCGGTTTCTGACAATCTGTCCATGATGCTGGGCTTCCTCGCGGCGCGCCTGCTGCCTGTATCGGTGACCGTCCTGCTCGGGCTCGCCTTCGAAATCATGCTGGCGCTCCATATTCGCGACAATCTGACGCTCAATATCCTGATGCTGATCCATCCGATCGAGGCCGTGAAACAATGGCAATCGGGTCCCCCGATCATCTGACGGCAAAAAGCGGCTTGTCCCGCCCCGCATCTGATCCTAGCTAAGGTCCCATGACAGACTTTTCTCCCCGCGAAATCGTTTCCGAACTCGACCGTTTCATCGTCGGCCAGGCCGATGCCAAGCGCGCCGTCTCGATCGCGCTGCGCAACCGCTGGCGGCGGCAGCAGCTCGAAGGCTCCTTGCGCGAAGAAGTGCTGCCGAAGAACATCCTGATGATCGGCCCCACCGGCGTCGGCAAGACCGAGATCGCGCGGCGGCTCGCCAAGCTTGCCAACGCGCCGTTCCTGAAGGTCGAGGCGACGAAATTCACCGAGGTCGGCTATGTCGGCCGCGACGTCGAGCAGATCGTGCGCGATCTCGTCGAGGTCGCGATTGCCCAGGTCCGCGAGCGCAAGCGCAAGGACGTGCAGGCACGCGCGCAGCTCGCTGCCGAGGAGCGCGTGCTCGATGCCTTGGTCGGTGCCAATTCCAGCGCCGCAACGAGGGACTCCTTCCGCAAGAAGCTGCGCGCGGGCGAGCTCAACGACAAGGAAATCGAGATCGAAACCCAAGGCGGCGGCAGCGGCTTTCCGATGTTCGAGATCCCGGGCATGCCAGGCGCGCAGATGGGCGCGGTTTCGATCGGCGACATCTTCGGCAAGCTCGGCGGCCGCAGCAAGACGCGGCGGCTGACGGTGGAGAGCTCGCACGAGATCCTCATCAACGAGGAATCCGACAAGCTGCTCGACAGCGATCAGTTGACGCTGGAGGCGATCAGCGCGGTCGAGAACAACGGCATCGTGTTCCTGGACGAGATCGACAAGATCTGCGCCCGCGAAGGCCGCGCCGGCGGCGACGTCTCGCGCGAGGGCGTGCAGCGCGACCTGCTGCCGCTGATCGAGGGCACCACGGTCTCGACCAAGCACGGCGCGGTGAAGACCGACCACATCCTGTTCATTGCCTCAGGCGCCTTCCACGTCGCCAAGCCGTCCGATTTGTTGCCGGAATTGCAGGGCCGCCTGCCGATCCGCGTCGAGCTGCAGGCGCTGACCCGCGACGACATGCGCCGCATCCTGACCGAGCCCGAGGCCTCGCTGATCAAGCAATATGTCGCGCTGATGCAGACAGAGGGCGTCACGCTCGACATCACCGACAACGCGATCGACGCGCTTGCGGACGTCGCGGTGGCCGTGAATTCCACCGTCGAGAACATCGGCGCGCGGCGTCTGCAGACCGTGATGGAGCGGGTGCTGGACGAGATCTCCTTCACCGCCCCCGACCGCAGCGGCGAGACCGTCAGGGTCGACGCCGATTTCGTGCAAAAGCACGTTGGCGACCTCGCCAAGAACGCGGATTTGAGCCGGTTCATTTTGTAAATCCGGGCGGCCGCGTTATGGATGCGGCGTGACCGCACGCATCCTGCAAAACCCCTGGCGTCTCCTGCTCGCGATCAACGCGGCGGCCATCGTCGGCGTCTTCGTTCACAAGATCCAGCTGCCGCCTTACGTCCCCTACATCCACCTCCTCGTCGACTATCATTTCGGCTTCATCAAGCGCGCGCTGATCGGGGCCATCGTCGCGCTGTTCACCGACAAGGTGCCGCTATGGCTGGTGTTCGCGCTCGGCGGCGCGACATGGCTGGTGACGCTCTGTCTTTATGTAAGACTATTCGAGAAGACATTCGGCTTCACCGCGAAGACGTTGCCGCTGTTCGTCTTCATCGCGGGCTCGCCATTCTTCCTCAAGAATTTCATGCACACGCTCGGCCATTTCGACATCTATGGCTGCGCGCTGGCGATCATCCTGCTGCTGGTGCCGGCCGGCTCGCTGCTGTTCGTGGCGCTGGCTGCGCTGTTCTCGATCATTCTCGTCCTGATCCACCACATCCATCTCCTGATGTATGTGCCGACCATCATCACCATCGTCGTGATCAGGCACTATCTGACGCACGGCTGCGGTCGCACCAATGTCGCGTTCGGCATCATCGCCTTGCTTGCCGTCTCCGCGCTGTTCTTCGCCGCGCAATTTTGGGGAACGATGCCGATACCGGAGGCGGATTTCGTTGCCTACCTGAAGAGCCGGATGGCCGATCCGTCGCGGGCCGACCTGCTGCAGTTCGCCTACATCTGGTATCAGCCGCTGGCGAGGGAGATTTCCGACACCTGGGGCCGCCTGCCGCACAACATCCTCGGCGTGCCCGTGTTCGTGTTGCTGATCTGGCTGCACACACCGCTGTGGCGCTATTTTGCGAATTTGATCGGCGCACTCGCAAACGACACGCATCGCCGTCTCGTGGTTGCGGCGCTCGCCGGCGTCAGCCTCGCCTGTCTCGTGATGTTCGCGATGGTGTTCGACTATTCGCGCTGGATCTCGAACTGGGCCGTCTGCATGTTCCTGATCCTGCACGCCGTGAAGATGCTGCCCGCCGCGCGCGAGACGCCGCTGATTCCGGCGGAAGATCGGAAGACAAATATCTTTGGCCTGATCCTCACGCTGATCCCGCGCGTCGGAATCGTGCGGCCGTTCTAGAATCTCGCCCGCCTGATCCGCACGTAGAGCGCGCCCTCGCCGCCGTGGCCGATGCCGGCTTCCTCGAACCCCACGACGAAGGCGCGGAATTCCGGCAGGCTCAGCCATTCCGGCACCTGACGGCGCAGCACGCCGCTTTCGCCGCCGCTTCGGCCCTTGCCGGTGATGACGAGCACGAAGGTCAGGCCGTCATGGTGGGCGCGGTGCAGGAAGCCGGTCAGTGCGCGATGGGCGCGCATCTGGGTCATGCCGTGCAGATCGAGCCGCGCCTCGATCTCGCTGCGCCCGCGCGACAGTTTTGTGCGCTCGCGTTTGCCGAGCGGCGCCAGCGGCGCCAGCGGCGGCACCGCCGGCTTCGCTGCACGCGGTGCCGGAGCAGCGGCAATCGGACGTGGCGATGACGCAGGCCGCGTGGCGGGCGCTGCGGGGGAAGGCTCGGTGCGCGGTGCAGCCTGCACCTTGGCGGCACGATGCTTCCTCAGCGGCTTGACCTGCTTGGCGATCGCATCCCACAGCGCGCGCTCTTCCTCGCTCAGCGCGCGACGGCGCGGCGAGGGACGAGGCTCCAGCACGGGCGGACGGGACGATCGCTTCATTGCTGCCGATGGGAACGATTCTTGACCGGCCGCCGCGGCTCCTGAACTGGCTCGATCACGGGACGCGGCACCGGAAGCGGGACTGGACCGGCGACAGCGACGGTCTCGCTCGTGCTTTGCGCCACGGCTGCCGCCGGCTTGTCCTTCGCAGGCTCCGTTTGCGGAAATAGCTTTGCGATCTTCTCTGAAGGCCGCGGGTCCGGCACGGGGAGCCGCGCGGCGCGCGCCGTAGGATCTACGCCCTTCGGCACCAGCATCACGAAATGCATGGCATGGCGCAGCCGCCCGGAGACGCGGCCGGCCTCCTGACCCGCGCCGAAATAGAGATCCGCGCGCGCGGGCCCGATGATGGCCGAGCCGGTGTCCTGCGCGATCATCAGCCGATGGAACGGCGTCTTCGCGCGTTCGGACTCGATCGGCAGCTCGCCTTCGATGAAGAACGGCGTGCCGTAGACGTGGAGCGATTTGTCCACCGCGATCGAGCGGCCGGCCGTCAGAGGGATACCTTGCGCACCGACCGCCTCCTCCTTGTCGGACAGATTGACCTCGCGGAAGAAGATGTAGGAGCGGTTCTGGCGCCGCAGCTCCCTGGCGCCGTCAGGGGTCTGGGCCATCCACTCCCTGATCTTCTGCATCGACATCTCTTCCTTTGGAATGATGCCGCGCTCGATCAGGATGCGACCGACCGCCGCATAGGGATAGCCGTTATAGGCATCGTAATTGAGCCGGACCGTGCCGCCGTCGTCGAACTTGATCCGCGCCGAGCCCTGGATCTGGGCGAACAGCAGATCGGTCGGGTCCTTCAGCCAGGCAATCTCGAGTCCGCGGCCGGCGATCTTGCCGTCCTCGATCTCGGCGCGATCGTAATAGGGCACGAGCTTGCGGCGGCCGATCTTGCGATAGACCGGGCCCTTGTTGGGCAGGCTGACCGAATCCTGCTTGTAGCCGCGCACGAACAGGTTCGACGGGCGGCGATAGACCGGGACGTTGTAGACGTCGGTCTGCGTGCGCGATCCCTCCAGCACCGGCTCGTAATAGCCGGTGACGAAACCATCGGGCTCGCCGAGGCGAGAGATCCGCAGCGGCGCGAAATTCTCCTCGAAGAAGGTTTTGGCGCTGGCGTCGTCGGTAGGCTCGAGCGATTTGGCGACCCGGCAGGGTTCGGCCAGCGAGGCGCCCAAAGCCTTGGGTTCGGGGGCGCCGGTCTGTGCGCTGATCGGACGGCAGCTGGCGCGAAAGGTCTTGTAGGCGGCGAGATGATTGTCGTCGCCCCAGCCCTTCACGTCGGCCCAGGCCAGCGGCAGATATTGCGCCCCGGGAATCTCGAACGGCAGCGGAAGCTGCGGATATGGCAAGGCGCGCGGCGGCGCGGCAGGCAATTCCGGAAGATGATGGTGATGGCTGCGATAGTGGCGCCGCGCCGCCTCGGCGCCGAGTGAAAACGACGACAGCGCGACGGCACCTGCGCAAAGCGCCGTCGCGCTGGTCTTCAGGAAAGCCTTAATTCGCGCTTCCGGTGCCAACCAGCTTCCAGTTCGGATCGCGAGAGGTGATGTCGCGGGCGAAAGTCCAGATGTCGGTGATGTCGGCGACCGTGTCGGCGCTGCCGTCGACGATGTTGCCGGCCTTGTCCCGGGTGGCGGAGATCATCTGCGAGACGAAGCGGATCGTGAGCTGGGCGGTGCGGTCGCGCAGCTCGGCGCCTACGAGCTCGGCCTTGTCGATCGAGACAAAGCGCGTTTCGGTCTTCTGCTCGTTCTTCTCGCGCTCCTTGATCGCGGCATCGAAGCTTTCATAGACCTCCGACGACAACAGGTCGCGCAGCGCGCGGCGGTCGCCATTGGCAAAGGCCAGCACGATCATCTCATAGGCGCCGCGGGCGCCGGAGATGAAATGGCGCGGATCGAAGGTGGAATCCTTTTCGACAATGGAGTCGAGACCCTGGGCGAGCACGGTGCCCGGCTCGGTCAGGCCCTTCCAGCGGTCGGAGGGCGGGGTCGGCTCGGCCGTCGGCGCCACGGGGGCCTGGTCGATGACCTTGCCCGGCATGGTGACGACGTTCTTGTCCTGGGCACCCTGGAGCGCGTTGCGGTCGAACGGCGGCCGCTCGTTGCCCGTGCGCTGCCCCAGCACGCTGCGCAGCCTCAGAAAGATGAAGACCGCCAGCGCCAGGAAGATGATGGTGTAGATGTCCACGTCGTATTCGCTTTCTGGTCGTCTGTAGAAGGGGCCGTTCGAAAGGGTCGTGCCGGGAAAATCGATCCGGCCAGTAGACCGTTCCATACCGGAACGGCAAGTCTACATCACCATTTCGGGTCCGCGCGTCAGGTCCGTGGGATGTAGGCACGAAATCTTGCCCGGCCAATGGCGCCTTTTGGCACAGCACCGAGTGTAGCGCGTTTTATGCTTAAGGGGAAACCCGATCCTGCCCGGAAATCGCGCATCTTCAATCGTTTAAGCCGCAGTTGCGCGGGATCGACGGGGTGAACGCCATAGTTGTGGGCGTGGCCGGAATTCCCCATCCGGGACCGTTCGTCCTTGTGGAACGAGGTAGCCCTATGTTAGCCAACCGCCGCGAAATTCAGCCCAATCGGGTAAGGAGACACTCTTATGACCAACGGTAACGGCACCCCTCCCGAGGCGGCCCAGGCTCCCCAGCTCAACGTCCTGGCGCAATATACCAAGGACCTCTCGTTCGAAAATCCGAACGCGCCCAGCTCGCTCCAGCAGCAGAGCCAGCCGCCCCAGATCAACATCCAGATCAATGTCAGCGCCAACAACCTCAGCGAACAGGAGTTCGAGGTGACGTTGTCGGTCGAGGGCAAGGCCGAGACCGCCGGCAAGATCATGTTCTCGTTCGAGCTCGCTTATGCCGGCGTGTTCCGCATCTCCAACGTGCCGAAGGACAATTTGCATCCGCTGGTCATGATCGAATGCCCGCGCCTGCTGTTCCCGTTCGCCCGTGAGATCATCGCCACTGCCGTGCGCGACGGCGGGTTCCCGCCTTTGATGCTGGATCCGGTCGATTTCGTCGGCCTCTATCGCCAGAACATGGAGCGGCAAATGGCCGCTCAGCCCAGCGGCCAGGCTTAACCAGCCAAAGGGGCAGCTGGAGCGGGCAGAAACTCGTTCCAGATCGCCTTGTCGCCGAGCGTTGCGATGAAGGCCCGGTGGGCCTCGCGCTCGGCGTCTGAAATCCGCGGGGTGAGCGGCGCCGGCCGTTGCCGCCGAGGCGCATCGGCAGCCCCATTGGCGCGAGTCTCCTCGGATTCCGAGGCCAGCAGCAGCTGCGATTGCCGCGCCCCGACCAGATCCACATAGACTTCCGCAAGCAACTCGGCGTCGAGCAACGCGCCGTGCTTGGTGCGGCGTGAATTGTCGATCGCATAGCGCGAGCAGAGATCGTCGAGCCGGTTCGACACGCCGGGATGCTTGCGCCGTGCCAGCAGCAGCGTATCGACCAGCCGCTCGCGCGGGATCGCCGGGCGCTTGATCCGGTCGAGCTCGGCATTGATGAAGCTGATGTCGAACGAGGCATTGTGGATCACCAGCGGCGCGTCGCCGATGAACTCCAGAAAATCGTCGACGACCTCATGGAACAGCTGCTTGGTCGCCAGAAACTCGGCCGACAGCCCGTGCACGGCAAAGGCTTCTGCCGGCATGTCCCTTTCAGGATTGATGTAGACGTGGAAGCTCTGCCCCGTCGGCATGCGATTGAGCATCTCGACGCAGCCGATTTCGACCAGGCGATCTCCCCGCAGCGGGTCGAGGCCGGTGGTTTCGGTGTCGAGAACGATTTCGCGCATGATCAAGTAAGCCGTGTCAGGCGGCGAATCAGGCGCGCCGCTGCGGCATCTTAACGACCTCGGCGAGGATGTGCGCGATTTGGGCGCGCACTGGATCGAGTCCATGCGACGTATCCACCACGAAATCGGCACGCCGGCGCTTTTCCGCATCGGGTGTCTGCTTGGCGATGATGGCGTCGAGCTTGGCCTCGTCCATCGTGCCGCGCGCCAGCACCCGCTCGCGCTGCAGTTCCGGAGACGTCGTCACCACGACCACGGCATCGACCCGCGTCTCGCCACCCGTCTCGAACAACAGCGGAATGTCCAGCACCACAACCGGCGCGTCGGCGGCTTCGGCGTCGGCGAAGAATTTTTTCCGGGAAGCGCCGAGCATCGGATGAACGATCTGCTCGAGCTGCTTGATGGCGGCAGCGTCATGCACCACACGCGCCGACAGTTTTGGCCGATCGACCTTGCCGTTCGCGGTGGTGCCGGGAAAGGCGGCCTCGATCGCGGGCGCAGCCTCGCCCTCATAGAGCTGATGGACGGCCGCATCGGCATCGTAGACGGGGACGCCAGCCTCCGCGAATAATTTCGCGGTGGTGGATTTGCCCATCCCGATCGAGCCGGTTAGTCCCAGGATCCGCATCAACGCCCAGCCATCTCTGCTATTCACACCGCAACTAGCCGCTCGCGCCGCAGGAACGCAAGCAGCGGCAGCAGTGGCAGACCGAGAATGGTGAAGTGGTCGCCCTCGATCCGCTCGAACAAGTGGATGCCCAGGCTTTCGAGCTGATAGCCGCCGACGCTGGTGGTGACGGCATCGCCGGCGATGTCGAGATAGGCCGAAAGCTCGGCCTCGGTCATCTGCCGCATGGCGAGGCGCGCGACCGAGACGTCCTCGAAGATGATCTCGCCATCGCGTGCGATCGCCACGGCGGAATTCAGCTCATGGCTATGGCCGGAGAGATCGCGCAGTTGCGCCAACGCTTGGGCGCGGCCCGCAGGCTTGTTGAAGAGGCGATCACCAAGCGCCAGCGTTTGATCCGCACCGATCACGGTGCTTCCAGCGTGATGGGCCGAGACTGCCTTGGCTTTTTCGCGCGCCAGCAGCAACGCAATCTCGCGCGGACCAGAAAGCCCGGAGGCGGCCTGGATACCGCGCTCGTCGATATCGGCCGTGATCGCCTTGAACTCGAGCCCGGCATTGGCCAGCAGCATCTTTCGCGCGCTGCTCTGCGAGGCCAGGATCAACGAAGATTTGCCGAGCCACAGACTCATCGCGAACTATTCCCAAAACTATTCAGAAGGCCGGTTACGCTGGCGATCGCTGTAGAGTTTCATGATCGCCGCGGCGGTTTCCTCGATCGAGCGCCGCGTGACGTCGAGCAGCGGCCAATCGTGCTTGGCGCTCAGCTTGCGGGCAAATGCGACCTCTTCGGCGACCGACTGCTTGTCAGTATAGGTGTCGCTGCTGGAATCGGCGCCCATGGAGAGCAGACGGTTCGTGCGCACCTGAATCAAGCGTTCGGGCGTCGCATGCAAGCTTACCACCAGCGGTCGCGTCAACGTTTCCAGTTGCGAGGGCACCGGAATGCCTGGAACCAGCGGCACGTTGGCAGTGCGGATGCCGCGGTTGGCGAGGTAGATCGAGGTCGGGGTCTTGGAGGTGCGGGAAACGCCGACGAGCACCACGTCCGCATCATCGAGCCCTTCGACATGCTGGCCGTCATCGTGGATCATCGTGTAGTTCAAAGCGTCGATGCGCTTGAAGTATTCGGCATTGAGCACGTGCTGGGCGCCGACCCGGCCGGTCGTGGCAGCTCCGAGATACGCCTCGAACAACTGCATCACCGGGCCGATGATCGACAGGCTCGGAACATTGATCCCCTTGCACTTGTCCTCGAGCCTGGCGACCAGATCCTTCTCGAGCAGCGTGAACAGCACGATTCCCGGTGCTTCCTCGATCTCGTCGAGCACGCGATCAAGCTGTTTCTGACTGCGCACCAACGGATAGACGTGCTCGACCGGGGTCACGTTGGCGTACTGAGCGGCAACGGCGCGCGCCACCGTGATCAGCGTCTCACCGGTGGAGTCGGAGACGAGGTGCAGATGGAAATAATTGCTCGAGGTCGGCACAAAAGCCCTTTGTATGAAACCGGTGTGGTTTGTGGATTTCTGTGGAGCTTAACCCCTTGGAAAGGGATGTGCGACACCGGGGGCGGGACAAGTGCCAATTTTCTTCACACCACTGCCCCTGAGAACAACTTCGACGCCCCGCCGAAAGGGAAACGGGATTGCGTCGATAACCCTCTTGATAAGCTGCCGACAGAAACGCGCAAGCCTTTGAAGCTGACCGACTTATCGAAAGCCGCCAAAGCGATCAGGGATATGTTGATGAATGTGAACAAGCGCGTGTGAACGGGCGGACGGAAATGTGTGAGTCCAATTCACCGTCACATAGACTCAAACCTTAAGAATCTAAGATTCTTATTGGAGAAGAGCGCTACGGACGGATATGTGTGCAGGCAAGACCTTAACGACTCCTTACTATCCCCAGCGTTCCCCTCGGCTGGGCAGGAATCCGGACCCCAGACATGTTTGAAGACGTCTACCTCTGGATCAAGGCGCTGCATGTGATCGCCGTCATCTCCTGGATGGCGGGCATGCTCTATTTGCCGCGGCTGTTCGTTTATCATTGCGAGGCCGAAATCGGCTCGAAGCAGTCGGAAACGTTCAAGATCATGGAACGGCGGCTGTTCAAGGCGATCATCAACCCCGCCATGATCGTGACCTGGCTCGCCGGGCTTTATCTCGCCTGGGCCGGGCACTGGTTCACTTTCGGCTGGCTGCACGTAAAACTGGCACTGGTCCTGGCGATGTCCGCGGTCCACGGCTTTTTTTCGCGCTGGTTGAAGGATTTCGCGGCGGACCGGCGCCCCCGGAGCCAGAAATTCTATCGGATTATCAACGAGGTACCGACTGCCTTGATGATTCTGATCGTCATCATGGTGATCGTGAAGCCGTTCTAGGCAGCGGCCGCGAACAATCGCTCAGTGCTTCTGCTTGCGGAGTGTGAGGCGATTTTCTATATTAGCGATATCCCACCCAACGCAGGCGGATGTGGTCGTGTCTGAGCTTTCCAGAGGCCGGACACCCCATCAGGTTTGAAGCCTCACCGGCGCTCTCCTTGCCAGACCTGCGGACCTTACCTTTTCGCGTCCGCATTTCAGAGCCTCCTCGCACCCCCCTCCCAGGTTACCCCACAGGACCACCCCAATGCGGGAAATCAAACTCCAGGACCTCAAGTCGAAGACGCCGGCCGAGCTCGTCTCGTTCGCGGAAGAGAATGGGGTCGAGAATGCCAGCACCATGCGCAAGCAGGAGCTGCTGTTCGCCATCCTCAAGCAGCTTGCGCTCGCCGAGACCGACATCGTCGGCGAAGGCGTCGTCGAGGTTCTCTCCGACGGCTTCGGCTTCCTCCGCTCGCCCGATGCGAATTATCTGCCGGGCCCGGATGACATCTACGTTTCGCCCTCGCAGATCCGCCGTTTTGGCCTGCGCACCGGCGACACCATCGAAGGCCACATCCGCAGCCCGAAAGAGGGCGAGCGCTATTTCGCGCTGCTGAAGGTCAACACGCTCAATTTCGAGGACCCGGAAAAGGCCAAGCACAAGGTCAATTTCGACAATCTCACGCCGCTGTTTCCGAATCAGCGCTTCCGCATGGAAATCGACGACCCGACGCGGAAAGATCTGTCTGCAAGGGTGATCGACATCGTTGCGCCGATCGGCAAGGGCCAGCGCGCTCTGATCGTCGCGCCGCCGCGCACGGGCAAGACCGTGCTGATGCAGAACATAGCGCACTCGATCGCGCATAATCATCCCGAGTGCTACCTGATCGTGCTTCTGATCGACGAACGTCCGGAAGAAGTCACGGACATGCAGCGCTCGGTGAAGGGCGAGGTCGTCTCCTCGACCTTCGACGAACCGGCGGTGCGCCACGTCCAGGTCGCCGAGATGGTGATCGAGAAAGCCAAGCGTCTGGTCGAGCATGGCCGCGACGTCGTGATCCTGCTGGACTCCATCACGCGTCTCGGCCGCGCCTACAACACCGTGGTGCCGTCATCGGGCAAGGTGCTGACCGGCGGTGTCGATGCCAACGCGCTGCAGCGGCCGAAGCGCTTCTTCGGCGCCGCCCGCAACATCGAAGAAGGCGGCTCGCTGACGATCATCGCGACCGCGCTGGTCGATACCGGCAGCCGCATGGACGAAGTCATCTTCGAAGAGTTCAAGGGCACCGGTAACTCCGAGCTGATCCTCGACCGCAAGGTTTCGGACAAACGGACCTTCCCGGCGATCGACATTTCGCGCTCCGGCACCCGCAAGGAAGAGCTGATCACCGATCCGGTGGTCCTGAAGAAGATGTACGTGCTCCGCCGCATCCTGAATCCGATGGGGACGATGGATGGTATCGACTTCCTGCTCGACAAGCTGCGTTCGACCAAGAGCAATTCCGAGTTCTTCGACTCGATGAACACCTGATTGCAGTGCAGCATGATCAAAGGGCGCCTTCGGGCGCCCTTTTTCGTTGTGCGGCTTTGCTGCAGCGAAGATGCAGCATTGTGGGGCATCTGTCGCTTGGAGCGGATGTCGCATAACATGTTGATATAATTTACGAATATGGTGATCGACGGACGTCGCTTATTCCGTTGGAAGCGGTTCTTGCAGCAGATGTTCGCGAATTTATTGCATGGCAACATCGGATTTGCTGCGGGAATGGATGCAGCAAATCGCGCGATTTGTCTGCCGAAACGGATGTTTGCCTTTTCGCTTTCAGCCGGACAAATAGGCCATGCATCCGCGAGACCAGACCATCTTTGCGCTGTCGTCCGGCCGTCCGCCGAGCGCGCTCGCGGTGGTGCGCGTCTCCGGGCCAGGCGCCAGCCTGGTGCTGACGACGCTGGCGGGCAAGCTGCCGGCGCCGAGGCAGGCCAGCCGCCGACTCATTCATGACGGTGTCGGCCAGCCGATCGACGATTCCGTGGTGCTGTGGTTTCCCGGGCCCGCCAGCGCGACCGGCGAGGATGTCGCCGAATTTCACGTCCATGGCGGCCGCGCGGTGCTGGCCGCACTGTTTACCGCAATTTCCGTAATCCCGAATATGCGAGCTGCCGAGCCCGGCGAATTCACCCGGCGCGCCTTCGAGAACGGCAAGCTCGACCTGACTGAGGCGGAGGGCCTCGACGATCTCATTCATGCCGACACCGACCGCCAGCGCCGCCAGGCGTTACGGCAGTTGCAGGGTCTCCTCGGCAATCGCGCGCGCGACTGGCGCGAGCGCATCATCGAGGCTTCGGCCTTGATCGAGGCCAGCATCGATTTCTCCGACGAGGGCGATGTGCCGGCCGAGTTGATGGCGCCTGCGGTCAAGGCGATCAGTGCGCTGCACGACGAAATCGCAGAAGTCCTTGCGGCACAGGGACAAGCTGAACGTTTGCGCGACGGCCTGGTGGTTGCGATCGCAGGCGAGCCGAACGTCGGCAAGTCGACGCTGATCAACCAGCTCGCGCGCCGCGACGTCGCGATCGTCTCGCCGCATGCCGGCACGACACGCGATGTGATCGAGGTGCAGCTCGATCTTGATGGTTATCCCGTCACGGTGATCGACACGGCCGGCATTCGCGAGACCGACGATCCGGTGGAGCAGGAGGGTGTTCGCCGGGCGCGAGCGCGAGCCGAAGACGCCGACCTCGTGTTGTGGCTGGTGGAGGCGGGGCGCGCTGTCGATCCGGCCGCGATGCCGTTGCTGGGGAAGTCCGGCAACGCAGGCAGTCGCTCCGGCGGCTCGGTCTGGATCGTGCGCAACAAGATCGATCTCGGCGGGGTCGAGGGTATCGGACCGGGTGGTGAGTTCGGAATCGCGGCCAGCCGGGGTGACGGCATTCCCGAGCTGGTCGATGCCCTGGTGAAATTCGCCGCCGAGTTTTTCGGAACGACCGAGGGCGCGTTGGTGACCCGGGCCCGGCAGCGGGATCTGCTGCGCCGCGCAGCGGACAGCTTGCGCCGGAGTCTTGAGCTAGTAGAAGAGGGCGAGGAGCTTGCCGCCGAAGAGCTGCGCGCGGCCGCCTATGCCTTGGGCCGGCTGCTGGGTCGGGTAGATGTCGAAGACGTCCTGGGGGCGATTTTCCAGAAATTCTGTGTTGGAAAGTAGCCCTAGTTCTTCATTGTAGAACTAGCCTTTGTTCCACTTCTTGGCGTTTCACGTGAAACAGGGCCGGTTCAGTTCCGAGATGTTTCACGTGAAACACTTATCGATTAAGTCGCTGGTTTGCGCGCGGGGACCCGCTGCTAGCGGTAATACCTTAGGAGTGGGTGCGCAGAAAGGGCTTGGATTGCGTCTGTCCGCTCGCAAGGCCTCGGGCTGCGGGCCTGCCGTCGCGGTCCGATCGCGCCCCGTCTTGGCCTTCGGACCACCCTTTTACCCTGGTGACCCCTTTTCCTCTCACAAAAAACGACAACGTTTCCAAGGGCCACTCTACTGTGCATGGGGTTGTTTTCGCGAAAAGACCTTGGGTCCGCTTTGCACCATTTCACGTGAAACAACTGCCTCTCCAGTTTCTGCTTCCGGCTTCCCTGCCTGTGAGTTAGAAGTCCGCCCATGCGAACAGAGCGAGAGAGCTTCGACGTCATCGTGATTGGCGGCGGCCACGCCGGCTGTGAGGCCGCTTCTGCCTCTGCCCGGATGGGCGCGGCGACCGCTCTTGTCACGCACCGTTTCTCCACGGTCGGTGCCATGTCCTGCAATCCCGCCATTGGCGGTCTGGGCAAGGGTCATCTGGTTCGGGAGGTCGACGCGCTCGATGGCCTGATGGGCCGGGTCGGCGATGCCGGCGGCATCCAGTTTCGCGTCCTCAATCGCCGTAAGGGCCCGGCGGTGCGTGGTCCGCGCGCGCAGGCGGACCGGAAGCTCTATGCCGCTGCGATGCAGGTGGCAATCCTGGAGACCGGGGGTCTTTCCGTGGTCGAAGGCGAGGCGGACGAGCTGATCGTGGTCGAGGGACGGGTGATCGGCCTGCGCCTGGCGGATGGCCGCGAACTTCGGGCAGGGGCTGTCGTCGTCACCACCGGCACCTTCCTCCGCGGACTGATCCATCTTGGCGAGAAGAACTGGCCGGCCGGCAGGGTTGGCGAGGCGCCTGCGATGGGCCTTTCGACCTCGTTCGAGCGCGCCGGGTTTACCCTTGGGCGGCTCAAGACAGGGACCCCGCCGCGTCTGGATGGCTCGACGATCGACTGGTCGGCGGTCGAAATGCAGCCGGGGGACGAGCCTCCGGAGCCGTTTTCGGTGATGACCGAGCGCATCACGACGCCACAGATCCAGTGCGGGATCACCCGGACCACGCCTGCGACCCACGACGTGATCCGGGCCAATGTCCATCGCTCTCCGATGTACTCGGGCCAGATCAAGAGCTCCGGACCGCGCTATTGCCCCTCGATCGAGGACAAGATCGTTCGCTTCGGCGATCGCGACGGTCACCAGATCTTCCTGGAGCCGGAAGGGCTCGACGACAGCACCGTCTATCCCAACGGCATCTCGACCTCGCTGCCGGAGGACGTCCAGCTCGCCATCCTCGCAACCATTCCCGGCCTGGAGCCGGTGAAGATGGTCCGGCCGGGCTATGCCATCGAATACGACCACGTCGATCCGCGGGAGCTTGATCCAACCCTCCAGACCAAGCGTCTGCGCGGCTTGTTCCTGGCCGGGCAGATCAACGGCACGACCGGATACGAGGAAGCCGCCGGCCAAGGCATCGTGGCCGGGCTGAACGCGGCATTGACGGCGAGCGGCGCCGCGCTGACGGTGTTCGACCGCGCCGATGGCTATCTTGGCGTCATGATCGACGACCTCGTCACCCGCGGCATCAGCGAACCCTATCGGATGTTCACCTCGCGGGCCGAGTATCGTCTGACACTGCGGGCGGACAATGCCGATCAGCGTCTGACCGAGAAGGGCATCGCACTGGGATGCGTGGGCAGCGCCCGGACCGCGCATCATCGCGCCAAGATGGACGCGCTGAATGCGGCTCGAGCGCTCTCGAAATCGCTCACGATCACCCCGAACGAGGCCATCAAGCAGGGTCTCACCCTGAACCGGGACGGTCAGCGGCGGTCGGCCTTCGAGCTGATGGCCTATCCCGACATCGGCTGGAGCCAGGTCCGTGCAATCTGGCCGGAGCTCGCTGCCATTGGTCCCGTCATTGCCACCCATCTCGAGATCGACGCGAAGTACGATGTCTATCTGGAGCGCCAGAGCGCCGATGTTGAAGCCTTCAGGCGGGACGAGGGGATGGTGCTGTCGGACGTCGATTACCAGCAGGTCCCCGGTCTCTCCAACGAGGTGCGGGCCAAGTTGGAGAGGGCGCGGCCGTTCACCGTTGGCCAGGCCGGCCGAATCGACGGCATGACGCCGGCCGCGCTCGGCATCCTTGCGGCCTATCTCCGCCGCGAAGCGCGGAAGACTTCCAAAGCAATCGCATAGGTTTCACGTGAAACAGCGCGAGCCGGGCGGCGGCAGATCGTCATCAGGAAAACCTCCGGCGGGCGAGGGCGCGGGTCGTCGCTCCGAACCGGCGCCGACCAGACCGAAGATCGACAAGGCCAGCGCCAACGATCGATCGTTGGACGCCGTCATCGCGGCCGACAAGGTTGCGGCACTCAAGCTCGCACCCGTTTCACATGAAACGGAGCTCCGGCTCGATCGCTACATCGCGCTGCTGCGGGAGTGGCAGGCCAAGACCAACCTCGTCGCGCCCTCGACATTGCCGCATCTCTGGACCCGGCACATCGCCGATTCGCTTCAGCTCGTCGCTCTCGCCCCCTCGGCCAAACGCTGGGCTGACCTCGGCAGCGGCGGCGGCTTTCCGGGCGTCGTTCTGGCCTGCGCCATGGCGGGGGCGGCCGGGACGAGCGTCCATCTGGTCGAGCGAATCGCCAAGAAGGCAGCCTTCCTGCGCGAAGCCATCCGCGTCACTACATCTCCGGGAGTCGTACATCTCGCTGAGATCGGGGATAATGTGGATAGAATCACCGGCCCGGTCGATTGCGTCACCGCGCGTGCACTGGCTCCGCTACATCAACTCATCGGCTTTGCGGAGCCGCTGATGCGCCAAGGCGCAAAAGCGTTGTTTCTCAAGGGTCAAGATGTAGAGTCTGAATTGACCGAAGCTACTAAATATTGGAATATTCAGCCGGAGCTCCACCAAAGCCGTACAGGCGACGGTTGGGTCGTCGAGCTGGCTTCCGTCGAACGGCGCGGGTGAGGCGTCAGGGGCCGAGTGGGGAATTTGCG